>NZ_NPDU01000001.1 GCF_002811985.1 Leptospira adleri
TTCCTATGGGGCGCAGCGGCCTCTCACTTCCGTTCGTTGAACTCAGTGCCTCTGCTTCCTATGGGGCGCAGCGGCCTCTCACTTCCGTTCGTTGAACTCAGTGCCTCTGCTTCCTATGGGGCGCAGCGGCAGGGATCGAGCGGGGTCCGGAGGACCGGAGCGGAGAGCCCCCGGTCCCGCGGGTTCATTCAAAAAATCTAATTTCTTCCGGAGACGAAGCGGGAGCCGCCCAAAATTTCTTTTTTCTATTTACATTCGCTCTTCAGTTTTGTTGAAATCGTCAGGTCCACGTCGGGCCAGAGTTTCGATACTCCGTCCTTTCCTTTGTGAAGATCGCTACAGACCTTGTTTAAAGCCTCTACCGAAGAAAGAGCTTTGAAATCTCCGAGTTCGATCTTGGTCGTCGCTTCTATCTGCCATTCTTCCGAAACGGAAAAGTTTACGTCGATTTTTTTTGTCACCCCGTTGAACCGAAGTTGGATCGCTCCCTTCCCCGTTTTTTTGTCGGAATTCAACTCCGCACTCAGAACCTTCCCTTCGATCTTTCCATTCTTCTTGAGAGGATAAAAGAATGCGGACTTGATCTTTGCGTCCCTTTCGTTATTCGAAGAATTGATCGTGTTCGGATCGATCGTAAAACTCAATCCCTTCAACGCTTTTTCGGGAGACTTTCCGGTCGAAGTTCCGTCCACTTCGATCTTATCGAAAGAACCTCCGACTCCGCTCTTCTCCGTAAACTTAAACGCCTTCCATCCGAACTTCGTAGAGGAATGATCATAAGTGTAAGAACAGTTTTGGTTTTTGGCCGATTCTTCCGAAAATCCGGCGACAAACGGAAGGAGGATCAAAGAATAGAATAGAATGATTCGTTTCATAGTCTCTCAGACTGATCCGAAATCAGAGAAAGTCAAGGTTTTTGAAGGAAAATTCAAATTTGAAAGAATCGGAAATCATCCGCGCCCTCTATCCTCCCGGCTTGGCACAGACTGACGACTGTTATCTGGACGAAGAAGGTCGGATCTACACGACGGACACGATCTGCGAAGGAACTCATTTTCGCACCGAATGGAGCGGCCCTAAAGAAATCGCGATCAAACTCGTGGAAGTCAACGTCTCCGACATCGCCGCCGGCGGTGGAGTTCCGACAAAAGCGTTTTTAAACCTCGGGCTCAGCCCCGAATTCTCAAAGGAAGAATGGATGATTCCCTTCTCTCAAACTCTCGGAGAAACTCTTTCCTCCTACGGAATTTCTCTCTGCGGGGGAGACACATATCGCTCGCCTTCCCTCAATTTGACTCTTACACTCGTCGGGACTTCCACTCTTCCCTGGAAACGTTCCGGCGGAAAAGAGGGGGACTTTCTCTATCTCACCGGATCGGTCGGTCTTTCTCTGCTCGGTTATAAGATTCTTACGAAACAAGTCGAGGTTCCCGATCCGCTCCGAAGTTTCGCATTGAAAAAACATCTCACCCCGAAATCGAGATTGGAAGTCGCGGGAGCGCTTTCGAAACAATTTTCGATTTCTTCTTGTATGGATCTCACCGACGGGCTTCTCCAGGATCTCTCCAAACTTTCCGCCTCTTCTTCTCTAGGTCTTGCGATTTTTCTCGAGAAAATTCCGCTCCCCGAAGGAACTTCTTCTTTTTTGAATTTGGAGGAAGCCCTGGGTTCGGGAGAAGAATTGGAACTTCTATTCTTAAGCCCTCAGGAACTCCCGAACACGTTATGCGGGATTCCGATCGTAAAGATAGGAACGACCAACCCAAACTGGAAAGGAGTCCGTTATTTTACCAACGGTTCCGAAATAAAATTCGAACGTTCCGGTTTCGAACATTTTTAGGAACGATTGATCGTTGCGAATTCAAGATGCCGACTTTTTACCCTTTTATTTTTTCAAAATTTCACTCGGATTAAAATCCCATTGGAACGCAAGCATCGAAAAAAGTTCTTTCTTTCTATTTTTTAAGAATTTCTTCCAGATTCCTCTCCTAAATCTCTAGGAACACCCGACTTTCTTTTTTAGAAGGGCTTCCGTCCTTTTAAAAGATTCCGATCTTAAAAAATATGCGAAAATATTAAAATTTTAGAATATTCTTATCTGTTTATTTTTTCGAGAACGAATCCGCATTCTCAATCTTCCTAAAAGCCGACTTGTTTGAAATCTAGACTTTCCTTCCAAAAAACAAAGGCCCTCTCTTCCGAAACTCCACGAAGGACGGAAAGGATTCCATTTTATAAAATTTGAATTTTTTGTGTGAGTTCCTACAGATTACAACCTTTCCTTTTTTTGGTGATTTTGAATCGGCTTTGGATCATTCCAAGAAGTATGAGTTCCTACATTTTTAGGTTTTGAACAGATGCTCGACTTCCAATCTCAGAATTTTTTCCACAAAAAGTCCCCGTTCCTATTGCTCCACAGGGACTTTAAGTCCGATTTCAATTTTTTTTGTTTGGACTTTCTTTGTCGTTCCAATGAAGCCGGATTCTTCTTGGATCATTGCTCGACGCAGTAAATCTTCTTTGCGTTGTTACAGTTGTCTCCCGTGTTATCGTCAAATCCGGAAACCGTGCTTGCGTTCGCGGTTCCGGTCGAACCCGTTCCCGCCGTGCTCGTAAAACCGTTACAAGTATTCGTGTCTTCCGACCAGGTCCAAGGCCCGGTCCCTGCGATGTCGATTCCGGTCCAAACTCCGTCGGCGGCGTTCCCGTTGCCGGAAACGAGAGGGAACGGAAACTTTTTATTTACGTCCGTAGTTCCGACCCAGGTTCGATTGTCGCCTGACTGAAAATAGGCGACCTTCGATTTCAAAGGCCAATCCGTCGTCGCCGGATTTCGGACCGTTCCCACCCACAACAAAGCCTTGTAAGTTCCCGTGGAAGGTTTGTTTCCGTCCGCGTTGCAGAAGGCATCGGCGGCGGTAACCGCCGCATTCGCGTCCGCGCCGAAATTGCCGTTATGCGTGCTTGCTGAAACGAAGATTCTCCGACTAATGGGCGTTAATGGACTCGCCGTGTCCGAGGAAGCGATCGGATACGCCGGACAATTCGCCGCGTTTCCGACCGTTGTGTTTGTGTTTCCCGCGGCGGTCGTGTCCTTCCAAGTATATTTATATTCTAAACCCAGGATTCGGTTTACGCTCGCGCCGGCCGGAAGATTCGTAAATCCCGAATATTTCGTAAAGACAAGATTCCCGTTGATCATCGTGTAACTAAATCCGGTTGCGTTAGTCGCCGTTTGAGTTCCCGTCGGAACCAAATTCGCGGTTATAAAATCGGTTCCGTCGATATTTCTAGTATCGGAAATGGCATACAACTTCACGCTTCCAGGACTTATGTTTCCGGTGGTCGGAGCGGTTCCAGTAGGAAATAACGCTGTGTTCGGATTTCCTGAAGTTACGGTTCGATTCCAAACGGCGTCGTATTTTCCCACAGGATATCCGCCTTGGAGCGCGACCATACTGTCCACGATGGAATTTAAGTAATTGCTAATACTGTTCGAAGTTCCGCACAAGGATGTGACCCCTCCTCCACTCGTAGTCGCGATATCTTTTAAAGAATAAACCATGTCGTCTCGACCCAAATTGTTCGGAGTATTCAAAAGTTGATTTGTGAGAGACGTATTTCCGATGTTGGCGAGTGTTCTATAGTGCGCCACCTGTCCGCTCGTCGCCCATTGTGTGGAACTCGTGATCTCCCCTTTGCAAAAAACTTCGGTCTTTGTGTGAAAATTCGTCAGAGTCGAACTCGAGTAAGCGGAAGGATCGATACTCTTTGCCGTATCGATCGTCGTATAATCGTTATTTTGCGAATTGAGAGCAATAATCCCGTAGACTTTCGTATTCGCGCGGTCCGCAAAAAGATTCAAGATCGCGTTGATCGAAGGAGTTCCCGTTACGCCCGTAGAAGTATTTCTCAAAGAATCCAAAAAGTCAGTATAAGTTCTCCCGCTCCCCAGAACCGGAGTTCCCGCGCTTCCGGCGTTGTAATACAATGGACTCGTAGGGAACGTTACCGATCTCTGGGTGGGGAAAACATCCGGAGGAGAATCCAAAGGCCCCCAGGGAGTCATCTTTGCACCGAATGTCGCATTAAAACTATCCCAGTGATTGTACATGTCCCCTTCGTCGGTGATGATGATGACCGCGGTCGGAACGGAACTCCTGCCCAAACCTACTTTTTTACTCCAGGCGTTCTGGTTCGTCGCGTTGCAGGGATCTTCCGAAGCGACGGAAGTGATCGAACATTTGTCGCCGTTCGTAGTTCTTCCGCTCGAAGAACAATAAGGTTGTACGCCCGTACAGCTCGTGCCGCCTGAGGAACTGTTCATCAAAGCTCTCGTAGCCATAAAAATTCCTGACTCGAACTGGCCTCCGTTGTTACCAATGGCGTTTAACGTGTCCGTGAAAGTCGTGCGATCCGTCGAAGAACTCACGTCCAACCAGTTACCATTGTCTCCGCTCGGAGACTGAAGTTTCCAACTGTCCGTCGTGATCACCGCAATCCTTGCGTTGAGACCGACCGTGGAAACCCGATCGAAAAATGCGACCATCTTACTTTTGATCGCGGTCTGGATCGGAGTCATCGTATCCGAGTTATCGATCACAAATAAAAAGTCAGCCTTAGGAGGAGCCTTTGTGGGAAGTGTTTCCCTCCAAGTGCAGGAAACGTTTCTCAGATCCGGAGGAGAGGAACCGCCTCCTCCCAAATTTCCATCCACGAGAGAAGAATAAAGATCCCAAGCCCCCGCTCTCACGACCGTAACTTCGTATTTCGTATCCACAGTTGCGGTACAACTGTTTCCGGTCGCAGTCGCGCGAATCGTAACGATAAAGGAAGTGTCCGTCGAAGCCCCGCTCGTAGTACCGATGTTTTGCGAACCATCGTTAAAAATTTTCTTCTGAATTTCGTTGCGGACCCACTCCGTCGTTCTTTGTTGATCGGTCTGAAGGATAAACCTCGCGGACTGAGCGCCGGAAGAAACGGACCCGAGATTGATCAAACTGTAGGACGCAAAAGAAGGAGAGGGAGGAGGAGATTCCGCCGAAGTGGAATCGTTTGCCAAAGACGAAAGTAAAGAATTGAGGGCGATCGTCGGGCTATAAATCTCCGGAGCGGAACACGAAGAACCTCCCGATTTTGTGACTATAAAACCCGAAATCGACTTATCCTTACCGTCGTCGAAACAATTCCCGATCGTAAGAATCGAAGTGGAAGTGCCGGAAGGACAACCGGCGACAAGCCCCGCGGGAAGCGAAATAGGAAGTCCCGTGGGCGTATTCAGGAGATTGATCAGTTGTTCGCTGATTCCAAAGAGCGCATAACTCGCTGCGTCACTCACCTTTTTACAAGAAATCATGGGCGAAAAAAGAAGTAAGGAGCTAAGATTCAGAAGAAGAACTTTGGAAAGAACGGAAGAAGTGAAAGAAATGCGAATCTTTTTGATCATGAAACTTATAAATCCGGAAATAAAATAGATGGATTCTTGAGACGAAATAAGCGGAAAGAATCAACCGTTTTATCTATTTTTTTCAGCTCAAAACGTTAGTTTCATTCAAATAATACGTCGAAAAGTCTAAATAAATTGGAATCAATTCCGTAGAAAAGGCAATCCCAACCCTTATTCGGGATCTACATTCAATAATTTGAATCTATTTATTCGGAATCAGAATGAAACAAAATCGTAATCTTCCGAGCCGCGCTCGCACGACCCAAGACCGCATAAAACGCAAGACCGGATTCTTATGGAAAAATTCCTACAAAAAAGGAAAGAGAACTTTTGGAACGTTATGCGCTTCGCTCTTGATTCTTCTTTTTGCCGTTTCTTGCTCCGGACTTTCGAGCAGCGTAAAAGATTTCACTAACTCCTCGGCCTTTCGAAAATTCTGCGGCTGCCCCCCGACCAGTCCGGAACCCATAGAAAGCGGCTCTAGAGAAGAGGCGTTGGGAAGATTACCCGAAGGCGCGCTCGAAGATTTAGGAACTCCTAATTATTTGGAAAAGGTTTATACCGGAATCAAAGCCGACTTCGAATATAGCGGAACCAAATTTGATACGGTCGCCGACGGCTTGGAAACGAAAGGAATCGCATTAAAAAGAGTGACGGATGAGAATAAAAAATTAAGGGAAATACTTTTGATGATCGACGGAGACGTTTCCTTTCCGACCGGAAAAGCGACTCTTACCCCGGCCGCAAAACTTCTGATCGAAAAAATCGCGGACGCGATGAACGCGTATCCCGAGACAAAAGTCAGAGTCGGAGGACATACGGACAGTGTGGGATATTTTTACGCAAACCTAACTCTGAGTAAAGCGAGAGCCAATTCGGTTAAATCTGAATTATCCAAAAAACACAATCTCCCTGAAAATAGATTCGGAGAAGTCGACGGTTACGCGGACAAATTCAAGATCGTCGACACGATGCTCGCAGAACCTAGAAACAGAAGAACCGAAATCTACGTAGGAACGGTCCGTTTAGTCTTATAAACGCGTGACGATCGATTTAAGCCCTAAGGAATGATTCATTGAAAACGACTCAAAGAAGATTTTTAATTATTATAATATTCTTATTTTTTAATTCTCTCATAAACGCACAAAACGAAACAAGACCGAACGCGGACGGAAGCGGAAACCCCGACTCGAATCGGCAGGCGTCCGCGGTTCCGGGAAAATCGATGCAGCGTTACCTGGAGTCTTTCGATCACAGACTTCGTTTTAGAATTGGCGCCGGAATGGGAGATCTTAGTCCCGCGATTCTGGACGAGACCGGACCTTCGTGGTTAAAAAATTCTCTGTTCAGACAGATCGGCGACCCGGGGGCGCCTCTTGCGATCCCTTTTACGGAAGCGAAGAATTTGGATATATTCTCGCAACATACGGATATCTCTTACGGATGGAAAAATAAAATCGATCTTATACTGAGCCAGGACGGGATTTCCGGGAAATACGGCAGAGAAAATCCGGCCTCCGTAAATTTTCTATCTCCGCGATCCGATCGTTACTACGCGTCGGCTTTCGAGGGAAAACGATTGATCAACTTCCGAGGAATCTCTAAAACATTAAGAATTTCTTATACACATCCGGTCTTGAGCTGGTTCATGATCGGCCCTTCGATCGGAATCCATCGTTATTCCGAAAGGGACGAAATCAGCTTCGGCTCTTATTCCACAACCAGAGAAACGGAACCGAATCCGAATCAGATCACTTGGAGCATAGGAGGAAGCGTTAACGCGGAATATACGATGTCAGGAATTCTTCCGGGAATCTTTATGAAGGCCAAAGTGCTTCCCTGGTTGGAAATCCGTTCCCGATTCGAGCTTCTCAACAGAAAGGGCAATTTTTCACTCTTCGGTTCTCAGATCTTAGAACAACAAAATGCGAACGGACAAGGAACTTATTTAGGTGCGATTCCAATCTATGCGGGAAACGCAAAGGATACTGGGACGATTTTCATGTTAGAAGCGTCGTTAAGATATTGCAGATTTTCTTTAGACATCGGCATCGTTAGACAAGATATCAAAAGAAAATACAATTCTTACTTCGGAGACACGGTCGGTTCGATTGCAAGAGCGGATTATACGGCGGGAAGCCAGGGAATCGGATTTGCCGAACTTTCCTCAAGTTATAAACAGACCGTGAACGAAATCTATGTGATGCCTGGCGTTTCCTTTCATATTGAAGACGGACATATCTATTAAAAAAACATTTTATAAAAACGTTATACTTCCCTCAAGGCTGCCTTGTGCAAAAAGAGATTGATTTCGAGTTCCCAATCTCAACTGATACTCAAAAACAGAATTACATGGACGGATTCCGATCTCATCGTTTTCATTCGGCCGGGATTTTCAGGTCCGCATGACGCTCTTTCCAAGTGATCGTTCGGCGAATCTCGGTAAAATATTTTTAAGTTTTATCCTATTTCATCTTCTCCGTGAGCGATAAAAGAAGAAGCATAATGTATTTATTATATTCTACTTGTTTGCAATCTTTCGGGATCTCGAATTTTAAAAAAAGCATTCGATGCAAAATCTAAATCATATCCTATTCTTAGAACGCATTTGAATTCGCGGGCAAGAGCTAAAAACCCTTGTCGTTCAAGCGGATTTCATTTACGAATCCAGGAAGCGAGATTCCAAATCAGAGGGGCTCCGTGAAGATACAAACCCGGAAGCCAGATGGGAACCAAAAGAAAATCAGGCTGCATGTAGATGAAAAGTCCGGCTCTGGAAATCAATCCTTCCGCGAGAGTGCCGGAGATTGCAAGAAGCACGGAAAATAAAACAAACCTTTCTCTTTCTTTCTCGAAAAAAATCCTGAAAATCCAAAAAAGGAGATATGCCGCCGCGAGCGTGTAAGGACGAGTTGCAAATAGTCCGCTCGCGTAATAGGCGACCGCAAACAAAAGTACGGAAAGCACAAATTTTTTCCCGTCAAATTCACCAGTCTCTTTTCGAATCAAAAAAACTCCGAGATACATAAGAAAAGTTGCAAGAAAGAATTGAGGTGCAACCCACCAGGCTTGTCCCCAAAGTCCGTTATGGAAGTATTTCAACACTTCGTATTGCACATGGATTTGATCGCAGGCAGCGAGTCCGATGCCGCCTAACATTAAAACTACGAATAATTTCCCTGAATTTTCAAAAATTCTTAGATTCAAAAACGGCATCGATTCTTCCTTTATTCTTTTTGTTTAAAGCGACGTTTTCTTTTTCGCGACCGATCCTAAATCAATCCCCGGCCAGCGCAATCCATTCCTGAAAATCGAAACTGACGGCCGAAACCGCCTCTTTTTTGATCAGAGACAAATGGAAGAATTTTAAGTTTCGACGAATCTCAAGTTCGAACTCATCGTCATAATTCCTTCCGATGAATCCTAACGAATTCTTTAGGACTGCGCGATTGAGATGGATTCGATTTTTGATCGACCTCGAAGCGGTTCGGAGAAATCAATTTTCCACTCCGTTACGCATTCTCAATACGTAACGAAGGAGATCGATCATCCGGGCTATTGATTACAACCGGAGGGAAGAGGATATTGAGGATTCTGCGTATAACATGTCGGATTCGGCTGGGATTCCAAAGAAAGCAATCTCAATACTCCGACCGGATATTGAGCGTTTTGATGATACGAGTTTTCCCAATCGATCCTATAATTTCCTTCGATCGAACCTTTCACAAGAATCCCTTTGAGCGTTTTGTATGCGCCAGAGCTTTGCTGACAAGAACGCACGTTGTTTCCCGAAATTTCCAACCAAGCGCTTGGCGTAGGCCCCCCTTCTATGCAGCTACCTACCATAACCCAGGTTCCATCCAACTGTCTTCTCGTATCCTTTAAGTCGTTGTTTGACTCTTTACATTGAATAATGAGGATTGCAAGCGCAACCGACACCAATAAAGTGATTTTTTTCATATTTTACTCCTATTTTTTGTTTCTCTTGATTCAAAATCGCGCATATTTCACGAGTATATTCTTTTTATGTCAATTAAATATTCAAAATATTCTAATTCACTAAAATGTCTTATTTATAAATTTTGAAGAACTAAACCGCGCAGGAAGGCATTTTCCGTTAGAAATCGGAAAAATGCTCCCTTATCAACTCTTGGATGGGACTCAAGATCCGATCTCTCTCCTCAAGACTACGACCGTAAATACGAGAGGAACCCCCATGATTGATATGAAAACGATTCGATGATCGCCGATCCACTGAAACAGAGGTATCGCAAATGCAAATGGAATGATCTAAACGAGAATGCCGTAGATCAACCCCTGAAGATTGATAAAAGATTGATTCGTAATTTTGAAAAATTCCAGAGAAGCAAAAGAAAATTTTAATAATTTATTTCATATCGCTAAATGGATTTTTTTTGCGCGTTTATGCGAACTTCGTATAATTTCCGAATAAACTGGATTCTGCGGAAGTGAACGCGTTTATACGAAGTGCGTATAAACCACAAAGAATTCTCTCAATTGTTCCCACGGAAGATCGCGGCGTTTATGCGAAGTGCGTATAATTTCCGAGAAAACTGGATTCTGCGCACCTGAACGCGTTTACACGAAGTTCGTATAAACCACAAAAAATTCTATCAATCGTTCCACACTGAGATCGCGGCGTTTAGGCGAACTTCGTATAATTCCCGAAAAAACTGGATTCTGCGGAACCTGACCGTGTTTAGACGAAGTGCGTATAAACCACAAAAAATTCTATCAAACCTCATAACTGCAATTCACTGCGAGGCGTTCGAAAATTATCGAAGTCGGAAAAAAAGAAATTCGCGTTCCCGGTAGTATGCAATTTTTTGAGAAAATTCCTTTCATCAGGATATGAGGATTCAAATCGGTCCGTCGATTCGTTTAGAGGGGATGAGGCGACCGGTTCTCAGTTCCGAAAGTAAATCGAGAAGGATCAAGCGGATGGCTTGGGAATATTTTACTTGTTTCAAGTCGACCGGATGATCTACAAAATCGAGTAAGTCAAGGCAGAGTCCGTGAAACGGAAAAATTCTTTCGTTATCGATTTTGATAAAATTCTCAACGCCGTCCCTGAATGCGAGTAAGAGAACTTCTGCTATGTCCTTCGACTGGTCTTTGCTTGTGCAGTCTGCGATGCGAATCTGTTTTTCTTTCGAGAGTGTGGAAATACGAACGGAGAATATTGTAACATGGGAACCGCCGGAAGACATCTGTTTTATCCAGTGAAAGTTTCTGACGATCGGTTCCCGAAGAATGAACAGATCTTTGGTATTCTCAAGAGGATCGAGATCGAAACAAATCTGAACTCGCCTATAGAACGGACTCATCTCTTGAAAATCCATAGAAGTTTTGAATCGTCACAACTGAAACGTTTCATAAGCAACGAATTGATTCTCTTACCTTTACCGTTAACTTTAGACGTCATCGTCAAACGTCCACTCATTTCGTTCGTTTGAAAAATCGCGCGGGTCCGGCCGGATGGGCTTGGACAAAACGTTCGATTCATTCTGAAACGGATTTCGCCTTACAAAAATTCTTGTAACCTTCGTATCCAACGAAGAGCGCTCTTTTTTTTCGATTTTTGCGAGCATCCCAAAGTAATTCCTTCATTCTAAGAAGAATCTTTGATACAGGATGTCCCCGGTGAAACCCCTTCCGTCGAGAAAGACTAACGCGACGGACGGATCGCCGGATTCTTCTCCCTGATTCTCTTTACAGGGCGTCCCAAAACCGTATTTTATTTTTTCGGAAAGATCAAGCTGCAAGAACCTGTCCCAGCTTTGGGACAGGTTCTTATATTTTTATTGCGCGGAAGAATCCCATCGGTTCAATTGTTCCATTCGAAGAGAGAGGGAAATAGAGATGAAGACACTTAAGTGGATATTAGGAATATCGGGAGCGTTTGCCCTTTTCCTTGTGATAACATTTTATTCCGAAGTTCCGAAATACGAATACCAACCCGCACAACTGCATTCCGACTTCGACACTTACTATAAGGAAAAACTTCAGATCAGCCTTTCCAAAAAAGCAAGGCCGGGAAACGAGGAGAAGTTGGTGCGTTATTCTCCCGGAAAAACGGAGGCTGCGATTCTTTACATTCACGGCTTTGGGGCCTCCCGCGCGGAAGGCGAAGAAGTAACGGATAAGCTCGCGAAAGATCTGAAAACAAATCTCTACTACCTCCGTCTTCCCGGACACGGAACCAACTTGGAAGATCATCGTGATACGCGCTTTGATCAAATTCTCCAGGACGCCGAAACCTCTTTTTTAGAAACCGAAAAACTCGGGAAAAAAACGATTCTCATCGGCACCAGTATGGGAGGATTGATCGCAACGTATCTCGCGGCGAAGTATCCCGAAAAAGTGCAGGTCTTAATTTTAGCGTCTCCCTTCTATGATTTTACAAACCCATTCGGAGGATTGTATCAATTCTCTTGGGGAAAAGAATTCGCGCATCTGCTTCTCGGAAAAATCCGTAAGTCGACCGAGGAGCAAAGAAAGGATCCTTCGAGCGCGTTTTGGTATCGAGACCAATATCTCGCCGCAGTTCAAAACGTTTCCGATATGAGAGAATTCGTTTTAAACTCGGATCCTTTTTCGCAGATCACGTCGCCGGTTCTCATGTTTTATTATTATAAGAACGATCAGGAACAGGACAAATCCGCCTCCGTAAAATCGATGTTAAACGCTTTTGATAAAATTCAGAAGAATGGGAAAGCGAATCCTTTGAACAAGGCAGTTCGTTTGGAGATAGGAGATCACGTTCTTTTTTCAAAATATATGGTTAGCGACAAGGAAAGAATCCTCAAAGAATCGGAGGATTTTATCAGAAAGGTTTTACCGGAAATAAAATGACGGGCGGTTAAAGGTAAGATTTAAAAAAGAAGATCCGTTTGTAAACCTCCGGGATTCCATTCGAGGTTTACAAACATTCGGAAATAAATCCTATTTCTTACGCTTTTTCGCCGTTGCTTTTTTCTTAGGCGCTTTTTTCTTCACGGCCTTTTTCTTGGTCTTCGGTTTCACCTTCGTTTTAGGTTTCGCTTTTTTAACCGCGGCCTTTTTAGCTTTAGCGGCCTTCTTCTTCGGAGCGCTCTTTTTCTTAGCAGGAGCTTTCTTTTTCGCGGCCTTTTTTACCGCCGCTTTTTTAGGAGCCGGACCAAGATTGGAAAGCGCGAAAAGAATAGCGGTCTCCGAAAGGGAATCCCAATCTTCCTGAAATTCGTTCGGAATCTGAAGCCAATCTTTCATGGCCCTTCCTTTTCCGGAAGGATCGAAAAGTTTAGCGCCGGGATAACGCCCGATGATCTCGGAGATTTTCTCCGCGCCGAGTTTTAAAACGAGCTCCCCTTGAAAGAAAGCTCCGAAGGGCTTTCCGTCCAAGTTCAGGGATTCGAGACCGAACCACTTTCCTAAGGAAGCTTGTTTGTGTTTGTTGATAAAGTTTTCTGAAAAGACTTCAAAGTTAGAATGAGACATGCGACTAAGAGAATTCTTTCCAAAGAGTTTTCAAGAAATAAATTTTTCTGATCAATGCAGCCAGAGATTTACGATGCTCGCGCCGTAAATTCGAGGATGAGTTTTCGAAGTCGAACCACTTACAAAGATGGTTTCTCCGTCCGAACCCAAGTCCCAGAGATCACCCCTTAGGAACACGTTCATGCCGAACGAAGCCCCCGACTTCGAAATCCTGCCGGCAAGGGCGTATTTCAACCAAGCCTGCCCTTCCCGGATCTTTCCGATATCTTCCTTCTGAATATCGGACGGGTTTTCGGAGCCGTTGTACCCCTTCCAGATCTCGTCCATCGCCTTATCGGGAGCCACAAAGGAAGGAACGAGAACCATAGTCACATTCTCTTTTCTGAATGTTTCGTAAACCTCCGGATACCAGGAATCCGCGCAAACCAGTATTCCAATCTTCCCCGCGGGAGTGGAGACGGTCTTGAGATCTTTCAAAGAAGAAGCTCGAACGAAGGGTTTCTCGTCGTCGACCGGGAAAATTTTTAACGAAGAATTCTCCGCTACGCTCCCGTCGGGAAGAAAAACGAAGGATCCGTTTTGCAAAGAACCTTCCCCGATTCTTATGATACCGCCTTCGACGGACGGCTCCGGAAGAAGAATGGAACCGGCCACGATCGTAATCGAATATTTTTTGGAAAGAGCGGAAAACGTATTTTGATAAGCGAAGAGCATCTCCTTCGATTTCATCCGAAAGACCGCGTCGGAAACGCCGTCCTCACCTTTGGAGCGAAACCAATTCCGGACGAAAGAAAAAACATTGCTTAAGACCAGATTCTCCATTGCTTCTTTCATCCGATCCGCACCGTAGACGGATTCTTTTTCGCCGGATACCACGAGCCAAGTCCCCAAATATTCGGGAAAAACTACGATCGTCTTCGGATTGAGAAAGCCTCTTTCCTTCGCGACGAGGAGATACGATTCTATTTTCTCTCGAAATCGATCCGCGCTCGCGTAGTCTTCGGATAACATCCAGGGTTGAATTCCCAAAAGATTTCCCTTCCCCGAATCGACACCGTCGACTAACGTTCTTTCCAAACGTGTCTGAACCGAAGGCAAAGAAGGGGTTCGTCCGCCATTGGACCAAATCGTATAAAGACCGAGTACAAAAACCAAAGAACCGAGAAGTAAACGTTTTATAAAAATCATCGCAGGACTACTTGTTTCCCTTTTCGATTTCGCTCAACTCTATTTTTTTAAGGGTTCGATTCTAATCCATGCTAAAGGCAAATTTAATACGAAGAAACCTGGCGGAGAATTGATTCCTCTTTTTGGTTTCCGTCATTGCATTGTAAGGCGGGTATTCCATTTCAGAGGCGGTAACAACCGATCCGCTCCTGCGGAATAAAATAAATATACGAAAGCGAAGCGCTATCTTTGAGAAGCAAAGAATGAAAACCGGTTTTTCTTTTTCGTTGATACAAAATACGAAATCGACATTCGGTCGAAGTCGATAAAGCCCGCACGAAAATGGAGAATGCGGATTTAGAGGAAGACTGAATAAGAAAATAATTTCACCGAGGGCGAGGGCCCTCGATGAAATTGAGATCATTTTAACTTAAATTGAGACTTGAAGGTAAAAGAAGTATCGATCTTTTCATCACCCATCGATCCGGTAACACGAACCGTTTCTTCTCTGGTCATGACGGCTTTATCCATGTCACTGGCATTCTCGATGGTCGTCTTCGATCCGTTCGAAGTGAAGGTAATTGCAAATTTTGGATAGAGAGATCCGTTTACCTTATAAGAATCGGAACTCATCGTTACCACGCTGTCTTCGCTGTACTTTACCAAATCCTGGTTGGAGCTAGGATCGAGCGTGATCGTCATAGTTCCATTTTGCTTAATTTCGCCGTCGATGAGCATCTCGGAAGAGGCACCGTTCGAGGAATCGATCTGTGGAGCTGTCAAGGCACAGGATAGATAAGTGAATTTTACATCGTTGAATTGCACGGAAAATTGATTTCCATTGTTGGTCGTGTTTACGTTACCGGATAACTTGATACTTCCGCTCTTCGGACAAGGTTGTGACTCATCTACGACCGCGAAGGGGGAAACACTTCCGTTGGAATAATTTCCGGGAGCGCCACCGTTGTTTCCATTACGCGACGCCATCAAAGAAGCGTAGAGACCGGAGATGCCGGGTTTTTTTTGATTTTCCAAAGCCAACAAAAGAAGTGCGTTGTTTTTGGAATCATCGTCATTCTTACCTCCGCAATTGGATAACAGTAAAAGTAATACCAACGATAGGATTATTTTCTTTCGATTCATACTTAAGATCCTCCTTAAGGATGAATAAATATAGAACCAGGGTTTTTATTCTGAGACAAAGATCGAAAAAAAAATCGGGAGTTTTCTTCTTTCTTTTAAATTAATTATAAAATGAATTCGATGATTTCTATTTGTAACATCGTCAAACTCATGAATCGATCGGGATTTTCGATTCTTGAAAATTGTTAAACGAAGTGAAGAATGTATCAAAAAATGGAAGAGAAACCGACGAAAGAGCGCATCGCGTCGGCGATGAACGATTCAACGGAACGATTGATATGGGTTTAGAAATTCACCGAGGCCAGATTGCCTCGGTGAAAGAAAATGAGGAATTATTTGAATCTATACTTCGCCTTGTAACTGAAATCCTGATTTACGGTTTCCGTTCCGATGGTTCCGCTCATGTGCACGGTTTCTTCCACTTGGATGTAGGCGTTATCGATATCCGTCATATTCTCAAAAGAATATTTGGAATTTGTGTTCGTAAAAGTAACGTCGAACGTTGGAAAAGTGAATCCGTTCACCTTGTAATTGCTGGAACGCATTCTTGTGGTTCCGCTCATTCTAATAGCGTAGTTCGTGCTTGTGTTCGAAGGATCGAGACTTTGAGTTTGATTTACGTCTTCGGTAATATCTCCGTCGATCGTAAGCGCGGAAGCGGTTTGATTGGAATTGTCGATTTGCGGAACTAGCAAAGCACATCCTACGTAACTCACCTTTACTCCGTTGTATTGATACGTATACTCCGATCCGTTCATCTGACCCGAGACGTCTCCGTTTAACGTTAAAGTTCCTCCCCTAGGACAAGGAAGCGTTCCGCTAAGCTGCGCGAAGGGAGAGGCGTTACCGTTCGAATAATTACCCGCTCCGCCTCCGCCTCCAGCGGTTCTCAAAGCGTTGATGGAAGCGTACAAACCGGAAGCTCCTGGATTTTTCGGCGCGACCGCAGCGGCGAGAAGAAGCAGGTTTTGATCATTTGAAGAATGATCGCCCTTTCCATTGCATTGAGCGAAAAAGAGCGCAAGAGCGAGCACTACGGAAATTTTTTTTATAAGCATAATCGAATCCTCCTAATGGACTGACCAGCTTACGCCAAGAAGAACTAACTTGTGCCAGGAAAAATTAAAATCGAATCGTAACTCCCGCGGAAATTTCCCGGCTCTGAACGGAAACGTTAACTTTCGGAACCACCGTCCAATCTTCAAATCGATAACCGAGAAACGCGTCCATCAGCAAGACAAAAAGAAACGCGGAAATATAGGCTTCTCTTTCTTGCTCATAACGTCCCTTCTGAATAACACGTCCGTCCGAAAGTCTTACTTGATTTTGCTCGGAGATGATGCTGTTCGCATAAGCGACAAAGAGCAAGTTGTTATCCCGCAAAGCGAACGCCGCGAGCACATAAGGCGAGATAAGAGGATGAGAAGAATCCGAAGCCGGACCGGGCGGTCGCGTGATCTGATACGTTTTATGAGCGAGATATAGTTCCGTGAAAATAAAAAGAAATCCCAAACCTTTCACCGCATAAGAATCGGAACGCGCCATGCGAGACCAACCCGGTATCAAACCTTCGGCAAAGACGGCAACGCCCGATTTTTTTTTCGGAGGATCTTCGGATGAGATCGTTTCTTTCGGCTCCGAGGGAGCGGCTTCCTCTTTTTTTGTTAGAATCGGTTTTGTTTGAATTGTGTCTTTTTTAGGAACTCGATCGGAAATAAAAATTTTCAAAACTTCGGAAAGGGATATTTTTTCAATCCTCCCATCCGGATGAGAAACCTCAAACCCGTTTGAAACGGGTTTTACGCCGACGTTCTCCAGCTTCTTTCCATTCTTAAGAAGAACCGACTTCGCATTGAGTTCGAAGCAAAGACCGAAAAATAAGATCAGGATCGTAAATCCAGGTTTATAAAAATTCGGAAACATTTCAGATTTTACAGATAAAGGTGGCACATTTTGAGAAGTCAATCCGTTATTAATTATTAGAATGAACGACATTTCCAAAGGTCGAGTTTTCGACTTTGACGGTTTGTATTCGAGAAATTACGAGAAGATCTTTCGATTCCTCAGAGGCAAGGGCGCTTCCGAGGAAGAAGCCGAGGAGGTCTGCCAGGAAACGTTTATCAAAGTGCTCCATCATTGGGAGAACTTTGATTCTTCCAAAGGAAGCGAGAGTTCTTGGATGATAACGATCGCAAAAAATCAATTCTATGATTTGATGCGAAAGAAGAATTCGGCGCAAAAGAGAGAAATCGAAAATTCTCAAAACATCATAGAGTCGATCGTTCAGGATGATAAAGAAGACGAAGACGAGAAGTTTCGTCTTGATCTATTGAAAGAAAGCGTGGAAAGTCTTCCCTCGTTGGAAAAAAATATTATCCAGCTTCGTTATATTAAAAAACATACTATCAAAGAAACGGCGGAGTTGTTGGGAATTTCGGTTCGTACGGTAAACAGGAAAACATACGCGTCTTTGACCGTCCTGCGTATGAGGTTGCAAAAGTCGGATTTCGGTTTTGGAATTTAGGAGGTAAAACATGGCGCAAGAAAATGATTCGAACCGAAGAACGCGTATGCAGAAAGCGCTTTCCAACGAAATGACAAGATCCGAACTTTCAGAATTCTTAGAGGATGAAAGATCCAAAAAAGAATTTTTCGCTCTCATGAAACTCAAACACAAAATCGGTTCGATCGAAGAAAACTCCTCGAACGAACGGAACGACGTCGAACATCCCTCCTCAAAAAGAGGATTCGATTTTAGAATCGGTCTCGCAGCGGCGGCTTCCTTCTTTTTGATATCCGCGTTCGCCTTTTACTTCCGGTTTTTTAACGAGACCAAAAACGAATTTGAAATCGTCAGATCGGTGATTACCGGAACTTGCGAGGTTCAAAATGCGAAGGAGAATTTTCAAATTCGTTCCAAGGCGGATTCCTTTTGCGATTATAAAATCGAAGGAGAATTGGGTCTAATCCTAAGAGTTCTTCCAAATTCGGAATTTCACGTTTTCAAAAAAGAGGACGCTTTTTTTCTGAAACTCAATTCAGGAATCGTAATATTTACCACTCAGAAAAAGAACCCGTCCACGAAAATCCACGCCGAGGTTCACAAAATCCGTTCCGAACTTTTAGGAACTACCCTGGCTCTTTTTTCGGAGGAAAATTCCGAAAATTATAAAATTCTGATATTAGAAGGCGGCATTCGGGTAAAAACATCCTCGTCCGGACAAAGAAAAAACCAAGACGTATTCAGCGGCTATTCGGTCTTCGAGAGCGAAAATTCCGCGGATCCTAAAAACGAATCCGAATTGAAGTTCGAAAAAACGGAAACAAAAGAGCGTACGAGATACTTTAATCTTTCCGAAAATTCCAAACGTTTGTTAAACGACAAAGATTCAAAACACGATTCGGAAACAATCGAATACATTAAAAAGGAAATCCAGGTTGATTCCGGTTTTATCAATCCGACATATAAGATTACTCTGAAAAACAGAAAATCTTACATAGGGACGGTGGAAGAAAAGGAGAATTCTTACATTCTCACGGATGAGAAAGGCGACCGGATCGATATAGATAAAAAGGAAATCATCGAACTGGAATTGATTCCTTAAGAGTCGGGATTCGATCGAAGTTTTCCCTTTCTTCTAAACCGGCTTCAAAACCGGAAAATATTAGAATATTAATAAATTCTAATTTATAATTTTTTGCTGATTACGGGAATGCTGATCGGAGGGTTGGTCGCATTGCACACAAAAGTGGAAAGCGCAGTCGAAACGATGGAAGTCAGAAATATCCGATCCGCACATTCGTCCACCGCGTCCTTCTGATACATTTTTTTTTCGTCGATCCCCATTGAATCGGGAATGACGATCGTAAAGGTCAGGCCGGCCAAGGAAGCGGATCGAACCGGTTCGCTTTCGGAAAGACCCATGATATAAACCAGTTGGCTGACAAGAAGACGATCGGAAATGATATCCTTCGCTTCCTTTCCCGTCACGAGACTCGGGTTTATATTCAAATAAGCGCACTCATTGTAACAAAAGATCGAAAGAAGAAGAAAAAAAGAACCGGCTTTTGTCTTTCCAAACATGATCAACTTATAAGACGATTCTTATCTTTGTTTTTTCCGAATTCTTCGAAAAATGAGAAAAAAAGAATATGAATCGTCCGAATCTAAGCAGTTCGGATTATTATTTTTAGTATTTCGGCCAGACGATCGCGTCGTCCTTGAAGAGAGGACTGAAACCGAAAAAGATCAATTCGTTTTCTTCGAATTGAAAGATCGCATTCAACTTATCCGAAAACGCGGTTACACCTTCTTCTTCGTCTTCATCATCCTCTTCGTGATCGTGTTCTTCGTCGTCTTCTTCCAGATCGTCGATTCCGTTTTTTTCGAGAAGGGCTCGGATTGTTTCGATGGATTCACCGATGATCGGTTGTCCGAAAAGAAGAATCGACGGATTGGAAATCGTGATCGAATAGAGTTTGTTATCTTCGTCGGCGTCGAATTCATATTCCGCTTCCTGAGAGAAATATTCGAATCCGGTAGACTCCGAACCTTCATAGTCGTAGTTGTAAACCTCGTCCGGTTCTCCCAACTTCGCCTTTAGCTCGTCCATTGACATTCCGAAATAAAGTCCGTTTAGCCCTTTTCCGATTTCGATATTCACATTTCCTCCCGCGGCTTCCAAAGGTTTTGTTCAAACTTTCAGACCGACTAAATCACAGACTCCCGGGAACTCCCAAGACTGACAACCTCTTAAAATCCGTTTAGAATCGATTCGTATAAAAAATGCCGTATGGAACGTTTCGTTTCTACAAAAGCAGTTGAAAGGAATTCCATAACTTAAGAAATCGATCGTCCCGATAAAAAAAGTATTTCATATTTTTAGAATATAGTCGGCTTGGTTTCATTCTTCGTTTATCTAAACGAGGCGGAACATCGGCCTAAAAAGAAAAGTTTTCCGGAAGTTCGAGTTCTTTTCGTAATTTTCTAAATTCGTTTCCGTTTTGATTCCAATAGTCGCCGAGAACGGTCGATTGCAGAGTTGCGGACGTAGTCATAAGATGTCCGTTAAAGTCTCGAAACGTCTCTTCCCAAGCAAGAATTTTACGTGGAAAATCGGATTGGATCCTAACCTTCAAAGTCCTTTCCTCATTAAGATATTGAATCGTAAACACCGTGGAGTCGTCCTGTTTTTGTTTCGATATCCTCGCACTCTGAGGTTTTAATTCTTTGTGATTGAGCCTAACGTGAAAAAGGCCGGGAATCAAAATCAATTCTCCGAGAGGAATTTGATCCGGGTCCAATCGAAACCGAGTCCAGAGCTCGTCCTCGAGCCATTCTTTTTTTAGGAAGAATTTACGATCCCCTTCCTGTTCGAAGTAAGAATAAGATTCCACCCGAAATCGATCCCGATCCAGATTGATTTGCGTGAATACGTTTCCGCACCATTCTTGAGAAGACATGGATTCTTTAAAACTTCGAGGATAGATTTGCGTATCGATCGGCGTAAAAACGGAAAGGGTCATGGAATACGCGTAGATTCCGGTCACAAAGTTCTTAACAAAATTGAGTTTTAAAATCTTGGCTCGGTCTTTTTCGTTTTCTTCCGGTCGATCCAACTTTACCTGCTTAGTCTTGGAAAAATCTTCCGTGACAAAGATAAGTATCGCCTTTCCAACGTGATTTTCGCCGTAACGAACCTGACTGAGTTCGTAACTGTCGATCTCGGCTTTACCTGACTCCCAATAATTGCGAAATGTTTCCTTTGGATCCGAGTCGGAGAACTTGTTCGGAGAAGAGCTCGGTCTGCAAAAAAAGGAGAAGCCAAGAAGAATCAGCAAAAACAATCGTCCGACTTTCATGTTCTGATCTTACTATAAACAAAATCCGCTTCAAGAACTTTCGAAGGATCAAATTTTAAATTACGATTCTTTCCGACCTTCTTGAAATCTTGGTCGAACGGAGCCGTATGGCCGATTCTTTTTAGATTTCTAAAAACGGTCAGCGGGAATCTTCTTCCTCGTAGTAACCGTATTTTTCCCGAAACGCTCGGATGTCCTCCAATTGATAACGATGACTTCGATAACTTTCGGAAACGTCCAAAGCGTCAGCGTTTCGAAAACATTCTTCCGCTTTTTTAAAATCGCCTATTGAAATATAATAATATGCTAAATTGTTTTGGATGGATTCACGGTCGTAGTCGTTGGCGGAGATTTGTTCCGCCTTCTCCCAATATTCCGCGGCAAAGTCCGGATCTTGTTCCTTCTGAGTCAAATTTCCGCAGCCGATTTCCAGAAATCGGGTCATCTTCGGGTAGTAGGAAACACAACGGACATCGGCGATAAAAAAAACGTCCAATTTCGGAAGAATTTTAGATTTCCAAATATATAACATTTTTTGAATATCTTTCGCGCTCCCATTCTCGAACAAAAAATCGGTTTGAAAATAAATCCGCTCCTTTGTCTTTCGATTCAACCACTCCATCCGGATCGCCTTCATCGTCAGTCCATTCTCCGGCCGGGATTTATCCAAGGACAACGTCATCAGAAGATTCTCTTGCAAAGACTGATTAGAGCCGAGCCGATGTCCTCCGTCCCGGTTTCGTCTTTTCTTTCGTTCTGAAAGGTCGTTCAGGATAAAATAGGAATTCTCGCGAAACGTCTCCAGAATTGCGTTCTTTTGGGACGATTCCTCGGATTTCGCGTAACCCTTGAGAACGATACGAACTCCCACCCTTCTGGAATTTTTCGCAAACTTTCTCAACCTCATCGCGTCCTGATTGTTCTCGTAACCCGCGACCGGAATAAAATCGCTATCCGGGGTCGCGTAAAGATTCCTTTCCGCATTCGAAAAAAACATCATCACGAATACGATCAGAAAGTTCATTTGATTTCGGTTCAAAAAAGTATTTTAGAATTTTTGAATGTATTGTTTCCATTCCGAGCCTATGTCCGGAACGGAAACGACAGATAACGTCAGAAACCGCTAAGATACTGGAGCGCGCCGACGGCGAGAAGATTCCCCGGAACAAGTAGAAACCAACCCAAAGCCACCATAAAAAAGCAAACGACTACGACGGACGTGACTCCGAGGCTGAACGGCGCCGAATGATTTCTGGTCACTTCTCCTTCGTCGCTGCTCATAAATGTCGCTATCCCGATTCGGAGATAGTAATAGAGCGCTAACGCGGAATTTGTGACTCCCCCGATGAGTAAAATCCGATTCATAAGCGTGTCCGACTCAGCCAGCTTCTGAAACAAAAAGAGTTTTGCCCAAAACCCTCCGAACGGCGGAACTCCCGCCAAGGACATAAAGAAAATGTTAATCGCGATCGCGGTAAAAGGTTTCACTCCGGACAAAGACTGAACCGAAAAGAACGTAACCTGTCTCGTTCCTTCTTCCAAATAAGCAAGCACCGCAAAGGCCCCCAAGCTAACGAAAGAATAAACAATTAAGTAGAACAACGCCTCTTCGTGGACTCCTGCGGAAATTCCGGCAACGACGTAACCGGCGTGAGCGATCGACGAATACGCGAGCATTCGTTTTAAATTTTCCTGTTTTAATGCGAGCAGATTTCCGTAAACCATGGAGCATAACGCAAGAATTCCGGGTAACCATGCCCAGGTTGTTTCTTCCAAGGCCATCGGAAGTTTGGTATAAAGAATCAAAAGCAGACCGATAGACGCGGACTTGGACGCGGTCGCCATATAACCGGTCACCGGCGTAAGCGCTCCCTCATAGGCGTCCGGAGTCCATGCGTGATAAGGAAAAAGTGCGATCTTAAAAGCGACTCCTGTCAAGAAGAGAACAAGACCGATCTTTGCAAAGTTCCCCTGATATCCGGCGACGATCAACGGTTTCAAAGCGACCGTGATATTCGTCGAGCCGCTTCCTCCAAAAAGAAAAGCGATTCCCATCAGCATAAAGCCGGATGAAAAACTTCCCAAAAGGAAATATTTGAGGGTCGCTTCCAGGGAAAAAAGATCGCTTCTCGCCATTCCGATCAGAATATAAAGACAGATGCTCATCAACTCGAGCGCTACGAAGACGAGAATAAAATCCTGTCCGCCGGTCATCAGCATCATTCCACAAGTCGCAAAAAGCAGCAACGGATAGAATTCGGGAAATTCTACTTTATGATTCTTTAATATTCTTGGGACGACCGCGGCGGTTCCGATCGCCATAGATAAGTAGATCAGATTCAACCAGAACGTAATAATCGAGTTCTCGATCTGGCCGCCGAAATAGGTTCCGTTTCCCGGAAAACGAAACGAAATATAGAACACGCTCGCGAGAGCTATAAGAAGAATCAAACCCGAGACATATCTTACGATCAGAAATTCTTTTGTCTTAAACAAGACGCCGAGACAAATTAAAAATACCCCGCCTGCCGCCAAAATCAACGCGGGAAGAATCGAAAATAAATCGAGGACATTTGGAATCAGATTCATTGAACCGCCTCCTCGTCTCCTTCGGGAGATGTTTCCTTGCCCTTTCGGATCGATTCCGGAAGAGCGAACTTACTCTGATAACCTTTCAGACGCTCCTCGTATCGGGCGGGATCGGACCCCAATGCCTTATAAGAAGTGTATTTTCTTTCAAAGGGTTTATCGTTTAAATCTTTTTCCTTTAGAGAACGATCCTGTATCACTTTCGCGGAAGCGGAATTTAACGCGACTTTCACGGAAGGTTCCAGCACTCTCAAAAAAGGTTTCGGATAGATTCCGATCCAGAAAATCATAATCACGGTCGGAATGAGAATCGCCCACTCCTTCAGATTGAGGTCGTGGTGTTCGGTTAGATTTTTCGTGGGTTCGCCGAAGATCATTCTCTTTGCAAAAAGCAAAAGATATCCAGCGGCGAAAACAACTCCTGTTGCGGCTAACGCGCCGTAGACGACGTTGGCCTTGATGCTTCCGAGGATGATCAAAAATTCTCCGATAAAGCTGTTGGTTCCGGGAACTCCGAGAGAGGAAAAAATTCCGATCGCCAAAAATACGGAAAACACGGGAAGAAGTTTCGACAAGCCGCCCGCTTTTGCGATATCGTTGTTTCCGATTCTTTCGTGAAGCATTCCCAACATAAAAAAGAGCATCCCCGCGGTAAACCCGTGGTTGATCATCTGCAGCATCCCGCCGGCCATTCCTTCTTCCGTAAAACTCAGGATTCCGAGCATACAAAAACTCATGTGAGAAAGGGATGAAAACGCGACGACCCGTTTGGAATTCTCCTGCGCCATCGCTACGATCGCCCCGTAGAGAATTCCCGCAATCGCGAGTCCCCCTAAAAGTTCTCTGTATTCGAGCATTTCTTCCGGAAAAAGCGGAATCGCCAAACGGATAAAGCCGTAAAGTCCGATCTTCAATAGAATTCCGGAAAGGTCCACCGAACCGACCGTAGGCGCCTGCGAGTGAACGTCCGGCATCCAAGTATGAACCGGAAACAAGGGAACCTTGATCGCAAACGCGAGCACAAAAGCGAAAAACATAAAAAGACGGACGTTTTTCGGAATCTCAGGCAAAAGCCCGGTGGAAAGATCTTCGATCACGATCGTTCCCGTCTTAAAATACAATATTAGAATTCCTGCAAGCATCAAAACCGATCCGGTAAAGGAAAAGATCAGATATTTGATCGCTGCTTTCACCCTTTGGTCCTCTCCCCAGATTCCCACCATCAAGACCATCGGTGAAACCATCGCTTCCCAGAAAATATAGAATTGAACGAGATTGCCGGAGAGAAATACTCCGTGGACGCTCATTTCCACGATCATAAGATAAACGTAAAATTCCCGGATCCGAGTTGTGATGCTCGACCAAGTAGCGAGTGTGGAAAGAAAGAACAACAAAGAGGACATTCCGCAGAGCAGAAGACTGAAGCCGTCGAGACCGATATGATAGTCCACTCTTAAGTTTCCGGAAACCACGATATCTCGGATCCGATCCACAAATTGCAAAGAGGCGTTGTCGGGATCGTATTTAAAATACAAACCGACGAGAATCAAAAAAGGGACGAGAGTAAACGTTCCGGAAATCAATCTCAGCCAATAGACCTTATTGGAAAAAAATAAAAACGGAACCCCGATCAGAGGCAAAAACAAAAAGACACTCAGTATAAACGGCGGGAAATCCAAGTTATAGCCCCCTCAGTAGAAAAAAGGAAAGAATGGCGACCGTTCCAAAAACGATCAAGATCGCGTAGTCTACCACGATTCCGGTTTGAACCCTTCTCAAAACCAAAGAGATCGCAACCGCAAACCTTCCCGTTCCGCGCAACATCAAATCGAGGAAATTTCTTTCCACGTAATTCGCTAAAAATTTGCCAAGTAGAAGAATCGGATCCACGATAAAGTCGCGATAGAGTTCATCCACGAAATATTTTTTAGAAAGAATTCTTTTAAAACCGGTAAGAGATTCCTCTTCCGCGGGGACGTTTTTACCCGCGAGAAAAATCGTCCTCGCGATAAAAATTCCAGACAACGCGACCGCGACCGAAACCGCGACGAGAATCAACTCTACGGAAGTGTTTGTCTCGTGAACGTCTAAACCTTGTTTGACGATCATCTGAGAAATTTCGGTTCCTCGGAGAAAGATCGGAGCGAAATATCTGGTCAACAAATCCACGCCCCCGAAAAGAAAATGAGGAACTTCCAAAAATCCGGCGATCGCAGCGCCGATGGACAAAATCACGAGAGGAATCGTCATCACAAGGGGAGATTCGTGGAGATGGGAAGCCTTGTGTGAGGAGACGCGGGATTCTCCATAAAAAGCCAAGTAAGTCATTCTGAACATGTAAAACGCGGTTAAAAGCGCCGTGACGATTCCGAGACCGTAAAAGAGCGTTCCGTAAGCATAACTCTTTTCTAATATTAGATCTTTTGAAAAGAATCCGCTAAAAGGCGGGATTCCGGAAATCGCCAAAGATCCTACAAGAAACGTGATCCAGGTGATCTTCATCTGATTTTTGAGTCCGCCCATATTGCGGAGATCCTGTTCGTGATGAAGCGCGTGTATGACCGAGCCGGAACCCAAAAACAAAAGGGCTTTGAAAAACGCGTGCGTCATCAGATGAAAGAGCCCCGCGACGTAAGCGCCCGCTCCCATCGCGACGAACATATAACCTAACTGTGATACGGTGGAATACGCCAATACTTTCTTGATATCGTTCTGAAAAAGGCCGACGGTTGCGGCTAAAAAAGCGGTCACCGATCCGACGATCACGATCCATTGTCCCACCTGCGGAGCGGACAGAAAAATCGGATTGAGTCTTGCGATCAAAAAAATTCCAGCAGTCACCATCGTAGCCGCGTGAATCAGAGCGGACACAGGAGTCGGTCCAGCCATCGCGTCCGGCAGCCAAACGTGCAGAGGAATCTGCGCCGATTTTCCAATCGCTCCGATAAAAAAACAAACGGCGGCGATCGGAAGAATATAACGAAACGAAGGAACTTCCGGTATCGCCTCAGCGATTTCGGTAAAAGAAAGAGAACCCGTGAACCAGAACACGAGCGCAATTCCGAGGAGCATTCCCAAGTCGCCGATCCGGTTTGTGATAAAGGCTTTCATTCCGGCGTTCGCCGCGGAATCCTTGTGATAGTCGAACCCGATGAGTAGATAGGAACAAAGTCCGACTCCTTCCCATCCCAGAAAAAGAAGAATTAAATTTTCTGCGAGTACTAGATTCAACATCGCGAATATAAAAAGATTCAAATACGCGAAATAACGGGTAAATCCCGGATCCTCTTTCATATAACCGATGCTGTAGAGATGGATCAAGGATCCGATACCGGTGATGATCAGAATCATGTATAAGGAAAGCTGATCCACCTGATACGCGAGGGAAACTTTCAATCCCCCCGCTTCAAACCAAGGAAACAGGGTTACGATTTCGGGGACGGACCGCTCCATCGGGTGAAACAGATAAAAAGAAATTAGAGCCAGAATAAAAGATAAAAAGACCACTGAAGTGGATAAAATCCCGGTAAAACCTTTCAGCCATTTGCCGAAAAGTCCCGAGATCAAAAATCCGATCAAAGGAAGCGCGACTAACGCAGGGACGAGGTTGGAGATTTCCATTCTTATTACCATTTCATCAGATTCATTTCGTCAACGTAGCTCGTCTTTTTGAGCCTGTGAATCGCGATCACGATCGCAAGTCCGATCGCGGCTTCGGCTGCTGCGATCGCCATCACGAAAAAGACCACAACTTCTCCGTCCACTTGGTGAAGCGCTTTCGAAAAAGTCACAAAAACGAGATTCACCGAATTTAAAATCAATTCCACGGACATAAAAATAAGAACCGCGCTTCTTCTTACCATCACACCCGCGACTCCGATCGTAAAGATGATCATCGCCAGAGTTAGAAAGTATTCCACGGGAATTCCGGAAATCCAGAGGTTCATAACTTATCCCCTTCCAATTCCTTGTTGGCTAAATTCTTTTTCCCCAGTACGACTGCGCCTAATACGGCCGCGAGGAGAAGAATGGAAATCAATTCAAAAGGAAGCAGATATCGCAGAAACATCGCGCTTCCCACCACGGCGGTGTTTCCGGAAGAAGTCGATCCGGTTCCGTTCGCCGTATTTCCGCCTTTCGGAATTTCGAAAGAATATTCAACATTGCTGTTGGAGCGATAGCCGATTCTTTCCGAAGTTTTGGAAGGAATTCCGTCGTGAACGGCGGTGATCAAAAGAATTCCCAAAAAAGCGACGAGGGAAAGATACAATAGTTTTTTCACGGGTTTTTCAAAGATGAAAAACTGGGAATTTTCGTCCCGGAGCGAAAGAAGCATCAAAACGAAAACCACCAAAACCATGATCGCTCCGGCGTAAACGAGAAGCTGCATCGTCGCGATAAAGATCGCGTTCATCACGGCGTAGATGGCGGCTAATGAAAAAAAACTCAAAACGAGCAAAACGGCGGCCGTAATCGCGTTCGGATGAAAGATCACACCCAGAGAACTGAGGACCATCACCGTCGCGAATAGAAAGAATAGAAGCAGTTGAGGTTGATCTGTTAGTGGCATATTCTTATATTCTTAAAATTGTATATAGATGCTTGCGATGACGATGTTCAAGATCGCCCACGGGATCAGTTTTTTCCAACCGAGAGACATGAGTTGATCGTAACGAAAACGAGGAAGCGTCCATCTCACCCAGAGAAACAAAAACGTAAAAAAGAGAACCTTGCCCAAAAAGAAAAAGAGTCCGAAAAGAGGTTGTAAAACGTGGCCGTTCAAAATGCCGAACGGAACCTGATATCCTCCGAAGAAGAGCAACGTCACCACACAACTCATCGTGATCATGTTCATATATTCCGCGATGAAAAATAAAGCGAACTTAAACGCTCCGTATTCCGTGTGAAAACCTACGACGAGCTCGGATTCCGCTTCGGCCAAATCGAAAGGAAGTCGGTTTGTTTCCGCGAACATCGCCACTACAAAAAGAAAGAACGCGATGAATCCCGGAAGTTTGAAGATATTCCAGAGACCCGCCTGAGAGGAACTGATATCGGTAAGTTTTAAGGAACCGGTGATGATCACGACGGATGCCACGCTCAGAGAAAGAGGCAGTTCGTAACTGATCATCTGAGCCGTCGCGCGAATTCCGCCTAACAACGAATATTTGTTGTTACTCGCCCAACCCGCGATGATGATTCCATAAACCGCGAGAGAAGAGATCGCAAACAAAAAGAGAATTCCCGTATCCGGATTCGCGACCTGAAGATCCAAAAACTGAAGACCGGTCGCGTTTTGTAAAAATTCAGGAAGCGGGATCTGACCTCCCAAAGGTACTACCGACCAAGCCATGATCGCGCAGGTCATCGAAATCGCGGGAGCGATGAGATACATCACACGATTGACGTTCAGAGGAAACACTTCTTCTTTTGTGAGAAACTTAATTCCGTCCGCAAGAGGCTGCAGAAGTCCGAAAATTCCCGCGCGATTGGGACCTTTCCGGTCCTGGATAAAACCCGCGACCCTTCTTTCCGCAAGAGTGTAATAAGCGCAGGCCGTGATCAGGATAAAAAAGAAAAGACCGCTCTTTAAAAGCCAAAATAGAATTTCATTCCAATTCATAGAAGAGCCTTGTCCTCCTTCCTTCTACGGAGTTCCGTCACCGGTTCCGGTTTCACTTTCAACCTTGCGTCGAACTCGGAACGAAATTTCTGAAGCGCCGGACGAACCGCGCCCACACAAGCGTCCGAAAGAGGGCAAATCGTAGTTCCGCCTTCCATGTTGCGGGACAAGGAAAGAATCAGATCGATATCCTGAGTAGTTCCTTCTCCGTCTCTGATTTTGGAAAGAATGTCCCGAACCCAATGCGTTCCTTCGCGACAAGGAGTGCACTGACCGCAGGATTCGTGAGCGTAGAATCTGGCGAATCGATACGTGGTTTCCACGATGTCCGTCCCTTCCGCGAGTACGATGACCGCGCCGGAACCGAGCATGGTTTTGTGGGCGGCCATGGATTCGAAATCCATGTTCGCCGTTTTACATTCTTCGGCGGTTAAAATCGGAACGGAAGAGCCTCCGGGAATGATCGCCTTCAGAGGTTTGTCGTCGACGATTCCTCCGCAAAGATCATTCACAAGTTCTAATAAAGGAGTTCCTAATTCGATTTCGTAAACGCCCGGTCTTTTTACGTGACCCGAAACGCTGAAGAGTCTCGTTCCCGGAGATTTTTCGGTCCCGATCTTAGAATACCAATCGGCGCCCTTGTCCATGATATGAGGAATCGCGGAAAAAGTTTCCACGTTATTCACCACCGTCGGAGAACGATACAGGCCGGAGACTGCGGGGAACGGAGGTTTCAATCTTGGATGACCTCTCCTTCCTTCTAGGGAATTGATGAGCGCGGTTTCTTCTCCGCAGATATAAGCGCCGGCTCCTTCGTAGAGGACGAGATCAAAGTCGAAACCCGAACCCAGAATATTCTTACCGAGATAACCTTTTGCATAGGCTTCGTCGATCGCCTTCTGCATGGTTTTGGCGCCCTTCTGAAATTCTCCTCGAATGTAAAAGAATCCTTTGTTTGAGTTGATCGCCCTCGCTCCGATGATCATCCCTTCGATGATCTGATGTGGAAGATTCTCGATCAGTTTACGATCTTTGAATGTACCGGGTTCGCCTTCGTCCGCGTTGCAGATGATATATTTCGGTTTTGGAATGTCTTTCGGAATAAAGGACCATTTGAGGCCGGTCGGAAATCCCGCGCCTCCCCTTCCTCTGAGACCCGATTTTTTCACCTCGGCGATGATATCGTCCGGTTTCATCTTCAGGGCTTTTTTCAAACCGTCGTAACCGTGAACGGATTCGTAAAACTCGAGTTCTGCGGACTGACGATTGTCGATGTATTTCGTGAGAATTTTCATTTCTGCCATAAGGGTTTCCTTTGTCAGTCCAGACTTTTGAGAATCTGATCCACCTTTTCAGGCGTAAGCTGTTCGTAAAAATCGTCGTTGATTTGCACCATCGGAGAATAACCGCAGGCGCCGAGACATTCCACTTCTTCCAATGTAAACTTTCCGTCCGGGGTCGTTTGTCCGAGATGAATTCCCAAACGTTCGCAGAGATGTTTTTCGATTCCTTCATTCCCCTGCAGATAACAGCTCGAAGTCCCGCAGATCTGGATATGATACTTTCCGACCGGTTTTTTATTGTAGAGCGTATAAAACGTCGCGACTCCGTAGACTTGCGCGAGCGAAATCGGATCTCCGAGGCGTTGTGCGATGTAATTCATCCCGTCCTGATCCACAAAACCGTTCTCTCTTTGTAGAATGTACAAACAAGGAAGAATCAGAGAACGTTTTTCCGGAAATACTTCCAGCATCTTCTGGAATCTTTTTTCGGATTCCTCACTGAACTTGTAACTCATCAGCAGTCCAACTCCCCGGCGATCACGTTCAAAGAACTCATCGTGGCGACCGAATCCGCGAGCAAACCGCCGCGCACGAGATCCGCATAAGATTGATAATACCAAAAGCAAGGGCGTCTAACGTGAACTCTCCAAGGAGATTTTTCGCCTTCGGAAACGATGTAGTAACCGAGTTCTCCGTTGGCCGCCTCGGTCGCCATATAATATTCTCCCGGAGGGACCTTAACTCCGTGCATGATGATCTTGAAGTGATAGATCAATTCTTCCATGTTGTTGTAGACCTTGTTCTTTTCCGGAAGATAGGCGTGCGGAAGATTCGCGTGCCAGCTTCCTTCGGGAATTCCGTCCACAAGTTGTTCGATGATCCGAATCGACTGACGCATCTCTTCCATACGAACCAAGGTCCTGTGAAGAACGGAACCGTCCTCGCCTACTGGAATGTCGAAATCGACTTTATCATACAACATATACGGTTCGTCTTTACGAACGTCCCAATCCACTCCCGTCGCCCGAAGATTCGGTCCGGAATATCCATAGGCAATCGCGTCCTCCGCGGAAATGCCGCCTATCCCGTCCGTGCGTCCGAGAAAGATTTTGTTCTTTAAAAGAAGACTGTTGAATTCTTCGATCGCCGGTTTGAGTCCGGCGCAGACCATCTTCACTTCTTTTACGAAGTCGGGATAAATGTCTCGTTCGAGTCCGCCGATTCTACAGAACGTGGTGGTAAGTCTCGCGCCAGTGAGTTTTTCGATGACTTGATAGATGTTCTCGCGATGATGAAAGAGGTGAAGAAGTCCGGAGAACGCTCCCAAATCCACTCCCAAAATTCCGGAACAGATGATATGATCCATGATTCTCGAAAGTTCCGAGATGATCATTCGCACGTAGGTCGCACGATCGGGGACCTCGATCTGCATCATCTTTTCCACGGCGAGAATCCAACCGATATTGTTCAACGGCGTGGAAACGTAGTTCATCCGATCCGTGCAGACCAGGAACTGATTGTAAGTATAACGTTCTCCTAATTTTTCAAAACAGCGGTGAACGTAACCGATTACGGATTCGGCTTCTACGATTCGTTCTCCGTCGAGTTGAATCACGTTTTGAAGAATTCCGTGAGTCGCCGGATGAGAAGGTCCTAAGTTTACGAGAAGATGACCTTCGGGAAGGTTGGCAAACTTCTGTCCGAAATGTTGCGCCGTTTTTTCGTACATCATTTTACTTTCCTCCTTCTTCCGCGATGTCTTCGGAGATATGCATCTGCAGAAGATCTTCTATGAGGTAATCCTGACCGAATCCTTCCAACGGAAAATCCTTCCGCAGAGGGTGGCCTTGAAAGTTATCCGGCATCAAAATTCGATCCAGACTCGGATGATTGGCGAACTGAATTCCGAAAAGATCGAAAACTTCCCTTTCCGGCCAGTTGGCGCCTTTGAAAACGGAGACGATACTCGGAACGGATTCCCCTTCTTCCACTCGAACCTTGATTTGAATTCTGCTCGCGGCCTTGTTCGCGGAACGGAGAAGATAACAAACTTCGAAACGGGGTTCTTTTTTTCCGAGCCAATCGATCGCGGTGAGATCGTTTAGAAAATTATAATATAGTGTTGGATTGTTTTTGAGAGCCGTCAGCACGGGAACCAGACCTTCCGGTTTTAGAAAAAAAACGGGAAGATTGGAAACAACGGATTCTTGTTTGTCCAAAAACTGGGGAAATTTTTCTTTGAGGAAACTTTCTACTGCTTCTTTCATCGTACGACCAGGGGTTTATTTCTTTCGTTCAATTCCTGGATTTTATGCATCACTTCCTGACGCCTTTCTTCCAGCCCCTGAGTTTTCAGTTTCTGCTGTAATTTTACGAGTGCGTCCAAGATCGCTTCCGGACGAGGAGGACAACCGGGAACATAAACGTCGACGGGAAGTATCCGATCCACGCCTTGCAGAACTCCGTACGTATTGAACATTCCGCCCGAGGAAGCGCAAGCTCCCACGCTGATGACGAACTTCGGTTCCGCCATCTGATCGTAGATCTGACGAAGCACGGGCGCCATCTTGTAGGTGATCGTTCCGAGTACGAGAATCATGTCCGCCTGACGCGGAGAAAACGAAGGACGTTCCGCGCCGAAACGGGCGATATCGTAATCGGAACAGGAAGTACTCATATATTCGATTCCGCAACACGCGGTCGCGAAAGGATACGGCCAAAGGGAATAACTTCTTCCCCATTGAATCACGGACTCGACGTTGCCGAGTTGAATCATGTCGCCCAGAGCTTGGCCCGGAGCTTTGCTCATATCACTCAATCCCATTCCAGCGCTCCTTTCTTCCAGATATAGTATAAACCCACGACCAAGGTAAGAACAAACACAAACATCTCGAAGACGAGAAAAAAACCGATTCCCGCGTTCTTAAATCCGATCAGATTGACTGCGTAAGGAAAAAGAAAAACGGCCTCGATGTCGAACAAAATAAAAAGAACCGCGACGAGATAAAACTTAATGTTAAAAAGTCCTCTCGCATCCCCGTAGTACTGCACACCGCACTCGAAAGTGTCTTGAGGCTTCGACTTTTTTTTGGGGCCGATGAGTATGGCAAGGGTAAGAATCAGAGCCGAGAAACCAACTCCGAGTAAGAATTGAATTAATAAAGGGCCAAGGTGCTCGGGAGCGCTATCCATAGCTCCTATTAGACTCCGTTTCGCATATAGCCTGTCAATCAATTTAGTATATCGAGCGCCCCGACGAACGACCCGTAGAAAGCGAGATCGCCAAAAGCCTCGAAGCGAAAACGTTGACTCTCGGCAAAGTTGAGACGAGCGAACTGAAAACGCAAACCCGTAAAGCGAGGTTGAGTTTTGCGATCGGTTTTCGACAAAGTTGCAAAATCGGACGAATAGCGGAACCGAAGCGAGCGATTCCCGACAAAGCCCCGGAAGAACACAAACCAAAACCGAGATGAGAAAGCGTAATCCTACCGTTTCCTAAAACTCTTCGGAAATCCGAAGTTTCCAATTGAAACAGAGAATCAAAAGGATCCATCCAAGCGGAGAGAAGAATCCAAATCTGCACTGTAATATTTGTGCAAATTCGATTCATCCAATCGAAAAAACGAAGCGCAAGAATTAAGAAATTATAACCTGAAAAGACGAGTGTTATACTACTCAAATCAATGGGAACTTTCACTCACTCAAACTTTCTTTCGAAAGAAGAGCCTCAATTAGTTTGACAAAAAACAGATGGACAAATCAAAGCACTGACTTCTCCTAGGAAAGGTCCCGACAAAGGAAAACGAATTGTCCTCCGCATTCAACGCAGATCCCGTTTCCCGGAAAGAGAACATTCTTCTTTCTTATTATCATTTTCCCATCGCCCTCATTCTACTCTTTCTTCTCTTTACCGAATGTTCTACTTCCAAAAATTCCATCTTCGGAACGGTGTTTGTTCGACGGGGTTTTACTCCCGAAAAAAAAACGAAACACATCGTCTTTCCGATTCAGATTCGATCGGGTTGGCTCTTAAAAGATCAGAATGCAGATCAGAGAAAATTCGTAGAATCCAGGAGTTTTGAAAAGTTAGAACTCGCGATTCTAAATTACGGCGGCAAAGTGCAGGAAAGATATAACGCGGAAAGACAGTTTCGTTCGACGTTAGAAAACGAATCGGCTTTCAGCGAGGAAAAGGGAATCAAGATCGCCAAACTTCTCAAAGGCGACGTCGCGGTCTTTACGGACTTTACCGATTACGGAACCGCGTCCGGAAACTCGATCTTGGAAGTCACCGTAAAAGCGATGGACGTGGAGAACGGAGAAATCGTCTGGAAAGCGATGTATTCCGGAAAGGCCTTGGGTCTTCAGGACGGCATCGATCTTTCCAATTTAGAATCCGAAATTTTCGAACAACTGACAAATAGATTAAAACAAAAAACGGAGTAAAGGAGAACAACATGGCTAAAGTAGTATTATCCAGTTTTGCTGAATTAGAAGCCTACACCGGAAAAGAAATCGGGGTTTCCGATTATCACACGATCACCCAGGAACAGGTCAATCTGTTCGCGGACGCGACCCTGGATCATCAGTGGATACATACGGATCCCGCGAGAGCGGCGAAGGAATCTCCTTTTGGCACTACGATCGCGCACGGATATCTTACTCTTTCCATGGCACCCTACCTCTTGTCTCAAATATTAGAATTAAAGAATATTAAGATGGGGATCAATTACGGAATGGAAAAACTTCGGTTTTTAGAACCCGTAAAAGTAGGAAGCAAGTTGAGAATCAGAGCGGAGTTGATCGAGCTGAAAGACCTAAGAGGTACGGCGAGAATGACTCTGAAGATGACTTTTGAAACCGAAGGTTCAGCAAAAGCGGCCGCGGTCGGAGAGGTAATCTATCTGTATCAATTTGCCTGATGGAAAAAAATTTCTAAAATTAGGTAAAATATGAGTCCTAGGCTGATCATCTATATGGTCTCGAGAATTCGAGACGAATTTCACAGGCACTTAAACTTTGAGTTAAAAGAAAAAGGTTTAGGTGCGCTTACAACGACCCACGCGGATATCCTGTTCGCTCTCGTAAAGAAAAAGCGGGCGCAGATGCAAGAGATAGCCAAGATGATCAATCGGGATAAATCCACGTTAACCGCCCTTGTGGACAAGTTGGAATCCTTAGGATTTGTGGAAAGAACGAAGGATCCGGACGATCAAAGAATCATACATCTGGAGCTGACACCGAAAGCCTATTCCGTTCGCCCGGTGCTCTTAGGAATTTCGAGGGCTTTGGTAAACAATCTCTACAAGGGATTTACGGAGGATGAGAAAAAGGAATTGGCGCGGCTTCTCGTAAAACTCTATCACAATCAGAATCCGGATTCGCCGATCGGAGACTTCTTTCTTCAGTAGAAGAAAGGACTAACGCGATGACTTCTCTACAACCGATTCTTTCTTGGACCGCGGGTTTGATTCTTCTTTTTTTATCCGGAATCCATTTCTATTGGTTGTCGAGCGGTCAAACGGTCGGGAACAAAGTGATTCCGACGGTTAACGGAAAATCGGCTTTTCAGCCGGGAAAATTTGCGACCGCGACGGTCGGAATTCTTCTCCTCGTCTCCTCTTTGGCGCCGATCGGATCGACGATCGAAAATCCCTTCGGAATTTCAAAATCAACGTTTCAATACGGAAGTTACTTTCTTTCCGCAATTTTTTTCCTGCGCGCGATGGGAGAATTTAGATTGGTCGGGTTTTTCAAAAGCGTAAAGGGAACTTCCTTCGCGGAATACGATACAAAATACTATTCTCCCCTCTGTCTTTTTCTTTCGGTCCTTCTTTTTCTTTCCGCGATCTAAGAAAGAAATTCGGATTTTTCCGAAAAGAAATTATTTTCCATTTGATAAAATCGAGGGTTGGATTTCCATTCACCCGCATGAAATCAAAACATACATTCTCAGATAAACTTCGTTATCATTTCGACAACTTTATGTCCAAAGGCGGAGGCGCGGTATTTGCGGCCTTGATCACTTTATTCTTAATCGCATTCCTGACGTTATCCATATTGCGCGTGTTAGGCGGCTTGGTTTTTCCGGACGAATCGATTCAAGGAAAAGGAGAATTTCTTTGGAGGGTATTCTTGCAGATCTCGGACGCGGGCGCGGTCGCGGAGGACGGAGAATCCAACTGGTTCAATAAATTATCCGGAATTCTCACGGTTTTTTTGGGACTCGTTTTATTTTCGAGTTTAGTCGCGTTTATCACGAATCAATTTGACCAGAAGATCCAGGATCTAAGAAAGGGAAAAAGCGACGTATTAGAATCCGATCATACGATCATCCTCGGTTTCGGAGTCCGAGTGGTCGAGATCATCAAAGAATTGATCGAGGCGAACTCATCCGAATCCAGAGCCGTCGTCGTGATCCTTGCGGAAGAAGACAAAGAAGCGATGGACGACTATCTAGCCGAGAACCTGACCGATCGTAAAACCACGAAAGTAATCACACGATCCGGAACTCCGTCCAGTTTGCATTCTCTGAGAAAAGTAAACGCGGGAGAAGCAAAATCCGTACTCGTCCTCAACGCGTCAGGCGACGAAGAATCCAAAGAAGGACGATCCATCGGAGACGCAAAAGTTCTAAAATCGTTGATGGCCTTAGTAGCATTAGGACAGGACAAAGAACTTCCTCCTATCGTCGCGGAACTCTACGGAGAAGAAAACCGTCAGATCGCTCAAGAACTTTCTTCTTCGATTCAAGTGATGGACGAAAGAAACATACTCGCGAAACTTCTCGTACAGACTTCAAGGACCTCCGGACTTGCGGTAGTCTATTCGAACTTGGTGGGATTTGAGGGAGACGAAATCTATTTTTACAAACCGAAAGCCGGTTGGAACGGATTGTCGTTCCAGGAAATTTCATTTCGGTTTAACGAATCTGTTCCTTTGGGTTTTCGAAAGGAGGAAGGAGAGATCGTCTTAAATCCTCCCGCAAATTACACTCCCGGAGAAGACGAGGACGCAGTTCTTTTGGCCGAAGACGATTCTAAGATAAGATACGCGGACAACGCGGTCGCGAATCCAAGGGATTTTCAAACTCCGAAAAAGAAACGCTCCAACCCGATCGACAAACAACTGATCGTCGGATGGAACTCAAAAAGTCCTCTCATCGTAGAAGAATACGCCAAGTTCGTGGCCCCCGGCTCTACGATCGATCTTTTGGTGAAACAGATAGACGACGACTTCAAGGCTTCCGTGGTTAGGCTAAAGAAAAAATATCCTAAAATCACGTTACGCTCCTTTCAAGCCGACCTTTCCCAGGAATCCGTGATGAAAAGACTCGCTCCTGAATCTTACGATTCCGTAATATTCTTGGCCGAGGAAAAGGAAAACATAGAGGAAGTGGACGCGCAGACGATTTCCCTTCTTCTCCGTTTCCGCCAGTATTTCAAAAGATACGCGTTCAAGACCGGAAACCAACCGAGAACACAGTTGATTACGGAGATTATGAATTCCGAAAATACGGAAATCGTTTTAGAAACAGGCGTCAAAGACTTCTTGATTTCGAATCAATTCGTTTCGAAAATGATGGCTCAAGTTTCCCAAGAACCGGACGTTATGCGCGTTTACGAAAATCTTTTTAGTCCGGAAGGAAGCGAAATCTATCTCAAACCGGTGTCCTTGTATTTTGAAAATTCTTCGCAAGTCGTTTCTTTCGCAGATTGCGTAAACGCGGCCCTCAAAAGAGGGGAAACTTGTTTTGGAATCAGGATCGCTTCCGAAGAAAAGGACGAAGAAAAAGGATACGGAGTACATCTGATTCCGCCAAAGGACACTCAGTTTTCAATCAAACCGGAGGATTCTTTGATCGTTTTGGCGGAAGATCAGACCTGAATTCGATGCAGGGAACAACTTTTCGACTCTAAGAAATGATCTAACGAGTACGTTCCCTCGCACCCCCCATCACGGTCGCTTAACAAATTAGAAAAAAGAATTTCCGATTCGAAAATCCGCTCTTTTTGTAAGTTCGGTAAATAATGAAAGGTAAAAGATCCGAGAAGAGAAAAAAAATAACGCGCGACCTCAATATCGCGATATACCCGATTTCATCGCGGATGCTAAGGCCTTAGCATCCGGAATTCATACCGCAACGAGACTTGAATAAGGAATACCGTGATCCGAAACGGCTCATCTCCGACCTATGAAAAAAAACCGATCACATCCTTTTACGATAGCCGACGGATTGAAAACGGAGGATCAAATCAAAGAAATTTTATAACCGATATCGTTATGAGAAAATTCCTAGGAAAGGAATTGAAAACTAGAATATTAAAAAAACTGAATTAACCGACCCAGGAGAATCCATAGTTCAAACCGGTTTATACTATTATTAGAACGAAGGACTGGATACAAACTTCAAAGGGCGGACGTACGAAACCGTTTAGGATATTCCGCTTAACCTTTCGTAGACCTCGCATTTTTTTGAAACTCCCGATTAGACTAAAGAGATTCTCCCCAAAAGACCGCCTAAGCCCACAAAACAAACCAAACGGGAATGTTCCGCCAAAAAAAAGAAACAAACAGTATCCGGACGGACAATCTTTACTTTACATTGGAAATAAAATATTTCTACATTTTAATCGGCCTTATCGGCATATAAAGAATTAAATTTCGAAATCGTCCCAAAAGTCGGCGATTTTGAGAGGATTTTAGAAATGAAAACAAGTCTGACACTCCTAAGCGCTTGGATCCTTTGGCTGCACTCCGTAAGGGGAAACATATTTTTAGGAGAATTCAATACGCAAGAAGAGTGCAGAGCGGCGATACGCGAGGACGCGACACATCTGTTAACGTGGAAAACTTCCTGTCGCGAAACTCGGTAAGATACGCTTCGGACAGGACTTCGCTTAATAAATTTGAAACGATAAAACTGCTTTACTTATCCGCCTTCTAAAAACGCAGGCAAACATTTCCCAAACGCGTCGGTGTTTAGGGAACGAGACCGTTTAAATATTTCAAAAACGGCTGAATAATCTTATAAGACTCGATTGTATTCTCAATGAAATTTTTTGAAAGGACGTCCGAATCGCCGACGTTTTTTTCCACGATATAACTCGTGTATTGAATCCATTCAAAATCGGGATGGTCTTTCGAAAACCCCCGAGGCGCGGTTTTCAATTTCATATCGGAAAGACTTCCGAATTCTTTTTGGATTTTTTTGTCCTGAATCACTTTCTTAAGCACATTAGGATTTTCTAAAATAGATTCTCTAACCTTCCTTAAAATTTTGGGTTCGGGCATATAAAGCCCGCCCGCGATAAAGGATTGATTGTCCGGCTGGATATGAATATAAAAAAGAGGACGTCCCAAATCCTTACCGGAAGCGCCGATGCTGGCGCCGAAATTTGTTTTGTAAGGCTCTTTGTTCTTAGAAAATCGAACGTCCCTATAAATTCTAAAAATACATTTTTTAGGATCCACACCCGCAAGCGATGGATTGACTTTGGCAAGGCCGATCACGAGCTCGGTGATTAGTTTTTCAAAATCGTTCTTCGCTTCGATAAAGAGCGGCTTGTTTTTTTCCAACCAGGGTTTGTTGTTATTCTTCGCTAATTTTTTCAAGAAGTCAAGAGTCGATGATTGTAACATGAAAGAACCTTTCGAATAAGTTCGATTTTAATCCGCGATCGATCAAGCCAAAATCATTTCTTTCGCTTTCGAAATGCCATTGAATCCTTTGCGGAAAGGAACAGATCCAAATCTTTAGCCGAACGTTCCGGAATTTCTTCCATCGGTATGTGGCCCACTCCATCGTAGACGATGAACTTCGCATCGGGGAGATCCCGTTTCCAATTCGGGAAGTATTCGTAACTCAACCAATGATCCTCGGTTCCCCACATCACCAGAGTCGGTTTTTTAATTTCGGAAATTCTTTTTCCCATTGCCTCGTCCTGAAAACCATCCCTCTGCTCTTTGAAAATTTTCACGATCGAAGATCGATTTCCCTTTTTCATGGAAAGTTCGACGTATCTTTCTTCCACTTCTTGTTTGAGTTTGCTCGGATCTCCGTAAGCCTGCCTAACTCCCCTGCTCACCACAAAACGAGGCGTGGAGATTTTCATCAGAGGTTGTACAATCGGATGACTCCCAACGGCGACTAACTCAGGCAACGGCTGCGGGTAGCCGACTGAGTTGAGAAGAATCAACCTGTCGACTCGATTCGGATGATCCAACGCGTATCTCCAGGCGATAAGGCCTCCTAAAGAATTTCCGACTATATGAAATTTTTCGATTTTAAGCCGTTCCCTGAATTTTTCCAAAAGAGATATCATACCTTCCGTTTTCAAAACGGATTCCTCTTCTCCGATTTCGGTTAAACCGTGTCCGGGAAGATCCAATCGAATGACGCGATATTTAGTCTTTAAAATTTTTGTCCAATCGTCCCAAGTATGCAAAGAAGAACAAACTCCATGAAGAAGAACGACAGCCGGGCCGCTTCCTTCGTCCCGGTAGTGAAGATTTACGTTTTCGATTTCGATAAACTCGGATTCGAAATCGGCGTATTTCGATTTTAATTCTTCCGTCGGTATCGAACCGACTCCTAAAAATTTACAGGAGCTAAAAAACAAAACGATCCATAAAACGGAAACTCTGCATTGTAAAAAAGAGACATTGAGTATCATAATATTCTCATACGTTAGTGACGTCTGTGAAAGACGATCGAAATCGGCGTTTTTAGTAAAGGATTTTTTGAACGCAGAATACGCTCAGAATTGTTAAGCGAAATGGTTTTTGAAACTTAGGCGGATTCCGCGCCGAAAATAGAATCGATTCTTTGGAGGATTTTTATTTCCTTATCGGCGGAAAACCGTGCAGTTTTAAGATCTAATATGAGAGTTTTCAGTTCGTTTAACAAAACCAGATCCAACTTTCTAAAATCCGGGACCCATAGAGAATTCAGATCTCCCGGCTCCGCTTTCCAGAGTCCTCTCGCGTATTCCCTTCTTCTCGATTCCAAATCCCTTTTCGAATCCGCAGAAATCAAATACGCGTAGACCGCGTCCACCCATTCGTCCATCCCGGGAGCGGGAGTGAATCCGTGAAAACAAGTCAAATGAACGACATTACTGAAATTCCGGACGATCCGAATTTCGTTTCTATGAAAACTGGATGCGAGGATAGGGCAGGAAGACTTTGCCTCCTGACTGTACCAATTTTTCCTCCTTGAAGGAAGAAATCTTCGGTTCACTCCTTTCGTGAGACCGCTTTCCAGATATTTTTTAACCGCCGCCGATTCATCCGGATCCAATTCGTTCCTAACGTCCAGAAGCCAGACCTTCGCCCCTTTTCGACTCAACTCTTCCCAATCCGAATATAAGAATATTCTATTTCTCGCATATTGTGATTTTGGAATACAACTTCTAAAAAATTTCTCCGGAATTCCGGAATCTTCGACCATCGCCCTTGTAAAAAGAAAAAAATCATTGTCACCGGTGGCGATTCCTCTCGTAAACTTTCCGAATTCCAATAGAGGAACCTGCAAATCGGAAGAATGTCCTACGACTTGCCCTTTTCTCTCGAACGGATGAGTTCTCTTTTCCATACTATGAAATATCGGACTCCACTTCGCTTCCGGATCCGGGAACGGAATCCATTCGGTCTCGATCGATTTTACGGCGCCGGAGACGAGCTTTGACTTATCGGTAAAAAATCCGGGCTTTAATCTCGCCCAATAAAACCCCGACTTTTTTTCTTTTCCCGAATTCTCCAGAAGAAGAATGCAAGAACTTGTTACCGCTTCGTCGAAAAGACTGTCTTGAGGAGATAGCAGGAAAAGGGAATGAAGAAGATCCGATCTTTTTAGGGCGGTTTTGATGAAAACTCCGTAGCCGGAGTTAAAAAAATCCTGCGGAACTAGAAAGGCTGCGCGTCCGCCGACGCTAAGCATATTCAAACATTTTAATAGAAAGAACACGTAGAGATTAGCTGTCCCCGGAAGTTTTTTTTCCAAGTCTCCGCCGAAACGTTTATTCAATTCCTTCGAATAATCCCTATCGCTTATCTTTTTATACGGCGGATTACAAAGTATCACGTCGAATTTTTGATCCGGCGCCTGCAAAAGAAAATCCTGATCGAAGAATCTCAGCGAACCGAGCCGCGAAACTTTATCTTCTAAGGAAGTTTTACTGGATTCTAAACATTGAAGATCGAGGTCAAAGCCGACCCATTCCGCTTTTAGATCAGGTCGTTTGTCAAGAAGGCTAGAAAAGAAAACTCCGTTTCCGATCGCTGGGTCCAGTATACGTTTCGAATTTTCCGGCGAAGAGATGCGATCCGCGCCGAGAACCCAATCCACCAGGAAATCCGCTACTTTTTCGGGAGTAAAAAACTGTCCTAGAAATTTATTTTTTATTTTTCGATTTGCCTCTTGAGACATTTATACCGTGCAATTCCATTTCTTTCGCCGTTCAAACGAATGCAATTTTCTTCATACAAACTCTACTCAAGGAGTTAACGTCTGTTATATAGACAAAAATTTCAGATCCTGAGATGCTAACAACCAGTAAATTATTTGGATAGTATTACGGCTATTAGGTGAGAAGGAGTATACTATAAGTCATTCTATAACACGGCATTCGTTCAAAATGGAGCGGTCTTCGCGCAAGACGTATACAAAAAGATTAAGCGAAATGGAGATAAAACGAGTTTAAACTTTGTTTCGAGAATTTCATAAGACCGAATCGAATTAAAACTATGTATTTTCATAGTGTCGAATCATGAAAAGGGATCAATGAAGTTATTTCTGAATCAAATGTTCTCGCTTACTTCTTTCCGAACTCGTAAGTTCTTTTCTTTCCACTTCATTCGAAGTTGCGGAGTTATAGAAATAGATAATTGCATTCGGATGGGGCAAGTTCTTTCCAGGGCGGTTTCAAATTCTCATCGTTTTCGGTTTTTTAAAGAGTATAAGAGCAGATATCGTGAATTGCCGTTATTTCCAAGAACAATATGAGTTAACGTTTTCGCAAAATGCTAATACGAAATGAAAATCGATTCGGATGATTTTGACGAGAACGACTCAGGTAGTATCGAAATAAAAATTTCGCCCCTTAAGTGAGAAGAAATTTCGATACCGAGTAAAAAAAGAAAGTTTAAGGCGAGAAAGAGAAGCGTCGTTCGAAATCGATTCTTCTTTAAAAACAGATTTTATCCAAGGTAGAAACTTGGATCTTCGGAGATGGAACGATCTTATTGAGAGATCCGATCGGAATTCTCTTTGATTCCAAGTCGCTTTAATATCAAGACTTCCAAGGATTCCAATTTTTGCTTACGAACCTCTTCCAAAGAAGTTCTCCCATGGACGTCGGCGAGACTTGGGTCGGCTCCGAGCTCCAAAAGTTTTTGCGCGAGACCGACTCTCTTTTTCAGGATCGCCTGCAGAAGAGGAGAAATTCCTTCCGCGTTTCTGTGGTTGAGATTTGTCCCGGACTTTACGAGAAGATCGACGATTCTTGCGTCGAAATCAGGTTCTTCCGAAAGAAAATGAAGCGCGTTATCCGCCCCCAATTGAATCGTCTTTCCTTCCGAATTCGTTTCGTGCAGACGGCTCGTATAATCCGGCTTCGCGTTGTTTTTTAACAAAACCTCGACGATCGAAAAATTCTGAGCCGAAGTTCCGGCGCCGCACGCAAGGAAGAGCGGAAATTCTTCCGGACTCCCTTTGTCAAAATTTACGTCCGCGCGGTTTTCGATTAAGAATTGAACGAGCACGAGATTTCCGTGTCGGATCGCAAGATTCAAAATGGAAACGGGAACCGTTTTGCCCGAGGAATCGACCTTGGATAAATATTCTATCTTCGCCCCGGATTCGATGAGACGTTTTGGAACCGCGAGATCGTCGATGTCCAAAACCTTCACGTCCAAAAGTCCGGAAAGACTTTCCGCGAGAACGGAACTCCCGTCTTCATCCTGAGCGTTAACGTTGGCCCCGGCGCGGATCAAAACCTCGGCGACTTCCGGTCTGTGATCGGCGATCATTAGCGCCGTTTTTCCGCGAGAATCCGTCGCATCTACCGTTGCTCCTGCCTGGAGCAGAATCTGCGTCTTTTTCGGATCCCCTTCCTGAACCGATCTCAAGAACTCGTTATCCAAAACCGGATCGGCAACGAGCAAAAAAGGAAAAACAAATATGAGATAAGGAATTTTGCGAATTGTAGAAATCATTGTTCGTATCAAAGGCCGTTCTTTTTATTAGATCGGATTTCCGATGGTTGTATATCCACATTTTTAGAATCCCGTTTTTCCCGGAATCCTAAAAACGCCCTTTTTATCTTGACCCGCGATTCTTCTTGGAGTTCCTCTTGTTTTCGGAGTTGGATCATGTCAAAATCATTCAAAGAATACACCTACTACGACGCCACAGGTCTCGCCGACTTAGTTCGAAAAAAATCGGTTCATCCTTCCGAACTCGTAGAATCGGCGATCGAAAGAATCGAATCCACAAACCCCGGACTGAACGCCGTGATCCATCGTTTCTACGAGGAAGCTCGTAAAGACGCCAAATCCAAACTTCCGAACGGTCCGTTTCGAGGAGTTCCGATTCTGGTCAAAGACTTCATACACGCGATCGGAGGCGCTCCACTTAGCTCCGGCTCGAAGTCGTTTCGAAATTATATTTCTCCCGTGGATTCGGAGTTCATAAGAAGATTGAGAAACGCGGGAACTCTTTTCTTAGGACAGACGAACGTTCCTGAGTTCGCTCTGATGGGAATCACCGAACCGAAGTTACACGGTCCGACCCGAAATCCATGGAATTTAGAGAGAACCCCCGGAGGTTCTTCCGGAGGTTCGGCCGCCGCCGTAGCAGCGGGAATGGTTCCGGTTGCAACCGCGTCCGACGGAGGAGGATCGATTCGAATTCCCGCCGCCTATTGCGGGTTATTCGGTCTCAAGCCCACTCGAGGAAGAACTCCGGTCGGTCCTTATTCGGGAAGACTTTGGCAAGGGGCTTCTGTGGATCACGTCTTATCGAGGACCGTGCGAGACAGCGCGGCGTTTTTGGACGCGTTATGCGGAATCGAAAGCTCGGACGCGTTCAGTTTTGAAGAATCCAAAACGAGTTATCTTTCCGAGATCAAGAAATCTCCCGGTAAACTGAGGATCGCATTCTCCACCCAATCTCCCATAGGAACTCAAGTACATCCTGATTGTGTGGAGTCGGTCGTTCATACGGCGAAAATTTTACATTCTCTCGGACACAAGGTGGAAGAGAAAGAAGCTCCCGTAGATGGAAAGGCGATCGGAAGAGCTTTTATTACGATGTATTTCGGCGAAATGGCGGCTCAGTTAAAAAACTTAGAGCCAGTTTTGGGAAGAAAGGCTCGGATGGGAGACGTGGAATCCGTGACTTGGATTTTAGGACTTTTAGGGAGAACCGTTTCCGCGGGTGAATTTGTAAGATCTTTACAAGAATGGGATAAGGCGGCTCTTGCGATGGAAAACTTTCACAAAACGTATGACGTTTATCTTACCCCTACGACTGCGATGCCACCCGCAAAGATAGGAGAACTGGAACCGAAGTTAGGCGAGAAAATCGCGATGCAAGTTGTAGGACGTTTAGGTCTTGGAAGGATGCTCCTTGCCTCCGGCCTCGTGGATGAACTCGTCGAAAAAAGTCTTTCCAGAACGCCCTTTACCCAGCTCGCAAATCTAACGGGACAACCTTCGGTTTCGATTCCAATCGGACAGACGAGCGATCAACTCCCTCTCGGCCTTCAATTTACCGCGGCAAGAAGAAGAGAAGACATTCTCTTTCGTCTGAGCGCTCAGTTGGAAAAGGCGGTTCCTTGGTCGAAACACAAATAGAAAAATCGGAAGAGTCGCTTTTGGAAGATAAGAAGGAAACCGCCGATTCCTATTCTTAAAAAACAATCCAACACGGATCTTAAGATCCCTTTTCATTCCAAGCGGACTTGCACACGCGCGGTTAGGCGAACTTCGTATAAGCGAGTCGAGAATTCTGTGGGAACTCCTTGCGGAAGAGTTTTCTTTGTGCGATTAGGCGAACTTCGACAAGTTGACAAGGAAGAACTTTTGTCGGAGTTACGACAACACTTTGTCGAGGAAGACGGACTTGCACACGCGCGGTTAGGCGAACTTCGTATATGCGATGGAAGAATTCTGTAGGAACTCCTTGCGGAGGAGTTTTCTGTGCGGTTAGGCGAACTTCGTATATGCGATGGAAGAATTCTGTAGGAACTCCTTGCGGAGGAGTTTTCTGTGCGGTTAGGCGAACTTCGTATATGCGATGGAAGAATTCTGTAGGAACTCCTTGCGGAGGAGTTTTCTGTGCGGTTAGGCGAACTTCGTATATGCGATGGAAGAATTCTGTAGGAACTCCTTGCGGAGGAGTTTTCTGTGCGGTTAGGCGAACTTCGACAAGTTAACAAGGAAAGAACTCTTGTCGGAGTTACGACAACGCTTTGTCGAGGAAGGCGGACTCGCAGGCGCGGTTATACGAACTTCGTATATGCGCAATCGAGAATTCTGTGGGAACTCCTTGCGGAAGAGTTTTCTTTGTGCGGTTAGGCGAACTTCGACAAGTCGATAGAGAAGAACTCTTGTCGGAGTTACGACAACACTTTGTCGAGGAAGACGGACTTGCGGACACGCGGTTATACTAACTTCGCATATACGAGTCGAGAATTCTGTGGGAACTCCTTGCGGAAGAGTTTTCTTTGTGCGGTTAGGCGAACTTCGTATATGCCAATCGGCCAATCGAGACTGTTGATTACAAAAAAGAATACATGACAAAACGACAAAGGCCGGATTTTATCTTCTTATCCTGAAATCGCGCGCAAAAGGAGCATACATGAATCGGTTCTTTCTGAATCTAATCGCGTTCACAATTCTCATTTTCTTTTCTTTAGATTGCAAAAAACAATCACTGAGTTCGTTCGAAGAAAATGACAACTTTGGATTTAAGAATCAAGACGGGGAAGTGATCATTGCGCCGCAGTATTCTTTTGTTTATGATTTCAACGAGAAAGGAGTAACGCACGTTTTTGGGAAAGATGGATGGAGCTGCATCGATACGAAGAATCGAATACTCTTAATTCCGTTTCAATATGACAACGGTCCGGATCCATTTGTCGAAGGATTGGCGCGTTTTACGGAAAATAAAAAAATAGGGTTTTATGAGCCGGGTTGTAAAAAGGTTATTGAAGCAGAATATGACTTCGCGTTTCCTTTCGAGGACGATTTTTCCGTCGTTTGTTTGGGTTGTTTTTCCGTATCCATGGGCGAACACTCGACAATCGAAGGCGGACATTACGGCCTCATCGATAGAAAAGGTAAAGTTGTCATTCCTACGGAATATGATTCTATCTCAGTCGACCTAAGCAAAAAAACTGCGCGGGTCATCAAAGACAAAATGGCAAAAGACATTCCTATTTTTTAATATACTCTCAAAAATTACTTTTTTGCTTCTGAAATGGCTTGATTCGATAGATAAAATGTATGAGTTCCTACTTTTTCATCGAACCAGCTCCGAATCAAAGAGGAAACAACCGAAGCTCCCAAGAAAAAAAATGCTCTCGCAAAAAAGTAGGAACTCCTTCTTCGATTCGTTTTTCAGAACAAAATAACTCTTGATTCCAAGTCGGAACACCGAAATGCTTTGCCCACCATGATCCCCGTTCTACTCATCGGCCTCGGAAGAATCGCGTCCCTTCTGGAAAAGGATTCTCTTCGAAATCATCCCTGCACCCATGCCGGATCGCTCTTTTCACCTTGGGGGAAGAAGAAATTTTTTCTCGTAGGAGCGATCGATCCGTCGAAGGAACGAACGAAACAATTTTGCAAAGATTGGAATATTCCAAAAGAAGCATGTTTTTCCGATTTCAAAGACTGGTCCGCCTCGTTCCATTCTCCCCAAAACGGCAACGAACCGACGAAAAGCCGAAATTCCAAAACGGAACTTCGATTGAATTCTTCGGCTTTGAAAAAAGTTGTTCCGACCTCGACGGACATACGCACTTCTTCGAACACGACGACTTCCGACAAGAAGTTGTCCGTTCGTATCAGTTCCCACGAAAAAAGTAGGGACTCCAACGGGGACAAAGATATTTCAAACGTCGATCACAAACAAAAACGCGGGAACTCCAACGAGGACAAAAGTATTTCACAGAACGTCGATCAAAACCGAAAACGTGGGAACTCCAACGCCGCCTTTGTCCATTTCGAAATTCAAAATTGCCTCGTCGTAATCGCAACCCCCTCGGACACGCATTTCGAACTCGCGAAGACCGTGATTGGGTATGGATTCCGACATTTGCTCGTGGAAAAACCGGTCTGCCATTCTCTTCCTCTCGCAAAAAAACTCGCCAAACTTTGTCGCGAGACGGGGACGGATCTCCGGGTCAATCACGAGCGGCGTTATCACCCTCTCTACAAACAGGTTCGAAAGTGGATTCAAAAGGAAACCTTCGGCCCGGTCCGAACCATCCGCGCTTCCGTTCTCACTTCCGCCAGAAATCCGGGGCGTGCGATCCTGGATCAAACCGGCCCTCTCTTTCATGACGGAACTCATGCAGTGGATCTCCTCACTTGGTATCTCGGGGTCCCGGATCGGGTTCATTCCGTTCTTCGGTCGTACCCACATTCTCCCGTGGAGGAACAAGCGGTGGCGCTCCTTACGTATCCGAAAGGAGAAACGGTTTTTTTGGAGACGGGAGGAATGCGAAAATACTTCCAGTTTGAGTTGGACATCCAAACGGAATCGGCTCGATTTCTCGTAGGAAACGACGAGGTTCGATTCTGGAAATCCAAACCTTCCCGCAAATACAAAGGATTTAATAGTTTGACTCCGGTTTCAATTTCCGAAAAATCTTCCGCAGGCTCAAATCCGTTCCTCAACCTCTACGAAGCTCTTTTCCGACATCTCAGCGGAAAACCTTCCGAGATCACGGGAGACATGGAAGAGAATCTTCAGATTCTTACCATCCTGGAAACGATTCGGAAGAAAGCCGAAAAAAGAATCCTAGAGGTTTAGAATTTTTGTCCATGCTCGTTTCTTCCACAACCGGAACAGCCGAACCTCAGGGAACACAATCCTACAAAAGGCATAGTAGCGCCTGGAGATTCTGGAACGCGAGCGCATTTGTCTGGAAAAAGATCTGGTCTATATTCTGGTTTTTTAAACTGGGAAGAATCCTCTTCCCTTCTTATCGAAGCGAAGCCGTCCAAGAAAAATACTTTCGAAGTTTAGGAACGGACAGTCGGAATTTCTTCTTATCTATGGGCGGGGTTTATATCAAACTCGGTCAGTATCTCGGAAACCTCTCTCATATCTTTCCGGATTCTTTCACCGAGTCTCTTCAAGACTTGCAGGACAGAGTTCCGCCTCATCCGTTTTCGGAAATCGAAGAACGTTTTCGTTTGGAATTCGGAAAAGAAATCACAAAGGTATTTCCCGATATTCGAAACGTTCCGGAAGCCAGCGCTTCCACAGCACAAGTTCACGTAGCTTCGATCGGAGGACAAAAGGTCGCCGTTAAAGTTCTTTATCCTGGAATCGAAGCCCTCATCGCGAACGATCTCAAAAACATCCGCTCCTTTCTCAAACGGATCAACCGTTATCTCTTTCGTTTCGAATACAAAAAAGTCCACGACGAGATCAGCCGTCTTGTAACCAGGGAAACAGATCTCCAACTCGAAGCGGATTCTTACGATCGAATGAGAACCTTTTTTACCGATGAACCGGACTATGTCTTTCCAAAAGTCATCCGTCCATTTTCGGGAAAGAGCGTTCTTGTCACCGAGTTCATCGAAGGCGTCAAAATCACCCGCGCGACTCCCGTTCTCAAAGGACAAGCCAAGTCGAGACCCGTGGAACTTCTTGTGAGAGCGTATGTCCTCATGATCTTCCAATATCGTTTTTATCACGCGGATCCTCATCCCGGAAATCTGATCTACACGCCGGATGAAAAACTCTGCTTTATCGATTTCGGCGCCGTCGGAGAGATGGGAGCGAACGGAGTTTTCGCACTCAAAAAGATTTTTCTTTCCGCGATCAGCAAAGATTACTACGGGGTAGTTTCCGGTTTGGAAGACATAGGGGCCCTATCGGAAAACGCGGACCGGGACAAACTCGAAGAGGTGGTTCGTTATTCTTTGGAAAAACTGGGAAGATTTATCGCCGACACGGACTACTTTAAAAATCTTTCCTTGGACCAGATTCATACGAGAGAGGACGTCCTATTTCTCAAAGAGATCAATTCCAGTCTGAAAGAAATTTTTAGAATGATTCAGATCCCTGAAAATTTCATTTTCCTGGAAAGGGTATTGGGTTTACTGGTAGGGATCACCGCGATCCTGGATCCGTATAGAACCGTTTTAGATTACGGAGAAAAGCCGTTCCGGACGGTCGCCACCGGGAAAGAAGGCGGACTGGAGTCCCTTTTGTTAAACGAAGACAAAAATCTTTTAGGAAACGCACTTTCGATTCCCGGAGAATTTTATAAAGTACTCCAGAATATCAATCGGGGAAAACAGGGAATTCATCTTCGGGAAGTGGAACGCCATACCCGGAAGATGTATGTCCTGGGACATCAGATTCTCTATTCGGGATTCTTGATTGCAGGAATTCATTTCGGAAATTATTATCTCGAAAAAGGATTGGAGATGCAGAGCTGGGGATTTTTCGGAACCTCCGCCTTTTTCGGACTTGTACTCATCTATTCATTCTGGAAGAATAAACTTAAAAAGAAAGGAAACCCCTTGTGAAATATTTTGAAAAACGATTTTTAGATGTCTATCGTCCTCTGTATTTGGGGGTCATCTTTATCGGCGTAGTCTTGGATCTTCTTACGAAGTTTCTCGTGATTCTTTACTATCAACCGCATCGTTACGTGGAAGTTCTCGGAGACTTTTTCCGAATGACTCTTACGTTCAACACCGGTTTTGTTTTCGGCGCCTTCCAAGACAACGCGATTCCTTCCTTGGTTGCGACCGGAGTCGCGATCATCTTTTTGATCGGATACAGATGGAAGAATTTCGATCTCGGAAATCCTTGGGGTTGGAATCTCGTGATGGCCGGAGCGTTCGGAAACTTCCTCGACAAATTCTTCGTTAAGATTCCGGGAACCGGTTTTAGAATCGGATTTCAGCCCAACGCAGGAGAATACATCGGAGTCGTCGACTTCTTAGATTTCGACTGGCCGGACTTTTTGCTCTTTTCAAGATGGCCCGCGTTCAACGTGGCCGATTCCTGCGTCACGGTGGGACTCACGATTCTTATCCTAACGATGAAACTCGAAGAGGAGAAATAATTCTTTGAAAGCCTTGGATTTGCCCATCTGGAGAAAGATATTCAATCGAAAGGAAGCGAACAATAAGGAGATCATTCATTTTCTACGGGAGACGAGCGTCTTCGGAAGAATGAAAAAGAGAACCTTGATCGAAATCGCGAGAATGGTGCACGTCCGAGAATACCAAGAAGGTGAAACCGTCTTCAGACAAGGAGAAGTCGGAGCGGGATTTTATCTAGTCTACGAAGGTTCGGTCGTGATTCGCTCCGTGCGGGATGGAATCGAACTCGATCTCGCGCACCTCGACCAACACGCCTTCTTCGGAGAACTTTCGCTTTTTACGGAAGAAAGAAGAACCGCGAGTGCGATCGCGATGGAACATACGACGTTGCTCGGATTTTTTCAACCGGATCTAAAGGAAATCATCGAAACAAAACCGCGGATCGGAATCGAAATTCTCATGAGCCTCTCCACCGTCATCGTGGAAAGACTTCACAGAACGAACGGACTTTTGGAAAAAGCCTACTTTCGAGGAAAACAAAAGAATGCGTGATCCGGAAAGAAAAGAACTCTCCGAGTATTTTATTCGAATCAGTTTTTTTCTAATCGTGGCTTTTACGATCGTAGTTTCCTTATGGGGACTGCAACTTTTGGCGGTCCCGATCGTGATGGCCCTTTTGATTTTTTACGCGTTCAACGGAACGATCAACAATCTGGAAAGTATCGGAATCCCGAGAATCATTTCGATCGCGATTCTTATGATCGTCATCAGCATTCCTATTTACATCTTTATCAATTCCGTGGCCCCGCCGATCGTTTCGACTCTCAATCCGATTCTCAAAAACTGGAAACAGGACCTGGACGACGCTAAGTTCAAATATCTCACCGTGACGGTGAACCTTCAGTTCAACGAATTCCCCGCGAGCTGGAACGAAACCTTGAGACCGGACGAACTCATCAAAAAAATCGCCGAACTTATGCATGAACAGGTGAAAAGTCTGGTTTCCTACTTTCCGACTTTGATCGGTTATATGATCATCACTCCCCTCTTCGCATTCTTATTTTTGCTAAACGGAAATGGAATGTATAAGAATCTGATCTCTCTGATTCCGAATCGTTACTTCGAAATGGCACTCATGGTCACCTATAAGATCAACGAACAGATGACGAATTATCTCAAAAGTCTTATGATTCAGAGCGCGATCATCTGCGTGGTTTCGACGACTGGTTTTTATATCATCGGCCTTCCTTACTTTTATATCTTCGGTTTGTTTTTGGGAGTCGCAAATTCGGTGCCTTATCTCGGCCCGATCATGGGAGCGATTCCGCCTCTATTTTTCTCGCTTGTCATCGGAGGAAGCGCTGCGACGGAACTGATGACTTCGATTTTAATCGTAGTATTGATCGCGCAGATCATAGACAATTTCATCATACAACCGGTCGTGATTTCCGGATCGGTTTCTTTGCATCCGATCGTAGTCGTCGGCGCGGTGACCGTCGGCGGCGCCGCACTGGGTCTTGTGGGAATGTTGATCGCGGTGCCGATGGCCGCCATTTTAAAAGTTACGATCCAGACCTTTTACAGTTCGATGAAGGATCACAATCTTCTGTAGGAAATTTCCTAAAACCTGAAAGGACAAAAGAATCCTTTTTGTATGAGTTCCTACAGTTTACAACCTATCCCTTTTTTTTAGAAATTTTGAACCGTTCCGTATCATCTTAAGAAGTATGAGTTCCTACTTTTTAGGTTTTTGGGCATACCTTTGGTCCAAAACGGAATTTTTTTTTCTCGTTTCCTTTCTCCGAATCGAATTCTCACCTAAGAATTTCCATTGATCCGACATTTCGGACACGCCCGAAAAACCCTGGGCTTTTAAATTTTTACTGAACCGTACATTCTTTCTCTTTCTTTTAAAAACAAGGTTGGATTTGGCTCGAACTCCTTTTGGATGCGCCGATGGAAATTTTTTTTTCGAAGCAGATCGTTTTCCTTCCGTTAAAATGGAAAGATAATTTTGCTACTCGATTGAAATCAGAATTTACCGATCTATATCGGCGATTAACGACAAAAACGGTAAGCGGAGAATTTCCGACGGTCGCAATTTTTCTTCGAAAGGAAATGGATTTCACGCTCGATCCGTCTCGGAAGAACGAAGCTAAATCATCAGGCAGAATGGATCCGTTCGATTTTCTAACGTTACAATAAAATTGGAACAAAACGTCCATCATCGCGAGAAGATGATTCAAAACATCTTAACAAATCGCTGCCTTGACGCTTCGAAAAGATCCCTTTGCAAAATGTCTAAGCGATAAAACGTCTGATCTCTTTGAGAAATTCTTCTTTATCCGAATTTTGAAAAGAAGATCGGGGGATGATCAAGGCGCTCAAAGAAGAAACATACAGAAAAAGATAATCTTTTGTTTCGACAAGCTCGCTAATCGATCCTAACTTGAATTGAGCGGAGCTAAGCGAAGTCTCAAAAACGAGCAGATCGTCCGTTAACGTGATCTTTTGTTTTCCGATCATTCCTTTGTTCTCCTTTTCCCGAAGCATTTTATTTACGTTGCTTCTGAGTCTCCAAAAGTAAAGACGATCGAACAGAAAAAACCAAACGAAGGCAAATAAGAAAATCGGAATATTCAATAATAAAGAAGTTTCGTCTATTTGAGAACGATTCAAAAACCAAAAGACGAACAAGGTCCAAACCGGAATGATCAACTTGGCTATCATTCTTTTTCTTTTTGAAACCTTGGAATTCCGAAAATGATATTCGTTGAAGTTGATGATATCTTCCAAGGTCAGTTCGTAAGTGATTTGCATCTCATTTTTACCGGATGTTTTTTTGTAGAATTAGAATCGAAAATGAGATCTGAAAGCGGATCGTTTCCTTCAAAAAACAAGGGCAGACTCTTCCGTAATCCTATTTCGAACGGACTTAAAGCCCGATTTTAAGTTGTTTTCGAAAAAGCATCTTCTATGTCGGACAAATCGAACGTGCGTCGTTCCGACGAAAAGGTCTTCTTTCAATGAAATCCCATTCTTACGAGACCAAAATTACAAAACAAAGAGATCCTCTTATCGAAAAAGATCCCTATCGTAAACCGAGTTTCAAACTTTCATTTTTTTAAAGTTCGAAAAATATTTAAAAAAGTCCGTTCACTCCGTTGATCGTTACCGTCTTAATCACTTCCTTATCTTTTTCGGATTCAGCGACTTTCCAATTGACTCCGGAGGCCGTCGACAAAAGGCTTCTTCCGATTCCCGCGCGGCCTAAAGCGGAACCGACTCCGCTAACCCGCGCGATAAAAATTCCCGACTGAGCCGAAAGTTTCGCATAACGTTCCAAGTCCTGTGAATGTGAGGAGTCGGCTTCCAACACCGAATCGATATGAAACAGTAGATTTACGTTCTGGGATTTTAATTCTTCCAGTCGATTTGGGTTTTCGATTTCTTTTCCTGCAACGATTCCGAATCGAAAGCCGCTCATGATAAAAATGTCTTCCGATTCTCCGACGACCGCGGGTTTTTCAGAAGGCAACAATTCCCGCTTTTCATACCAATCCGCCACTACGACGTTCTGAATGATGGGAACCGAAAGTTTCAATTTTCCTGAATCGTCTTTTCTAAAAACGGAACCACCTATTATTACGCCCGCATAATATTCAGAAATCTGCAACAACTCGTCCGTCAAAACCTTCGCTTTCTCGGCGGAACCTTCGGGTGTGGATGAAGAATTATAAAATGGAAAATATTCCGGAAGAAGGAGAAAGTCCGATTTCTCCTTCGCCAGTTTTGATTTTTGTTCGTTTGTGATCGGTTGATTGAGATGTTTTTGAAAAAGAGTTACTTTTGCCGATGCCAATAATCGATACCTTCCTGATTTAATCCCCTAAGATGGAAGGATCCACTCCGAGCGAATCCGCATCCAGGTTTTCGGAAGAACCGACTTCTCCTTGAGCGCCGCCTCCGGGAATTCCAAGATCGGCCTCTCCGGATGCCGGTTGTTCGGTCTTAATTCCGAACTCTTTCTCCATTTCCTCGGCGGAAAGTTCGGTGACTCCTCCGAAAAGATCTCCGTTTTCGAGTCTTCCCGCAAGAGCGATCGCATAACAATAGGATTCCATAATACACTGTTTGATCGGTTTTTTATTGAGTCTTCTTTTGGATTCCATAAGATCGAAACTCATAAGCTCGTCCATATTAGTAACGATCTCTTTTTTCGATTTCATGTCCGCGATCAACTTTTCCAACGTTTCTCCGGTTTTTTCCACGAATTCCTTCACGGTAACTCTTACGTTTCGCGACTGCTGACTTCTTTTTGTTTCAAGCGCCGTCGTTTTTTTGGAGGCTTCGATGTAGTTGGCGCCGGGATTTTTAAGATGATTCTTTAGCTCTTTATAATATTGATCGTAGATTCTGAACTGTTCGATCGACGCCCTCGAAGTCTCATAGTGATCCACCATCCGCTCTCGATAGTCCACCTTAGCGCCGTTAACGATCGTCGGTTTGATTTCTATCTTCTTCGTAGTCATCACGAAGGAATACTCGGTGTCGAATTCTTTGAAGAACAACCAAGTTAGAAACGCCTTATCTGCGGAAGGAATCAGTTCGTATTCCCCCTTTGGATCGTGCTTTTTTCGAAGTTGATCGAGAGGGAGCATACGCATCAATTTCAAACCGTATTTTAACTCCTTGCTCAAAGAATCTTCCGGATTGACTTCTTCCTTCTTTTCCTCTTCTACTACTTCCTCTTCCGGCGCCGCGCCTCCGGAGATCTCGTCCAATTCCTCTCCCTGTTGTCTTTGTCCCGGCTTTTCTTCCGGGATCACTCCGATCACGGCTTCCATCGTATTGCTCAGAAGCGGGATATTCTTATTTTCGTTTCTAAGAACCACAAGATATAGTTTTTCAAACAAGGTTCCGTAGAGATAATCGAATTCTTGTAACGCTCTTTTCTTCTTCGTGTTGTAGATGCTCGAAGGTTTTCCTTCCAGTTTTTCAAGCGCCGCATAACCTAAGTTAACCGCTTTCACGTAACTTCCCTGAAACGGATAAACATAGTATAATTTTCTAAAGATCGAATAGATAGGATCTCTGACTCGGGAAATACTCACCGGAAGATCGGGAGCCGCGTTATGCGGTTCTATGACTTGGTTGACTTCGTTGTTGTCGTAGAGTTTGTGCATTCTTCCTAAGAGTTCTATATAAATCGGGTTTTGTGCGTCGAGTTCCTTCGCGATCTTTCCTGCATACGCCGGATTTCCGAGAATATCGTTTCCCACAAAGTTCAATTCTAAGATGGATTTTTTTCCGGAAAGATTGAACTCGGATAAAAAAGAAGGAAGGAGTTCCGAAGAGGAAAAACCCGTGACTCTTCCTAACCAACATTTGATTCGAACGGATAGACGGTTGATAAAGTTTCCCATCTCGTCTTCGAGGGCCTTTCTGTCTCTCGGAGCCGGTCCGCGGGAAACGGAACCGCCCTTTCCTCCGGAAACATTGGACGTTCCGGATCTTCCTCCGGAACCGCCGCCCGGACGGGAAGAAGAATCTCTTCCTCCCGCCTGACTTCTCTGGCCTTGACGAATATTGGGCTGACTGGTTTTACGTGCGGCTTCTTCTTTCTTTTTATCCTTATCGTTGACGACTTTACCGCCAGCGGACTGGAATTTATCGAACATTTCTTTTCTGGCCTTATCATCCAGATTGTTCACTCCGATGGAGCGTTTTGTTTTATCAAACTCAGCCATAATGCAACCTTGCAATCCCGCGTCTCAGTTCAAATTTGCAGTTCTGAGAAATAAATCAAGAAAGATACTGATTCATTTTACTTCTTGACAGACCTTTCTTCCGGGTGTTTTTTCGATCTGATGATCATCCGCAGCGAGATTCGAGAGAACCATATCGTTCTTAGCGTTCTTGAAGATATTCTGATGGATAATTCGAGGGATTTCTACTACGAATTCGAAGAATCCGTAAAAAGCAGCAGCCCCGAAATCATCAGTTTTTTCCTCGGCAAGGTCAAATTCATAGATTCTTCCGGAATCGGCATCATCATCAAAGTCAGAAATCAAATCCGTGAAAAAAACGGCACCGTGAACATATTCGGTCTCAACAAATCCCTAAACTCGGTGTTTCGGCTATCGGGCTTGGACAAAATTGTGAACCTTTATACGAACGACGAGTTTCTAAACAAGTATCCGATTTTTCAGGAGTTTGTGGATCAAAATTCTAAATGAAACTAATATTCAAAACTTTCTCCGTTTTTCTCATTCTCCTTTTTGTTCAATGTTCTTGGGTCCATGAAAGAGGAATTTTCTTTTGGTCGAAGAGTCAAAACCTCATCTATAATTCCGAAGAAGTCGCGTACTTTAAAATTTCTCCTTCCAAGGTCGATCAATTCGAGGAATTCGTTCCTCCGGGTCCGCTTTCTCATCCGGTGGATCTAAAACCGGAACAGTGGAAAGATCTTTTAGGAAATCTAAAGTATGTGAAAAAATCGTCCCTCGGTTTTTTTACGGATCACGTTTTTTCTGACGGAGAATTAGAGATCATCGCAAGAGATCTTCCTCATGTTATAAAATCCCTTCCTGAAAATAAGATCCTCGTTTTGATTACGAAATACGATGACATTCAATCCGTGATCTCGACGGAAGAATTGACCACCGCCCTTATTTGGGGCGAGAAGACGAAGGTGAACGTCGTTTTCGGAAAAATCAAAAGGGAAATCATCGATAAGAATGTCGGTTTAGACTTTGCTCTTTGGACCGATATCAGACAGATCTATCTCACAAACGTTTCGGACGGAACCGAGATTTCGGATAACGGAGCCGTTCAATTTCAAACCGTAAGAAACGTTCCCAATCGTAAATGGGTCGTTTTCAATTTGGATCAAATGGATCAGTATAAGTTCAAACCGAGAAAGAGAAACGAGATTCGAAAACTGACGGACGAGAATGACCGGCCGGGCGGTTGATTTTTTTTTCGTTCTTTCCTTTCATTCTTCGATCCCTATTGTTCCTAAACGGGAGATTTCCAAAAAAGAGAATCTCTCGCTTTGATTTTTTTTCCCGACGAATTCCGCGTAGCCCGCTCAATTATCCAATTCTTCGAGAAAAACTTGTTTCCATTTTTTGAATGTGATTTTTTTAGAGATCGTTTCCAAAGAGATGGTCGAGGCGGGCAATCTTTTCTTTAGAGCGTTGATTTGTCGGTAGAAGTTTTCGGCTTTGTCGAGAATTTAGGAAACTTGTGTGAGTTCCTACTTTCTTAGGTTTTCAGATCTAATTCTTAGCCAACTTAAAACGCTCTTTCTGATAAAAGTATGAGTTCCTACTTTTAGAAAAGCCTCTTCCTCGAACAAAGAATGTGTGAGTTCCTACTTTTAGGAGAATCCCAATTTCCGGGTTTAGCCTCGATCGTCCGAAAAAGCAGGAGTTCCTACTTTTACTTTTAAGAAAAGATTCGGCTCTTTTTTTTAAAAATTCTAAGATCGTTTTGTAAAACCAAACTTCTGCCCCCGAATGAAAGTATGAGTTCCTACTTTTTCATAGAAGAATCCAAAGATAAGTCCATGAAAGAAACGCAGGAGTTCCCACATCTTTCAATCCTCTGTGAAATCTTTCTGATCGTTTTCTCGGAAACGGGAATGCTGACCCTTCTTCCGAATCCGTTGCCCAAATGCAAAAGTGAAAGTTACCGCCGATTTGAAATATTCTCCGACAGGTTTTCGAAGTTTCGTTCCTTTGAATGACGTTTAGCATTCAGTCCAAGAGCTCTTTAGAAAATCGCGGGAACTCCAGCGTTTTCACAAAAGATCGGAAACTCAATCTGAAAGGATAGATCGGGTCCGGGCTGAATCAGGATTCATTTCCCGGCGAGGGGGTAGCGAAAAACGCGGACGCGTTTGCAGCGAGGGGGAAACCTCCCCCTCTTTGATTCCTCAACCTACTACGGATTTACAACGACCGCAGAGATCCCCTTCTTTCGCGATATCTTCGGTATGTCTCCAACAACGCGGGCATTCCGCTTGGGACGGTTTTAAAACCTTAACGGAGAATTTTTCGTTTTCGTGAGCAGACAATACTTCCAGCTTCGGATTGGACTCGTGGACCTGAGAAACGACGAAGAGGAGTTCCAACGTTTCTTTCGGCAGGAATGTCGTCAGCTTCGATCCGTTCTTCGGAAGAATCTCAAGTCCGGCTTCCAAAGATTTTCCTATCTTTCCTTCCTGTCTCGCGATCTCGAGCGCTTTCTGAACGGCTTCTCTTGCCTGCAACGCGGATTCGAACTTCTCTTCGAGCGCGGAGTTCTTCCAAAGTTTTAGATCGGGAAACGTCTGTAAAAATACGGATTCCTTTTTCCCGTTGGAAGCCCAGACTTCTTCCGCGGTGAAACTCAAAATTGGCGCGGTTAAAATACATAACGTTTCCAGAATGTGTTGCAACGCCGTCGCCGAGGATTTTCTCGTCTTAGAATCTCTTGCGTCGCAGTACATCCGATCCCGGATCATATCAAAATAATCCTGAGACAAGGTTACGGTGCAGAATAAAATTAGTTTTTGATAGATCTGATGAAACTGATACGATTCATAACTCGCACTCGCGTCCTCCACGAACTGCGCGAGTTTGGAAAGATAGAAACGATCGATCTCTTCGAGTTCTTCGAAAGGAAGATTTTGTTCGGAAGTATGACCGTCCAAATTTCCCAAAAGATAACGGAATGTGTTTCTGATCTTACGATATTGCTCGGATACGATCTTATGAGCTTCCTTTCCGACCCTGATATCGTCCCTGAAATCCAAAGAGCTAACCCATAAACGGAGAATATCCGCTCCGTAAACTTGGATGACGTCGGTCGTAGGATCGATTCCGTTACCGAGCGACTTGGACATAGGATGTCCTTTTTCATCCAAAACGTAACCGTGGGTTAGGACCGTCCTGTAAGGTGCGATTCCCCTAAGAGCCATGGACGGCCATAAAGAAGATTGAAACCAACCCCTGTGTTGGTCCGATCCTTCGAGATAAAGATCCGCAGGAGGTTCGCCGTTTCTTTCGTTTAACACCGCAAAGTTGGAAACTCCCGAGTCGAACCATACGTCCAAAATATCGTTTCCTTTTTTGAAGGAATCGCTTCCGCATTTTTCGCACTTCGCGTCCGCGGGAAGAAGGTCCTTTGCTTTTTCGGAATACCAGATCTCGATTCCTTTTTCACGAACCTTCTTTGTAAAAAATTGTATCGATTCCGCATCGATATGAGTTTCACCGCAGGCTTCACAACTGAACGCGGGAATCGGAACTCCCCAATTTCTCTGACGAGACAAACACCAATCCGGTCTTGTCTCGACCATAGATCGAATTCTAGTGATCCCCCAATTCGGAATCCACTGAACTCCGTCGATCGCTGCGAGAGATTTTTCCCGAAGGTCGTTGAAGTCCATCTTGAAGAACCACTGCGGAGTCGCGCGGAAGATCAGAGGTTTTTTACTCCTCCAGCTATGAGGATAAGAATGTTCGAACTCGCTGTGATGAAAGAGAAGCCCCTTGTCCTTCAGGAGTTGTATGATGAGAGGATTGGCGTCGAAGACCTTGGTTCCCTGCATCAACGGAAATTCATCCGTATATTTTCCGTAGTCGTCCACGGGCGAGAACGGTTCTAGCCCGGCCGCGAGTCCGACCTTATAGTCGTCTTGTCCGTGTCCGGGCGCCGTGTGAACACAACCGGTTCCCGCTTCCAGAGTCACGTGATCTCCAAAAAGAGGAATTCCTATCCGATCGATAAAAGGATGTTGAAACTTTAGAGACGCGAGTTCGTCCGTAGTGATCGGTTTCACTTTTGTCAACGAGAACCCGGTCGCATTGGTGACGTTTTCTGCGAGTCCGTCCGCGAGAATTAACTCCTCTCCGGACTCCGTTTTAAAAATAGAATATTCAATTTTTCTGTTAAAACAAATCGCAAGATTCGCGGGAAGAGTCCACGGAGTTGTTGTCCAAATCAGACAGAAACGATTTTTTTCTCCGACCACGGGAAACTTCACGTAGATAGAAGGAGAAACGTGAGGATAGTATTCGATCTCGGCTTCCGCGTGCGCAGTCGCCAAATCGATCGACCAATAGACCGGTTTTTTTCCGCGATACACGTATCCTTTTTGAAAAAGATCCCCGAATACTTCCACGATCCTCGCTTCGAAATCGGGAGACATCGTTTTGTAGATTCTTCCTTCTTCCCAAAAACAGAGAAACCGGCTCAAGTCCTCGCTCTGTTTTCCCACGAATTCCTCCGCGTAATTTCTGCAGAGTTGTCTCAGCTCTTCGGGTCCGGTTTCGCGGGCTTTTTTTCCGAGATTCTTCAATACCTGAACTTCGATGGGAAGTCCGTGACAATCCCATCCCGGGATCATGTCCGTATAAAATCCGGCGAGAGCCTTGGACTTTACGATCGTATCCTTTAAGATCTTATTGAGAGAATGGCCCAAGTGAAAATTTCCGTTCGCGTACGGAGGACCGTCGTGAAGAATGAATTCTTTTTTTCCCTTTCTCTGCTCCCTCATTTTGCGAAAGATCTGACCCGACTTCCAAGCCTGGATCTGCGCTGGTTCTCTTTTTGCAAGATCCGCCTTCATCGGGAAATCGGTCTTTGGAAGCAATACGGTGGAAGAATAAGGATTTTCTTTTTGTGTTTCGCTCATATAATTATCAATAATCGATTTTTGTTTTAGGAAGAATCGTTTGGAGTTTATCCGCGTCTTCTCCTTTGAGTGAGGTTTTTTTAATATTCAATCTTTTTAAACGAGTTAGATTTTTAAGTTTCGCGTAATTGGTAGGCAAGGATTTGATTCCGGAATTCAGGTTCAAGTCCAACTCTTCCAAGTTGGAAAGACTCGCGAGAATATCCACGTCCGCTTCCGTAAGAGTCAGTTTGTTCTGATCCATATAAATCGTTTTGATCTCGGGTAAAAATAGAAGCTCGGAAGGAAGATTGGTCAGATCGTTGTTTCCCGCGAGAAGCACTTTCAAATTCTTTAATTTAGAAAGCGCGGATGGAAAAGTTTTTAGGTCGTTTCCGAAAACGTTGAGCTGTTCCACACTCTTACAATCTCCGAGGGAATCCGGAAGAGAGGCCAAGCTGTTAAGACGAAGATCCAGACGTTTCAGATTGGGAAATTTACAAACCCCTTCGGGTATCGAAGTCAATTTCTGCATTCCCAAATCGAGAACCGCAATCGAATCGGCGTTTGCGTTCGCCTCGTTTAATATTTCTTCCGTATTCTTTTTGCAAGTCTCTAAGAAGAGAAAGATTACGGAGAGAATCAGAATCGAGGTCCGCTTTTTTTTTGAGAGAAAAAACTTCATTCTTTCTTTTCCTTTTTTAGAGTGCAAATACGGCTTCCAAGCCGTTTTCATAGGGCTCGGTCAATTGATCCAAAGAAAGACGGATTCCCTCTTTTTGAAATTCCAGAGTTCCGCTCGTATTCGTTTTTCCGACCGAATAGAACTTCAGCCCGGCCGCCTTGGTTTGTTTTTCGATCTCCTCTTTCTGAGAAGGCGAAAAACCCACGAGGACCGAAGTGGAAGTTTCTCCGAAAAGGGTCGTATCGAGTCGATCCTGTTTCAGAGAAGTTAGGTCGGCGGAAATTCCGAGACGGGAAAAAAGAACGGTCTTGGAAAGTGCGATCGCGATTCCTCCCAAAGAAAGATCTCTCGCCGATTTCAAATGTCCTTTCTCGTTTAAGGAAAGAATCAATTCGCAGAGAGCGGATTCTTCTTTGATATCGAGTTCGGGAATGGACCCATTGACTTGTCCGTGAATTTTTTTCAGGTATTCGCTTCCTCCGAGGGAAGGACGGAAATTTCCGAGAACTGCGAGTTCTATGCCCGCCTCTTTCGGGAAGTTGGAAATAAGTTTCGTTTTGTCTTGGAGGATTCCCACCATTCCGATCGTAGGGGTCGGAAAGATAGGCCCTTCCGGAGACTCGTTGTAAAAGGAAACGTTTCCTCCCGTGACCGGAAGTTCGAGAAAACGACAGGCGTCCCCCATTCCCCGAATACATTCAGAAAACATATAGTAGTTTTCCGGAATATAAGGATTTGCGAAATTAAGATTGTTTGTCACTCCGAGCGGACGAGCCCCGGTGACGTAGACGTTTCTGGCGGATTCGCAAACGGCGAACTCGGCCCCCTTGTAAGGATCGAGATAAGTGTATCTGGAATTACAATCGGTCGCGGTAGCAAGGGCTTTGTTCGTATCCGGAATCGAAGAAAGTCCTCCGTCGAGTCCCGGTCCGATGAGTTTGACGAGTCCGACTTCGCTGTCGTACTGTTCCGTGATCGGTCTTCTGGAACAGACGTTCCAAGAGGAAAGAATTCTGATAAGAACTTCGGTCGCATTCTTTCCCGCGGTTACGTCCGCAAGAGAATCCGGTTTCCAGGATGTTACCGCGTCCAGATAGGAAGGACGTTTGGTTTCGCGTTCGTAACGCGGAGCCCCTCCGCCTAACACGAGACAGTCGGCTGGGATATGGGCCTTGCGGATTCCTCCCATAAGAATTTCGATAAAACCGTCTCCGGTGATTTCGCCGATTTGAACCGCATTCAAATTCCATTTTTCGAATATAGATACGAGTTCGGTTTCTTTTCCCTTTTTAGGAACCACCAACATTCTTTCTTGGGATTCCGAGAGCATCGCTTCGTAGGCGTTCATTCCCGTTTCTCGAAAGGGAACAAGATCCAAGTTGATCTTCATCCCGGTTTTTCCCTTCGCGCTCATCTCCGATGTCGCGCAGGAAATTCCAGCCGCGCCCATGTCTTGAATTCCGACCAAAAGTCCTTTCTGAATCGCTTCGAGACTCGCTTCCATAAGAAGTTTTTCCATAAACGGATCTCCGACCTGAACGGCCGATCGTTTGGACTCGGATTCTTTGGAAAGATCTTTCGATGCGAAAGAAGCTCCGTGGATTCCGTCCCTTCCGGTCGTAGCTCCTACGATATAAACCGCGTTTCCGATCTGTCCTCCGGTCGTCGCGCTCGCCATCTGATCGTGACGGACGATTCCGACGGTCATCGCGTTCACGAGAGGGTTTTTGGAAAAACATTCATCGATAAAAAGTTCTCCGCCCGAGACTGCGATCCCGAGAGAATTTCCATAATCGCCGATTCCTTTTACGGCGCGGGAAAGAAGATATTTGTTTCTCGGTTCGTCCGGATTTCCGAAGCGGAGAGAATTGAGAGAAACGATCGGACGGGCGCCCATCGTAAAGATATCCCTCATAATTCCACCGACTCCGGTCGCGGCGCCTTGATACGGTTCGACGGCGGTCGGATGATTGTGACTTTCGATCTTAAAGACGACGGCGAGTCCGTCTCCGATATCCATCGCGCCTGCGTTTTCTTCTCCGGCTTTGGCGAGGAGTTTGTCCGAAGAGGTAGGGAGCGTCTTCAATTTTAGAATCGAGTTTTTATAAGAACAGTGTTCCGACCACATTGCGGAGAAAATTCCGAGTTCGGTGGAGTTCGGGATTCTTCCCAGGATATCCTGGATTTTTTGAAATTCTTCTGCGGTTAGCCCGTGTTCCAGGGCATCTTGTAAGGAGACGGCGTCTTTTTCCATCGATTGTCAGTATTTTTTCAGAGTCGCACTCTGAAAATCAAATATTCCCGGTAAATCGCGGGTGCAGGAGTTCCTACATTCTCTTAGAAAGAATTCCGTTCGCAACAAGAAGAACCAAGTCACTCAGAAATCAAAATTTTGTGAGAGTTCCCACACCAAAAGAAAGGACGTAGATTTCGTCGAACTCGGCGTTTTCGTTTTTAAGTCTTCCATGGGAGTTCCTACGTTTTCAATGGAAATCGGCCTTTGCAAAGGCCGAGGGAGATCCGACCATTCCAATCCTCTAAAAGAGGATTCTTCCAAAACGAGAGATTGAATCCGGGAAAACATTCCCGGAGCACCGAGCCCCGGCGACCCTCAAAAAGTAGGAACTCATACTTTTCAAAGCCGGGAAAGTCCGGGTCGGAACCCCTGCAACTGTTTTAGGATAAGAATTCAGAACGAAAACAAAGTGCGGAAGGAAAAAAACCGGCAAAGAATACGAACGTAGGAACTCCTACAAAAAGTTCAGTTCTTTCGTTCGCTCGTAAATTCTTCCAACTCCTTCACAAAATTCTTAGAATCACCTCGGATGGAATTCAAATCGATGAGGAAGTATTGGATCGCGTGAATCCTCACTTTGAGAAACAGATAGTGCTTTTTGGGAACAATTTTCAACAACTCGCTCGGAAGAATTTTGAGTTCTCCTTTTTCGTCCGAAATTTTCAATTCTTCTTTCGAAATCGAAATCGTCCCGACCGTGTTTTGGAAATGAATTCTCCTTAAAAAAACGAAAGGTCTCACGATATAATAAGCCCCGAGGATTCCGAAAAACAAAGGGATCAAATAGCGATCCGTATTCTTATAAAAGAAAAACTCGAAAGCGGAAATGATCAAAAGAAGAATCGGCAGAAACCTTCTCTGAAACCAGAGGACCGGTCTGTTGTAGTAACCGAATAGATAATTTTTCTTCTGCGTTTTGATATCCAGTTCATAAGAATATTCCACAAGGACCTCCGTGGTTTTGCCGTTCCAAAGACGGCAGCGTTAGGTTCAACACTTCGATTTCATTTTTTTGCAAAAGAATCTTATCAAACACATTCAAAAAGAATCATGTTTTACGGAGACGGAACGGATTCGGTCGCAATCGGATTCGATCCCCGAAAGTTTTTCCCATTCGACCTTCGCCTTCCGAATTCAAACCGAGGAGAAATTCTCCGAAGTTTTCATGCCCAAGCCGAACCGAAAAAAAATTCTCAAAAGAGAAGAGGAAACTAGGAAAGCCGCAAACGCAAATCGACTTCCAGAAAAAAAGAAAATCAACTCGACTTGCAATTCATTTCTTTCATATCGAATAGTAGTTTCTGCGATAATACAAGAGAGGGCGCTGCGAATCGTCGGCTCCCGCAGATATAACTCTTCCGATCACGATCGAATGATCTCCTCCGTCCACAAATTGATCCACTTCACATTCAATGTAAGAAAGAGTTCCCGGAAGAATGGGAAGACCCAATTCCCCTTTTTTACATCGGAGTTCTTCGATGAGCGCGTGTTTGTCGGTTTTTCCCGATGCGAACTGATTGGAAAGAGAATCCTGACCCTGCGCCAAAATATTGACTACAAATTTGCCTTCGCTTCGGATCGGATCGTGACTTGCGATATTCTTCTGCAAACAAAAAAGAATCAAAGGAGGATTGAGAGAAAGAGAACTAAAACTGCTTACGGTGAGCCCGCTTTGTTTCCCAAGATGAGAATACGTAATTACGGTCACACCCGACGGAAAATGCGAAAGCGCATTCTTAAAAACTTCGTCCGTGATTTTCATGAGGTCGATCTTAAAAAAGGAAAGCGCTTTGTCAACTTCTCGGCGGGTGCATCGATAGATCCGAACGATCGCCGCTTATTTATTTTTCTCGATTTAACATCGTAAGGATCAAAGCCAACGCGGCGGGAAGTCCTTGCGTGAATAAGATCGAAAACTTTGCGGTCGCCGATCCAAAAATTCCCGCTACGACGATACAACCTAAGAAAAAAAGAACCGTATCGTTCTTTTGTCTTTTATCGGTTACGAAGAACGTTCCCCAAAAAAGTCCCGCCGATAAAAAACCGTTGTAAAGACCTTGGTTCATCGCAAGTTTCGCCGATACGTTTGCGACTTCGGGAGTCATGTTAAAAAGCCTAAGAACAAACGGAGTCTCCCAGAGAAACATCTCCAAAACTAAGAATAAAATATGCTCCACCGCTACGAAGACTACCAAGATCGTTTGAGTAAGTTTCATTAAACTTCAATTCCTTATTGTTGAATTTGAACAAAGAGTTTCGTAACTGTCGCACTTTTTAAGAAAAAAATCATCCCTAAATAAACTCCTGTGAAAACTTTTTTCCCGTTTTCAAATCCGATAAACCGAATTGACAAACTCCGTTTCGGCGAAAAAAATCAAAAGATCTTAAAGTCCGTATTCTTGATTTAAAATTCGACCGTTCGAGGTTTGTTATGCGAAGTAGATTCTTATTGATTTCCTCATTCTTTATTTCCCTGTTCTTTTCAATCTCCTGCCTTTGGATCATTCGGCCTCCCCGCAACTTCTCCGAATACGAAAGACCGAAAGAACCGGATTATTCAATTCTCAAATCCTGGTCCGCGCTCCCTCAAACGAAAGACGAAGCGGACAAGGTTCCGTCGCAATCCTCCCTCCAAGACAATCAGAGAGGGGCTTTGGTGGACGTTTTTTTTGTCCATCCTACGACCTTTTACGGGAGAGACTGGAACGCGTCTCTCGAAGACGAGCGCATCAACGAAAGGACGGACGAATCCACGATTCGACAACAGGCGAGCGTTTTCAACTGCTGCGCAAAGATTTACGCTCCTAGATACAGACAAGCGACTCTCTATTCTTTTGTGGATCCCGAAAACGGAAAACTCGCTCTTGAATTAGCATATCAAGATATACTCAAGTCCTTCGAAACGTATCTCAGGGAATGGAACCAGGGAAGACCTTTTATCGTCGCTTCGCATAGCCAAGGGACTCACCACGCAATCCGTCTCCTCCGCGAAAGGATCGACAATTCTCCCCTAGTCGATCAACTTGTCGCCGCTTATCTGATTGGAGGCGCGGTTCCGATCGGTTCTTACAAAAAAATTCCGGTTTGTTCCAATCGAACACAGACCGGCTGTGTGATCAGCTGGAGAACGTTAGGAAAAACATCCGAGATAGGCAAACTCCCCCACGATCTGAAAGGACCTTATATGTGCGTCAATCCGATCAGTTGGAACGCGGACGAATTACTCGCAAGTTCCGAGTCGCATTCGGGAGGAGTGAACGGAAAATTCAGAACGATCGAACCGAAACTCTGCGACGCAAAATGCGACAACGGAGTGCTTCGTATTTCAAAACCGAACGCTTCCGGTTTTTCCAGATGGTTCGGAGAGAATTATCACGTCCTAGATTACGGAATCTTTTATCAAAACATTCGAGACAATCTTCCTGAAAGAATCGACGCCTTTCTCAAATCAAAGAAGAATCAAAATTAGAATTCTCACTGGACTCCAATCCGACGACGCACATTTTTGAATTTTGTGAGGAGAACCCGATGACCTCTTCCGAGTTGGAAGCAAAGACGCAAGAATTTAAAAAGATCGTTCCCACCGAAATAACGATTACTCGCTGGGAACATTCTCTGAAGGTGGCGGAGATCGCAAAAGAGTTGGCGATCCTTCATTCGAAAGAGCAAGCCGGCCTTGCCTATCTTGCCGGAATCGTCCACGACATCACAAAACAAAAGACGCCGGAATTTCACCTAACGTTATTCAAGGAATCCGGCGGAGAAGAATTGGAACAACTCCCTTCCGCGGCTTGGCACGCCTATTCTGCGGCCATCTATCTCAAATCTCAATACGATCTGAAAAACGAATCCGTTCTTTCGGCGGTTCGAAATCATACCCTGGGCTCCGAAACCCCCGGTCCTCTGGATTTGATTCTTTATGCCGCCGATTTTTTAGGATCTGAATACGCGGAAAAGAATCCTCTCTATCCCGAATGGAGAGAACAGGCCCGCAAAAATCTTTACTCGGGAGTTCTTTGTAAGGCGAAGAACACGATTCAGGATCTGATTCAGACGAACAAAAAGATTCATCCGAGAACGATCGCGACCTACAACCTCGCCGTCTCAAAATGTTAAACGAAGTTTAAAACTTTCTCCGTTCCGGACGGGAATCCAACACTCAGAAGAAAAAAAGAAAACAAAACCGCAAGTCATTTTTCGAATCAGTACATTACAATTACTTAATTCTTTGTAACCAAGAAGAAAGATAGTACTCCGAATTAGGATTTGAATCAGCGGGTAAAAGGATCGAATGCCAATCGATAAAAAAAGCATACGGAAGAATTCTTCGATTATTTTTATCTACATCCTCTCTGGCCGCTTGTTTCAACGTGTATACTTCGCTATCCTTTCGAGCCGAACCTAAAACGCAGACCCGGCATTTCGAAGATCACAAGACAACCTTTGAAGACCCATATCAAAACAAAGTTCCTCTCAGATGGCCAAAGGCATCGTTTCACAATCACACGAATGAAGTGTGATACTCCAGCCGGCTTTGCTTCCGGGATTCAAATGGGGAACCAATCTGAGGAAACGACATCTTTTAGTGTTGGGAGCCAGGCGGAATCCGATCCTTTTCCGTTCTATGCTTCCGTTTCGAATATACAATGGATGATCGACCGTTTTTCGGAACAAGGCTCGTTTGTCGCTATAAACCGTCCCAAACTCAACTTCAGTTTTTCGGAAGAGATGTTAAAAAAGCTCGGTCGTTACGACGCTCTCGAAATTTTCAGTCCTTCCGGCGATCATACCGAACTCTGGGATCGAATATTAAACGAAGAAAAATTTCCTCACTGCAAGGCCTCCGACGACCTTCACTATCTTCCAAAAGAAGAATACGAAAAAGTAAAAGTGCGTTCGTATTTTACGATGCGGGACGGGTTTCGCTTTTGTATCGTCCGGAAGGTCAATCCTTAACACGTTATGTGCTCTTAAACTCAAAAACGCTCGAACCGGAGGACGTTTTAAGCTTTCTTAAATCCGGCAACTACGTTTGCGTAAAAAACACGATCGACTTCTAAACGATCCTTTGCTCTTGGACGTCGGAATCAGAAACAAGGGCGAAGTTTATTTCGAGTTCGGAGAAAAGGCGATTCATATCCAGTTGATCGGCAAAAACGGGAACGTATTTAGGAAACTTTTCGATATGCAAAAAGGATTCTTCAAGATCCCTCTTGAAGAATCCTACGTTCGACTTCCATTTTTTTCCAACCGCGCTCGCCGTCAGCAACGTCTTTTATAAAAAGCGGCCTTCAAAAAGATAAGAAATCACACGTTAACTGTTACTTAACGGATCAGGCGGATTTTCTATCAACCGCGCGACCGAGTGCGAACGCGACGATCAACATGGTGAGATATCCCATTCCGATCTGAATCGAATAATCGGAAACGCTCATCTTGGACATCGGAAGCAGGATCAGAAAATCCAAACCCCAATTGATAACCAACCAGATCAGACCGGTGAACAAAAGAGTAGGCAAAGTTTTTCCCTCAATTCTTATCGCGAGCGAGGCCAAAAGAAAACTTCCCGTGAGACTGCCGACAAGAATCATAACGCTCTTAAACAAAAAAATATCGGTCAAAAGTTTTCCGTCTCTCGTATGAAACGGAATCGCCACCGCAAAAGGGATCAACCAAACCAAAAAACCGTAACTCAAAATTCTAACCAAATGTTGTTTCATTTTTTACCTCGATGTCTTTTTCTAATCTAAAAAATCCAGACAGGAACTTTAGGACGATTTACCAAAGCCCTTTTACTTCAATCCTAATTCTTATTAAGATTAAAATTCGCTTGGATATAAAGCAAACGTCCGGGGCGGTCGGTTCTTCTCGAACGTCCGAAATCGATTCTTACTTCTTTCTATACTCGATCCGGGATATTTTTTGCGCGAGATTTCGATTCGTTTTCGAAATGATGCACTTTATACGTCTTCAAAAGCGAACCCGGGAATAGAAGCCGGGAAACCATGCTCAAGGTTCCGGTGGAGACTTGAAGTTCCTCCGGTTTCAAATCCATTCCATCATTAGAATATTCTATTTTCATAATTCTTCTCCGAATTTATCCCTGAAGTAATTTCCCCAATGGGGACGGCTCCCGTCCAGATCGGTGAAATCGTATTCTTCCGATAACTTCCAAGTGCTCGTCGAAGTTCCCGTCTTGGAAAATACGTTCGTATCCTTCGCGAGGGCGACGACCGCGCGACCGATATAAGCGGGCGTTTCGGAAACGATAAAGTGAGGATCTTTTTTTACCGCATCCTTCCAATTATCCTCACGGACGCCGAAATGATCGAGCATCGCTTCGGATCTTAAAAAACCGGGAGTCAGGGAAAGCGCCGTGATCCCGAAAGGTTTCAACTCCTCGGCAAGACAGCGAGATAGATTGATGATCGAAGACTTTATCAAAGTATAATATAGATTTCCACGATACCGATAATCGATACCGTCGGTGATTTCCAAAATCAAACCGGATTTATTGCGAATCATCAAAGGAGCCGCATAGTAATTCGTGGTCAGGTGAGATTCCAAACAGGTCCTCTGAACCTTGATCCCATTCTCCAAAGAGTGCTCCCAAAATTTTTCCTCCCATCGGATGTACGGATCTCCTCCCCAGATATCGTTGACGAGAATGTCCAACTTGCCTTGCTCCTCTTCGATTTTCAGGACGAGTTCCCTAACCTCTTGCGAGTCCGTGTGGTCCGTCCTTACGGGGATTCCTCTTCCTCCGTTTTTGTTGATCAACTCCGCGGTCTCTTCGATGGTTTCCTTTCGATTCATCTCGGAACGGGATTTCCTAGTGCTCCTTCCGGTCACATAAACGATCGCGCCGGCTTCGCCTAACGCAACCGCGATGCCCCTTCCCGCACCGCGGGTTCCCCCGGCTACCAAGGCGACCTTACCCTCTAAATTTCTTTCTTTCATTCCTCCATTCTACTTCGAAGAAGATGACAATTTCTGTCATATATTTCAAATCGATTTCTTAGAATTCGTTTTTTTTCGATCCTGATCTTCTGTTAAAAAGAAATACATGACATTATCTGTCATGTTTGTAACGGTAGAATCGAATCATGCGCGCGGACAGATTACTTTCCATTCTACTTCAACTCCAGGCAAAGGGAAGAATATCGTCCAAAGATTTGGCGCGTAAACTCGAGGTTTCGGAACGAACGATTCATAGAGACATGGAAGCGTTGAGCGCGTCCGGTGTTCCGGTATTTGCGGAAAGGGGTTCGAAAGGCGGCTGGGAATTATCCCAAGGTTATCGAACGAATCTTACCGGAATGAAAAAAGAAGAAATCTTTTCGATGATTCTTACAAGCTCCACTCGCGTCGCCTCCGATCTCGGAAGAAAAAAAGAATTCGATTCCGCCTTTATGAAATTTATGGCTTCTCTTCCCGCGGCGTATCAAGAGGAAGCGGAGATGATTCGACAGAGGATTCATATCGACGGTGCCGGCTGGGGAAATTGGAAGGAGGAATTTCCGTTTCTTCCTTTGTTACAGGAAGCGGTTTGGAAGAATCGAAAAGTGATCCTTCGTTACAAATCGGACGAAGCGTCTAAAAAAAGAATCGTTCTTCCATTGGGATTGGTCGCGAAAGGAAAGGTTTGGTATCTGATCGCAAAATACGGAAAAGAATTCAGAACCTTTCGGATTTCAAGAATCCTCGAGGCGCAACTCGGCGATACGTTTGAAAGACCGAAAAAATTCGATCTGGAAAAATATTGGCAGGAAAGCACTCAGGCCTTCTTTTCGAAACTCCCCACATACTCGGTCCTCCTCAAGATCAGAACGGAAGAACTCGAACGTTTCCGATTATTTGCGTATAATTGTATATTAGAATCTACTAAAATAGATGATTCATGGATAAAAGCGAGGGTTAACTTTGAAACGATGGAGTGGGCTCTCCATCATACTCTGGGATTCGGAAGTTCCGTGATCGTATTGGAACCGAAAGAGTTGCGGGAAGCGGTTTCCGCTTCCGCGAAAGAGATTCTTAAATCCTATTTGATTTCGTAGACCCCGACCGTATTCTCCTTTCCCTTTACGGAAACCTTTCCCAACTCCTGAAACACGTACTTTTTACGATTCCGAATCTTCTGATAACTTTCATCCGATAAAAGAATGTCCACTCCGTATTCTTTTGTCAGCCCCTCGATACGAGACGCGAGATTGACCGCGTCGGAGATGACGGTCCCGTCCATCCTCGCTTCTTCGCCGATCGTACCCAACATCAAAACACCAGTGTGAATTCCGATCCCGATCCGAATCGGATCATAATTTCTTTCCAGACGACTTTGATTGTGATCTTCCAAGGTCGCCTTCATTTCCTTTGCGGCCTCAACCGCGTCGTCCGGAGAATCGGGGAACAAAGCCATGATCCCGTCGCCGAGATACTTATCCACAAAACCTCCGTGCTTCCGTATGATCGGCCCCATTCTTCCCATGTAAGAATTTAAAAAATCGAAATTATCCTTAGGGGTCATCTTTTCGGACAACTGTGTGAAAGACCGAATATCCGAGAAAAGAATCGTCATTTCTTTTTGAGTCTGATCTCCTAATTCAATTTCCGTAATATTCTTTTTACCTAGAAATTTTAAAAACTCCAATGGAACAAAACGACTGTAAGATTGGTTCGTTCTCGTAAGATCCGCGGATAAATTTTCGATAGAGACAAAAGCCGCGGAAAACTTCAAAGACAACATATAGGATTGGGCGAAAATGAACGAAAAAAGTCCGATCGGAAGATAGTATCCGTGAGTTACGAGAGTTTGACTTTGTAATATATCGTTGATCGCGGCGGCGATCAGCATCAAAACTCCGAGTCCCGCAATGATCGCTCCGTCCCGTTTGCGATAGATAAAACGTCCCAACCAAAAGAAAAAGAAAGGTATATAAAGAAGAAGAATTCCCTGGTAGGGAATCAAGGTCAGCGCAAAAAATTTAGTGGGAAAAAACAGAATGATAAGCGAAAAGAAACCGACGACCGCAGTTGCGATCTTTGTAACCAACGGAGGCATGTCCCCCGGAAAAATACTGTCCATGTATTTCTGAAAAATCGGCCACGCCAAATAAAAGGAAAGATATTCCAATTTGCTTCCGAATTCCCAAGGGATGTCCGGAAATTTTTGTACGATGAATCTTTCCCCGGTCATGAGCAATCGGATAACGATGACAAAACAGAACAAACCGAAGAACAAACTTGAGCTGTCTTTTCTTCTAAGAGAATAAAGACCGAAGTGATAGAGAGCCATAATCGCGATACTTCCGAAAAGAAACATCTCTGTGGCGGAACGGCTTTCTTTATCGTCCTGGATGCTCTTCTTACTTCCGAGACGAATCGTTTCCCAGATCCCGCCTTTGAAATGATGAAAGTTAGACACCTCGACTTGAATAAGGACTTCGTTTTCGAAAGCGTTGAACTCGATGTACCGAGGAAGATATTGCGGTCGGGAAGTATTTTCGTCGGTGCCGACTACTCCACTTCGGATTAATTTTTTTCCGTCCACCCAAATTGCAGCAGCCGTGCCTACGTCCTGAAAGCGGATTCCAAGCGGACTTTGATTGTCGTTTAACAAAACCTTGAGAGTAAACGTTCCGTAACCGTAAGCCGCGCCGGAATCGATATCCCCGATCTCTTTATAAGAATTCCAGTTATCCGGGACCGAAACAAAATAGGATTTAGAATCGGGAAGAATCGAGTCCGGTTTAGAAAGTGTAAGCTGCTTCCAGACAAAAGACCATTCCCCGTCCAACTTTACGATTCCGTCCGAGTTGAAGTCCCATTCCCTCAAATCCAAAATTCCTTTTTCAGCTCGAGGAGGGATTTTAGAATTTCCGGAAGGTCCGCAACCGCTGAATGTTAGAATCCAAACTACAAAATATAACTTTAAGAATAATAACTCTTTTCGTATTAACATTTCGGCCCCGCATTAGGATTTCGTTTTTTAGATTTTCAAAATGGCGAGTGACAAAAATTGCCGGAATCCGTTTTCATTCAACTCTTTCCGGGAGAATCGAACTATTTTTGTCAATTTTTTAATTCCTCGTGTTTTTAAATTCCTGGTTTCCATTCGAGGAACGAAGAAAAAGGATTCTCCGGAATCGGCCCTTTTCAAAACGCGGTGTTTCTTTTCTCCCGATACACTACGCGCAACTCCCCGACAAAAAAGAGCCGGAGCTTTACAATCGAATACGTGCGAACTACTAAGCGATTTCAAGAATACAATGGATTCTGAATATATTCTCCGTACAAGGTTCAGCTTCACGGCGCAACATTTAAAAGAACGGCTTCCCGTCTCACAATCGATTCTCCTTAAAATTCTCGGAAAGAATCAAAACTTCTTTTTTAGAAGTAAGTGTCTTAAAATTCATTTGCTTTTCGGTTCGGATCTGTCAAAAGAAAACCGAGGTAAATCGATTCATGAAAAAATTCTTAGCCTTTTTCGCGTTTTTACACTTCTTCTCCGTTTCCATCGCGGCCAAAACGATCGGAAAAAACATCCTCTATCAGGAAGGCGAAACGACACTGGAAGGATACATCGCTTATCCGGAACTCGGTTCCAAAAAAACCGCTCCCGCAGTTTTAATCGTTCACGACTGGTTGGGTTTAGGAGAAAATTCCAAAATGCGCGCCGATAAACTCGCCGAACTAGGTTATGTTGCCTTCGCGGTGGATATCTACGGAAAGGGAATCCGTCCGAAAGGAATGGAAGAGGCTTCCAAATTAGCGGGGCAATTCAAACAAGATCGCAAACTCATGCGCGCTCGAATTACCGCTGCGTTAGAAACGTTGAAAGCACAACCCGAAGTGGACGCGCAAAACGTCGCGGCCATCGGATATTGTTTCGGCGGAACGGTCGCGCTGGAACTCGCTCGAAGCGGCGCTCCGATCAAAGGCACTGTGAGCTTTCACGGAGGATTACAAACTCCTAATACTGAAGACGCAAAAAACATCACGGGCAAGATTCTCGTATTACACGGTGCAGACGATCCTTTCGTAAAAAAAGAAGAGGTGGAGACGTTTCAGGACGAGATGAGAAAGGCGGGAATCGATTGGCAATTCATTTCATACGGAGGAGCCGTTCATTCGTTCACGATCAAAGACGCCGGAAACGATAATTCCAAAGGAGCGGCTTACAACGCAAAGGCGGATCGTAGATCCTGGATAGAATTGCTTGCTTTCTTTAAGGAAATTTTTCCAAAGCCGAAGGTTTGATCCTTTAAACTCGATATTCTTTCTTTCGATTTTGTGAAGATCGAAAGAAAGAATTCTTTTTCTTGGAAAATTGTTATCGCGAGTGTCCGGTTATTTTTTATTCTTGCCTTTCGGTTTTTTTTCGACCTTTGGAGAATGATCGTTCTCCAAGATCAAACCGGAGCAAGGCGGAACCTTAAATAGATCGAATTCATTGTGGTCATAGACGTGGGTCGAAAAACAATACTTCCTGCAATCGGTGGTATTGTTAAAAAGACGTTCTTTTTTTCCGAAATTAAAAATCACCATCTTTCGTTCGCTGCCGGCTTCCCGGAGGTAAACGAGCATGTCCTTCGGAACGTCTTCTTCGATCAGAGTAAGACTTCCTTCTCGAAACGCCTTACTTTCGTTGCGAAGGTGGATGACTTTTTTATAAACGCTTAGAAGAGAATCCTTGTCTTCGGATTCCGTACTTACGTTTCTTTCCCTATAATTTCCGTGAACGCGAATCCATGGTTTGGCTTTTTTAGTCGTAAAACCCGCGTTAGGCGAATCGTCCCACTGCATCGGAGATCTGGCTCTATCACGAATGATGATATCGGCCAAGCCTAAGAATTCCGAAAGGGTATCGCCTAACCAGCGATAAATTCTCGCGAGAGGATCCTGCGCCTCCGTGAGTTTGATCGTTTCGTTGGTCATCCCGATCTCTTCCCCATAATACGTAACCGGGACGCCCCTCGCAGTAAACTGAAACAGTGCGACCAACTTCCCTTTTTCCAGGTTGTTGTTGATCTTACGCATATAACGTCTTTGGTCGTGATTGCCGAAAACGTAAGTGGGAGTATAAGGAGCGGGATAAATTTCCTCCATCTTTTTGATGATCCCTTTGAAAAAACTCATTTTGAATTTCAGCATCAGGGTTTCGAAAAGAAAGATCAGGTTGAGTCCGTCCCTTTTTTCGCCTAAGTAGCGTTTGATGGTATGATCGTCGCCGGCAACTTCCCCGACCGCAAAACGGTCACCGTCGAATTCGTCCAGGACCGCTCTGAGTTCCTTCGCAAATTCGAAGTTGTTCGGATGATTGACCGTATAAAGCCTTCTCTGAAAATAACCGTCGTGATCGTTTTCGGTAACTAGATATTTAAAACGAAACGGATTGTCCCTGAAATGTCTGTCTTTGTAGATCGCGTGAAAGATATCCAAACGAAATCCGTCGACTCCCTTTTTCAGCCAGAAACGAAGAACGTCGAACATCGCTTTTTTGACTTCCGGATTGTAATAGTTTAAGTCCGGCTGAAAATCCAAGAAGCTCGCGCAGTACCACTGATCGGTTTTCTTGTCGTATTGCCACGCGTTGGGAGTGACAAAGGAACTCCAGTTGTTAGGCGGTTTGCCCTTACCTTTTCCGTCCTTCCAAATATACCAATCCCGCTTCGGGTTATCTTTGCTGGAACGGGATTCTTTGAACCATTCGTGTTCATCGGAAGTATGGTTCATCACCATATCGAAGACGATCTTCATTCCTCTTTTATGAACTTCTTTGATTAATCTTTCGGCGTCTTTGAGGGTTCCATACTCGGGAGACATCGAGTAATAGTCGCTAACGTCGTATCCGTGATCTCTCTGAGGGCTTTTGTAAAGCGGAGAAATCCAAAGGGTTTCAAAACCCATATCCTTTAGATAATCCAACTTAGAGATGATCCCGGCGATATCGCCGATCCCGTCTTCGTTCGTGTCCGCAAAGGAACGGGGATAGATCTGATAAATCGTGGTCGTCTGCCACCATTTGTTATTAGGGATTTGGGATTTCTTTTTGGATTTTATAGAACTCATATCTCTTCGTCTTTAATGGAATCAAAAATCTTAGAATGGAGGTTGTCAAGACGGTATTCCTCCTCATTCTTTTTGTTGACAGAGAATAAAGCCGGCTTTCTTTATCAGTGAATCCTCTCTTCTACACACACGGTTCCATACAGAAAGAAAGAACCAAATTGCCTTCGGAGGAATTCACTATGTCCGACCGCCTGAGTCGAATATTACTATTACTGCTATTGTTTGGAAGTTGCATTTCGGCGCCGACTTATCGACTATCAATCAAAAATCCGCCGATCAATCACACAAGAAAAGCGACCATAATATCCGCCTTTTTCGGGTTAGACAATGCATTGCCGCTTCGTTCGATGTATTTATGGAAGAATGCGCCCGGAAAAGACGGAATGCCTCTCGTGTTTTCGCATGAGATCGATCCGTCAACCCTCGACGCTTCCGATTTTCAAATCCTAACAAAGAAAGGCGAACTGCTCGCCGTTCCCTTTGCGACATTCCGTCCTGCATTGGAAGAATTCGAACTCAGGACGGTTCTTTTGATCGGAGAATTCGGCGATTTTCCGGAGAACGAACCCGTCGAGATTCGAATCATCGGCGATTTAAAAAGCCGCGACGGACAAAACTATCGAGGACAAAAAGCGAGAGTAACGTCTTTGACCGAAGGGCCGTTCCTAAGTTATGCGGAACACTTCGAACTCGGTCCGGACTATCCGTACAACGAAACCGAACGCGGGGCAGATTGTCCCAAATTCAAAACCGTTTCGGTAGTTCGCACGGTTTGGTCCGGAGGAGTGAGGGCGACGGACGGCAAAGAACTCGGAATACGGGAACTCAAGCGGTTCAAAATCAAATTGTTAAACGAAAAGAAAACGTTAACAGTATTCCCGTTCCAAATAGCGGACATCGAGGATAACGACAACAATGTGGACCTTTGTATCGATCAGAAAGGACTTCCGATCGAAGTGGAAGTCTTGGAAAATACGGCAATCGATCCGAGAGACGACCCGAATCCGTTCACAAAGATAAAAATTCTGAGCCGATGGTAATTTTAAAAATTGTTTTTTTGATTGACAAAAATCTCATTTATTTCGACATCGAAATAAATGAGGAACGAATTTGCAATTCATCTCTTATCGAGGACCCGAGATCGGGTTCAGAAATTCTTAGCCAGAGAATTCGAAAAGGAAGGGATTAAGGATCTCGTTCCGGCTCACGGAGGAGTTCTCTACGCCCTCGGAATCTCCGGAGAAATGACTATGAGCGAACTCGCGAAGGTGTTAGATCGAACGAATTCCACGATCACGGCGCTCATGGATAAAATGGAAGAATTGAAATATATCAAAAGGATTCAATCCGACGAAGACGAACGCGTCTTTACCGCAGTATTAACCGCAAAGGGAAAAACTACGAGAGAAGCCGTGATCCGAGCTTCCCAGACGACGACTCAGAAATTATACAAAGGATTTCTTCCCGAAGAAAAGGAAACCTTTGTTCGTCTTTTGGATAGGATTCATTCTAATTTTGAAAAATGATCTGAAATTTATTTTTTAAAATCATTTATTTCGATATCGAAATAAAAAACGGAGGAGTTTATGTTTTCGAAAAAAACAATCGTGATCACCGGCTCGGCCAGAGGAATCGGAAAAACGACCGCTAAGAATTTTCTTTCCAAAAACGGAACCGTCGTTCTTTCGGATATGGATCCGATTCTTCTTGAAAAAACGATCGAAGAATTGAAATCCCTGAAAATCGGAAAAGTTTTCGGTCAGGTCTGCGACGTGAAAGAAAAAAATCAGATCAAAGAACTCGCGGACTTCGCATTCAAAGAAACGGGCAGCCTTGACGTTTGGGTAAACAACGCCGGGATCATCAAGGACGATCTTCTTTTGAGGATGAGCGAAGAAAAGTGGGATCAGGTTTTCGACGTAAATCTCAAAGGAGCTTTCTTAGGAACTCAAGCCGCCGCAAAATACATGATCAAAAAAGAATGGGGTCGCATCATCAACATCGGTTCGGTTTCCGGTTTTTACGGGAACGGAGGTCAGGCGAATTATTCTTCGGCGAAGGCGGGACTTATGGCGCTCACAAAATCTTCTGCGAGAGAACTCGCTTCGAGAAACGTTACGGTAAATTGTGTCGCCTCCGGTTTTATCGCCAACGACTTCGCACCCGGACTTTCGGAAGAAATAAAACAAGGAATTTTGAAAACGATTCCCCTCAAGATCGGAAGAAATCCGGAAGAATCCATCTCCTCCGCGATTCATTTTTTCGCATCGGAAGAAGCGGATTGGATCACGGGAGCGACGCTTCGTGTCGACGGAGGAATGATGATCGGATTTTAAATTTAGCTTCTGTCTTGAAATCTAAAAAGTAGGAACTCATACTTTTTTTGCAAACACGGAAGGAATCAAATTTTCCGAAAAAGCCGGATGTATTGTAAATTGTAGGAACTCGCACGAAGGTTTCAAATTTTACAAAAACGTCTTTTTCGATCTTCCGTGCTTTGCCTAACCTCGCCCAAGTAATTTTTGAACCAAGGATCCAAAGAAGAATTTTGTAGGAGTTCCTACAAGAATTCTATCAGAGAATTTTACTTGTAAAAAGTGGATTCCTCTGATAGAGGGGAGTCTCTCGAGTTTTTTCCCGCCGCCGAAACTCAATGATTCGCTCCTGTTGCGTCGCTCCTTACCGCCTCCATCCAAGATCCGGACGGGCGCGCGGGTTTTACGGAGGTCAGCCGTTGTTACGAAGGATTTTTTTTGAAGATCCGAACGGCTTCTGAGGAAAGATTCAAATTTTGGAATAGGCTCCTAAAGATTGCGAATAATATATTAGAGGATTCTAATTCCGATTTCGGAGAATTCTTTCCGATCGCATACGAACCGGGCGATGTCGATCTGTTTATGATGATCAAAAAGGAAAGTGGTCATCTTTCCGACAAATCGTCCCTTGTATTCTTCTTCCACGAATCGGAGCCACGCGAGGATGTCGATCAGTTCGTGTGCGAGGAACTCGTAATTCTTTCCTTCGTGCGTAAACTTTTCCCTTGGGTTAAAAATTTTCTCTTCGTTTAACAAAATCACGTTTTCCAAGGTGAAAGGATAATCCTTCAAACCTCCGGCCAAACCGATCCGGTAAAACTTTTCAGCTTCCTCTCCGGGACGGAACGCGGTCGTTCTCGCCGACGCGATATAGGAAAAAATTTCCGGAGTCATTTCGGTAAGAATTCTGGAATTTCCTACGGTAACGCCGGGATAACTCACTTGATGATCCAGAATCAATTTTTGATCCCCCGAATCCGGTTCCAAAATACAATATCCTTTTTCCCAACTCACGGCAAACGGTTTCGAAACCGTAATCGGAGGAACTTCCCCGATTTTTTGGAGATTCTTCTCCAACCCTTCCAAATAAATCTGATCGCAAAAATCGAACGTGGGAAAACTCGGCTTCTCCAATTCGAAATCGAGATAAAGACCGAAAGCGGATTGAAGCGCGATCGGATGCTCTATGATCTTTACTTCCCCGAGCTGAATATTATGATTTCCTTTGATACAAAATTCCGGTTTGAGTTCGAGAGTTTTTTGAGAATGAGAAAATTTAGAAAATGAACCGGACGCCGGTTTCACGCGGATCGTGGACGGTTGATTCTCCAGTGTGGAAATTCCTTTTACGGAGAATTCTTCTCGGATCGTATAAGAATTCCGAACGTCGATCGGGATTCGATCTTCTACAAAATGTTTCGGGAAGTGTGCAATCTCGGGAAATCGGTTTTTTTTGAATTCGGAGATCGTTTGATTCGTCGTGTGGATTTGCATTCTAAAACGACAATGAACATCGTTTTTTCAAAAGAAGGCAATCTTAAATCTGGAAGGAAGGTTCCGGGTGAAACACGATCACCCGGAAAAATGGAATTATACTCCGTAGAAAAGAAAAGACGCTACGATGGTCCAAATCCCTACTGCAATTCCAAAAATTCCCAACTTACCTTGGATGGGAGCCAATTTTGCAAGGAGTTCGGCCCCTTTCTTTTTGGCTTCTTCGTTCTTGGAAAGAACATAGGTAGAGATTGTCCCGAACCCAAGGATGAATCCGAGAATCGCCTGAACGATGTTTCCTGCAAGAGCGGTTACCCAATAGATCGGCCAAGTTGGAAGCCAGCCGAGACCAAGAAGTCCTTGGAAAACGATTCCGTAAATTCCCCAGAAGCAAAAAACGAGGCCGAGCCATCCTTGATAAGGCGAGATCTTAGCGAGCAATTCCTTTGCATCGGGTTTTTTTGCCAGAAGCAAAGAAGGCACAGCAAGAATGCTGAGCAAAATGAGTGTAATTCCTGATACCATTTGTATCTCCTGTTTGTTTAAATCGGATCCGACCGTTTCTTTCTAATCCTTAAGAAACGAAAGGTACGTTATCCTTAGATCCATTAACTGATTGAGTAATTATTTTTTGCATTCTTTTTGGTTTTCGATACTTCTTTTATAAGAAAATGCGAATAACACTGGTTTGTCGATTCTTGAAAAAATTTTCTCTTCTTTGCTTTTTCTTATTTAGAATTTTAAAAACAAAAGCCTTCTTGGTCAAAATAAAAACTTTTCTTAAACATTGATTTATAATTTAACAAATATTATATAATTCGAAATATCTAATATTGCCACTTGACTTTACAATTATCGACATGCTTTTGTCATGGTAGTCGGCTCGATCCTCGAATTCCCTCTTTGATTTCTTTTCGATTCCATTTTCCTTTTTTAATCCTGTTCTATAGAATAACATGAATCGTCTTTTTCGATTCACCGATGCTATTTTGGAAAAGTGATTTCGACGAAAAGTGAAACAAATCGCCGTCCGTCCTTTTCGAACTTTGATTAGAACGCGATGCGTTCTTTTCCTGGAGGAAAACCGATTAACCGATTTGAATCTTAAAATTCTTGGAAGTGAAGGAGTTCCTACTTTTGGGTCTTTCGAGCGAACTTTGGACGAACGGAAGTTTGTTCGAGAAAACAAAATGCGATTCTTTTCGAAATTCTTCCCTTGGATCTTCAAAAAAGAAGGAGTTCCTACTTTTTAGTTCTGAAGGGTGAAAATTCTACCGGAAGGGAAAACCGACAAAATCTTACTTGGCTGGAGTTCCGTCCACGCCTGATCCTGCCTTGAACAAAGCCCGATAAAATACGAGATCAGCGGCAAAACCGATACTTTTCTCTCCAAAGTCTTAAGATTGCAAATCGACTGTTACGATAGAAGCGCTTTGGCCCACGTTCCTTTTTGCTTTCCCAGAATCGAGGGATCGTTCCGTGCAAACCCTTCCAAAAGTATGAGTTCCTACTTTTCCGGTTCAACTGCGGACCGAGCCCGTCTTAAAACCCTATTCTTCTGGAAATACCAGTTCGTTTTGACCGATCTAGAAACTCACCGTCTTCCGTACAAGCGTTTTTCCGTTTTCCCCTTGACCGGAGGGCCAGGTCGACCAAATTGGTTGAAAACGACTTAAAACAGGCCGGATCGATATGTACGCTATTATTTCAGTTGGAAACAGACAATTCAAAGTAACCCAAGATCAGGAATTCCTGACCGAAAAAACCGGTAAAAACGCGGGCGAATCCTTTGACGCGAAGGTTCTTCTCTTCGCAGAATCCAGCAATAAAGTTCATATCGGACAACCGGAGCTCAAAACGGCTCGGGTTTCGCTGAAAGTTTTGGAAGACGTAAAAGGCGAGAAAATTCACGCCTACGTTTACAAAAGACGTAAGAACTATCAAAAAGCCTGGGGTCACAGACAACAGCTTCAAAAAGTAAAAGTCGTTTCTCTCTCTGCGGTTTGATCCGGATCCGGATCACTCGCAAAGAAGAATTGTATTCTTCCTTAGAAAGTGAGGGACATTCCCCGACTTCCTTAGGAAAAAAGGGTGAGAATCTTCTCTGCTCTGCCGTCTCGGTCCTGGTTCAGACTCTTTATCTGCACCTCTTCCGAACGGGCAACGCAAAACCCGCTGAAATCCGCGACGGATATCTTCGGTTCGAAGTTCTTCCCCAAGATGATGTTTTAATTCATAATAGTTTTGAATTGATTCTTACCGGACTTAAAAATCTGAAGAATCAATACCCGAAAGAAATTGAACTGATAGGAGTACCAGAAGATGGCACATAAGAAAGGTGGTGGATCCTCAAAGAACGGCCGGGATTCAAATTCCCAGAGACTCGGAGTAAAACGTTTTGGCGGAGAATCCGTTCTCGCAGGAAACATTCTCGTTCGCCAAAGAGGAACAAAATTCCGCGCTGGCAATAACGTAGGACTTGGCAAAGATCACACTCTCTTCGCTCTCGTTCACGGAAAAGTAAAGTTCGAGATGGTTTCCAAGTTGAAAATGCAGGTTTCCGTTTACCCGGAATAACCCCTCATATTCAAATTCAAACCGGATGAACCGCAGTCTCCTGCCCGTTTCTGGGTCCGGACTCTGCGGTTTTTTGTTTTTAAGACTCATTTAAGAATTTTAGAATATTCAAATACCATGGAATCCTTTGTAGACGAAGTCGCCATAGAAGTTTACGCCGGACACGGCGGCCCCGGTTCCGTACATTTTCGAAGAGAAAAATACGTGGAGTTCGGCGGTCCGGACGGAGGCGACGGTGGAATCGGCGGAAACGTCATCATTCGCCCGAACCTTTCCATGTACACCCTGGACAAATATCTTTCCAAAAGAAAGTTCAAAGCGGAGGCCGGATTTCCCGGAGTCGGAGACAACTGTTCCGGTAAAAAGGGAGAAGACTTGGTCCTTTTCGTTCCTCTCGGAACCCAGATCTACGACGAGGAAACCGGCGATCTTCTTTTCGATTTCGTTTCCGACACGCAAGAATACGTCGTGGTTCGAGGCGGACGCGGCGGAAAAGGCAATACTCATTTTAAATCCTCCACCAATCAAACTCCCCGTTTCGCACAACCGGGAGAAGACGGAGAATACAAGTTCCTCCGACTTTCGCTCAAACTTTTAGCCGATGTGGGAATCGTCGGTCTTCCGAACGCCGGCAAATCCACGCTGATCTCAAAGATCACCGACGCGCATCCGAAGATCGCGGGTTACGCATTCACCACACTTTCTCCGAACCTCGGCGTTGTTAAGCGAAGAGGCGATATCTTTCGTTTTACGATCGCGGATATTCCGGGAATCATCGAAGGCGCAAGCATGGGAATCGGACTCGGCCTTTCTTTTCTCCGTCACATCGAACGTGTAAAGGGAATTCTTTATCTTTTTGATTCTTCTTCTCTCGATATCGAGGAGGATTTGAAGATGCTCCGAAACGAACTTTCGACTTACAATCCGGAACTTCTCAAACGTCCTTATCTCATCGTTCTCAACAAGATCGACATCTGGGACGATCCCGAATTTACGAAAGATCTGATCGAAAAGGTTTCTCACCTAGGAAAGGTAGTTGCGATTTCGGCGGACCAAGAAACCAACTTGGAAGAACTTTTAATCACGATGGATGAAACTTTTTTTAAGGATGAGATCGAAAAGGTCCTAAATCCGAAAGAATCAAAAACGAATTCTTCTTTTGCAAACGACGATTCGCTTTTTAAGGAAAGCGTTTCGGATGAAACGGAATAGGATCTTCGAACATGGAACGTTCTTCTCTCTCTGAAAAAATCCGCTCTTCGGAAATGATCGTAATCAAAGTGGGCTCGGCGCGGCTTTCCGGTCCAGAGTCGGAAGTGAACGACTTTCTCTTTCAATTGGTAAGCGACATCCGTCACCTCAGGGATCTCGGTAAAAAAGTGATTCTGGTCTCTTCCGGTGCGATCGCTCGCGGGAGACTTTTGTTAAGCGAACTCCCCTCTTCGATCGCTTCCGGAGATTCTCTTTCCGAAAAACAGGCGTTAGCCGCCATGGGTCAGAATCGACTCGTCAATCTCTACGACAGTTTTTTTTCCAAGGTCAACCTAAGCATCGCGCAGATTCTTTTCGGAGTTTTGGATCTGGAGTCTAAAGAAGGATACAAGAATTTAAAGAACACATTCACCCAACTTTTAGAATGGGGAATTCTTCCCGTAGTGAACGAGAACGATTCCGTCGCGACCGAAGAAGTAAGATTCGGAGACAACGATATGCTTTCCGCATTGGTAAGTCTGATCGTAGGCGCAGATCTGCTGATCATTCTCACCGGTGTGGACGGTTTTTTAAAAGAAGAGAAAGTAGTTCCATTCTTAGAAAGAATCCGAAAAGAAGACTTGGATCTCGCGGGAGGACCGAGCGGACCGGGAACCGGGGGAATGTTTACAAAACTCAAATCCGCAGGTTTACTTTCGGAGGCCGGAGTTCCGACCGCGATCTTGAACGGAAAGAAGATGCACGTCATTCGGGAGTTTTTGGATAAAAACTCGATCGGAACGTTAGTCGCTCCTTCGGGCAACCGTGTGTTTTCGGAAGAGGATGTAAAGGAAATCATTCGTAAGAATCGGAATGGAAACGGTAACGGAGGAAATCATATATGAAAGAATCGGAATACGTCGAAAATCTCTGCGCCCGCGCCAAAAAAGCTTCCAGAACCCTCAAGTCGCTTCCGTCTTCCCTGAAAAATAAAGTCCTTCTTGATCTCGCAGATATATTAGAAAAACGGAAAGAAGAGATTCTTAAAGCAAACGCACTGGATCTTAAAGACGGAAAGGAAAAAAATCTTTCGTCCGCACTCATGGATCGCCTTCTTCTCAACGAGAAACGAATTTCCGGAATGGCTTCGGCTCTTCGCGAAATCGTATCTCTTCCCGATCCGGTCGGAGAAGTGACGAGAGGATTGACTCTTCCGAACGGACTTGAACTCGTCACAAGAAGAGTTCCTCTGGGCGTTGTAATGGTAATCTACGAATCGCGACCAAACGTTACGATAGACGTCGGAGCGCTTTCTTTTAAATCAGGAAACGCTTGTATTCTCCGCGGCGGAAGCGAAGCGTTTCATTCCAACACGGCTTTGGTAAAACTGTTTCACGAAGTTCTTCAAAAAGAAGGGATCGACGTAGGAGCCGTTACTTTTGTGGACAAGACGGATCGCGCGTTTATGCTTCCTTTCTTTCAGCAAACTTCTACGATCGATATCGTGGTTCCGAGGGGCGGCGAAGGATTGATCAGGTTTGTTTCAGAACATTCCAAGATTCCGGTCGTAAAACACGACAAAGGCGTTTGTAATCTTTATATCGATCAAGACGCGGATCCGGAAAAAGTGATTCCGATCGTAATCAACTCCAAGGTGCAAAGACCCGGAGTTTGTAACGCGACGGAGAATTTGATTCTTCATACCGGATATCCTTTTCGCAAAGAACTTTTAGAGGCTCTTGCAAAAGAAGGAGTGGAACTTTTGCTTGATCCTTCTTCGCTTTCTCTTTATCCAAAAGGGAAGCCGGTTAAAGAAGAGGATTACTTCGAAGAATTTTTGGATCTTAGACTTTCCGTAAAAACGGTTTCTTCTTTGGAGGAAGCGTTATCTTTTATCGAAAGAACTTCTTCCGGTCACACCGAAGCGATCGTAACCGAAGATTTAAGCACGGCTAAAATTTTCACGAGTTCTTTGGATTCGGCGGCTCTTTTTATCAATTGTTCCACCCGTTTTCACGACGGCGGAGAGTTCGGTCTCGGCGCGGAAGTCGGAATTTCCACCGGAAAACTTCACGTAAGAGGACCGATGGGTTTGGTTCACCTCACGACGACGACCACTTACGTTACCGGGAACGGACAAATCCGAGGATAAAAATGTCCTCGGAACAAAAAATACTCACCGGAATTTTCGGAGGAAGTTTCGATCCTCCTCATGAAGGACATTCAGGAATTCTAAAGTCTTTTTTTGAGGAAGTTCCGGAATGCAAAGAAGTTTTCATCGTCCCCAATCGTCAAAATCCTCTCAAAGAAAAAAAAATGACGTCGGCGGAAGACATATTAGAAATGTTGAATTTGTTTGTTTCTGATTTCAAGGACCGTGTCGCGGTTTTGGATTTGGAATTAAGACGAAAAGATCCAAGTTATACGGTTGATACCCTGATCGAACTACGGGCGGCATATCCGAAACGGGAGTTCGTCCTTTTGATAGGCGAGGATAACTACGACAACTTTCACGAATGGAAGAACTGGAAAAAAATTCTCGAAAACGTTAAGAATGTCTGTGTGTTTCGCAGAGCCTCGGAGACAATTCCGGTAAATCCAAACCTCAAAGACGCTTCCGAAAAATTCATCTTTTTAGACAATCCCCTTCTCCCGGTGAGTTCTACGGAATTACGGCGGGAATTTCAATCCTCTAGTGAAACTTCGAAGATCGCCTCCAATCTGCGCCAATACATAAAGAAGAACGGCCTCTATCGAAAGTAAAAACCCGAATCAAAGATTTATCGATTGTGTGGATTTTTTTTGCGGGCTTTTTTCGTTGTTTGGGCGTTTTGATTCTTTACGTTTTTCTCATACAATGACTTTTCCAGAGCTCTGGACATATGCACTTCCCTCGGAGCGCATCCGTTTTTTTCGAGGACCGAGTTGATCCTTTGCGCCAAACGAAGCGGGTCCACACAGTGTTCCACGATCAAATACGAGTGACTTCCGCTTTCCACTGGTAAATCGAGATAAAAGCCTACACTCTTTAGAAAACCGTCTTTAACCGCTCGAAATCGAAAATCGGAAGATATCGGAATCTTGAGCAAACCTCCGGCATAAAACCGTTTTCCGGAAGAAAGAAAAAGGCCTCCCGATAAAGAAATAAATTCTTGATTCACTATGATCCGTTCGATTCTTATTGAACGTTTGAAACCGAACCAAAGTAAAAACAAGGAAAGGGATAGAAAAAAAAGAGACATGATGACGAGGACAAAAAAATCGGAAGAGAATTGATCGCTGATTCTTTCGGGTCTTTCCATCGTCTGGCGCACGAATGAATAGACAATAAAAAGAAATAAACAGCCGAGTACGATCGATATCGAACTCCAAAGCAAAGTGCGAGGAGCGGGCCGATTGTAAATAAATATTTTCTCCATACGTCGAGCTCGGTTCTCCTTTTCCTTTTAACAATTACGATCCATCTTATTTTCATTTCAAGGTCGAACGTTTCTTGTCTTCATACAAGGAAGACTTTGGCCAAGAGGATCTTAAATCGGCTTTCGTTTTGAAAAACTTCCTAACCCGGCGAACGGTTTCGGATGTCAACGCATCGGATTAGAACCTCGGCGTTTATACGAACTTCGTAAAACTTAACGATCTTCGTTACGGCTCACTTTGAAACGATCGCAAACTTTGCCAAAACCGGGACCGAGGTTAACCGAAAATCGGGGACTGGAACCGCCCGCTTCCGAATTCTTGCGTTTATACGAACAGTGGAAAATTCCGCGTAGAAAGAGATACGTGCTTCCGATCTTTCATCATTTCGGCGTTTATACGAACTTCGTCTAATTGCTTTTGTTTTGAGAGAACGAAACTCTTTCGGCTGATTCTAACGATCGTCATTGAATCCAAATCGGTTCCTTTTCATAAAAAATTTACAACCCGTTTTTTTTATATAAAGGGCTACGGAAAATCCCGGCTGTGAGACTACGAATTTAAGGAGGAAATCGTATTCTTTTTTAAATTCGGCGTTTATACGAACTTCGTCTAAACGCAAATTCTCTCAAAAATATCTCTTTAAAAAACTCGAGAAACATCGACGACTAGGTTCCCGAGAAAATCAGCCTTCCTCTTTCAAAAAATAGAATTTTCAAATCATTCTCCCTCCACATCCTGGACCCATGAAGGCAGACTTCTTTTACGATCCGGAAACGATCCGGCGAGTCTTGGGAACAGAGGATGATACTTGGTTCAAAGAGGATGTTCAGATCACCAATATCACGACCGCGTCCGGCGAAGCGGAAGCCGGTTCTCTTTTTGTTCCGCTCCGGGGAAACCGAGACGGACATGAATTTATAAGAGACGCAATTTCCAGAGGCGCATCGTATTTTCTGATCGAAAAAGATCATCCCCTCCGCAAGCAACTTTCTTCGGAAGAAGAACGGAAAGCGATTCCGGTAAAAGACACGTTACTCGCTCTTGGTGGCCTCGCCGCGTTTCATCGCTCGCGGTTTCGGCCGATTCTCATCGCGGTAACGGGTTCAAGTGGAAAGACTACAACAAAGGAACTTCTGGGGAATTGCCTCCGGAATATAGGCTCGGACGCGTTAGTCGTCACTGAAAAAAATTATAACAACGAGATCGGACTTCCATTCACGCTTTTTAGAATCACGAACGGAACCCGGATCGTCGTTTGTGAAATGGGAATGAATCACAAGGGGGAAATTTCCAGACTTTCCGCGATCGCAAAACCGGATCTAGCGATTATAACGACGATCGGAACCGCACACATAGAGTTTTTGGGAAGCCAGAAAAATATTGCGAAAGCTAAGGCCGAGGTTGTCGAAGGTCTTCCCAGCGGAGGAAAACTTTTTTTCCCGAACTCCGGAGAATATTCAAAAATCCTAAAGAAGAAACTTAGAAAACACCACGGAGAATTGGTTCTAACGGAACCGGAAAAAACTTTCAAGATCGTAGAAAAAAAACCTCTCGGGTTCGTCCTCGATTACAAAGGTAAAAAGATAGATTGGAATCTTCCCGGAGAAAAACTCCTCGGGAATCTGGCCCTTGCGGTCGAATGTCTGAAAACGATCGGAACACCGGAGGAATGGATCTCGGAGGGAATTTCCGGCTTTCGATCCGGCAACAAACGTCTCGATCTTCAAAACGGAAAGTATTCGATCGTCAACGACACATACAACGCGAATTACGAATCTATGATTTCCTCTCTTGAAGTCGCGGATCAGCTCGCCGACGGAAAAGAATTCTACGCGGTCTTAGGAGACATGAAAGAATTGGGAAAACATTCTTTTGCGTTTCATAAAAAATTGGGAAAACACTGTATTCGATTTAAAAACCTAAAAGGACTTTTTACCTTCGGACAGGATTCAAAATGGATCCAAGAAGAATTCAGCAAACGTGCGGACCCGCAAAAATTCTCCTTTCATTTTCCGGGAACGGAGGACGGTCTCAAGGAACTCGTCGAGACCTTTGTAGAAAAAGTCCCCGAATCCGCCGTCGTTTTAGCAAAGGCTTCGAGAGGAATCCAACTGGAACGTTTCGTGGAACGTCTTCCCGTTTAGTACTTGCAGACCTCTTATCCGAAAGAAATATCTAACGCAGGAGAAACAAACTTGAGCGCGAAAGTTGCAATCATTATGGGAAGTCATTCCGATTGGGAAACGATGAAGGAAGCCGAACTCATCCTCAAGGATTTCGGAATTTCCGTTCATAAAGAAATCGTTTCCGCGCACAGATCTCCCGAGCTTATGTTGGAATTTTCTAAAACTGCGAAAGACGCCGGATACTCAGTTATCATCGCGGGAGCCGGAGGAGCCGCTCATCTTCCGGGAATGGTCGCTTCCATGACCACACTTCCAGTGTTAGGCGTTCCAATTCAGAGCAAAGCGTTGAATGGATTGGACAGCCTTCTTTCCATCGTTCAGATGCCGGGCGGAGTTCCCGTAGGAACCTTGGCAATCGGAGCAGCCGGCGCCAAGAATGCGGCTCTACTCGCGATCCGAATCTTATCTCTTCAGGATTTGAAACTTTCGGAAAAACTTTCCAAATATAGGGATCAAATCCGCGAAGACGCGCTTTCCAAGAATAAGGATCTTCTGTGACGCAAAAAAAAGTTCTTCTTCCGGGGGCCAAACTCGGAGTGATGGGTTCAGGTCAACTCGCGAGAATGTTCGCGCTGGAAGCGATTCCAAGCGGATACGAGGTATCGGTTTATTCTCCCGAATTACATTCTCCGGCAGGGGGAGTCGGAGCTAAAGAATTCGTCTCGGAGTACGAAGACAAAGAAGCGCTCTTGACTTTTTTAAAATCAATCGACGCGCTTACATTCGAATTTGAGAATATTCCGGAAATTGCACTTTCCGTCGTCGAGGAATTCGAGAAAAATTCCGATCTGATCGTTCGGCCTTCGGCGAACTGTATCCGGATCGCCCAGAATCGGTGGAAGGAAAAATCCGCCTTTCAAGAAGCGCATATTCCCACGGTAAATTTTTTTCCCGTTTTTACGGAATCAGAAAAGAGCGAGACTCCTACGAAGGTGAAATTCCCTTGTATCTTAAAAACGAATACGATGGGTTATGACGGAAAGGGACAAGTGAAATGCAATTCAAAAGAAGAATTGGAACAGGCCCTTTCCTCTCTAAAGAATCCGAATCATATCGTAGAGGAGTTTTTTCCCTTTACTTCGGAAGCGTCGGTTATTCTTGCCAGATTTCAGGACGGAACGATCGCAAACTTTCGCCCGTCGCGGAACGTTCATAAAAATCATATCTTGGACCTTACCTTTCATCCCGGAAATTTTTCTCCGGATGTGGAAAAGAATCTCGTCGACTACGCGAAAAAATTGGCTGAAGAGATCGACTACGTCGGCGTGTTCGGGATCGAGTTTTTCATCCAAGGAGATCGGATTCTTTGTAACGAATTCGCTCCCAGACCTCATAACTCCGGACACTTTAGTCAGGACTGCGGTTCCCTCTCTCAGTTTTCTCTTCAATTGAGAACTCTCTGCGGACTTCCGGCTCCGAAGGAAATTCCGGTAAGATCCGTAACGATGAAGAATATTCTCGGTGAAGATTATAAACCGGAATCGAAGCTCTGGAGCCAAACATTAGAGAATCCTCATTATCGTCTTCATCTCTACGGGAAAACGGAAGCAAGAAAGGGAAGAAAAATGGGTCACTGGAATTATTCGGGACCAAATCCTGAATCCGCGTTTAACGATTGGAAATAGAATCCGGATTCTCCGATAAGAGTATCTTTGAGGCAACCCGTCGATCTGCTTAAAAAGGAAACAGATCCTGATTTTCACGGAAACTAACGTAAGTTCTACGCTGATTTTTTTCTAAAATTTAATATTTTTTTATAAGAAGACTTTTTTTTCTTTCCTCGCTCTTCAAATCGAAGAGCAGTTGTATCTTAGGAAAGGCAAAGTGAAATTCTCCAATGTAATCAAATCCGGGTTATGCGTTTCCATTCTTCGTTTTTTTATTTTCATTCTTTTAAGCGCGTCTTTGATCAATTGCTGGTCCAACCCTTTTTACAAACCTCCGGTGGAATGCTTAGGAAAGATCAACAACACACTTTGTCCGAAAGAGGATTCTCTCGGATTCTTTTGGAGCGGCATTCTTGCCGGATTCTTATACGCCGAAAACGCGGTCACAATTTCTAATTTAGTAAATTATTCTATTGTACAATCCGGTTTTTTAGTGGGGAAGGCGCTCACACCCTCGGTGTATGTTTCCTTAGACGACGCTCCCGGAACCCTAGTATCAGTGGACGGGATTTCCAGTTGGAGATACCAGCTTCCCGCTCCCGCGGTCACGGGATCGTTTTGGAAGTTGGGAACGAAACACAAAATTTCGGTGAAAGCTGTGGATGCGTTCGGAAACGCTTTCGGCGAAAAGATCGTGAATGTGATCAAAGGAAATAATCGAGATACGAACGGGGACGGTTTTGCGGACGTGATCCTTTCGGTTTCTCCGAGCAACTCGGTCGTAGGTTACGGCGTTGTCTTTCTAAGCCACGGAGATACGGGGATGCCCTCTTCCACTCCGGACTCGATTCTTACGGACGGGCAAGCGGGCGGAACCTATTTCGGAGACAGAATCAGCGCCGGCGATTTTAACGGGGACGGTTATGCGGATATGCTTATCGGATCACAAGCCTATCCGGCGTTCGGGACCATCGGGGCCGCGTATATTTTTCACAGCGCCGGTCAAAACGGAATCCGAAGTCAAAATTTACAATCCGGCGGTTCGTACAATACGATGATCCAAGGACAGAACGGCGGGGAACGACTCGGATCAATGGTGTTAGGTGGAGACGTAAATAACGACGGTTATGACGACGCGATTCTTACTTCTCCCTGGATCAGCGTCGGATATATTTTTTACAGCCAAGGATCGTCCGGTGTTCCTTCCAAAAACCTAGGCGCCGGTGCGTTAGCCGACATCAAACACTTAGGCGCCGCCGATAACTTCGGACAAACGTCCAGTGTCGGAGATATCAACGCCGACGGATATATGGATCTTGTCGTGGGCGCTCCTACATTCAACAGCAACCAAGGAAGAATTTATATTTATATCTCGAATGCGGGAGTTCTTCCGCAGACTCCTCAGTATTTGGTTTCGCCTAACGCACAATGTCCTCCCGGAGGCGGTTGTAGCTACGGTGGTTCCATGATTCAGCTCGCGGATTTCAACGGAGATTCTTGCGCGGATCTCGCAACAACCGCACAAGGTTACAACACGAACAGAGGGCTTGTTTTCGTTTATCATTCCAATTGCGGCTCCGCAAATCCTTTTTCGAATTTGCCTAACACGACTTTGTTCGGCCCCGCACTTTCCACTTGCAACGCCGGAAACAATTGTAGCTTCGGCGCTTCCATGTCCGCAGGCGACACAAATGGGGACGGATTTGCCGACCTGATCGTCGGGGCCTATCAAAGCTCCGCCAATTTTGGAAACGTCTATTTATTTCAAAGCGCGGGAACGAGCGGAATCGCAAACACGGACCTAGGCTCCGGCGGTTCCGCCGTTGCAGTGTTAGGTGGAGAATCCGCCGGCCTGAACTTCGGCATTTTTTCCGTTCTTCAGGACGTAAACGGAGACGGATTGTCCGATATTCTCGTATCGGCTCCGGATCCGATCGCGACCGGAGCTTCGCAGGCAGGAAAAGGTAAGGTTCATTTTTTTAAAAATACTCCTTCCGTCGGTCCAGGTAATCAAAATCTAAGCGTGGGAGGGAGGGCTACGGCCACTCTCACTTATTCGAACGGACTTTCTTTTGGAAATTCGATCGCTTTGGATCAAATCGATTTCTTCGAATCAAACGTCTCGTTTCTATTTCGATAGAATTTGTTCGGACAGAAGGCGGCGGGAAGCCTGTCTTTGGGACCCGATTGAATCTTTTTCTAAAAAATAAACGTGGGAACTCACACGGATTTTCAAGATGGATCAAGATTGAATCTCGCCAAAAGATCGATACGACGTAAATTGCGGGAACTCACGCAGATAAATTCAAATTGTAAGAGGACGTGTTCCAAAATTGGGACAGGTTCTCGCAGATAGATCTTTCTAACAAAGTAAAAGAATCTTTTGAGATAAGCTGTAAAACAGGATTCTCTTTTATTTTGCGATCGATTGTTCCGACAAAGAATTCTGCCTAAAAAAGATCGCAAACGGACTTAATCCGAAATTGAATATACTAAAAAATCATCCGTATATTCAATTTTTCTAAAGGTTCTTATCCGAAAGCTAAATTTAGAACCCGATCGAGATCCGTCAGGAAAATCTTAGGAAGAAAACGCCGGCGAACCTTCGTTTCTTCCAAGTCCGAAAATCAAACGTTCGGCTTACCGATCGAAAAATATTGAAACCCTTCTTTTTTCATGAGCTCCGGAGAATACTGATTTCTGCCGTCGAAGATCACATTCGATTTTAATAATGTTTTAATCTTTCCGAAATCGGGTTCTCTGAATTCTCTCCATTCGGTGAGAAGAAGAAGAGCGTCCGCGCCCTTGAGAGCGGAATAAGCGTCCGCCGAATATTCCACCTTTCCCTGAAAGTATGTCGCAGAAGTTTCCTTGGAGACCGGATCGTAAACCTGCAACTTAACGTTTTTATCATGAAGCTGTAAGAGAAGAGGAATCGACGGAGCTTCTCTCATATCGTCCGTTCCCGGTTTGAAGGAAAGTCCCCAGACCGCGAAGGTTTTTCCGGAAAGATCCGATTCTCCGTAAAACTTTACGATTTTCTCATAGAGTCTGAGCTTTTGCGCTTCGTTGACTTCTTCGACTTTGCGGATGATCTGAAGCGGAGCGCCTTCGTCTTCGGAAGTTTTGATCAGCGCTCGAACGTCTTTCGGGAAACAGGATCCGCCGTAACCGATTCCCGCGTAGAGAAATTGTCTCCCGATTCTAGAATCGGTTCCCATTCCTTTGCGGACGTCTTCGTAGTTGGCTCCCACGACTTCGCAGAGATTGGCGATCTCGTTCGAGAAGGAAATTTTTGTCGCGAGGAAAGCGTTACACGCGTATTTCGTGAGTTCGGCGGAAACGACCCCCATCCTTAAAATCGGATTTCCGTTTAATACGAAAGGAGCGTAGAGTTGCGCGACCAAGTCCCCGGCCCTCTGCGTGTCGGAACCGATCACCACCCTTTCGGGGCGCATAAAGTCGTCTATGGCCGCGCCTTCTTTTAAAAATTCGGGATTGGAAACCACGTCGAATTCTTCTTTTGTTTCGTTTGCGATGATCGCTTTGACCTGCGCCGCAGTTCCGACTGGAACCGTGGATTTATCAACGATGACCTTGTAGCCGTTGATCGATTTCCCGATTTCTCTCGCGACCGCGAAAACCGCGGAAAGATCGGAAGAACCGTCGGGAAGCGTGGGAGTTCCCACGGCGATGAAAATGAGGTCCGTTTTTTCCACTCCTTCTTTGAGAGAAGTGGTAAACTCGAGTCTTTTTTCCTTGGCGTTGTTCAAAACGAGCTCGGAAAGACCGGGTTCATAGATGGGAATGATTCCTTTTTTGAGATTTGAGATCTTTGTTTCGTCTTTATCGACGCAAATCACTTGATTTCCGTATTCTGCAAAACAAGCGCCTGCAACAAGGCCGACATAACCGCTTCCAATCACGCAAACTTTCATATTGAGAACCAGGATTCCGGAGTTTCCGGGCTTAGAAAGAAAAATAAATCGGGATCAAACGTCTTTTTTGAGACTGCTCTTTACCGGCAACCAAGCCGCGCCTTCGAATTTGGGAAGATCCAGACGTTCCAATTCGAAGGAAAGAATCCCGTCCTTCCAGAGATAACTGTTTCCTACGTGATTGTCCCCTTCGTGCAAAGCGAGACCAAGCGAATATTTTCCCGCCGAAAAGTTGAGAGGAAGTCGGAAGTTCGCCGTAACCGATTCTCCCGCTTTGACGTTTTTCAAAGAATTACCGAGATGAAACGTGTTGGTTCCGAACGCGCGGATCCCTCTCGCGTCGTCGATATGAAAACCCACCGTCAAATCCGGAATGTCTTTTCTAAATTTAGCTCCGACTTCGATTTCGATCTCGGCGCCTACGGGAAGAATTTTCGGATTGATCTGGCCCTTATACTTCAAACTCAGGGAAAGATTTTCCAAAGGAGAATCCTTTTGTAAGGGAAGAATCGATTCTTCTCCCGTTCCGGAATCCGCAATGATCTGCATATATTCCCGAAATCCTTCCACCGGATCTCCGTCAAAAACGAGTTTGCCCTTTTCCAAAATCAAAACCCTCGAACATACGGATTTCAGAAGTTCGAGATCGTGACTCACGATCAAGGTCATGGTTCCCTGTTCTTGAAAAGAACGGAAACGGTGAAGACATTTTTGTTGAAAGCTCGCGTCCCCGACTGCGAGGGCCTCGTCCACGATCAGAATATCGGGTCTTGAAAACGTGGCCAATGCAAAACCGAGGCGCATCACCATTCCGGAAGAATATTGCTTTATTGGAATATTCTTAAATTCTTTTAAACCCGAGAATTCGAAAATTTCGTCCATCGAAGACGAGATCTCCTTCGGACTGAGTCCCCAGACAAGACCGTTGTAGTAGAGATTTTCCTCTCCCGAAAGTTCGGGATTGAATCCGACTCCGAGTTCCAAAATGGAACGAAGCGATCCGGTTTTTGTGATTTTTCCGGACGCGTAAGACGAAACACCCGTAAGAACCTTTAAGAGCGTGGATTTTCCGGCTCCGTTCCTTCCGATCAAACCGACGATTTCTCCGGGTTTCACCTGAAAGCCTACGTCTTTGAGAGCGTTATACCGCACGTCGTTCCCGAAAAAACCGAGCGTAAGGACGTTGAGAATTCTTTTGAAAGGTCCGCTGAAACCGTTATAGACCTTATTGAGATTTTCTACTTTTAAGCTCAAAGATGGTCCAGGATCACGGAATGAAATTTTGAACGGCAGAGAATCCCGACGGCGGGAAATAGAATCAGATACGGAAGAAATTCTTTCCAGTGGAAAACCGGGACGAAGTCGTTTAACAAAACAAAACGAAAAACCTCCAACGGAAAGTTAAGAGGATTCCAGACGTTGATCGAATGTAAAAAACCGGAAGATAAATAAAGGATCGGCAAAGACCAAAAGAAGAATTGGGAGATCAGCCGAATCAAAGGAGTAATGTCGCGAAGAATCACGTTAGCCCTCGCCAAATATCCCTGCACAAAAGACAAAAGATAACCGACCCCGAACATCACCAAGATAGAAAGCGGAAATAAATACACATTCAATTTTTGGAATATAATAAGAACGATCAGAACGGGAATCCCGGTCACAAGAAAATGAACGAGCATCTGAACGAACGGAATCCAAAGAAATATTTCCGGACCCAGAGGAGATCTTTTGATCAATTGACGATTTTCGGTGAGGATGGAAGTTCCGCGAATCATATATTCCTGAAGAGGAACCCAAAAAAGGAGACCGCTGAACGCGTAGCCTATAAAATCAACCGCGGATTCAGGATTCCCTTTGAGATGTAAGAACAAAAATACGATCGTGTAGATGAGAATGATGCTGATGTTTTGGACGAGCATCCAGGAGATTCCGAGGGAGCTTCCGGCAAATTGTAAGGCGTAATCTCTCCTTACTAAAATCCAAAGAATCGGTAAATTTTTCAACACTTCGTTTCAGCCTGAAGAACCTTACCTTCCTTACAGGAATAGATCCCGTCAATTCCAAAAATCCACTGGTCTACGAGTTCCAATCCGAGCGATCCCAGAAGTTTTTTGAAATTCTTATAGATCCAAATATCGTCCTTACTCGGTCTGGAACTCGACTCGGGATGATTGTGTGCAATGATGACGGAAGAAGCCGCATCGTTTAAGATGATCTTCAAAAGATCTCTGGTTTGTACCCCCACCTCTTCCAAACTTCCGACCGCAACGATCTCGGCCCGTAAAACGGCCCTCTCCGGCGAAAGCGTAATGAGAACAAAACATTCCCTGTTTTTAGGTATGAGACTGGTGGAAAGATAGTTGATGAGATGTTCGGAAGAATAACGTTTTCCTTTGAGGGCTTCCCATTTGAGGCGTCTTGCGAATTCTACCGCGGCGAGTAACGTAGTAGCCTTAGCGGGACCGACGCCCGGAACCTGCATTAGATCCGAAACTTTCTTTTGCAGAAGTCCACCAAGTCCTCGACTGTGATGCAGAATGCTCCGGCTGAGCTCGTCGATCGGTTGAGCCCGATTTCCCCTTCCCAGAAGTACCGCCAAAAGTTCCCAATCTTGCAGGGATTCGGCTTCGTACGCTATGCGCGCTCTGGGATCCGGGAAAGGACTCAACCTTTCCGAGAGTTTTCCGCCAGACTTCAAATCCGCTTCAGGTTGTTTTTACTGAGTTCAGACAAAGAATCTGCAAACCAGGTTCCCTGTTGAACTACTTCCCCTTCAAACGCTTCTTCCAGATAATCCGCGAAGGATTTCAGATTGGACTCTCCCGCACGACTTCTTTCCCTCCAATTAGGGCCAGCGCCTGCGAGACCACCACGTTTTCTCTGGTAATTTGCTGATTCTTGCAGAGATCGAATGATCATAGTCTTCTCTCCATTCTTATTAAATTAGACGACATAAACCGATAAAACCACAAATAATTCCACTTAACGGATATGTATATACTACTCAAAACATTAGTAAATGTCAACAAAAAACGTTCCATTTTTTTAAAATCCTTCGATTTTAGAATCCAGAATGATCTTGAGTAATAAAACCCGTGGTTTTCCTCCGTTTCTGTTCTTTATCTTAACGTTTCCCCCGGACAAAACGTTTGCATTTGGATTTTTTTTTAAGGCATTCCTTACTTTTTTTTTAGAATTTCCGCCCCGACCCTTCGGACCCGAGAACCGTCTCCGGTGTGGGGAAAACTCAAAGCATAGAACTTGGAAAGGGAATGAGGGGGCTTCGGTTCCTCATTCCCTTTCTTTTTCTGTATTCTGCGATCCGCGCAGAAAGCGGTTCCGCTGAAAATTCTTCCGGAGATTTGAGTCCGTTTTTCTTTTCCGCAAAACCCGATTCTTCTTTGGTTTTTGGAATTCTCTCCGAATCCAAAAAGGAAAACCTCCCTTCCTATGGGGCGAAACTTTCGGTCCCATTCTTCCGGAAGAATTCAAAACATCTCTGGAAAATAAATTTTCTCTACGAAAACGAAAGGATTCCGGCGAGGGAGAATCGCGCGTTCCATCGGACGTTTTCCGGTTTGGAATATTCTTATCTTTCCTTCGAAGATCGATTTTGTATTTCCTGGTTCGCAGGTTGGGAAAGGGGAGAAATCGATCTTTTTGTTTTTGGAACCCGTTTGGAATTTTCCGGAAAACAAGAAATTCAGTTTTTCGGGAAACGCGGCGGAGATTTCGAAAACGTTTCGATTCTACTCCATTCTCCTCTGGAAAAGGAAATCAAACTTTTTCTGGGAGTTTCCAGGACTTGGAACGAAACGCGGACGGAAGACCGTTTTTTTCTCGGGATCGGTTTTTCCTGGGATCGTTTCCAGGCTTCCGTCTCCGGCGAAGGAACGGAAAGCAATGAACATTCTATTTCCGGAATATTTGAATTTCAGAATATTCCTGATCCTGTCGGAAACGCGGAAAAGTCGGATCCGGAGCCTAAGAAGAATTTCGAAAGAAAAAAACATCCTCCGTTCGCCGTCTTTTCCCTTTCGACCGAGGAACTTTTGTCGGCCGGATTTTCCTTAAACTCCGCGTTAAAAATTTCTAGGGAAAGTTTTCGCGCACGCGAAGAATTTTTTGAATTCATAGATTCCCTTTCCGAAAAGGACAAAAACAAAGTTTTCCTTCTTTTGAGAAAAAAGAATCCGACTTCGAAAACTTTGAAAAAGGGAAATTCCTGATGTTTTCCTTTCTTCGGTTTCAAATATCTCCATCCCCGCTCGCTTTCGATTTTCGAAGCCGGCTTGCAGGCGATCGTCCTTTCTCACAAATCCTCGCTTTCCGGAAATCGGGTTTTCACCTAGGGCCTCCGGTTCGGGAACTCGCATACAATTTACGGAGGATTTCCGATTCGCGCCGAAAACACATTCTTTTTTTAGAATATTCTATTCTTCTTTTTTATTGGAAAGTCTTTTTGGGAATCTTTTTTTTTGCGTTTCCGCCTTTAATTTTCTCCGAAGAATCCAGGATCGGAGCGACCTTTGAAACCTATAATTCCCGTTATCTCCGAAACGAAAAAGAGAACTGGTTTTTTAAGACCTCCAATTGTCCGTTAAAACTCAAAAAACCGAGCGAAGAATTTCCTTCGTGCCGATACGCTTTTTTCGAAACGAGGGACGGTCGTCCGTTTTTTTCCGTTCAATGGGAAAATCGTTTTGGAAGAGCGAGCGCCGGCCATCGTTTTCGTCCTCTGGAGAATTTTTATTTTTTGCGGGACAACGATTTTTACACGGCTCTTCCCGAGATCGAACAAGCGATCCATAGATCCGCGTTCGTCCATTTAAAATTTGCGGGCTGGGCCTTCGGTTCCTTTTATTCCGAAGCCGAAGCTCGTAAACGCGGCGGTTATTTTCTAATTTCTCCGCGGAGAATATTCGAATTTGCTTATGCTCCTGAACTAGGCACCCATTATGCGTCCCTCGATTTTAAGTCGAAAAACTTCGATCTCCCGGGCCCTAAGATCGTTTCCCGGATCCAAACATTCGGAATCAAAAAAGAATGGGACGGAACTTTTTATACTTCGGTCTTTTCGCAGAGGCTGGACTCCGAATTTAGAGCGACCGGTTATCGGGGGAAAGGCCGGGATCTTTTCGCGATCGATCCGGACCGCGGAGAACTCGACGGAAAGGCTTCTCTGGCGCGTTTTGGAATCACTTCGCATTCTTACTTTTCTTTGGAATGGATCCGCGCTTGGAAAAAATCTCTTCCCGTTGAAGCGCCTTTTCCGGCGTTTTTTCCGAATTCTGCGGAGCCGACTTCTTCCGATTTTCGGCGCTGGCAGATCGTCGGCGGAAAGGCTCCTCTTTATTTCGGAGAATTCGGTGGAATTCTTTTTTCGCTCCGAAACTACAACCAAGGTTCTTCGGAAACTTTGGGAAGAGGTCTTTACTATTCCCTTCAAAAGAGGAATTTTTCGATCGAGGCCGGTCAAGAATGGAGAACCAACGGCGATTCGATCACGGAAGGGAAATGGTCCTTTCGTCTGGATGAATCCTGGAATTTGGAAGGCGCTTTTTTATTTCAGAAAGAAGGGAATCAAACGGATTCTCTTTTCGAGGCGAGGACCGCGAGGGATGAAACCAGTCTGATCTTCACCGATCGAAATTCTTCGTTTCGTCTGAGGCTTCTTTCGCCTTACATCGCTTTTACGGTCAGTCACTCTCGAAAAAAAGAAAATAAAAGCGACGGGATCTGGATCAATCTTCAGGTTCAATTTCCTTTTTAACTCTTGAATTAAGACTTTCGAATTCACCAAAAGCGAACGCCGGAAAAGTAGGAACACCTATGCGAATCGTAAACTTGTTCCAAAACACCGGGAGAAAAAAATACATTACTTTATAAAATTCGAATATACTCTATGGATTTTCGAGAAGTGCAACGGTTCAATTTTTTGCTTCTTTTTCTTACCGCTCTTCTTTCGTCCAATAGAGGATGTGAGAGTTCCTACGTCTTACGTTTTTGGCTTAGCTTCCTAAACGAAAAACCGTCTTCCGAAAACGATTCTGAACCGCGAACGCGGGGAATTTGCGGGAACTCCTGCGTTTTTTGGGGAGAGCTTTAACGAGGTTCGTCCGGAGAAGCTTAAGTTTTTTGGTGGAAGAACCGTTTCAAACGAATCACTCTATTTGAGAATGGTTTGAATCCTCGGAAAAGTCTGTCGCAACAACGACAATCCTCTGTAAAACGTCGCGCACCCCACCCAAATTTAGGGTGGAGGGGTGGGAGGCGGAAAACCCCGGGTGACTTTGCTCTATCAGAAAATGAGGTTTTTTACAAGTAAAATTCTCTCCGAATTTTTGTCGGAACTCCTACAAAAGAACCATTTTGAATCGTGTTGGTTCCAATTGGTTTTTTCAAAACCAATATTTCTCCGACTCTCGTATTTTCCGGACTTGAAAGTCCGCTACTCCCGTTTTCTTGAGAATATTCTTTTGAGGTAACGTAGGCTTTCCTTTTTTCGGAAAAAAATTAGGGTAAATTACGAATCTCTAATATTTCAATTCGGAGAAATAGCAAGTTACGGAACTCTAGTCGAGTTTCACTCTAAATTCCTGAATGAGATGGATGAGAAAGGTCATGATTCCCGAAAAGATATAAAAGAAAATCAATCCGTAGATAAGCCAAGGCCAACGATTGAGTCCGATCGAAACGAGAAGAAGTGTAACTCCTCCGATCAACAAAAATATTCTCGTAGGATTGAGTTTGGATTTGATTGCGGCTTGCGGTTTCGAATAACGTATGTTCGATACCATCAGAATCGCGATCAATACAAACCCGATGATCGTGAGCCAATGAGGAGCCGAGTTCGCGTTTAAAAAAATCGGAAAAAATCCGACCGTAACTCCGGCGACCGGGGAAGGAAGTCCCGTAAAAGATTTCGGATCGTGGGCGACGTTGAATCTCGCGAGTCGATATGCGGCGCAGATCGGAAAGATCGCGGCTATGAGCATACCGATCGGGAAAAGATCTTCTTTTCCGAAGACGTCGATCTTGTATTCCGAAAGAACCATCTGATACATCAGATATCCGGGAGCGATTCCGAAGGCGGTGAGATCCGCGAGACTGTCGAGATCCGCACCGAGCTCGGAAGTCGCATTCAATGCTCGCGCGACCATTCCGTCCAATCCGTCGAAAAGAGCCGCAAGCAATATAAAGAATCCTGCAAGCGTATATGCCTGCAATTCGCTTCCGCCTCTTGTTCCGGCTTCGGAGGCGACGAGCATCGCACTAAATCCCATCGTGAGATTTCCAAGAGTGATTGTATTGGGAACCCAGCCGAGTTTGAGTTTCATAAAAAGATCTCCTGTCTAGAGGGACTTACGGTAAAATCAATATCTCTTTTGTAACCTTTCCGGAACAAATAGTATCCCAGTGTAGCTACCATCGCCCCGTTGTCCGTACAATAAATTTTTTTCTTCGGGCTAAAAAGTTCCACAGAATTCCTTTCCGCCCAAGACTGCAATCGTTTCTGAAGTGTGGAGTTTGCAAGCACCCCTCCTCCGGCAAAAACCCTTCGAATCCCCGTTTTTAAAACGGCTCGTTTGAGATTTCTTTCCACGAGATCAAAAGCCGAATTCTGAAAATTCCAACAGATTTGTTCTTTGGAAATATCTTTTTGCTTTTCAAGAAGGACCATCACAGCGGTCTTGAGCCCGCTAAAAGAAAAAGAGACCTGATCCTGAGGAAGATTGCGCAAAAGCGGGGGAAGAATCGGCTTCTCGTCCGGCGCCGGTTTGTATTCTGCGGCCTTGGCTTCTATGTAGGGGCCGCCGGGATAAGGAAGATCCAAAAGACCGGCGACCTTGTCAAAGGCTTCTCCGAGAGCGTCGTCCATCGTATCACCGACCAGTTCCATTCTTCCAAATTCTTTCAAATTGTAAATTGCAGAATTGCCCCCGGAAAGGAGAAGACCGAGAACCGGAAATTCTGTGGGAACTCCCTCTAAGTGAAGGACGGCGAAGTGAGACTGAAGATGACAGACCGGTAAGATCGGTGTTCCGTAGACCATCTGGATACAACGGGCCATCTGAGCTCCGACCATCAGGGAACCGGTCAAGCCGGGTGAGGAAGTCACGGCGACATAGGAAAGTTCTTCGAAGGAAACCTTCGCTTCCTCCATCGCTTCTTCCAGGAGAAGATTGATTTTTTCCAAATGCGCTCGAGAAGCGATTTCGGGGACGATTCCGCCGTAAGGCTTGTGGAGGTCGATCTGGCTGAAAATCCGGAGGCTTAGATTTTCTTTTCCGTCGCGGACGATCCCGATCGAAGTTTCGTCGCAACTGGTTTCGATTCCGATTCCGATCATGAGAGATCCCGACCCACAAATGAATTGAGTTTTGAAGAGGACCGTCGTAACAACGACAGACCTCCGTAAAAGGCGCGCGCCCCCGCCCAGAAACTAGGCGCTTCGCTTCCTATGGGGCGCCATGCGGGGCGGAGGAAGCGGGCTCGCGGGAAAAAATCGGAGGATTTTGCTCTATCATAAAAACATAATTTTTGCAAGTATAAAGTTATCTTCCCTTTGAGTCGGAACTCCGATAAAAATTCAGATTGGGTTCGTGCGGATTTAGAGAATTCCGCGCGACGCTGCTCTCTCTGCTTCAAGTCGTAAGGAAAAATCGGGAGATTCTGCTCTATCATAAAATCATAATTTTGCAATCGAAACGTCTCTGTAGGAACTCCTACAAAGACTTTTTTAAAATCGTTTTTTACCTTAACTTATTAAGCGGGGAAAATCCGATCATTGGGTCTGTATTTTCTTTTCTCCCTCTTTGGGACCGGTAAGAATTTCGATCGCCTTTCTCATCTGAGGATCCAATTCCAAATCCAGAATTCCATTCTGTCCTTCTTGAACGCTTCTAGTTTTATATAAGAATTTGGCGACGTCCGTGGAAAGTTTGATTCCTTTTTCAGTCAGATACTTTTCAAAAAGAAGAAAGTTGGCTTCGGAATAAGCGGGATTCTTTGCAAGAAAGGCTTCGAGCATTTTTTTCTCCGCCATCTTTCTGATGTAGAATCGATCGTCTTCGGTCGGTTCCACCGATTTTACTACGACGTCCGGTTGAATTCCCTTACCGTGAATCGACTTCCCGCTCGGAGTATAATACTTTTGAATCGTGAGCGCAATACCCGTGTTATGCGAAAGCGGATAGATATTTTGGACCGAACCCTTTCCGAAAGAAACGGTCCCCAGAATTTTTCCTCTTCCATGATCCTGCATCGCGCCCGCAAAAATTTCGGAAGCGCTCGCGGATCCTTCGTTGATCAAAACGACGAGAGGAAGACTGGTAAACTTATCGTTCGCCTGAGTAGAACGAAAAACGCGGACGAGTTCTCCTCCCCTCCCTCTCACGGAAACGATATCCATGTCCGGCTTTAGAAAAAGATCCGAAAGAGAAATCGCGAGATCCAAAAGTCCTCCGGGATTCATTCTTAAATCCACGATCAGTCCTTCCGCACCCTTTTCTTTGAGGGAATTCAGTTCTTTTTTAAATTCGGTAAGTGTGCTATCCTTTCCCATGAACTGATTGAGTTTGATATATCCGAGCTTTTCCTTTTCCAAATACGAAGATCGTACGTACCGGATCTTAATCATCTCCCGGGTTAACGTGAGATTGATCGGTTCCTTCTGATTCTTTCTTTCAATTTTGATATTAACGGAAGTTCCTACTTTTCCTCTCATCAGTTTGATGGAATCGGAAAGAGAAAGATCGTTGGTTTTCTTTCCGTCGATTTCCACGATTCGATCCTGAGGAAGAACTCCCGCTTTCATCGCCGGCGTATCTTCGATCGGAGAAATGACGACGATGGCTCCGTCGGCAAAAGAAACTTCCATTCCAAGGCCGCCAAAACTTCCTCTCGTCTCTTCTTGGAGCTGGGAAAAATCATCCTTATCCATAAAGCGAGAATGGGGATCCCCCAAAGAGGAGATGAGTCCTCGGATCGCTCCTACGTAGAGCTTTTCTTCGTCCACGGATTCTACGTAGTCGGTTTGTATATAAGATAATACTTCGTGGAAAATCTGGAGATAGGATTCTCCATTTTTAGAAATTCCTTTTACGGTTCCGGTCGGGAGAATGAGTGCGAAGCTGAGAAAGGAGACAACTCCGATCCAGATCATTCTTTCTTTATTTTTCATATTCTTTGTTTAAGGCCTCATACAGCGCAGGGCTTTTTTCTTTGAGTCGTTCCAGTACTTTATCGGGATTCAATCGATAGACTGAACACGCTTCGAGAAAAAATGTCAGATCGTTCGGAGCCGATTTTCCCGCAGTGGCTTTGAGGTTCGCGTTGATTCTCGCGATGCTGACTCTCTCCAAAACCCGCTTTACATCACCATCGGTGATTTCGGTCTTTTGCGCGCTGCATTGGAGGGTGAGGAGAAGAAGAATGGAGAGGAAGAAATTTCTTTGAAACACTCTGTCCGAAGTTTCAGTCGAGTTTCTTCCTCTGTCAATCAGTAAATTCTATAGAGTCCGACGAGCTTTCCCATCACCGTCGCCTTCTTTGTGCGGATCGGTTTGTATTTCGGATTTCTCGCTTCGAGACGAATCTGGTCCTGTTCTTTGTAATATACTTTGAGAGTGGCCTCGTCTTCGATGAGGGCTACGATGATCTCCCCGTTTCGCGCGATGTCTCTTTTTTCAATGATCGCGATGTCCCCGTCGTTGATCCCCGCGTCGATCATAGAATCTCCCTGAACCCGAAGCGCGTAAGTCGGAACATTGGATCCAACCATTTCGTCCGGAACGGGGATGTAGGATTCGATGTTTTCCTCGGCAAAGATCGGAAGACCCGCCGCAACCCGACCGATCACGGGAATACTCGTCGCCTGAACGGGAAGAGATTCCAAAGGACTCTGACGGATGAGTTCGATCGCCCTGGATTGATTCTTGGCGGTTTTGAGATATCCTTTCTTTTCGATCGCCTTGAGGTGATCGTAGGCGCCTTTTGCGGTAATTCCGAACTCGTCTCCGATTTCTCGAATCGTCGGCGGAAAACCCCGCTCCTTGATGATGCCGGTAATGAATGTGAGAACAGCCTGTTGCTTGTCTGTCAGGTCTTTCATACTAAACAACTTAGTAGTGAATAAATGCTAAGTCAACACAAAAATAGTAAAAAGGAAGGGGTAGAATGGGACGTTCGAAAACGCCCTTCTCCTTAGAGTTTCAAATATTCACTTTTTAGAATAAAGGATCCTCTGGAAACGACCTGCGCCCCGTCTCTGAGCCCGGACTTGATGATCACTTCGTCTCCCACCGTTTCTCCCGTGAGAACCTCGGTCGCCTCAAAACTTCCGTCGTCGTTCTGGACAAAGACCATAGACTTTCCTTCGATTTCGTGCACGGCTTCGAGAGGAAGGGTTTTTCTCGCTTCGGATCCGGTGTTCGCGACGATTCCTTTCACCTTGGCGGTCACGGATTGTCCGGGTTTGAGTTTTCCGTTTCGGTTGGAAACCATGATTCTTAATTTTGCGGTTCTTTTGACGTTGTCCAAAACCGTTCCTACATACGCGACTTCTCCTTTGATTCCCGGAGATTTTTCGTCGCCCAGAGGATAGATCATCGCGCTTGCGCCTTCGGAGATGGAACCGATATCCTTTTCGTAAACTTCCAAAAGAACCATCAGGTTCGTAAGATTTGCGATCGTGAATAGATCTTCGTTGCGCGTTACCTGTTGACCTTGGATCGCTTTTCTTTCGGTGACTTCTCCATTGATCGGACTTCGAAGAACCAGATTGGAGGAAACATAAACCCCTCTTTCGATTCCGGCGATTTCTCCGGGAGTGAGTCCGTAGTTTTCGAGTTTGATCCGAGTCGTTTCGACTTCGGTCTTCGCGGTTTTGTATTGCATGTTCGCAAACTCAAAATCTTTTGCGGAAGTCACTTTCATATCGAAGAGTTCTTTCGCGCGATCCGCCTGCAGTTTCAGAGCTTCCAAACTCGCCCTCGCCTTCACATAAGAGGCTTCCACTTCTCCGAGCATCACGGAAGAAAGAATCGCAAGAGGAGAACCTTGGCTCACATGATCTCCTTCTCTCACGAGAACCTTTTTGATCCTCGCTTCCACCGTCGAACCTGCTCTCGCCATACTTTCCGGGTCGTAGGAAATTCTCCCCGGAAGCGCGACCTCGTCCACCGAAGCGACTTCTCTCAGAGTAACCACGCTCAGCGGATGCCGTTTGAGAATTTCTTCCGAGACCGTGAACCTACTCTTGCTCACGGCGACCGGCTTCTTCTCGTCGGCTTTCTTCGAGAAGAATTTTTTGTAACCGAAATAGGCCGCTCCTAAAACTGCGAGCAGAACGATCGTAGTTTTATAGCGGTTCAAGAAATTGATCATACAAATCTCCGGGACGGATTTTTAATCCCTCTCTGTTTTTTTACCGACCGCGGCCTTATAGAGTTCCACGGCGTTGTAATAGAGATACAACACTTCGTAGTAATCCCTCAAGACCGTGAGATAATTCTTTTCGGCCTGGAGAAAGGTCACTTGGTCGGACGCACCACGGACATAAGCTATCCTGGATTTTTGTTCTAACTGCTTGTTTTTTTGTAATAGATTGATTCTTTCGTACTTTGCAAGAAGATCTTCTCGCGCGAGGAGTTCCTTCTTAGAAGCCTCGATTTCCTCGTTGACTTCCCTCTTTTTCGCTTCCAGGGCGAGTTCGAACTTCTTGTGTTCTTCTTTGGCGGAGAGGACTTTTCCCTGTCCTCGATCGTTGATCGGAAGAGGAATCGTAGCAAAAACGCCCGCGTAGTGTTCGTTTCCCTTGATTCTCCATTCTCCGCCGACTTGGAGATAACCGAGGCTTTCCCTTCTCTGAAGATCGATATTGAGTTTTTTCTCTTTGACCCTTTCTTCGAGTGCGGCGATGTCCGGACGATGGATCGCGGCTACCGAAGAATCCTTCAATCGCAATCCGAGATCTTCCAGGGATTTAAATTTCATCTCCGACTTGAACGCGAAAACCCCTTCCGATTCCCGGATTCCGGAAAGAATGCGGAGTTCTTTTTCGACGATTTGTCTTCGAACCAAGGCGTCCCTGTAAAACTTTTCCACCTGGATTCTTTCAAGCTCGAGTCTTTCGAATTCGAGAGGAGAAATGTCCCCTTTTTCGACCCGAAACTTAGTGAGTTCGAGAAGGTCGCTGTAGTTTTCGTAAAATTCTTTATTATAATCTACTAAATTAGTTAGGAAGAGATAAGCCCAGTAGTTCTGCCTGAGACGAAGACGAAAGAGTCTGTCGAAGTTTTCAAATTCTCCCAAGACCGCTTCGAAGGATTTTTTTGCGACTTTGGAGCGCAAGGAGATGACTCCGTAGACGTCCAAGTCCTGATACATCGCGGGAGCGATCTCCGTGCTTCCGCCCTGAGATCCGTTTTGTCCGAGAACGTTCGGGCTCGAGGATCCTCCGCCGGGAACTCCGATGAATTGCTGTTGAAACTGAATGATCGGGTTTCTCGAAAGAGAAGCGGTGATCACCTTTCCTCTTTCGATTCCCATGTTTTGTCTTTCGGATAAGTAGAGCGGATTGTTTGAAACCGCATACTCGGTCAGTCGTTCCACGTCCCAGTCTATGATCTTTCCGGAAAACGTAACCGGAATCGAAGAAGTCGGAGCGGGCTGTTTTTCGGTCGCGTCCAAAGGTGCGGAAAGAGATTTATCGTTATCCGAAACGCCGTTTTTCTTTTTATCCTCTTCGGTCGCGGAAGTCGATTCCAAAGGGATCACTTCCGCTTGAACGGGGGCGATCACAAAGGAAACGAAACTCAAAAAACCCAAGACCAAAACGGTTTTGAGAAATCGGAACGGATGAAAGTTCGGAGAAAAAGAATTCTCTCTTTCTCCGTCTCCGGAAAAAACTTTGTTCATAACAAAGAATTCTTTACTGCGGTTGGTTAGAACATTCTGTGAAGATACCATTTTCCCTGCACTTTCTTAAAGTATGGATTGAGAAGTTCCTTCTCCAGTTCTATGTTATCTTTGAATCTGAGTTTCAATTCGCATTCCGTCAAACTTTCGTAATAAAACTCGGCTTCGATTCCGCCCGAAAGTAAAAATAAATCCCGAACGGTTCTAACGTTCTCGGAGTTCTTTTGTTTTTTGAGAAGTTCCCGATCGAAAAAGTAAGTCTGAAAATAATTCTCTTTTTTTTGAAGTTCCTTTGCGATCTGTTCCCGGGTCCAAGTCCCTTTGAGATCCAAAAGCAATCCGTCCTTCGGAGCCACTCGTTCGGGTAATTTGGAAAAATCCTTACGGATCGTATCATCTATCAAAGATTTCATTAAGAGAAGAATTTCAGGAGTGTCCTTGCTGTGATCTCCCGTATGACCCGCGAGAAAAATTTTTCCGGCGAGAATTTCAGGAGCCTGGAGATCTCCTCGGGAAAGAAACAATTCCTGCTCGGAAGTAGTATGACAAGAAAAAGACAAGAGAATCCCGAACCAGAGAAATCCTCGGGCGATTTTTCGAATCGAATGTGAGAACAAGGGCATCATAACGGATTTGAACTCGGAAGAATCAGGGAACGAGTCCAGTCTCTGAAAATCGTCCTGAAAGTCGAACGAAAGTTTTCTTTTTTATCGACTGAACGGACTCTTCGATAAGATCCGATCCTCCCAAAAAAGACGGCCTTGTTTTCTAAGAATGTGAAAATAAGAAATCGGAAAACAAAAAAGGGAAACCGGTTCGGAACAATTCGGGTCTTTCTTAGACGTTTCCCTTTGTTATCATGAAATGCCGGCCTCGTGAACGATCAATCCTTCGTTCGTCAATTATCACCGGTCGTTCGCGGAGAATTCCCCGATCATCGCAGGTAAGAATTGTTCGAAGAGAAAAAACAAATTTTGATTTTTGATATGGTCTGTTGTAACGGGTAGAAGTCTGCGCGGTTTTTTCCGAATCAAATACGAATCTAAAAAGTCGGAATCTTTTGAACTTAAGATCCCTTCTCCTGAATCACAAAAAGATATGATTTCGGAATCCGGTGTTTTAGTTTTTCCGTGACAAAAGTCCGGATTGAAGGTGATACGATGCAATCAATTGGAACTCGCGCTTTCGATTGGAGCGTAGATTCTAAATCAAGAATTTTCCGGAATTGAATACCGTACGAATCTGAGCCCGGTTTCAAACGGGCCCATAAAATCAAACTTCGTATTTGAGAATAAAGAGATTCAATTTTAATAATAGATGGTTAGGACCTTCGAAGATCGAGCGATTCCGAATTACGCTCCCTTCGCTTCGAGTCGAAGCGCTTTTTTCAAAAGCTCTTCGAGATCTTTTCCGTAGACAACCGTGAGAAGACTCGGGTTATCGGTGAGAAAACGTTTGGCTCCTTCCGTGAACTCCGCGTCTCCTAAGACGAACGCTTTGTCCACGCCCAATTCTTTCAACTGAGCGATCGTATCCCGTAAAAAAATGTCGGAGATCTTCGCGTCCTTCCACTTTCTAAATTTAAAAAGGGCCCTAGTCTCTTTGTCCGTTTTATTTAAGCCCGTCAGATTGAGTCCGTCCCCTTCCTTGTTCGGAACCTCCCGGCTTACCGTGTAATTCAGAGCCATCACGATTCGAACGCAAAGATTCTTAAACTCGACTCCCTTGAGTTGACGATAGTGATCCAGAACTCCGACTCCGATTTTGGAAACGTCCGCTAAGAGTTTGTTTCCCTGTTCGTCGATAATTCCCTTGATATGAAACGATTTGGAGGATTTGAGTCCGGAAAGTTCGTAGAATCTTTCCATCGGAAAAAGTTCTCCGAAGATTCTTCCGATCTCTTCGTCCAAAGAGAATCCGCTCTGCGCCGCTTTGTTTGCGTCGGCTCGTTTTGTTTCCAATTGGAATTTATAATTGGCGAGATCGATGATTCGTTTGTCGTCGATTCTTTCCGACTCGGCTTCGATGAGATATTCGCTCGCTTCTTCGAGTTTTCCGAGTTTCACCGCGAGAAGGGAAAAGTGAACGTCCGAGTCGATCATCTCCTGTTTCCAACCGCTGTTCCTCGCCATCTCCATACAGAGCCTCGCGTGTTTCAGAGCCTCGCTCAAATTCTTTTGAAGAATATAATTGCACATTAAGAATTGAAAGATCGTATAACGCACGTAATCGTCTTCGATCAGATCCGCGACCGAGTTTGCGACCTTAGTCGCCTCGTCGTATTTTCCGTCCCGAGTCAGACTCAGCGCGTAGAGAAATCCTCCGACCGGAGAAGCCGGATCCAGCTCGTACGCCTTTGCGAAGAATTCCACCGGATTTCCTTTGCGAAGCGCCGCGGCAATCACTCCTTTCCCGATAAAAATCGAAGCCACCTTGATTTTTTCGTTCGGAATCTTGCTTAAGAATCGATCCGCGATTCCGAACTCTTTCTGACCCAAGGCCATAAAGGCGATCCGAACGTTTGCTTCCGCGTTTTCCGAATCGATCTGCACCGTATCCAAATAATGAAACAAGGCTTCTTCAAAAAGATCTTGCTGATAGTAGATGTCCGCGATCCGATTGGAAACGGCGACCTCGTTGATTCCCTTTTCATAGGTTCCGATCTTTTTGATTTTCTCAAGATGACGGGCTTCGTTGGTCGTATCCCCCTCCATCGCATAGATCTTTGCGATCACGTAGTGGGCCCGAACGTTGGAAGGAGAATTGTCCAGGATGTCCCGAATGATAACTCGGGCGTCGACATAATTGCCCATAGCCGCCAGCGCGAGGGCTTTTTCAAAAGCGTCTTTCTTGGTCTGGATCAGAAAAGATCCAAACGCGACGATCAGAATGATTCCAATGGCTACAAGAATGACGAAGATCATTTTTTTTGTTTTTCTTTCAGGTTCCAGTTAGTAAATGGATAAAATCCCGGGAGCCGATCCGGGTATTGCCCAATCTTGGGATAAAATCAAATCATTTGTAGAAACTAAAACCAGATGGGAAAACTTACCTACCTCAGATTTGCGTATTCTATCGTGAAACGCGATATTACAATCAGTATTCTTCATATAGGATTTTCAGTACTCTTTTGTTTTTTCCTGATTTTCGGGATTTTTCTACTGAGAATGGACAAAGTCCCCTCTAACCCTTCTAGTATCGAACTCTTCCGGAATTATCCACAGTTGGTTTTATTGCTCAGCGGCGCCGGATTGGTTTTTATGGCGCTTTCCCGGACTCTTCTTCGAACCGCGGACGCGGGAATTATGATGGCGGTCGGAGGCAATCGAATCGGAACCGTCCGACTTTTGGTCGCGGAACTCTGGATTTTACACGGGACCGGATTCTTCCTGAGCGTTTTGGCAGCGATCCTATTTCCTCCTTGGCTCGGCGAAAGTTCCAGCCTTTTGGATTACGGAAAGGCGTTTCTCATCTGCATTTCTTTGATATCGGGAACCGGAGGAATCGTTTCCGTGATTCTTACATTCTTAGATCCATATCGTTCAATCCGGAGGGGCAAATGATTCTTCGCATCAACAACCTCTCAAGAGAATACGGAAAGTCCAAGGCCGTGAACGGCGTATCTTTCGACATGAACCAATCCGATTACGTGGCGATCGTCGGGCCTTCCGGTTCCGGAAAAACCACCCTTCTTTCGATGATCACGGGAATGCTTTCCAGTTCTTCGGGGGAAGTTTATTTCGACACGACCAAGGTGAGCGACATGGGTCACGGAGCCTTGGCGAATTTTCGCGCGAGAAACATCGGACTCATCTTTCAGTTTTCGGAATTGCTTCCTCATCTCGACGTTGAGGAGAATATTCTGCTTCCGGCCCTTCTCGTCGGAAAGTTCAGCCAAAAAGAATATTTGGAAAAATGCGAATACCTCATCCGGAGCCTTCGACTCGAATCGATTCGTAAGAGTTATCCGAGTAAACTTTCGGGCGGTCAGATTCAGATGACGGCAATCGCGAGATCGCTCATCAACGAACCTGAACTTCTTCTCGCGGACGAACCTTCCGGAGATTTGGATCCGGAGAACAGCGAACTCGTCAGAAATCTTTTGTATGATTTTAACACGAGAGGACTTACGATTCTATTAGTAACTCATGATATGAATTTAGCCTTCGACGCGAAGACGATCTACGAGATGCGAGAGGGAGCGTTTACCCGGGTGGTAAAATGAAATCCTATCTCGGGATCGATATCGGAGCCGGAAGTATCAAAGCGAGCCTGGTTGATACGGGCGGAAACATTCTTAAACAAACCTCGAGAAACACCGGAGTCGAAACAACCGAGAAAGAATTTTTGGATTCTCTCGTAAACATCGTAAGCGAACTCGAGGATTCTTCGCTTGTCGCCGTCGGAATCGGAAGTCCCGGACCGATCGATACTGAAAACGGAATCCTCATCGAGTCCGCGAACCTTCCGCTCTTAAAAGACGTTGCGTTAGTCGCTCATTTAAAGAAGAATTTTAAACTTCCCGTATATTACAATAACGACGCAAACCTCGCGGCCCTCGGAGAATTTCGTTTCGGTCTCGGAAAAGGATCCGGCAATCTGATGATTCTTACCTTGGGAACAGGACTCGGCGGAGGTTGGGTGTATCAGGGAAAACTTTTCAACGGCTACAGAGGAAGCGGAATGGAAGCGGGACACGTCACCTATCTTCCGGGCGGTTCCCTCTGCGGATGCGGACAAAGAGGATGTACGGAAGCGTATTTCAGCGCGAGCGGCTTTTTAAATCGTTATCGCGAGACGAGCGGAGCGCAACTTTCCGGCGCGGAAGAATTTTTCGAAAAGGTAAGAACTGCGGACCGGATCGCAACAACTCTGTTAAACGAAGGAATCGACGCGCTCTCGCAACTATGCAGGACCTTGATCCACACCGTCAATCCGGAGAAGATCGTATTTACGGGCGGACTCGTCAAATCCTGGGATCTCTACGGAGACGTTTTGAAAGAAAAAATCCACGGACTCGTATTTCCGATTTTTAGGACTTATACTCAAATTTTGCCCGGCGGAAACGTTGCCGGAGCGCTCGGCGCGGCGGCGCTTTGTATGGAGAATCACGAATGAACGATCCGAATTGTATCTTCTGCAAAATCATTGCGAAGGAAATCCCGTCCAAGATCGCGTTTGAAAACGAGGACATATTAGCATTTTATGATATTTCACCGCAGGCGCCGATTCACATCGTATTCATTCCGAAAAAACACATCGTATCCCTTGCGGAAGTAAAAAACGAAGACTCCGCGCTTCTCGGAAAAATTCTCGTTCAGATCCGCGACGTCGCGAAACAATTGGGATTTGCGGAAAACGGATATAGAGTCGTAAACAATACGGGAAAGAACGGCGGACAAACGGTATTTCACATTCACTTTCATCTATTAGCCGAACGTCAACTGCACTGGCCTCCGGGATAAACCAAGGAACTAACATTGAAACGAATTCTATTTGGAACCCTCGTAAGCATCGCGGTGCTCGGCTTTCTATTTTCGAGACTGGATCTGGGCGAAACCTCTAAAATCAATTTGGATGAATTTTCGAAACGCGGATTGTACGAATTTTCAAAACTGGCAGTCGAAGAGTTATCCGATCAAGCGCGAACCACATTCTTAAAAATTCAGGAACGCTGGGAACCGATCTATCTCATACCGTTTTGTATCTCTTCCGCGTGGGGACTTCTTTTATTTTCTTGGAGATGGCATCTCCTGATGGGGAAACAAATTCGGTTCCGTTATGCGCTCTTTTCCTCGTTTATAGGAGTCGGCGCCAATATGTTTCTTCCCGCGAGAGGAGGAGATATCTTTCGATTGTACTTTTGCAAAAAAGAATCCGATCTTCAGTATCCAACGTTGGTGACGGCGCTTTTTATCGAAAAAGTGTTGGACTTTTCCTTTATATTCTCCGCGGGATTATCCGCCTTGGTGTTTTTGGAAATAAAGGACGAAAACAATCATTCTTTCCTAATTTCCTTTTTGGTGATCGCTTCGATTTTTACCGGACTACTTGCGGTCCGATTCTTAAATGAAACGATCGTGTCCATCCTCGCATGGGCCGCGGGACTTTTCGGAAAAAAAGAATGGTTCCTGCAAAAACTATCGCACTACGTTCGAGACCTCGGAAAGTTTTTGGTGCTCAAAAGATTTCTTGTTCCCGCGGTGTTGACCGCGTTTACCTGGTTGATCGGATACGCTCTGAGTTACGGCATCTTACTCAAGTTAGTCGGAATCGAGATGAGTTACGCGGGGATCGTCTTGATCATGTTCGCCGGCGCGGTCGGCGTGATGGTCCCTTCCGCTCCTTCGGGCGCGGGCGTGTTTCACGCGTCGGTTACTTCCGCGTTCGTTCTGATGGGAAGAAAAGCGTCCGAAGGTTTATTCTACGCGACCACGGTCCACTTGGCACAATTCATTCTTCAGAGTTTTTTCGCGGTCGTCTTTTATTTATATTGGATCGTGGATCGAAGAAAGAGAGGTTTGGGAAAAGCCGAATTTTCCCTCAAGGAATCCGAGGTCATCGAAAAAAATTCCTGAAGACCGGTCGGTCTTTTCGGTTAGGCAAAGTCCGAAAACTCGGAAATGTGGGAACTCACACGTTTTTTGAATATTAGGGAACGGCTCGAAATCCTGCCGAAAAATCCTACGAGATTGAACCTGTGGGAACTCATACAAAATTAGAATGGGTAACCAAAATTTTCGTATTGAGAGATTTGGAATCAGTTCTAAAAAGAATCACGAAAGAAGAATCGTGGCTATGGATTTTCTCTTCGAAAAGATCCGCCCTTCTTTTCAAACCGCAAGCCGCAAAAAACAAATCCTCGTTTCCTTTACGGAAACGGACCTTTTAGTGCGTTTCCGACGATTTCGATGGGATTGAATTTTGGAACAACCGGACTCCGATCTTAGAAAGAATTTCGACGGCGATTCGTTGCTAACGTCCGCCGTTTTCCGATCATTTAGAAATAAATTTAAGAATGAGATTTGCCGTTTTTTCCGGAAATTCCTCTTGAGGGATATGCCCGCAGTTTTCAAAAACGATCCATTCCGAATTTCTAATATCTTTGTGGAATTGCTCCCCGATCGAAAGGGGAATCCAAGCGTCCTCTTTTCCCCAAAGAATCAGGGTCCGTTGCATGATATTCGGAACAAGTTCGAGAAACTCCTTTCGATGTTCTCCCTTCAAAAAGGTCCGCGAAAAAGAAACCGTCGCCTCAATGCCGCCTAACGTTCTAAGGCGATCGAAATAAGCGCCGATTCTTTCGTCCGTAACCGTCTTAGGATCGAAAACCACTTCTTTTAGGTTCCATTCAAAAAGCCATTTCCCGTAAAATGTCTTCATCGTTTCCGCGGCGAAGGGCAGATTCGACATCCGAATGATCAGAGGTTTTTCCATCTCATACGGCGCAACCGCGTCGATCAGAACCAACTTTTCTACGAGATCCGGATCTTTTGCCGCGGTCAGAGCGGCGATCGCGCCTCCCAGAGAATTTCCGACAAAAATCACATTCTTTAATTTTAATGTTCTTAAGAAAGTCGCGACTTCGGTTTGCAACCGTTCCACACGATAGTCGCCATCCATGGGTTTATCGGACCAGCCGAAACCTTTCATATCCAGAGTTACGATCCTATAACCGGATTTTCTCAGATAAGGAATCGTTTCCTTCCAAGTATAAGTGGAGGATCCAAAACCGTGCAAAAGAAAAATATCCCCTTTGGTTCCGGGAAAATCCTGATAGTGAAAATTAATTTCGCCTAACTTTATAAAACGGTCATATTCTCCCTGGTCCGTAATTTTCCCCGGCGGGATCGTCTCCACGAACCATCCGCAGTGAAACAAAAAAAGGAAAGAAAGAATCAGAAAGATTTTTTTACGACTTCCGATTTGAAACATAACCCCGCACCTCCAATTTTTAGAAACGGTCCTTCCTTTTTAAGACCGGAATTTCGAAACGAAACGAAAACTCGATCGGACGAAGCATCTTTTTCAAAGACCGTAAATCCCATTTAAAATCCCGAATCTTTTCACCGTTCGCAAGAAAGACGCGTGGATCAGACTTACCGTGACGGATTGTTCGGATTTTCTATCGGAGGAGCGCATAAAAGTGCTGGGAAGTTTGATACAATCGAATTCTTGAATACCAGAAAGGAGCCGAGTTCGTATTCAAATTTCGGATTCTCTATAACAATCGGGATTTGACGGGTTTGTCGATTCCAAAAACGAAGAAACAAATTCTTCTCGGAAGCTATTTAAGAAACGACGCTCCTTTGGTAAAAATTTTTAAAATGGATTTCAATCGATTTTCTTTTTCCGAGTTGAGGCATTCCCGAAAATCGATAAAACCCAATTTGTCGCGTAAGAAAACTCCGGCGATTCCCTCGGAAATGGGGAAGCCTAGTTGAAGCATCGGTTCGATCACGATTCTTCCCTTTCGATCCAAATAACCGGTCTTTTCACCTTTTGTAAAATCGGCGAGACCTTCTGAAAAATTCCCTAACCATTGGTAAGAATCGTCGAGGACGATGTTTCCCGTTCGATCGATAAAGACCCATCGGTTCTCAAACTCAACGGCGGCCAATCCTTCCGAAAAACTCGACGCTTTATCAAAATGAAAATCGATCGCCGTCTTTCCCGTCTTATCGATAAATCCCCATTTCAATTCTTTATTTTTAACCGCGGCGAGCCCTTCCGAAAATGCGTAAATATCTCGAAACTGAAAATCGACGATGAGAACGCCTCTCTTGTCAATAAACCCCCAATCCCAAGAATCCCTTCCGACCGCGGCCATCCCTTCTTTGAAATGATTCATTAAAGAAAACTGATATTCAATCGTTAGCTTTCCGGATTTATCAATCGCCCCGACCAGACCATTTTTCGAAACGACCGCGGTCCCTTCGGAGAAAGGCGAAGCCGAATCGAATTGAGGATCGATCTTGAATTTTCCATTTCGATCGATAAAACCCCATTTTGAGTTTTTATTTTCGACTGCGGCAAATCCTTCCCGGAAACCGGAAACACTCTCGAATTTTGGAGGAATGATCGTCTTCCCAGTTCGATCGATGTATCTGAATCGATCCCCGTTTTGAACCGTGCCGATTTGATCGTTGAAAAAATAGGCTCGATCGTATCGATATCCGTTCACTAACTTTCCGGTCGAATCGATATATCCCCACTTTCCAATAAACGGTTCGTCGCCTTTTCTTTTTGGAACGGGAGCCAATCCCTCGTGAAAGTATCCGTCCCCAAACGTTTCGATATTGGGAACCGTATCGAATTCGAAGGGTATGGTTTTGACCTTAGGGTTGGATGGAACTAAGTTTATGAACTTTTTCCCGTTTTTCTCGATTGTCTCTTCCGTAAAATCGGTGGTACAAGCGTGCTTTTGAAAAATACAATTCATACTCAAGGTCGACAAAAAAATCAGGATAAGAATTCCACGCTTTCCGCAATCAGAAAGTAGAATCCCGATTTTTCGTTTTAAAACCGCAGCACACCGATCGAGCATCATTGCCTAAGCAACAATCTCGGCGGGATTTTATTGTCCTCTTTTTTTAGCGTTGCGAGTTTAATTTCAAACGAGACACTATGGTACGATAATGCGTTTCACTATATAACTGTCCGAAAAACCGGACGCGCCGTCCCTCACTCGATAAGAACTGATATCGACGCAGGCACCCGTATATGCGTTCGTGTCAAATCCGGCGTTGGGTGTGGCGTACTGCCCTGCCGGAATTACATTTTCGATTTGTTCGATATACTGAAAGGGAACCGGTCCCGAAGCTCCACCCGGCGAGGAAGTAGAAAGGTCCAAATACAAGTATTCCGCATCGGAAGGATTGTTGTAACGGGCGATCATTCCCATGTTGGTTCCGTTTCTCGTGACTTCGATACAATGATCGGCACAATTCCCTACTACGATCGGAGCGGCGACCGCCCCCGCGCAGGGACCTGCGGGAGGAGGCGGAGGATTGGAAATAATTTCTTTTGCAGAATAACCGCGTTCGCTTTCGGCGATAACGATGATCTTATAAGACATCGACGTCTCCGGAGAAAGGAACAAAAACTCGTCCTGATTTAGACCGGTCAGCGTATTTTCTTCATCAATGTAAGTGGTTACGCTGATCCCGTCGGGATTTAATCTTAGAATCGTCGGTCTTCCGAGGTAAGCCTTGAAAGTGACCGGGTAAGAAACCTGCTTCTTCAGAGAGACTTTCACCCGAATACTCTGGCTGTCCTCGCTTCCGACCACGTAATTCGTTCTCACCGTCAAATCGTTGAGTTCGGGTCCGCCGTTTGCGGACTGATGATCGATTCCGGCCGAATTTACGTTTGGGGAAACGCCTCCCGCCAAAAGAGCGACTAACGCAGGAGACAATTCATTGCCTGAACCCGCACAGCCGAAATGAAAAAGACTCGGTAAAAAAAATAAAAAAGCAAAACGATGGAGAGATAATTTGGGACGGCCCATTCCGGAAAATTCCTTGTTTGAATTTGAATGAGAACCGGCCCGAATATTTGTCAATGTTTTTTGGAAATAAACCGAGAGCCTAAATTGTTTGGAAGAAAGGATTCGAAAAGAAGATTAAGGCAAAGAGAAGATGCGGATTACGGATAACGTGAATGTGTAAGCGAAAAATCTTCGTCGAAGCGGACTTTTACCGGATATCGACGAAGATAAATTATAAATCGCTAATTCTATTTCTTGGATAAGAACTGACAGGCTTCCGACTTCTGAATCGGGCTGTTCGGAGACATCATTTCGGTACAACTTGTCTTTTCGATCAGAGCCATACATTCTTTCGCGGCTTGAACTTTTTCAGGAGTTGCGTCCTTCCATTCGTCCGCTTCGCTCTTACCGGTTTTCGCTCTTTGAGCCGCGGCGTTTTGTTCGATGGATTCTAAACAAGCCTCTTTGGATTGAAGCATCGGTGGAAGAAATTTTCTCTGAGCTTCCGGCAATTTGCTGAACTGCTCCTTCGCGCACTCCACGGTTTTGGAGCAAGTGATATCTTTCGACTTCTTCGCAAGCTCTTGCATTTCAGCGGCGGGACTTCCTCCGCCTTTGCAATTGAAGACAAAAAGCGCCAATGAGACGAAAACTAACAAACTCGTTTTTTTGTAATTCATAACCCTTTCCTTTTAAAAAGCAAAAGGATCCTTCTCCGTATCATTTTGAAAATAAATTTTTTCTAATTCGTCTCCGGAATTCTCCGAAGACGGGATTCCTTTAAACGGCGCCCGCCAACTCGCTCCGTGCTTCGAATTTGTAGAGTTTATGAACCGTCGCTTTTTGACCGACTCCCTTCAGGGATGCCTCGTGTTTTTCGGAATCGTATCCCCTTAGGTTCAATTCTTCCATAATTCCGGGGCTGGAAAGAATCGGTTCCGTGACCCAGATTTCGCCGGCGGATGCGAGCGATTGGACTCGAGCTGCGATGTTTACGCTCTGTCCGAAATAATCGAGTCTTTCGTCGTTGATTACGGCTAACGCAGGTCCTTCGTTGAGTCCGACTTTCAAACCGATTTCGTGTCCGTGTTCTTTGAACTCTTCGTTCATCTGATCGATTCGAGTCATCATCTCGAGGGCCGCAAACATTCCGTCCAGAGGATTGGAAAAGGTAGCCATAATCGCGTCGCCCATCGTTTTTACGATCGCCCCGTTAAATTTTTTCACGGTTTCCGCAAGAAGGCGAAAGTGTTCTTGAACCAATCGATACGCGAGAATATCTCCGGCCTTATCGTACATCTCGGTGGAACCTCTCAGATCGGTAAAAAGAATCGTAAGACTTTTCACGTTTAAATTCAATCTGCTGCTCAACTGTTGAATGCGAAAAAGTTCCCGGAAGGTTTGGTTGTTCAAGAGCATCTTCGCCGTAAGAAAAGGTTCGATCACGGTCGGATGTTCTTTCACGATTTCTAATATTCTTGGAAGATTGGGTTTGATGATGAGAAAGCCCGCCTTTGCGATCGTACGATTGGAAACTTTGAGTTGGTATTTTCCGGGAGAAAGATGCAGCTCATTCGGGGTAAATCCGCTCGTAAGAAGGCTCAAGTCGATGATTCGATCGTCCGGAGTTTCTTCTCCGTCAAAATAGAGATACACCGCGGAATTATTCTCCACCGAACTCAATTGATACGCCGGCGTATCAGTGGCGTCTAACGTTATATTCTTCGTAACTCCGGGTTCCAATACGATCAGATCCTTCGTATTGTTTCCGATAAAATCCAGGAGTTCTTCGGACTTGTGAAAATTAGCGGAGATATGATATCTTAGATACGTTTCCGCGTCCACCAAAGGATCCAGATTCTGCTTTTTCAAAGAGGAGTTTACGGAAAAACTGACTTCCACTTGATCGTCCAGCGTAGTCGGAACGTCTAGATTGCAGATAGAACAATGAAAACTTTTTTCTTCAATCTGATCCAAAGAAGTATGAGAGGAAACGACTCCGCCGCAAGCGGGACAAATCATATTGTAAGAGAAATCGATCAAGCCGATCTTTCCGGAATGTAAGAATAGATCGATCGCCTCCCCCGTTTCAAAATCATTCTCTCCCGCAAATCGAATCGGATTGATTCTATGCAGTTTCCATTCGTCCTGGGACCGGAGACTCTCGATAAAACGGGAGATCGAATTCTTCGATAAAACTCCGAATCCTTCCAAGGCTTTTTTCTTTTGCACCAAAAGAGTTTCATTCCACATAACATCCCTCCTAGAATTCCTAACCAAAACGAATCTATATTTTTCCGTCTATTTTTCTTGGCAAGCATTTTGTAACAATTTTTGTTACATTTAATCCGATATTCTTCCCATGCCGTTTCGCAAGGCAAAAGGAAGAATCGAAATCCGTTCCCCGAAAAGAATCAACGAGCGCCGCCAAACGCAGGTCTTACGACCGATTTAGGAAAGATTCTTAAAATAGTTTCTCCGGCTTTCCTTTGGAGCGACTTAAAAGTCCGTTGCGAGCAGATTTTTCGGTTAAAAGTTTGTCTTAACAAAGATTACGCGATCCGGATCGAACGAAACGATCCCGGAATTTGTGAGAGTTCCCACACAACTCTATATTTTAGTTTTTTTGAATTGATTTTTGGCGTCCAATGTCATATTTAAAATCCTTTTCTTAACAATGCGAAAGAATCGGGTCTTTCAAAGGAAAAATATTTCCAAAAAGAGAGAAGAGGAAGAAATTTCTCGGCGTTTATAAGACAAACGTTATAAGATCGAATCAATATGGATAAAACGAAACTAAGTAAAAACTCGAGAGTTGTAATCACAGGAATCGGGGTCATTCTACCCAATACTTTCTCGGTCGAGACGTTCTGGAAAAATCTTTCCGAAGGAAATTCTCAAATAGATACCATCACGAGATTTCAGACCGACGATATGCCCGTCAAGGTCGCAGCCGAGATGAACGACTTCGACTGGAAAAAATTTCTTCCGGACTTAAACGAGAAACACGCAAAAAATTACAATCGGGAGACGTTCGCGCTTATGTCCGCGATGGAAGAAGCGAGAAAGGACGCAAAACTCGAAAAGGATTCGGTCGATCCTTCGAAGGTCGGCTTTATAGATTCTTCCTCCCGCGCTTCCTTGGCTTGGTGGGAACACGCTTGGAAACTCTATCACGAGGAAAAAAATCAGAGCGTATTCGATCGTTATTCGGTTCTCACTTCGATGGCTTCCAACCCCACAAACCTCACCGCGATCTATGCGAACATACAAGGTTTCGTGACCACGATCACCGCGGCCTGCGTCGGCGGACACCACGCGATCAGTCTTTGTTATCAGGCGATTCGAAAAGGAAGGGCCGAGGTGATGTATGCGGGCGGACACGAATTTCCTTTGATCAAACCTCTTATGATGATGTATTCGGATCCCGCGAGTTCGGTGATGTCTTCCGAAGAAAAACATCCTAAGTCCGCGATCAAACCCTACGATCGGAATCGGGACGGATTTATTTTAGGAGAAGGCGCTGCGGTTCTTTGTATGGAAAGAATGGACCACGCGATCGCGCGAGGCGCTCGCATCTACGCGGAAGTTTTGGGAACCTTCAGCTACAACGAAGCCGATCACGCGATGAGAATGGATCTAACCGGAAAAAAAGCCGCGACGGGACTCGGTCGTCTTTTGAAAATCGGCGGAATGCATCTCGGAGATATCGATTACTTCTGCGGACACGGAACCGCAACGATTAACAACGATATGGCGGAAAGCAGAGCGATCAAAGTTTTATACAACGGACTCGCAAAAAACAAATGGGCTCCGCTCGGTTCCATCAAGCCGATTTTCGGACATACGTTCGGAGCCGCGGGAATCATCAACGTGGCGGCGACGGCTTTGATGCTTGAAAAACAAATCGTCTGTCCCACGATCAATCTCAAGGACGTGGATCCGGAATGCGATCACGATCACGTAACCGAAGGGGCGAGAAAAGTCCGTCTGAGAAATGCGATCTCCATGGCCTTTGCGATCGGAAGCCAATCGTCTTTTGTAAGCCTCACCGCTCCGGACCTTTAGGAGAAGAAGAATGAAATCCGGCGGACTCCACAAACAATACGATCATTCCAAAAAGATGAAATCGGTTCTTTACTATCAAGGAGCCGTGACGCACGATATTTTAGGAAACCTTACCGAAATTCTTAAAAGCAGGATTTCCAAAGAAAAAAGAAAGAACAAGATTCTCAACGTATTCGTGGAGATGACCCAGAACGTAAGTCACTATTCTTCCGAAAGAGAAAACGAATACGGAGTCGGCCTGATCTTGGTAAAAGAAAAAGGTCATATTCTCAAACTCTCCACCGCGAATTTTCTGAGCTCGGAAACGGCCGCGCCGCTCCGGGAAAAACTCGATCACTTTCTTTCTCTTACGGGAGAAGAAGTGAAAGAACTCTATCAGGAAAAAATCAAGGGAGAAAGACCGGACGACAGCAAAGGCGCCGGTCTGGGATTTTTGGAGATACTAAAAAAGTCGGACTTTCCGTTTCGTTCGTCGTTTGAAGAAACGGGGAACGGGGAAGTTTTTTTCACTCTCACCGTTTTCTTTCGCTTGGGGTAAGTTTCCAGGGTTCCGCCTGAGAAAGAGCCATTTCTTTGACTTCGATCACGATCACGGAAGTGTTGTCTCTCGTCATTCTAAGATTCGCCTCTTCCGCGAGATGAGAACAGGCTTCCTTCACGTTAGACGCGTTTTTAAGAATCTCCTCCAAGTCGTCGATCTTAATTACGTCCGTAAGTCCGTCCGTACAGAGAAGAATCCGATCCCCTTCGTTTAAGGAATTTGTAATGTCGAAAAGATCCATCTGAAGATCGGCCGTTCCTCCGCCGATACAACTCGTGATATAACTTCTGGAACTTTGGTTTCCTCCGCGGACCGAATCGGAAAAGGAATGATCCACGGTGATCTTCTGAATTCCCTTCGATGAAAAATGATAAGCCCTGCTGTCTCCCATATTGAAAACGAGAACCTTTCTTCTTCCGAAAAGGGCGCCCACGAGAGTGGTCCCCATTCCGAGCTTACCGGTCTGTAACGCGTGTTCGTTGATTTCGTTGTTGATTTTTCGAAAAAGATTCTGCCAGCCGGCCCGGGGAAGTTCTTCCAGAGGCTGGATCGCTCTTTCCATCCACGCGAGTTTTTCCAACGTTAGACGGCTTGCAATTTCCCCCGAAGTATGGCCTCCCATTCCGTCCGCGAGCGCTAGAATCAAAGGAGAATTCGAAGAATCGCGGATGCCCGTGGAAGCGAAGGAACCGGAAACGGTCCCGGCGACGATCTCGCCGGAAACATACATGGAATCCTCGTTATGCGAACGAAAATTTCCTTTTTCCGTAATTCCGAAATAATGAATAATCATGAAGAAGAAAGTGCGGAATTTCGAAGGAATTTCCGTAAAACTATTATAAAAATGTGTCAGCGAAGGTATTCAAGAACAAATCTTCGAGAGGTCCGTTTTTTCAAAATAATCCGACGAAGAATTCCTAAATTCTAAATCGCTACTTTTTGTTTCATTGAGAAAAGAAAATTATTTTGCCGAGTATCCACCGTCGACGGGAAGGGCCGTTCCCGTGATAAAGGAAGCGTCGGAACTGCAGAGCCAAACCGCGACCTTCGCGACTTCTTCCGGAGTCGCGATGCGATGTAAGGGATGTAATTTCACGAGTTGTTTTTCCGCTTCGACGGGATCCTTCGCAAGATGAAAGAGTTCTTCAAGAATCTCGGTCTTCACCGCGCCGGGGCAAACCGCGTTGATACGAATATTCTTCTTTGCGTATTCGAGCGCGGCGCTCTTGGTCAATCCGATGATTCCGTGTTTCGCGGCGGAATACGGATTGATTCCTACGACTCCGTTGATCCCCGAGATCGAAGATACGTTCACAACCGCCCCTCCCCCTACTTTGAGCATTTCAGGAATTTGATATTTCATAGAAAGCCAGGCGCCTTTGAGATTCACGTCCACGACTTTATCCCACACTTCTTCCGGATATTCGTGCAAGAGATGATTCTCTCCCATGATTCCCGCGTTGTTGATTCCGAAATCGAGTCGACCGTATTTTTCAATCGCGAAGTCCACCGCTTTTTTTACCTGTTCGGACGAAGTCACGTCGCAGGAAAAGAAGAATGCGTCTTCCCCCTTAGATCTGAGTTCGGATTCTACCTTTTTTCCTTCTTCGGATCTTCTGCCGCAAAAGACGACCTTCACGCCCCTCGATAAGAACTCCAAAACGACCGCCTTCCCGATTCCTGTGCTTCCGCCGGTCACCATCGCGACTTTGTCTTTCATAGAATTCTCCAAAAATTGAATATTAGTAAATTATTATATTTTTCTGGTCTTCCCGTTTCTGACCCTGACGAGATATTTTTTCAGATGTCCGTTGATCGCTTCCAGATCCGTCAATTCCCTTTCAACGGAAGCGACTTTCAGATCCTCTATTAAAACGAAAAGATATCTAAGCTCTTCCAGATGCACCTTCGCCTTGAGAATATTCTTTATCTTTTGGGAAAGAATTCTACTTCCCCAGGCTCCGGCTATGGAAACGGGCAAAAGAGTAGCGACTGAACGCAGATGTTCCAAGAGCTGGGCGTGGTCTTTCGCTCTGGATCCTTCCAAACGATTTCCAAGTTTATAGACCTTTAAAATCAGATCGTGCGCGAGTTTCCAAACTTCCAGCTTATCCAAGGTGCGGATTTGAGCCGAAGCGACCTTCGAAGATCCGCTTTCCGCAACGCCTACGGGTGGCGAAGGATAAGAAGGAATTCCGCCCTCCGCGAACTTCTTTCTAAAACCGTCCGGAACGGGCACCACTCTGCGGATGGAATAATCGAAAAAGAGAACTCGAATTTTTATGAGGGAAACTTTTTCCCGTCTTTGATCCTTGGAAATGCGGAAGTAAAGATCGAAGGATTTTTCTCCTAGATTTTCTAATACGACATCGATCTTTACCTGATCGTTGTAGAGCAACTCGCCCTGGTACAAAATTCCCGCGTTGGCAAAGATGATGCTCTTTCCGTAAATATCCGTTACTGAAAATCCTAAATATTGAAAAAACTGAAGATGAGCTTCCATGACCAAATCCAGGATCGAAGCAAAGGAAACGTGAATGTCCAGGGCCAAATCCGTTTTACGAATCGATAACTCCGTCGAGAAATGATAAGTTGCGGGAAATTCAATCTGTATATCGGTCATAATAATTTTACGGACTTGCGCGGTTCAATCGGGACATAATGATTCGCACAAGATTCGATTTTTGTTTTTTCAAGCCGAAGGAACCCAGACCACCTTGGACTTTTTCAAAAGAGATCCATCCGTTTCTTGAATAATAATACTTCTCTTAACAGTTTCGGTTTTTCGAAGTCTCGTCTTGAACGGAAAGGAAGTTTTGCCTCGAACAAGACCTCGATCTTTTTTAGAATTGGAAGCGGAGAATCAACTCTTCAATTCTTTATTCTCCCGATAAAATCAATCGCCCGTTTGAAATCGATCCGGAAAGGGAAATTCGAAATGGAGTATTTTTTTATAAGCAAGGATGGTTTTTGAATTCTTCTTCAAAAAGTTCTTGCTAGAGGACCTTCTTCAAAGAAGATCTTTCAACCGTTGAGACGCGTCAAAATCTACTCGGTGTTTGTTGAAAAAGAAGAAAAAGAAAAAATTTAGGATTTTGAAAAACTAAAGAATTAACTGTAATGAATTTTCTTTTTTTCTCGTAACGTTTCCGAGAATCAGAAAACCGCTGCGTTAGGAAACAAAATCCGAAACATTCATACCGATCCGGGAAACATAGAATCATTGGAAGCAAATAAGAAGATTTTCGCAAACCCGGACGAGATGATCCGAGAAATCGTGAAGCCGGGGATGTCGCTTCATCTCTCCGCTACTATGTCCAGACCCAATGCTCTCATCTATTCTCTCGCGCGTTGTTTTCAGTATACGAATCCCGAATTCACGATCAGCATGGCTGGGATTCATTCCAGCGCTCACGCACTCACCATCTCCAAGATCGTAAAAAAAATGATCACCGGTTTTGCGGGAGACAATTACCCGAAACCTTCTCCGAATTCCCTCTACTCCAATCTTTTGGACGGAACTCCGTTCGAACTCGAACTCTGGTCTCTGTTGAGTCTCGTACAAAGACTGATGGCCGGAGCGATGCGTCTTCCCGGTTTTATTACGAACTCTCTTTTGGGAAGCGATATGATCTTGGATAAGTTAGGCAAAACCGCGTTTCTGTTTCCGAATCCCCAAGGGACTTCCAAAAATCAAAACGTTCCCTATCCTCCGGATTACAAAGGTAAAAAAGGCGCGGACATCGCTTACATTCTTCCTTTAAATCCGGACTACACTTTGTTACACGCGGTCATCGGAGACGAAGACGGAAATCTTGTTCTCTGTCCTCCGAGCGGCGAAGGTTACTGGGGCGCGCTCGCCGCCAAACAAGGAGTTATCGCCACGGTCGAAAGAATCGTGCCCAAAGGATCGATTCCACCCGAACTCGTAACCGTTCCCGGCAATCGAGTGAGCGCTTTGTCCGTCGCGGAATTCGGCGCACATCCTCAATCTCTTCGCGTATTCGATCTTCCCGGGCTTTCCGTTTTCGAAGGACTTTCCACCTATCTCGACGACTACGAATTTCAGATCGAAGCCAACGAAGCGGCTAACGTGCCATCCAAGGCGGAAAAATGGTACGCGGATTTCGTAAATCTTCCGGGCGGTCACTCGGAATATCTGGATCGTTTAGGAAATACTCGTCTCAGAAGATTGAAGCAGATTCCCGAAGAAAACAAGGCTCTCAAACTCGAAGATCCTACCACGGTCAACGACTCGGAGCAGATGATCATTCTGGCTGCGAGGGCGATTCAAGAATACGTAAAAACAAAAGGATACAAAACGATTCTTGCCGGGATCGGAGCCGCGCATATTTCCGCATGGACCGCCGCTCGTTTTTTGGAAAAGGAAGGGATTCGAGTGGAGGTGATCACGGAACTCGGATTCTATTCGATGAAACCTCATACCGGAGACGTTTTTTTATTCAGTCAACTGCACACAAAAGACTGCACGATGCTTTCGGATATCACGAGCATCTTGGGCACGATCGTCCCCGATCATTGCCTGGGAGTTTTGGGAGCCGCGGAAGTGGATTGGTTCGGGAATATCAACTCGACCAGAACTTCCAAGGGAAAATTTTTAGTGGGTTCGGGAGGCGCCAACGATATCGCGGCAAGTGCGGATTGTATCGTAGTCGCGAAGGCGAATCGAGGACGATTCGTAAAAAAAGTAAACTACGTTACTTCAGTGGGAGATCGAGTGATGGAAGCGATTTGTCAATTCGGAAGGTTTCAAAGACAACCGAACTCCGATCACGTTTTCGAGTTCACGCATTGGATCGCTCCTCCATCTGACGAGGAAATGGAACCGGAAGAAGCGGTTCTCCGTTATACGTCCTGGCTTCCCCCGGACGAGGATGTCCCGCTCCAGGAGGAAAAACCCGTGACGGCGGAGGAGCTTACCGTTTTAAGAGAATTGGATCCGGAAAAGATTTACATAGAACAATTTATGGTATATACAAGACTTCCATAATAAAATAAAATTCGAATTTACTTAGGGGAAAAAAATGAGCGGGAAGAATCTAACAAGCAACGGAGTGAGAATCACGGGGTTCGGTCATTATTTTCCGGAAACGATCGTGACGAACGAAGAGATCCGTTCCCGTTTGAAATTTCCGGAAATGCACCCCGCGGAAAAAGCAGTCATCGGAAATATAGGAGTCAACGAAAGAAGAAGAGCCAACGAAAAAGAAACCGCTATGTATATGGCCGCGAAAGTCGCGGAGATGGCTCTGAAGGACGCGGGGAAAAAACCGGAAGACGTGGATCTTTATATTCTCGCAAACTGGACCGATCGGTATTATCTTCCCGACCTTGCGCCGCAGGCTTCCAAATTATCGGGAACAAAAAACGCGCTCGCCTTCGACGTGAGCACCGCTTGTACGGGATTCGTCCACGGAGTGCAGACAGCTTCCGCTTTCTTGAGTTCGGGCAAATTTAAGAATGCGTTAGTCATCGGAAGTGAACGATTTTCAGTCAGAACACGCATGGGAGGCTACGGAGAATTCACCGCGGGAGACGCGGCCGCCGGAGTATTTCTGGAGTTCACCGGGGATAAGAATTTCGGAATCATCGACTCATTCTTACAAGACGACGGAGATCTCGCCGGAATCATTGTCACCGGACCACCTCCGCAGAGTTATGTGAAAAGTTATCCGGAACTTGTAACAAACGCGGCGGATCTCACGCTCAAATCCATGGATCAGCTCCTGGAGAAAAACGGTTTGACGATAGACGACATCGACTGGGTGGTTCCTCATCCCGGAACGGACGTCGTGGTGCAGGACGTTCTCAAAAGGACTAAGTTCCCGAAGGGGAAAATTCTCATGAACTTCGAAAAGGTCGGAAACACTTCCGCCGCTTCGATCCCGATCGTTCTATCGGAATTTTATTATAAAGGAAAGTTTAAAAAAGGAGACGTGTTCCTCACTCCGGCGGTCGGCGGAGGATTTTATTGGGGAGGACTCCTATTTCGTCTCTAAAAAAGAAAGAGAGAAAGACAGGAAATAAAACAGATATGAAAATTGAAGGTTACGAATTAAAGGAAAGAATGAATTCGGATTCGTCCACGGAGGTTTACAAGGCCGTCCGAACGAAAGATGGGGCGCAGGTAGTCATCAAATATATTCCGATCTTAGACGAACTCCATCCCGCAGTCGTGAACTTGAGAAACGAATTCGAAATTCTTAATTATCTCGCTTCCGAAAAAATGATCCACGCGTTCGCCATGGAAAAAATCCCGGAAGGATTCATTCTAGTCTTGGAGTTCGTTCCCGGAGGAACTCTCAAACATTTTTCGGGAAAAAAACCGGTCAACCTCAAAGACTTTTTCAAAATCGCGGTCGATCTTACGGAAAGACTCGGAGAAATACATAATAAAAAAGTAATACACAAGGATTTAAAACCGGACAACATCATCTTCAACCCGGAGGGAAGCGTTTTAAGAATCGTGGACTTCGGAATTTCCACACGTCTTTCCAAAGAAGAAACCTCCTGGTCCAATCCGAACCGCCTGGAAGGAAGCATTCACTACGTTTCTCCGGAACAAACCGGAAGAATGAACCGTTCCGTCGATTATCGAAGCGATTTTTATTCCCTGGGAATCACGTTTTACGAACTCATCACTGGCAAACTTCCGTTCGAAAGCGAGGACCTTTTGGAACTCGTCCACTTTCACCTTGCCAAAACTCCTCTCGATCCTCGTAAGCTCAGAAACGAAATTCCGGAAGCGCTTTCCGGTATCGTTCTCAAACTGCTTTCTAAAACCGCAGAGGACCGTTATCAGACTTCGGAAGGTTTGAAGGCGGACTTGGAAACCGTTCAGAAAAAATGGCTCGAATCGGGCGACGTGCCTGCGTTCGCTCTGGGCTCCAAGGATTATTCGCAGGAGTTTAAGATTCCTCAAAAACTCTACGGTAGAGAGGAATACATCGAATCCTTGTTAGGCGAATTCAAAAGAGTCACGGACACAGGAAGAACGAGCGTCGTATTGATCGCGGGATATTCCGGGGTCGGAAAGTCTTCTCTCGTAAAGGAAATCAACAAACCTCTTACGGAATCGAAGGGATATTTCGTATCGGGTAAGTTCGATCAATACAACCGCAACGTTCCCTTCAGCGCGATCATACAAGTCTTCTCGAACCTGATCGAACAAATTCTAACGGAATCGCCCGAAAGAATCGAAAACTGGAAGAATAAGATCAAGGACACGTTGGGTAGCAACGGGAAAGTGATCACCGACGTTTTACCGGAGCTCGAATTTATCATCGGTCCTCAAACGCCCGTAACGGAGCTGGGCGCACAAGAGAACGCGAATCGTTTCTATTTGGTATTTCAAAACTTCATTAAGATTTTTGCGAACCAGGAACATCCTTTAGCGATTTTTCTCGACGATCTGCAATGGGCGGATACTTCCTCTCTGGAATTGGTAAAAAATCTGATCGAGGACGTTTCCGTAAATTATCTTTTCTTAATGTTGGCTTATAGGGACAACGAGGTGGATTCGACACATCCGTTTTCCACGTTAGTTTCGAATTTGGAAAAGGAAGGATTCCGATTGGATAAAATTCTTCTAAAACCTTTGAGTTTGCAGAACGTAAACGAACTTTTAGCGGACAGTCTGCGGAGCTCCTCGGAAGAAACGTTGAGCTTCGCCGAAATCGTTTATTCTAAAACCAGAGGAAATCCGTTTTTTATCAACGAACTCTTAAAACAATTATCCAAAGAAGAGATCATCTCCTACAAAAAAGGCGATTCTACGTTCAGCGGAAAATGGATCTGGAATCTCGAAAAGATAAAGAACACTGATATTTCGGATAACGTGGTCGAACTTTTAGTAAGAAGAATCAAAAAACTCTCACCTCGCACACAAGAGACGCTAAAACTGGCGTCCTGCATCGGCAGCAACTTCGATCTGGGAGTCCAGTCCAAAATTTTGGGAGCGACTTTAAAAGAGACCGCCGCAGCCATCATGGAAACCATGGAAGAGGAATTGATCGTTCCTTACGGCGACAATTACAGGTTGGTCGACTCCATGGAGGAGATAGAGGAAAACAAGGAAAAGAACTTTCAAATCGCAAAAACGATCTTATTTCGATTTCAGCACGACAGAGTCCAACAGGCGAGTTACGAATTATTAAACGAAGATCAAAAACAATCCACTCGATTAAAGATCGGAAGAATCCTATTAGAAAACCTGAATGAAAAAGCGCTCGAAGATTCGATATTCGACGTCGTAAACCACTTAAACACCGGCTCGTCCTTAATCGCCGATAACGAAGAAAAAAGAAAATTACTACAATTGAATATACAGGCCGCGCAGAAAGCCAAGTTGTCCGCCGCCTACAAACCGGCCAAATTATATTCCGAAAAAGCCAGGGAACTGCTTTTTTCGCTTCCGGAATCCGGGAAAGGAGATAAGGAACTCTGGTCGAAAGAATACGGACTCGCATATTCGGTTCATAAGGAATTAGCCGAAGTCCTCTATCTCAACGGAAACTTTGAAGAATCGCAGGAGATGATTCAGGTCATCCTCAAACAGGCAAAAACTCCCGTGGAACAAGCGGAGGCTTACAACCTTTTGATGATCGAATACTCCGCCCAAGGAAAATTCGATCTTGCGATGCCGACGGTAATCAAAGCGCTGAAACCTTTAGGAATCGAAATTCCGACTTCGAATTTCGACAAGGTCGTGGACAAAGAAATTCAGGAAGTCAGAAAAAATTTAAAAAACAGAAGCGTAACATCGCTGTTAGACGAACCGCTAATGACCGACGCAAATCATATCTGGGCGGTGAATCTTTTGATCAGTGCGATCCCGATGGCTTATAATAAAGAGCCCGCCCTATTTCCTGTGATCTGCCTAAAAATGGCGAACCTACTTTTAAAGTTTGGAAACCTTTCCGACTCTTACGGATATTCCTGTTACGGTATGGTTTTAGTCGGCAAACTGTCCGATTACAAAGCCGCCTACGACTTCTGCGAATTAGCGGTGAAACTCAGCGAAAAATATATGAACCCCGGCGGCTATACGAAGGCAGCGAATATTCTGGCGAACTATTCGTCCTCTTTCGTAAAACATCTCAAATTCTCCGAAGAAGTGAATATAAAGTGTGTTCAATCCGCTTTGGATTCGGGAGAATTTTTGCACGGAAGTTATGCGGCCATGAACGATGCGTCTAACGTTCTTTTTCAAGGCAAGAATCTGGAAATTTTAAAACCGAAGATCAATCAGCTCCTCAAATTCGTGAGAAAAGTGAAAAACAATCTCGCGATCGATACGATCCTGGGAACTACTTTGATTCTTTCCAATCTAAGAGGTGAAACGGGCGGGCACCTCGACTTTTCTTCCGGCGAGTATCAGGAAAAGGAATATATCGATCTTTGCAACGATCACCAGAGTTTAGCGCCTATTTGCACGTTCAAAGTGATGAAGATAAGATCGTTGCTTATGTATGGAGAATACCAACTGGCTCTTCAAGAAGCTGAGGAAGCCAATGGAATGATCTTATATCTTGGCGGACAATACGGGCCCTGGGAGCATAATTTTTTGTATTCCCTCGCGCTTGCGGCGAATTATAAAAAAGTCGCACCCGATAAGAAAAAAGAATATCTCAAAAAAATTCGTGAAAATCAAAAACAACTCCTTGCATTAGCCGAAAGTTGCCCGGAAAACTTCTACCACAAACACCTGTTAGTCGAAGCGGAACTCGCGAGACTCGAATATAAAAATTGGAAGGCCGCGAGAACCTACGAAGCCGCGATCCGGGAAGCGAGAAAAAACGAATTCCCGAACGACGAGGCTCTGTCTTGCGAGATGGCCGCGACTTTCTGGCTTTCCAAGGGAAGTATCAAGATTGCCGGAGAATTTATCAACGAAGCATTTCATCGCTACGGACTCTGGGGCGCGAATTTAAAACAGAGTATGCTCAAATCCAAATATCCGGAGTTTATCCGCGAAAGAGGAACCGGAACGATTCGAACTCACAGAACGATCTCCACAACGACCGCAGCCGCAACCGAAGTTTATTCGGGTCAGACTCTCGACCTTCAATCCGTATTAAAAAGTTCTACTGCGATTTCCGGAGAAATCAAACTGGAAAATCTTCTCGATAAATTGATGAAGATCGTAATCGAGAACGCGGGAGCTCAGAGAGGCGTCCTGATTCTTAAAAAGGAAGGAAGGCTCTATGTCGAAGCGGAAGGTTCGATCACAAAAGACGACGTAGACGTTCTTACCGGAATTCCTCTCGGCAACAGCAAAAATCTTCCGATATCTCTGATCTATTACGTGGAACGCACAAAAGAGAATCTGGTTCTTAGAAACGCGAACCAAGACGAGAAGTTTAACAAAGACGAGTATATTAAGAATTCTAAAACTAAATCCGTTCTCTGTACTCCGGTCATCAAACAAGGCGAGATTTCCGGCATTCTCTATCTCGAAAACAATTTATCCGAAGGAGCTTTCACTTCGGATAGACTTCAGATCATGAACATTCTTTCCTCTCAAGCCGCGATCTCCATCGATAACGCGTTACTCTATTCTAATATGGAAGAAAAGGTAAGAGAAAGAACGAGAGAATTAGCTCAAGCGAACGCGGATCTCGGACTTAAAAATCAGCATATCACCGACAGTATCACATATTCATTGAATATTCAACAGGCGATTCTTCCTTCCGAAACTCTTCTTGCAAAAAATCTAAAGGAACAATTCGTTCTTTTCAGACCGAAAGATATCGTCTCGGGCGACTTCTACTGGTTCAGCAAAAAAGAAGGATCAATTTTTCTCGCGGCGGTCGATTGTACTGGACACGGGGTCCCCGGTGCTTTAATGTCAATGATCGGAAATACGTTGCTCAACCAGATCGTTAACGAATCGGGAATCAAAGATCCCGGTAAGGTTTTGGAACATTTGAATAAGAACGTAAGACAAGCCTTGAAACAAGATTCCTTAGATACGAACTCGGTGGATGGGATGGACATCTGCTTTTGTAGAATCGAAACGGATAAAGTTTATTTCGCAGGCGCCAAAAGACCCCTCTACTTTTCCAGAGGCGGAAAGATCGAGGAGATCAAAGGCGACAGACATTCCATCGGCGGAAGACAAAAAGAAGATTCTAGAACCTATACCACACACGAGGTAAAACTGGAAAAGGGAAAACCCTCCATGTTTTATCTGACAACGGACGGTTATATGGATCAACCGAATCCTCAGAGACAAAGAATCGCCAGCAAGGGACTGATCGCACAATTACACGGCGTGTCTGCCCTTCCCGCGAACGAACAAAAAGAAAGACTGGCGGCCTTTTTAGACGGACATCAATCGGGAGAATCCCAGAGAGATGACATAACTTTGATCGGATTTCGGATCTGAGCATCCACGAAAATATAGGGAGTATGTTAAAAAGAAATGATGGAAAACAAGTCCGTAGACCTGTTTAAGCACTATAAAGAGGCCTGCGATTATCAATTAATTGTTTCCTTTAAGGGCCGACTTTCGCAGGAAGTCCTTACGGAATTCGGTTCTATGATCCGAACATCCCTAAGCACGGAATCGAAAATCAAAAAAATCTTCGCCGTTTTTATAGAATTGGCACAGAATATGTTACACTATTCGGCGGAAAGAAGAGCTCAGGAAGACGGAAGAGAAGGCGGAGTCGGCATTATCATGGTCGATGAAAAATCGATTGGCTATAATGTTTCGTCCGGGAACCTTGTACTAAACGAGAAAATCGATTCGCTGAAAGCAAAATGCGAGAAGATAAATTCTATGTCGAGAGACGAGCTGAAAACTTACTATCAACAACAGTTGCGCTCGGACCGGCCGGACGACAGCAAAGGCGCCGGAGTCGGACTGATCGATATCGCAAGAAAGTCGGACGGACCGCTGACCTACATCGTCTCGCCTGTGGACGATAAGCATTCGTTTTTTACACTTTCTGCATACTTCACAAAGGAAAATTGAGAATGGAATCTTTACATATCCAACAGACCAAAACTTCTCCAGAGGTTATTTTGGACACTGAGAAAGGAGTTGTGGAAATCATCGGAGAATCTTATCCGGAAAACGCGATCGCTTTCTACAAGCCCGTATTCGACTGGCTCAACTCTACGATGGGAAACAAAAGCGCGATCCAAGTAAAATTTCAGTTGGATTATTTTAATACGAGTTCTTCGAAAGTGATCATGGACATTTTGGATTCTCTTCAAAAATATCACGATCAAAGCGGCAAGGTTAAAGTCCTCTGGTTGTATAAAGAAGACGACGACGATATGCAGGAAACGGGCGAGGAATTCTCATCCGATCTTTCTCTGCCGTTCGAACTCAAATCCTACAAATAAGACCGTTCTTCGGCATAGGACCAATCCATGGAACCAGCGTCTCCGGCACAGAAGGACTTTAATTCTTTTTTTGAAAACGAGTTTCAATTATTAAACGAAGTAAACGAAACCCTCGATAAAAAAGATTCTCTTCAAAAGGACGATCTGATCCAAGAACTTAAAAAGGTCGGAGACGCTTACGAATCCCTTCTAAAACAATCCTCGAAGCTGATGAAGATCGGAGATTCCACGCAGAATCGTCTGATCAAAACCCAAACCGAACTTCAGGATTCCAATCAAAGGTTGGTTTCCTCTTATCAGAATCTCAAACAGTTGAGCGAAATCGGTCAGATGATCACCGCAAGTCTGGAGCCGAAAATCATTCTTACCTCCGTTTATGAAAACACGAAATCGATGGTCTCGATGGATATTCTTGCCTTCGGAATTTTAGAGGAAGGTAAGAATGAGATAAAATACAAGTTCAGTCTGATCGAAGGCCGTTACACCCCCGCTCCCTCCGTGGATTCTTTGGCCGAAGAAAACCCTTCCTCTTTTTGTTATAATCAAAATCAAGAATTGATCACAAACGATCTTGAAAAGGATTTTCCCCGTTACGTTTCCACCATTCAGAAACACTTCGGAGAAAAGACGAGCTCCGTAGTTTATCTTCCGCTCAAAGTGGAAGAAAGATTCATAGGAATTCTTACGATCCAGAGTTACGAGAAGAATGCGTTCAACGAAAATCAACTCAGCATTTTAAGAACTCTTGCGAACTACGTGGCGATCGGTGTGGATAACGCGGACGCTTACAAAACTCTTTCCAAAAGAAACCGGGAACTCAAAGATTCTCTGGAAAAGATCAATGTGTTAAACGAAGGTCTGGAAAAAGAAAGACAGAAATCGGAAAGTCTTCTTCTTAATATCCTACCCAAGGCGATCGCCGAAAGATTGAAAGGCGGCGAAGGAGTCATCGCCGATTACATCCCGAACTCGACGGTCCTTTTTGCGGATATCGTCGGCTTTTCGAAACTTTCGACTCAGATCCCGACCCCGAATCAGTTGGTCGAAATTCTAAACCAGATCTTCACTTGCTTCGACGATATCGCGAGCAAATATCAACTCGAGAAGATCAAAACGATCGGAGACTGTTATATGATGGCCGGAGGAATTCCCAACCCGACGACCGATCACGCGGAAAAGATCGCGTTAGCCGGAATCGAAATGATTTCCGGCCTGAAAAATCTTCAGAAATCCTGGAAATACGAATTTAATATCCGAATCGGAATTCATACGGGGGACGTAGTCGCCGGGGTCATCGGGAAAAACAAGTTCGTCTACGATCTTTGGGGCGATTCGGTGAACACCGCTTCTAGAATGGAATCCCACGGTCAGCCGGGAAAAATCAACTGCTCAGAAGCGACGTATAACGCGCTCAAAGATCTTTTCGAATTCGAAGACCGCGGAATTATCGAGATCAAGGGAAAGGGCCCTATGAGAACTTTTTTTCTTCTGGGCAAAAAATAATCTTCTCGAAAAGCGCTTTCAATTTATTGAATATTCTTGCGTTCGATCCAAGATCGATAGCTCCTCCGATTTTCGGTTTGTTCGGCCACGGCAAAATTCAGGGATAAGGTTTCACTTTCGTTTCTATGATTTCAAAATAGCGAAGTTTAACGAATCCGCGATTTCCCCGTTTTGTGGAGACGCGGGCCCAATCGGCCGGATCGTATCCCTTATATCCGAGTTGGATCAAAACGTTTGCGCTTACATAGAAAATTTCGCCCGGTCGAACGGAATCCACGATCTTAGAATCCAAAGACTCGCCTGCCCGGACATTGAGCTTATCGCCCTCTTGAATCCGAACCACTTTTGCCGGAAACCAAACTTGATCCAAGGAAACCCAACCGGTGATTTTGTTTTCGGTTTCGATCTCGTACGCTACCGGATCGCCTTCGAATCCGAAATTTGCCGACTTAATAAGTTTCACCAATGTGAGATTAGGAAGTCTCGCGACTTCCTCTTGATAATCCGCGTTGAAGGTTCCCTCTTTTGGGACGACGGTTTTGTAAACCGGTATGGACTTTCGATCGGAGCTCGATAAGAGCGCTTTCGGATCGGACTCGGACGCAAAACTGCCGCTTGCAATCGTTAGAATCAGAATCGTGAATAAGACGGGAATCGTTTTTGAGTTCTTCATTTCGGCGTTTCCTTGATCGTTTCTGCGGATCTTCGACGCGGGACCGCGTGAGCGATCGATGCGGATTCAACAAATTGACGCTTCGAAACAAAACATTCATAAAACGGAATATTCAATTTGTTGAATTAAGCGGAGAGCGCGGCCGCGATTTCAAACGGACTTTTGCGTTCAAAAAAATCGGCGGCACGCCCGGAAGAATTTATCGAAGAGCTTCGATCACGTCCGCGGGAGCCTGGACCAACTCCACAAGAACGCCTTCGGAACAGTAAGGGAATTCCTCGTTCCCTTTTGGATGAATAAAGCATACGTCGTAACCGGCGGCGCCTTTTCTGATTCCGCCCGGCGTAAAACGAACTCCTTTCGCGCTCAACCATTCCACGGCTTTGTGAATGTCGTCCACCCAGAGTCCGATATGATTGAGTTTCGGTTCGTGAACTTTCGGACTTTTGTTTACGTCGATCGGTTGCATGATATCGACTTCGACCGCAAAAGGTCCCTTGCCCATTCTGAGAATGTCTTCGTCCACGTTTTCCTTTTCACTTCTGAAAGTTCCCGTTTTTTCCAGGCCGAGAATGTCCACCCAAAACGTTTCGAGTTTCTTTTTGTCTTCTCCGCCCACGGCGATCTGTTGAATTCCTAATATTTTAAACGGTCTCATGATGTTATTTCCAAAAAGTAATTCTTTTGATTCCGACCTTCTCTTTTCGAATTCATTTTCGTATGAAAGAAGAATCCAATTCGTTCCTCTCCGAAAGCCGGTTCTCGGATCCAGAAAATACGCTCGCTTTTTCTTTGGCAACTTCATTCCCTCACGGTCGTTTGTTTCGCCCGGCCACAAGTTTGTTCGTTCGAATTCGATCGGAACGGATTCTTTCGATCGATACGGAGCCGATCCATCCGAAATGATTTTGCAAGAATGCGGATCACCTTGACTTCCAGTTCGACCGCAACCTTTTTTTTACTCGAACCGATTTGTCGGAGCAATTGAATCCGCTCCGTAAAGTCTTTTGCCGTAGTCCCGACCTTTCTTCGAGAAAAGTAGGAACTCATACTTTTTACGGTTTCACCGCGGGGCTGGCACCGGCGGGGAAGCGAAGAATTTCACCGGAGAGTATAAGTTCCGATCTGAGGAAAATGATCGGAGATGTCCCAGACTTTTTCGCCTTGATCCACTCGGTAAGCGCTCTGTTTCAGATTGGAAGAATAAAAAATATAGTCGATCGTTCGGTCCGGTTTTCCGATCGCCGGATCGTTTGAAAAATGCGTATAGTATTTGGCCTTCTCGGGTCCATTCAAAATATCTAATGGAACCGCGGAACTCCAACGATCGAACAAGGGTTTGATCTCCTGTTCGTCCGAATAAAAGAAAGCTCCGTTGGGATGCATCGCCTTCCGGTCAAAACCCGGCGGAAGAAGATTGAAGTCCCCGCCTAACACCCATGCGTGACCCGCAAGATCCAACTCCTTGAGAAGTCCCGCGATCGTCTCCACTTGTTTGTGCATCGTATCCGTTCCCTGGGAAAACGCGTCGAGGTGCGTGTTTAAAACCGTAAACTTCTCCCCGCCCGCAATCGGAAAATCGTTCTGAAGTACCGCGCGTTTTAAGTTGAACTGAGTCGAAATCGGATCCGCGGGCATCAAAGGAAGTGAATGTCTTATACCGTCGGAGATTTTAAACTTACTTACCGTCGCGAGTTTCATTCCCACACTTCCGAGAATTTTAGGATGAGGCACAAAGGCCGACTTCCAATAAAAGGCTTCGCTGCTACAGACGTAGGAAGGATCGAGAGCCGCGAGAATTCTTTCCAACTGATTTTCTTTGAAAGTATTCTTCGCTCCGTCATGCAGCTCTTGAAAAAGGATTACGTCCGGATTTTCGGAACGAATGTAGTCCGTGATTTTTTTGAGAGTGGTTTCGATCTCTTCCCGAGAAGGCCCGGTATCGGGACCGTCTCCGTTCGGGACGTCGTACCAGAATACCCTTTTTTTGCCCGCAAGATATTGTATATTCCAAACAAGAACCTTAATCTTAGAATCCGCTTTTAAAATCGGAGCGTCCTCCGGACATTTTACTTCCGCAGGCTGCGCTTGATCCGGATGAAATGTGATGGAATAGATTAGGATCAAAAGGGATCCGAAAAGAATTCCCAGCGCCGCCAATATTTTTCGAAACCAAGCCATCAAGATTCTCCTTAAAAACGGTCTAAGCGAACGACACAATCGCTCAAAGAGAATACAAGCTATGGAAACAAAAGCGAGTGTAAAGGATTTTCTTTTTAAGAGGGTGGAATAAAACTGACTTTAAGAGCCCGAGATGAAAAAAATCCTAACGATCTTATCCATACTTTTTTTTGCACAAGTTTCCATCCATTCGGAAGAAATCGAACTCAAGATCCGCGTCAAAAACGGGACTACCGGTAAGGAAGGAAGTATCGAATCTCTTCGAGTTATCGCACTCCAACAAGGAATGATTCCGATCAAGGAACTCGGTCCCGCAAAAGGAGATTTTATCGTATCGAAACTTTCCGTTCCGGATCAGTCTCCGATTCTTCTCCAAGCGAAATACGCGGGGGTCAACTATAACAAGATGGTCCCTCCGGTTCCCGTGATGCGCTCCGCGGTTCAAGAGATCGTAGTCTATGAAAAGACGAAGGATAAATCTTTGGTTCGAACCAGATCCGCGATGCAGATCACGAGAGGAAAAGATTTTCTCCGAGTTTTTAAAATCTTTCTTATCTCCAACAATACGATTCCTCCTAAGAGTTATCAAGACGAACAAAATCCTTTCGAGGTCTACGTCCCTTCCGAAGCGACCGAAGTGATGGGGCAGCTTACGCAAGGGGAAGCTCGGATGGCGATCCCTCTTCAACTCCAAGACGGCCCGAACGGAAAATTTTTGGATCGTGCGATTCTTCCCGGAAGTTCAGAATTACAAATTTCTTATACGATTCCCGCAAGCAATCTTTCCACCGTTACTTTTAAGGATAGAATGTTGGCCGAGAAGAGCGAAGGGTTTCGCGCCGTGTTTTCCAAACCGGGAGACATGGACGTTTCTTTTATCGGAGCTTCCAAACAGGAAAAAATCGAAGAAGACGTTCCTTCCGATATGAAAGCGTTTAAAATCGGTTATCCCGCTCCTCAATACGAGGTTTCGATTTCGGTTTCCGGAGGCGCGCCCGTCATGGATATGGAAACGGAACGAGTCAATCGTAAGATCGAAAACGGAACTTGGTTCCCTACGACCGAACGTTCGATTCTCGGGCTGGTGGCGATCTTAGGTTTTCTTTTCACCCTTTCTTTCGTCTTCGTCTATAGAAAGAGTTGAACGATTTAAGAATTTAAACGGCGCTCTTTTTTTTAACGGCGCTTGCGGTTTTTTTCTTAAGTTTGAGAGAAGAATCCTTCGCGTCGGGAATAACTTTCTCTCGAACGAGAGTTTCTAAAAAGGACTGAATGTCCTGTAAAACTACTTCCCTATGCTCCGGATATTCGTTCATCAGTTCGTGATAAAGACCCGGATAAATTTTGATTCTTTTGTTTCGGTAAATTAGATTTTTATAAAGTTCCGTCGAGCCGTTCACGTCCACGATTCCGTCCTCTTGACCGTGAAGAATCAATACGGGGCATCGAAGTATTCCCGCCTTTTTGATCAGCTTGGGGCCGATCTCCAAAAGTTCGGATCCCATTCTTAAAGAAACCTTACCGTGAACGAGAGGATCCTGACGGTATGCTTCGATCACGTCCGGATCGTGAGAAAGAAACTGGAGGTCCAGCTCCGCATCGACGGTCGCAGAAGGGGATATTTTACTTAAGAAACCGGCCGCGATTTTTTTTAACTGTTTTTTGAAATCCATTCTTACAAGAAGAGCGGGCGCGGAAAGAATTAGGCCCAAGATGTTATCCTGATTGATTCCTTCCTGAGAATAACGAAGCGCCACGGCTCCTCCAAGAGAATGACCTAACAGAAAAAAACGATCTTTCTGTTCCCTTTTCAGAACCTCGGAAGCGAAATCGGAAAGATCGCGGACATACTGATCGAAAGAATCCGCGTGTCCCCTTCTCCCTTCCGATCTTCCGTGACCTCTCATATCGAAAGAATAAAAATTGATGTCGCTCTTCGCAAAAAAACGAAGCAAGTTCGTATAACGTCCGCTATGTTCTCCGAAGCCGTGATGAAAGATCATTAGACGATTTGCGTTCGGCTTCGTCCAGGATTGACAGTATAACTTTGATTTATCGGAGCCTGATAGAATGTAGAATTCTTTGTGGTGAAAGGTCATTGCAAAAACCGAATTATCTGGAAGAAAGGAATCATCAAAACGAAAGGGGTCAACCAATTATTCTTTCTTGAATCAAGAAAGATCCGTTTTTCAATTCGAAGACATAGAAAGAAAACGTTTCCCCTGTCTATGTCTCGTTATTTTGACTCGAACGAGCGATCTCAAAATCGAAACTCCCGATAAAGTTTCCTTGAGTTTTCCTCCAGTCTCCTCATTGTTTGGAATTCGCCGATATACAAAGAGACTCTGGAGAGAACATGGAAAAAAAGCCCTCGGAACAAAGCCTACTTCGCTTTTTTGGGTTGGGAGAACTGGCAAATTACGGTTGGAACGCGATCCTCGCGTTTTGGATGATCATGGGAATGGCGTTCTTCCTCTTCGCGGATCAGAACCTAATCGCGCCTAACTTAAGAAACATAGGCGCGTCATTCGGATTCGATGACCAAGAAGACGTGGACTGGTATATCGGAGGAGTCATTCCGATTCTCTTTTTTATCTTGGGCGGAGCCGTTTCCGTGAGCATGGGATATCTATCCCAAAAGTATTCTCGAAAAACTCTTATCATTTTCTCCGTCTTCTTAGGTGAAATTCCTTGTTTCCTTTCCGGTTTTGCGACTAGTTATCCGGAGTTCGTAATCTACAGAACCCTCACCGGTTTCGGATTGGGAGGAATTTTTCCCCTTCTTTTCACGGTTCTCGGAGATTACTTTTCCGATAAATCCAGATCCACCGCCGCGGCCTACGTTTCTCTATCGATGGGAATCGGACTCGGCGTAGGACAGTTGTTAGGCGGAATTCTCGGAAACGCGGATCCGGTCAACGGATGGAGAACCAGTTTTATCTATCTTTCCGTTCCTTCTTTCTTATTTGCCTTGATTTACTGGATTTTTTGTAAGGAACCGATTCGAGGCGGAGGAGAAACCGAATGGCAGGGAATCGCGGAAAAATTTCCGGAGGAAAGTTTTCATCTTCGTTGGAGCGACATCCGACTTCTTTTCCAAAACAAAACGAACATAGGAATTTTTCTGCAAGGAATACCGGGTTGCGTGCCCTGGGGAGTTTTTTTCGTGTTCCTTGTCGACTACTACGAATCTTCGTATCATCTCGATAAGGCGACCGCGACGATGCTGCTCACCTACGCGGCGATCGGAGTTTTTGCGGGAACCTTTTTCGGGGGAGTTATAGGACAAAAGATCTACAACTACAACAAAAGGATGCTCCCGATCTTTTGTATGACGAGCATCTTTCTCGGAATCGTGCCCTGCATCTATTTATTAAAAGCTGAAAATATCGCCACGTCCGGCACTTTTATCGTGGTGAATCTGGTCGCGGGATTTCTAATTTCTCTCACTGGACCCAACGTAAGGGCTACATTAATCAATGTGAATATTCCAAAAAACAGAAGTAGTATGTTCGCGCTGTATAATCTGACAGACGATTTGGGGAAAGGATTGGGGCCGGCGATGAGCGCGGTCATCTTAGGTTTGACCCCGGGAGATCGATCTCTCGGACTTTCAATATCGGTTCTATTCTGGATTCCATGCGCCCTGTTCTGGATCATGGTTCTGAATAATTTTGAAAAAGACGAAAAAGACGTACATGATTATTTGGTTCAAGAAGCAGAAAAGATAAGGGGAACCGCTTAATTGGATCTTGGACCCATCGAGTTATTTTTATTCGACATAGAAGGCACGACCACTCCGATCGAGTTCGTGCATAAGGTTTTATTTCCGTATTCCGTTCGAAAGATGGATTCCTTTTTTCAAACCTCGGCGTTGGAAAAAGAATGGAAAGAGAAACTCATGGAAGAAGCGAAGAACGATTCGACATACTTCGAAAAAGTCGGAGATTCTCCGAGCGAACTCGCCGCGTACTGTAAACACCTCGTGTCCGTGGATAGAAAGAGCGGTCCTTTGAAAGAGATACAAGGAAGAATTTGGAAGATCGGATATGAAAGCGGAGAACTGAAAAGCCTCATGTTTTCGGACGTTCCCGAATTCCTAAAAAGAATAAAGGCCGCGCAAAAAAAAGCGGCCGTCTATTCTTCCGGAAGCGTTCAAGCGCAAAAGCTAATATTCGAATATTCGGAATCCGGCGATCTTACGAAATATTTTTCAGGGTACTTCGACACCGCGGTCGGAGGCAAAAGAGAATCTTCCAGTTATTCAAAAATAGCGAAAGAACTCGGGGTGGAACCGAGAAGAATTCTATTCTTTACCGATATCAAAGAAGAAGCGGACGCCGCGATCGGAGCCGACCTCAGAGCCGCGATCTTAGAACGGCCCGGAAATTCCAAACAGCCGGAACATCGTTACCTTAGACTTTCCTCGTTTGAAACGTTAGATCCTTCCCGATCTTAAACCGACTTCTCTTAACAAAATTCACCGGAGAATCGAAACGGCCAGCATCTCTCCGATTGGAAACCCCAAAATCGTTTCTTTTTTTCCGGGCAGGATACGATAAACGACCGATGTTTGGAAGGTGAGAACCTTTCTGCTTTCCATTCTTCTTTTTCTGATCGTCATTCCTGCGGGAATCCCGGAAGCTCGTGAACTCGTTTACGCTTTTCGAGAACCTGGAAAACCCGAAAAGGAAAAGATGATTCTCATTGGAGAAACGGTTCTCTACGATAAGGTCAAACCGATCGAAGAGGAAGGAAAGAATAAGAATTTGGATATCGGAGTGGACACAAGAGCCGATCTCGTGACCATCAAGATCAATTACGATCCGGGTTTAAGAGTCGGACAAATTCTTTATCTCATAGAAAAAGATTTCGATCATAAGAATTATAAAAACGGAAACATCGTAGCCCAGATCGAAATCAAATCCATCTTTCAAACTTCCTTTATCGGAAAAAGAGCGCGAGGAATCGGAAATCTCGGTTTAGTAAAAGATAGAAATCTGATGGTGGCGGCGCCGCTCGTATCCGAAAAAATAGAATCTGCAATTGTGGAAAGGAAGAAAGGGGACTATCATCTTTCTCGAAACGAAATCGCGGAATCCATACGTTCTTATAAACATACGATCAGTCTCGATCCATCTTCTCCGATGGGTCACTTCCGTTTAGGATTACTCTATAAAAAAACGGGCGAGGCTTATATTTCCGCCGGGTCGGAATTCTCCATGGCTTGGAAGAATCGAAAACGTTTCGGAAACGCTCAGGAAGAATTGGAATTCTATGTGGAGTATGTCGACTACTTAAACCGCAAATACGAAACGGAAGGATTTAAGAATCCGACCGTTCTTTCCAAGTCTATGGAAGTGATTCAAGAGGCTTTTAAATTGACGAAAGTCGATCCGGAACTTCTGATCAACTCGGCCACTACTTACTATTATCTTTATAGAGAAGAATCGAAACCGGGTAAATCTCCTTCCGATGCTTCCGCTAAGAGGAAAAAATCCGACGCTTATTTTGAGATCTCGGAAAAACTTACGCGGAACGCGGATCTTCTCAACCCATCCGATTACCGCGTCCATCTTCTTGCCTGCAAACTCTACATCGATAAGATTACCGAACTCACATCCGAGTCCGGACAAAGCAGCCTAGGAGAATTGGAACAAGTCGCAAACTTCAAAAGGATGTTAGGCGAATCTTTTGAGAAATACAAAACTTTTAAACCCGGCTCTCAACAGGGAGATCCTTATTTGTTGAGGGCTCCGGCTCTTATCGGATCACTCTGAAAGGATTTTACGGGTTCTTGTAAAAATATATTTCTGAAGAATCAGCATATCGTCCGGATTGGAATCGAAAAAATTCACTCCGAGATTGAACTTTCCGTCTCCCGCTGCGATATAGCGCACGACTTCACCTCTCAAGATGAGGGTTCTCTCCGTAAGAGGAATAAATATTTTGATAATATTATGTTTTTTTAAATAATGAAAGATTCGCTCTTCGTCTATCTCGAATAGAAGTCCGTTTATACTGATATCGACGACTCGTGTAGCCGCTTTTGTCTGGCGATAATTATCCGCGCGAATGAAAATTTTCGTCATAGAATAACTGAAAATTTCCGAGAGCTCTATGAGATAACCCGCTTGGGAAGGCGTGATCGAATATCGATCCATCGCGGAAGCGTAGACGCGAATATATCCGACGACATCGTTAAAAAGTCGGATCGGAAGAATCATGTAAGAAACAAGAAAGTCCCTAATCTCATTCTTTTGAAGTTCCCTGAAAAATTTATCGGCATAATCCTGCCCGTTTTCCAAAACCATCCGAATGTATTCTTCCCGATAATTGTCCACTTCCGAGGGACCCGTCTCACGGATATAATTGATAATCAAGGACGTATCCGGGATAAATATCGGCTTATCGTGTCTTCTGATAAAAGATTCTAAAAAGTTCTCTTCCTTATTCTCCGCCTGAAAGAATACGATATCATACTCCTTCGAAACGGTGGAAATATATTCTGAAATCATAATATTTATGAGACGAAGATCGGGGTTGTCTTTTTTGATCTCCCTCATTAGATTATTGAATCTTTGTTCCACTTGAATATTTCTTCCGATCTCGCGCCCTCCTCCCGAAAGAGATCGAAAAAGGATAACGTAGTTCATAAAAAGATCGTCGACCGCAACGCGGATATTTTTTCGAAACGAAGCGGCTTGGAGTTCGGATGGAATTCTTATCTTAATTCCCTCCTCTAAAAATTCTAAGATCACAACTTCGAACTGATAAAGAATGTTCATAATTTCGAAGCTGATTTTTGCTCGGAGAGTAAGCCCCTGGGTCGCGCCGGGGATCCTAAGAATTACGTTCGTTTCTTCGATATCTTCCACGACCGCGAAGTATTTTTGCCCGTCGTAATCGAAAGGGAATTCCACATCGTCCGCCTTGAGATAATAAAAGAGATGTTTTACGAGATTGATATCGGTTCCGATAATCGTTTCTCCAAACATTGTCTCGAGGATGGTTATGAGTTCCTGTAAACTATCTGATCTGCCGACTGCCATGAGTGTTTCGTTGAATACGGGATTCTATTCTAGTATCGGATTTTAAGATGTCGGAATTCAGTCGGGCTGAGTCGAGGCGACATAAGAGTTTAGAAAAGAGAAGCTAATGAAAAAAAAATCCCTGGGAAGGTTTCGAAAAAGCCCGAAAAAGAAGGTATGGATGCAAGAAAGTCGGAACTCAACCCGGAATTATTCGATATGATGAAACAGGGAAAGCTATCAGCAGGGAAAATCCTGGATTTGATTGCTCTGAAAGAACTCGTTGATCGATTTGCGGTGACTCCCTTTATCGAAGATGAGAAAATCGCGGAAATTAAGGAAAGAACCGGTGTGGAACCGGATATTTTGACCTGGGGAGACTATTTTCAGACCGAAATCGCCTCGAGATATTTTGAAAAGTCGGAACTCCAGTTTAAGAAAATCATAGATACGATTCGTTTTGATTTCATCTCCGCACATTTGATTTTTTCGGGAAAACCGGAGTATTTTCAAGACTCGGTGAGAGGTCAAGCCTTGATATCGAAGTCTATTGATTCTACTTTTTGGACTTTAGAAGACGAAGAAGCCATTCATTTAGAGACCCTCCTTGAATATTTCGTGCAGATGGGAATTGGAGAAAAACCGTTGACCGTATCAGATCGCATCTGGTATGAAAGCTTTGAATTGGAGAAAAAAGCAGTTTAATGGGATTAATAGACCAAGACACTATCGACCTGGGCTCAGGCAACAAGATCCTGACTTTAAGTTTAAATAACCCTGAAAGTCGGAATTCCATGACACGAGAAATGGGTCTTGAATTTAAGAAAACCATCGAAACGTTGTTGGATGCTCCGGAAAAATCAAAACCAAGAGCGGTCATCCTAACTGGAAAGAATGGAATCTTTTCTGCTGGAGGAAATTTTGAACTCCTAAAATCGTTCTCCACAAAGGATTTTGAAACGAACAAGAAAACCATGTTCGAATTCTACAATCTCTTTTTGTCAGTGAGAAGATTGGACATCCCTGTTATCTGTGCTGCAAACGGCCATGCAATTGGAGCCGGACTTTCTCTTGCTTTTGCCTGTGACATTCGGGTCTTTGCAAATGAAGGGAAATATCAGTTTAACTTTGTAAAATTAGGCATTCATCCTGGAATGGGTTCAAGTTATATTGTGAAAGAACTTTTTGGAACCCATATAGCGAACAGACTTCTGTTTCTTGCAGAAACTTTAAATGGAGACGACGCGTTCCGTGCTGGCCTCTGCAATGATGCGGTTCCTCAAAAGGAAGTATTAGGAAGAGCGACAGAAATTGCGATTGCACTTTCCGAAAGCGCCCCTCTGGCCTTAAGTGAATTGAAGAAGAACACTTACGACCGCGAGAAACTGGAGGCCGCTCTTAAAAAAGAAGCAGAATCCCAAGCGAGAAATTTTATCTCGGCCGATTTCAAAGAAACGATTAAAGCAATTGAACAAAAGAGAAAACCGGAATTTAAGGGTCTTTAATTATTTCCCTTTTTAATTTCTCCATCAAAGTCCTTCAAGGCCTGGAAAGTGGAATCATAATCGTTCCAGGCATTCCAAACTACAAATCCATGTGCCCCACTATCGTAAGCGGCTTTCACCTGAGCCTTGATGTAATCGGAGAGCGAAAGTCCCGATTTTGCAACGGACATATTAAAGCCCTGGATATAGGGAATGACTCTTGTCGTTTTCAGAGACCTTTTAAGGGTGAGAAGAGTTCCGTCATAGACGGTTTGATAAGGATCCTTAATTCGAGCGGGCATTCCATAGAAATGCGAAGGGTATAACATTGGATAAAGGACATCTACCACTTGGGCAAAAACTTCCACCTTCTGACCAATTGAGTCGTTTTGATTAAAAGGAATCCGACCGAATATATCTGCGCCAATATAAGGCAAATTTTCGCATTTCAAGGTTTCGTTTCGAATATTTTTGATGATTCCCGAAATGTTTTTGTATCGAGTTTCAAAGGATAGCTTGAGTTGCAAATTATCAGCATAGCGAATATAATCTAATTGAATTTCAGGAAACCCAGATTCGCATGCAGCCCGAATCGATCGATGAATCGATGAAATCCGCTGATCAGACGGTTTTTCAGTCGGAAGCCCGCCATCAAAATTTACAATCCGCGCAACCGGGTAAAATCCCTCGGAAATTAAAGAATCCAAAGTTTCTTTGGAAGGCGATTTAGGCTGAACATCGATGACTAGAAAGTTGACTCCATGTGTTTTTCCTTTTCTACGAAGTTCTTCGAATGTCTTAACTTTCTTTAATGTCCTTTGCGAAATATAGATTCCTCTAGAGAAATCCGGAAATTTTTGATCCGCACCGGCCCTCAAGCGTTCTGACTGCTGAGGTGAATCATCCTTATTTTGAACAGTTACGACCTTCGGCTTTGCCTTAAGGATTGGTTCCATTTCGGAAGTTAGCTTTTTCGATTTCGTTTCGCGAGAAGAAATTACTTTGTTTGAATCCATAGATTTGTTTTCTTCTGCTATAGCATATTGCGGAGTTCCGACTTCAAGTTCAGGCGTCTCCTTCAATGTTCTGACAGGCTTTTTCCGAGAATTTACCTTTGGAAAAGGAAGCTCAAAATCGGGATAAAGGACGGAAGCGCTAAGGATGAAATATATTAAGAATGCGAAGATAACTTTATTCACTGTTTTAATAAAAAGGTTGAGTATTGTTGATTTCTTTAGTAAATGTCGGAATTCAACGATTAGAACTAAAAGAATCCGGGAAAAGAATTAATTTCTTTTTAAAAGTCTACAAAATACAATATAGCAAAAAATCTTCTTCGGAGGTAAAAGATGCCTACCGGTCTCATTTTTTCGGAAACGTTTCTTTACCATAATTCAAATTCTCAATTTCCTCATTATGACAGCCCCGATAGGCTATTGGCCTGTATGGAATTGCTTCAAAAGACGACCTATTTCTCCTTACTCCACAAGCCGGAAATTAAAGAAATATCAATTGATTCTTTAAACGAAGTCCACTCCAGAAATCATATCCGGAAAATAGAAAGCTCTAAAGGAAAGAAAGGTTTTTTCGATCCTGATACACCTTTTACAGAAAAATCATGGATATCGGCCTTTAAGGCGGCTAGCTCCGGAACAACGATGGTGGATGCCTTGTTGGAAGGCAAAATCAAGAACGGATTTTCTCTTCTTAGGCCGCCAGGACACCATGCAGAAGGTGACCGGATTATGGGCTTCTGTCTGTTGAACAATATTGCAATAACAGCTAAATATCTTCAGATCCAAGGATTTAAGAAGATTTTCATTTTAGATTGGGATGTTCACCATGGAAATGGAACCCAGGAAATTTTTTATAGGGACGCAAATGTATTCTTCCTGTCGGTTCATCAATTTCCCTTTTATCCTATGACTGGACTTCCGACTGAAACTGGCGAAGGCATCGGAATAGGAACAACACAAAATTTTCCGCTCCAAGCTGAAACGGAAGATTATACTTATATTCGAATCTTTAAGAACTCTATCGTGCCGACCATCGAAAAATTCAGTCCGGATATAATCTTAATTTCCGCAGGATTTGACGCCCATAAGAACGATCCACTTGGAGGAATGCGCGTATCAACTCAAGGTTTCGAAGAATTAACCAGGATCATTCTCGAGTGTGCGAAATACACTTGTGAAGGTCGTGTTTTATCTTTTTTAGAAGGGGGTTACGACTTAGAAGCGTTGTCAGATTGCGTCGAGGCGCACATTGCAGTGCTTCAATCTTTTTCTTAAAAAAATCATCAGTTTTGCGCTTTTAGAGTAATCTCTTGGAACCTTATTCTATAGAGGATAAGAAAATGAATCAAATTCAAGAAACTACGGAGTATTATGGAAAATCAAAAAAGGATATTGGCCCTTCCGATCTACTTTTACCAAAACATTTAGAAGGATATTTAAAGAAGAAGATTAAGAAACACGGAAATCTTAAGAATTACTTTCATTATGTAATGATCAGATTTCAAGAAAGGAATCTTTTCTCGAAATTTCCCGACTCTGCTTTTCGAAAAACCCTTTATCAATCTAAGAAACAAAATTTAATCCGATTTTCATTTAGGCCTGATCACCAAGATTGGTATGAGGCAAAACTCGCCGGTTTCTATTTTGGAATTTCAATTTGTAAACTTTTTTCCAGATTGGTAGAAAATGATAGAGAGGAGGACTTGCCTCTCGAAAATCAGAAAATAGAGATTTTGAAGATGAGAAGGGGAAACCTAAGACCAATTTACTTTTATTTTACGATTCTATCGAATCAGAAAATGATTCTAAAAAGACTTTCTAAAAAACAAAATTTCCAGTTAAACACGGCATAAATTTCCCAATTTTTCCAAATAGATTCCGATATTCAACTTAGAATGAAAGTTTCATTGGAAGAACTCAACCAGATAGAAAAAAGATTTCGAAACTACATCTTTGTTCTAGATTTTCTTCTGAGGGAGACTCGGACTGAGCTCACTGAAAACCGAGCTAAAAGAGAAACATGGTTGGAAGGTCACGAGAATTGGAAAAAGAAACGTTATTCAACGAATCGAGACGATCTCTCCCGACTAGAAAAAGTAATTAAAAAAGAGGGTTACAATCGGGAATTCCGACCACTCCAAAATACTTTCGATTCTAAAAGCGGAGGCTCTATGAGGACAGGTTCCGAATTATGTTTTCGACCTCAAACCCCTCAGCTGATAAACTGCGAACCTTATTCTATGGGGAATTGACTTTAGTCTGAGTTTATTCCGATAGTTTCGTAAAAAATTCTTGAAATTATGTCTCTTTTCAACGTTTATAGAGATTAGAGCGAAGGTAAGAATTTAATTATGCGTTTCAATAAACTTCTTATTCTCCTCTCCCTCTTAATTTCTTTTTCGTTGAGTTCCGACGGCTTACCTAATTTTTCTATCCAGGAAAAAGAAGCGAGAACTCACTTCACAAGGGGATTTTCCTATTTTAACAATTCTCAATATGCTTCCTCCAGAGAAAGTTTTCTCAAAGCTCTCTCAATCAAAAGCGACTTTACGTTGGCGAGGCTTCTTCTATCTAATTCCTATTATCTTTCAGGCGACTGGCCAGAGAGCATGTCGGAATTAGAACAAATTGAAGGTAATACAGGGCTCAATCAGATCCAAAAAGCCCGATTAGACGCTCTCCGAATTAATCTTGCCGGTGGAAGCCAGGATTCCGGGGTAAAATATTACTCTGCACTCTTAGGGGACGAACTCCGACGTTTTAGATTCAGAAATCCTTCCGACGTTGCGATTGATGACGACGGATTCCTCTACGTTCTTTCCTTTGATACGGCTAATATTGTAAAATTTGATCCCAACGGAAACCCCGTAGATAATTTCAAAGGATCCTTAGGTCGGAATTTATCGGGCCCACTTTTCTTTTCGCTCCGAGGAACCTCGATCTTCGTTTCCGATTATAAAGCGGATAAGATCTACGAATTCAATACCAGGGGGGAATATCGGAATCGCTTTGGAAAAACGGGAAAATCAGTCGGAGAATTTCACGGACCAACGGGAATTTTTTTCACAAAGGATGGTTATCTCTTCGTTTCCGATTCCGGAAATAACCGAGTGCAAAAACTCAAAAGTGACGGCACTTTTCTCCAAGAAATCGGAGTCGGAACTCTTCGCAATCCATCCGGGATCAAAGTGAACGCAAAGGGTGAAATCTACGTCTCCGATCGCGGCAACTCCCGGATCGCGGTTTTTGATACGGAAGGAAATTTTTTACGAGAGATAAGTAACCCCATACTATCGTCACCCCGCAATCTTACGATTCGAAAAAACGAACTTCATATCGCCGATGAAAAGAACGGGCTTGTGGTTTACAATACTCTGGAAAATACGTGGAAAGTTCTCGATTCGTTTCGAGATTCTAAGAATGTGACTCGAAAGCTGAATCAACCTTTTTCCTCCGCCTTCGATTACACAGGAACTCAATATATTGCCGACTTCAATCGCCACCGAGTTGAAATCTTCAGCCCGGCAAATCAACTTTCTTCCAATTTGGATGTCGTAGTTGAAAAAGTTCTTAACAGAGAATATCCAGATATCTCTGTTTTCTTGAGAGTCAGAGACAGATCCGGCCGCGACATCAAGGCAATTCCCAGAAACTCCTTTAGAGTTTATGAATATGGAAACCTCTCCCCTCTCATCGGCCTCGCCGATATGCAACAATACAACGATAGAATCTCTTTATCTCTGATCTATGAGAATACTCCGGAAGTAAAGGCTGCATATTCAGTTTTTGAAAAGTCACTCCGTCCTCTTCTAACTTCTCTCAGACAATACGACGGAGTAGAGGTTCTTCGTTCCGGGACGGAGCTTATAAAAGCGTCCGACTTCAATTATTCGATGCATGAGATTTTTAGAATATTACGAACTTCTCCGAGTGACCCTTCTTCAAAGACGGGCAAGTCCATCTACAGAGGGATCTCGGATCTTTTGGATCGTCTCGGGCCGAGAGCGGTTCTTGTTTTAGTCTCCGGGAATTCCAACGCCGATTCTTTTACTCAGATTTCTCCGGAAAAAATCATACGTTATTCGAAAGCTCATTCCATCCCGGTTTATTTTTTATCTCTTTCCGATAACGGCCCGGCGGTAGAAACCTACAAAACCATCGCCAATTCTACGGGCGGAAAATTCATTCTCATACCCGGAGAAGGTCAGGAAAAAACGCTCTACGAATCGATTCGTTCCCATAAAGACAGACGTTATATCGTATCTTTCAAAAGCAGGGTGGACGCGGACAAAAAAGATTTTTATATTCCTCTTATCTTAGAGGCGAATTTTAGAAACGCCTCAGGAAAAGCCGAAGCGGGATTTTTTACAAAATGATTTTCAGTCTTCTTCGACAAAAACGTGTTTTAGTTTTTTTTCTCCTCTTTATCCTTGGGACTTCGATCGCCTCTCAAGACACGGTTCGTAAAATTCAGGAAGGCGAAAATTCCCTCAAAGAAAGAAATTACGCCGGAGCCTATCAGTCTTTTACGGACGCGGTCAAATCGAATCCAATGTCGATCCGTTCGCTTTTGGGTCTGGCGGAATCCGCAAAACATCTTCATAAATACAACGAATCCTTTGAAGCATTCAGTAAAGCGCTAAACCTAGAGCCGGATAACAAAAGCGCACTCAAAGGGGCGGCTTTGGCATTCGCGAGAAAAAAAGAATATCAGAATGCCCTCAATCTCTTAAAGCCGTCTTTGGATACGGATCCCTTTGATCCGATCCTGGCTCCGGTGCAAATTCAAATTCTCTTAGAGATGGGAAATTTCGAATCGGCTCTAAAAAGACTGGAAGCCTCGCGATCTAAATTACAAAATTCTAAAGAAGTTCAAATTTTAGAAGCAAAGGTCAACGGAAAGACGGGCAACTTCTCCAAGGCTTATCATCTCTGGAACGGAGTTCTTGCCGGCTCCTCCGATGATCCCGATCTTTTTTTCAATCTCGCGCAACTCTTAATGGATTGGGCTGAAAAAAGTCCCCTTGGAGAGAGAAGACAAAAATTAGAAGCCGCCGCCGAAAAATTAGAGAGGGCCGTTTCTCTCTATCCCGATTTTGAGGAAGCGATTGATGCATTGATAAGAATTCGAATCTGGCAAAACGATTTTGCGGCGGCTGTCCTTCTTTCCAGAAAGCTCGTCTCTTTATATCCGCAAAATCCTTCCTTTCTTTATCTAAAAGCGTTTGCCGAGGAAAAAGAAACCAACAAAGATTCTTCTCAGGTACGCAAGGACTCCCTCAAAAACGACTTAACTGAAATATTAAGATTAGATGATTTAGATTCCATCTCGAGACAGAAAGCAGAATCGGTGGCGCTCGTCCATTTCCCGGAAAATCATTCCTTTCGCAGAAAATTAGGCGATTATAGAATGCAACGTTTTCGTTCTTCTAAAAACTCTCTTCTCTACGATATGTCTTCCCATCATCTCGCTTCGGCGAGAGATTTGATTCCCGGTCAACCCGAAGTTCAGTTCCAAACACTTTCCGAATACAAAAGAACAGGATTCTTTCCCCGTTATCTTAATCTTCTTTTGTTTTTAAGAAAAAAATATCCGGAGAACGAAAAGTATCAGTACGAGATAGAAAATCTTCTGAACTCCATGAAACAATCGATCGGTTACAAGGAAGGAATGATCGAGATCACAGGCGACAATCTCCTTGAAAATTACGGAAGAACTCCGCCGATTCTCCTTGTTTTCGATCTCACCGACAAATCCTTCTTAGGCGATTATCCAGATCTTTCCCTTTTGGTTTCCTCGTCCGTCCGCAGAATTCTTTCGCTCAATCCTACAATCTCGCTTTCCGAAGTATTGGAATCCGCGAGAAGCAATCCGTCCTCTTTCAATCTTACTCCCGATAGTTATATGGGCACCCTTCCCTACTCCGAATCTTCTTTTCTTAAGGTTAAGGATTCCGCGAAAAACGGAGCGAAGCCAAGGTTCGTAGTTTACGGATCTCTAAAATACGAAAATCATTCTTTGAATATTGATTGGACGATTAAGGACACAAAACACGAAAAGATTCTTAACACGTTTCGGGTTTTCGCAAAAGGACGGGACTTTCTTCCCGAAGCCGCGACAAGATCGGCTTCCAAAATTTTGGCGTCCATTCCCCCGTCCGCGTCCGTTATCAAAGTCAAAGACGAAGATATTATCGTAAACGCCGGGACCTTGGACGGTTTGAAAAAAGGTTCAAAAATACAAATCTACAACACTTCCGGAAAATCGGGCGAAGCGACCATAGAAGAAACGGATTATTTTCTTTCGAGGGCGGTTCCGGATAACGGCATCAACGGTTTGAAAACAATTTCAGAAGGAGATCGAGTCCTTTGGAAACGTTAGTCTCTTCTTGGTGGGAATTCGCTGAAATAGTCTAAAATCAGATCCGCGATTTTCTTTTCCGTTTCCAAAATCCCTTCCGGATCGGGCCTTGCTTTCAAAACGATTTTCCAATTTCGCCCCAGGATTTCTATTTTAGATATTCTGAATATGTTCCATTCTTCCGGAAGCCAGTTTGGAAATTTTCCCGCAACGTAGACTTCCTTTCTACGCTCGTCCTCGAATACAAAACGATTGACGGTAATTCGAAAACGATTGAGAACCGATCCATATTCTATTTCCAAATCGACGTCCGGATAGATCCGAAAATCAAAATTCTCCTCGTCCCAATCCAATCTGGATCCTTCCAGACAGATTTCATCCTCTTTAGAAACTTGCAGAGGAATCGGATACGAATACAAAGTCTTTTGATTTTTCTTTTGATCGTAACCGACTTGAACGTCGACCCTATGTTGTTTTCTTTCGATCCGAATTTGGAACGCAGACTGATTTCTGTTTTCCAAATGTTTTTGTATTACGGAAATTGCAGTTTCGGAAAATTGAAGCGGCAAAAGACTAAACTTCGGGGCGAATGAAAGTTTTTTAAAAAAATTGACAGTCATCGAATTTTATTTCCGGTCTTCTCGAAATTCCATCATCTCGCAGGTCAAAGTTTTTGTGGAATCTGTATTTATTTGTAAATCCATTTTCGATTGCAGCGTGGAGAAACTCTTTTCGTTTCACGAATCTCCGGAAGGTTTCGAAAGTCTCGTATCAACCGATCCCGGTGTGAAAGTGATTCAAAGACCTAAAAACATCCGACCGGGATCGGTTGCGATCCTGAAAGTTCATCCATTCCCTTTTTTCTCTTGGACTTGGATCGCCGAACATCTGGAATATTCTCAAAACGAAAGATTCACCGATATTCAAAAAGAAGGTCCGTTCCCGTTCTTTCTCCACGAACATCTTTTCAGTTCCGTTGATGGAAACCGTTCTCAACTGGAGGATAGAATCTTCTTCGAAGCTCCGCTGCATTTTTTATCCTCGAAGATCGTTCTTTCGATGTTGAAAAAACAATTTCTAAAACGACATGAGATCACTTCGAAACAACTTTCCGTTTTCTGGAAGAATTTATTCTGCGGTCCTATGGATTCTTTTTGATCCTCGTGTCGTAGTCGATAAGAACCTTTTTATAAGAATTGATGAATTGGGGGGAACTGATCATATAATCCGCGGTGGAACGGTTGCACGCCATTGGTATATTATAAAGTACTGCAATTCTAAGCAATGCCTTCACGTCCGGATCGTGGGGTTGCGCGGTCAAAGGATCCCAGAAAAAAATCACGATGTCCAAATCCCCTTCCGCGATTTTGGCTCCTATCTGCTGATCCCCTCCCAACGGTCCGGATAAAAATCTGTAAACCGGAAGTTCGGCTTCTTCGTTTATCAATTTCCCGGTCGTCCCGGTTCCGAATAGATGATGTCTGGACAATATCTCTCGATGCGTTTTAGCCCATTCCACCAAATCATTCTTTCGATTATCGTGCGCGACCAGTGCGATCCTTTTTGTGGCGGGAACCTGAACTTCTTTCATTCTTCGTTACTCTTTTAATGTTTGTTTTCAATCTAATTTTTTGATGACGCCCGTCTGCGACCAATCCTAAATTGACCTAGGATATTTTTTTTCCGATTCGATTCCGTTTCGAATCCTTGTTCACCGCTTCCAAAAAATTAAACTTCTATGAAACCGACTTCATTCTTCTTGATTCTTATCCTCCTCTTTTGCAGCCTTTCACTTCTCACTTCTCCGGCATTTTCGGACAAAACACCTTCCGAAAAGAAAATCGAAATTCTTATCCCGGATGGAAGTAATCCCGATTCCGCTTGGGGAAAGGATCTTCTTCCGTTCGAGGACATCGATCTCTTAGGAGATGCGAGCGAGGAAAATTCGAAAAATCATTTTGAAAAATCGAAAGATGATTTCCGAAACGCGCTGGATCGTTTTAGAAAAGAGAACGAACTCGCGGAAAATAGACGAAAGGATTTCGAACAACAGACGTTCGAAGCCGACCGTTACGAATGGCAAAGAAAAAATCGTAAGGAAAATTTCGAAAGATCGATCGCAAGAAATTTAAACAAAGCAAGATCGGATGCGATTCATCTTTTGGTTTCCTCTATGAATTCTTTGGAAAGAATTCAGAACCCGAAAGTGAGAGATACGGACGGATTTCGTGAATTGCAGGCGGGAATTTATAGGGAATATATCAAACATCAGCTCGTCTTGAAAAACTTTCTCCAAGCGATGGATTTGCTCGAACGTTATATCCAGATCGGTCCCAAGTATTACGAGGATTCGGAAGCGCAGGGATTTCTTGCGAATTGTTACGAAAGGGCTTATCGGCTTTCCAAAAAGAATCGAGACGACCAGGCTCGAGAGAAGTACGATATCCTTCGCAAAAAACACGGACTCTTATACGCGGAATATAAATTCGGAAAAGATTCCCCGGATTTTAAGGAATTCTCCCGGGAACTTTTTCGAGATTGAGAGAATAGAATAGTACTGAAAGTCGGAACTCCGGACTTGGGATGTTCGCCAAAATAAATCTAAAGTTGGATTTTTAGAATTCGTCCTCAAACAAACCAAGAAAGAAAATTTGTTAGAGTTCCTACACGGCTTTCGCTTTTAGAGCGCTGAATCGGTCGAGTGAAAAGGAGGAGTTCCCGCAAAACTTCGGTCCTTAGACCAATTCTTCCATCGATCTTCCAATAGAGACATATTTTGTAAACTTAAGGGCGTAGGTAAGAATCCGGATAGCGATTCGAATTCTTCTCATTGAATCCCGAGTCTTTTTTTCAAACTGCGATTCTCTTCGATTAGATCCTTGATCTCTTTTTCGGTATAAGCGAAGAGGCGATCCTGCGCTTCGAGAATCTTATCCAGTTGTATTTCTTCAATATGAGAATAATCTAATGCTTGTTCCGTCGCTTTTTTGAAATCCAACGCGTCTTTCAATTCCTGGGTTTTCATAGAATCCAAAATTTCGGACATCTTGAGACGTTCGTGAAGAGCGAGCAATTCTTTGTTTTTGAGTTCGTTGACCCTTTCGAGGGCTTTATTGATTTCTTCGTTGTTTTTCTTTACTTTGGATTCGAATTCCAGGATGGCTTGCAGGGCTTCGTTTGCTTTGGCCGCGTCCTTGTATTCCTTCTGAGCGAGTTCGAATACTCCCTCAAAAAAACCGATATTGGTGAGACAACTGTTTCCGATTTCGTTCGCCGCGAGTTTATAGAATTCGGATTGGATCGTCCTATCCAAAATCAATCTTAGATTTCTTTGATGAACCGGATGTTCCAGAACTTCGATCTTTCCGGTTTCCGGAACGACCGCGTTGATCTTCTCAGATTCTTCCGAATAGATCATGATCAAACTGACATAAGGATGAAGTTCGAATTTACGTATGAATTCCCGAATATGATTCCATTCTTGAAAATTTACGGAGAGAAAAAAGATATGAATGTCCGCCTTCATCAAATCGATAGCGCCCAATCCGTCGAGAGAAACCTTGCTCAATTCAATATTGACGCGAGGATGTTTCCAGATCTGAATCGGAAATTCTTTTCCTGAGGTGAGATGCCAAATGATCGCGTTTTTTTGACTCATCGTATTAATTCCAAAGCTAACCAGCGGATTGTCCCGGGTCAGGAACCTCTTTTCGTTATCTTTTTTATTTTTCCCCATATACTTAATCTTTCTAATCTCTCTGTCAATTTTGATTTTTGATCAGAAATCTTATCCAGAACCTTTTGAATCGGTTTTGGCAGATCCATATCCGTTCTTTTGATCATGATATTGACGCTCAATATCGCGATCAGAATGTTCGCGCTCCAAGGTCCTATCCAATCCGGAACCTTATCATTGTAGGAGATCGTACTTCCCAGGGTAAAAAATGTAAAGTAGATCATCAAGAAAACAACTGCAAGCGTAAAACTCATTCCTTTTCCCGATCGTTTGACTACGAGTCCGAGCGGGAAAGAAATGAAGAAAAAGATCAAACAGGAGATCGGCATCGCGATTCTCCTATGAATTTCGACGTTAAAATCCGTAAGAACCTTCTTTCCCTGTTGCATCAACGCCATCAATTGTGTGAGAACGGAATATCTCTGAGTCATCTCGTCGGGGGTCAGGGTTCCATTGGCGGCGCCCATCGCGAGATCGATCTTCATCTGATCCACCATTTGCTTTAGTCCAACTAAACCTTTTATCTCGATTCCCATCTCTTTTAAGGTTTCGAGGCCCGGAATTTTTTCCAAACCCTCGGACTCCATATTATTGCGAATTTGAAAAAGGACGGGCATCGAAAAAGTTTCCGGTTTTACGTTCAATTCGAGGGTTTTCTTTTCCTTACCTTTCGGGATGTTGTAATCCATCTCTCCGTTTCGAAAATCCGTCACGGAAAAACTCTTACGATCGTCGCTCCATTCTAAGATCCAACCGTCTTTGAGACGGATGGATTTCTCGTATTCCCCGTCGGGTCCGAGTTTTTCCACAAGATTTCCGCGGCCCGCGTTGATGATCTGAATGATTCTGGAACCGCCCATCGGAATCATTTTTCCGCCGATATGAAAGTATTCGTTTCCTTCGAGAAAAATTTCCCATTCTCGGATTTGGACTCCCTTGAGTTCGCCCGTGTCGGAATTCATCCCTTCGGTGTACATGGTTCTCGCTCGTTTTTCAAAAAGATCCTGGGTTTTGTCCCCGCTGAACTGACCCGGCGTGATCGCGAGAAGAGGATTGTAGGCGAGAACCCATTTGTTGAACTCGTTCATCTTTCTCGTGTTCTCGGGAGAAAGATAGAAGTTGAGATAACCTACGATCAGGGCCATCGCGAAACCGAATGCAAGAAAGTTAATATAGATCCGCGGAAAACTCACTCCGGCCGAACGGATCGCGGTGATTTCGGAATCTCCGGAAAGTCTTCCCGCGGCCATGATCCCGCTCATAAGACAGGCCATCGGAATCGTCATCGGCAACGTATTCGCGAGAAGATAACCGAAGTAATCCAGAAGACGAAGCGGATCCACACCCTTCCCCACAAAAAGACCGATCATCTTTTGGAGCGCGAGGACCATATATACCATGGTAAAAAAAGCAAGAGCTACGAGAAAGGGAGAGAGAATTTCTTTGAGAATGTACCGATCCAGGATCGGAAGCATCATGTAGAATTTTCTTTTGTCGGTATGAACTTTGAAATCGGGAGGAAGATCTTCGACGCTGTTCAGACGAACGGTTCTTAAATCCGCGCCTCCGCTCGCCGCTTTTTTTTTCGAAGAAGAATCGTTCGAGGAACCGAGGATCGAACTTTTTTGCTTTGCGATTTTTTTGGAAAGGGAAGAATCCGAATTCTTCTTGGAAGCCGTTGTCTTCTTTGACTTCGATTCGGTTTCGGAAGAATCTATCTTATTTGCAGACGGGCGAGCGACCGACTTCTTGCCGGAAGTTTTCTTTCGATTGTCGCCATCCTTCAAGCAAGGATCCTTCCTTTCAGAGTCGCGCTCGTCGCGCTTTCGATTTGAACTTGGACGGACGTTCCGATCATTTCGGAAGCGTTCTTTCCTTCGGGAAGAGGGAACACGGTCATTCTACCGCAAGGAGTTCTTCCGCAGAGCTGGTTCTCCGACTTGCGGGAAGTGTTTTCGATCAAAACCGAATATACGTTTCCGATCCGGGAACGATTCTGTTCGTGAGAAATGGAAGTCTGAAGATCGACGAGTTTCGTGAGTCTCGCGGACTTCACTTCTTCGGGAACGTTGTCCGGAAGTTTTCTCTGCGCCATCGTTCCTTCCCTTTCGGAATACTTGAACATAAAGGCCATGTCGAACTTGACTTCCCGCACGACCGCGAGAGTGTCCTCGAATTCTTCTTCGGTTTCGTTCGGAAAACCGACGATGATGTCGGTGGTCAATCCCACGTCGGGAACAATACTACGAATCTGCGCGGCGACTTCCAAAAATTCTTCTTTGGAATAAGAACGTTTCATCTCTTCCAAGACCCTTGTGTTACCGGCTTGCAAAGGAAGATGAATGTTCGGACAAAAACGGGGATTCTCCGCCATGAGTTTCAGAAGATGAACCGGAAAATCCTTCGGATGCGGGGAAGTAAAACGGATTCTTTCGATCGTAGTTTCGTCCAAAAGCATCCGAATCAAACCGGCGAAGTCCCGCCCTTCTTCTTTATAAGAATTTACGTTTTGACCGAGAAGAGTCACCTGACGAATTCCCTGATCCGCGAGATCTTGAACTTCGCGAACGATGCTTTTCGGATCGCGGCTTCTTTCTCTTCCTCTCGTGTAAGGAACCACGCAGAAAGTACAGAAATTATTGCAGCCTCTCATGATCGTGACAAAGGCCTGGATCCCGTTGACGACCCGAGGTTCGATCTCGTCGTAGGTTTCGATCTTGGAAAGACGAGTGAGAGCGAGGGCGTTTTCCCCGGCGCGGATCCTTTGAATGAGTTCGGGAAGGGTTCTGTAATTGTCCGGTCCTACGACCAGATCCAAGGGAAGTTCCTGGTGAAAGAGATCGTCTCCCAAATTTTGCGCCATACAGCCGAGGACGCCGATGACAAGTTTCGGGTTTCTCTTTTTGAGATATCCGAGGGATTGAAGTCGGTTGTAAATCTTTGCGTGCGCGTTTTCACGGATCGCACAGGTATTTAAAAAGATAATATCGGAGTCTTCCGGATCCGGAGAGGAAGAATATTCAGCGTCCTTCATGAGGCTGGCCACGATCCCGGAATCGTACTCATTCATCTGACAGCCGTAGGTCTCGATATAGACCTTTCCTGCCTTTTTTTCCACTTCCAGAACGCTCATAGGACTGAATTTCTGCTTGCCGGACCGGCTGTAAAGGGGTTTTCCATAGATAGGGAAATGCGTTTTGAATCGTCTAAAAAACCGTTTCCGCAAGCAAAAAAGATCATGGCTGTGAATACAAAACTCGACCACTATCAAATTCTGAATCTTTCCCGGAATTCCGACTTCGCAAAAATCGAATCCGCATATCGGGAATTTTTAGAAACCTTGGAAGCCGAACCCTGGAATCCTTCCTTGGAATTGGATCGAGAAGAAGGAACCCGCGCCTACATCGTTCTGAGTTCCCCCAAAACAAGAGAAGAATACGACAAGACTTTGGACTATGAATTTCTGCTTTTAGACACGACCAAGGTTCCGGAAGAATTCGAATCCTTTTATAAAGTGCAAAAACTTACGGAAGGAGAAGAAACCAGAGAATTCTATTCTCGTTTTTTGGAATTCAAAAAGGATTTGGAAAATACGCTTCGAAATCTAAGAGTCACCGTTCTATTCTTCTTAAGCGCCTTTTCCCTTCTTACGATTTTCGCGCTTTCCATGGCACTTGCGCAGAAAAATGGTTTTCTCTCTCCGAGCGCCGAGTTGTTTTACAGAAAGTGGGGAATTCTTTGTTCCGCAGTATTTATCTTTTCAGGATATGCGGTCTTTCGGAAAGTCGTAGCTTCTAAAAAGAAAGGATCCGAGAACAACCGGGGAAGCCAAACACTTGAAGACAACAGCAAAGAAAAACGATCCTAAACATCTCGCAGAAGACGAAATCTCCTATTACTATTCCCTACTCCAAGAAGAACTTACGACCTTCGATTGCGGAGAATTGTGCAAACCGGACAACGACGGAATTCCTTTCTGTTGCATCGCAGATAACGCAGTTCCGACCTTGTATCGTTCCGAATTCTCCATGTTAAAAAAGAGAACGGACCTCTGGAAAATTTGGAAACCGGAAACCGCGGAAGACAAGAAGATGCTCGCCGAATACGATTCCAAAGAAACTCTCTTTTGCGAATGCAAAGGAATCCAATTTTGTGAAAGAGACAACCGTTCGATCAGTTGCCGGACTTTCCCTCTCGAACCCTACTTGGATACGAGAGGAGTTATGATCGGTCTCGTTTTTATGAAAGAATTCACCGGAAAATGTCCGCTCACCCTGAGAGCGAAAGACATCCGACAAGAATTCGTAGATAGTCATTTTATCTTCTGGGAAAAACTTCTCTTCCGTCTTGACAGCGAGTACGAAACCTTTTGGAATTCTTCGAAATCCTATCGAAGATCGAGGGCCAAAACCGGAAAAGAATTTCCTATTTTTTTTCCGAGCCATCTCAAGGGAAAAGAATATCTGAAAGAATATCTCTGATTTAAAACCTTCCGCTTTTATACTTCGAAGATTTTAAAAAAGGACCAAACCGTGATCAGTTTCCTCCTTAGAAGTACGGAAAAGCGACGACCGACGGAACCTTACTTTCAAATCGAAGAATTGTAGAAATGAAGAAAAGAAACGAATCAAATCCGCGCTCATAAACAAGGCAGTCCAATAAAGGTTCTCGAAGACGCCTAACACGGATTTTACGCCGGACAAAAAAACGGAGCCTTCTCCGCGTTGTTTCCTCTAATGTCTTACCTCCGCAAATCGAACTTCAAGAATCGAATTCCAAGGCCTTCCGCAAGAAATTATTTCTTAAAGAATGGATCGAAAGAAAACGAAATCCTTACGGGCAAAGTCGAGTTATAGATCGGCAGAGGAATTCTTGGTTCCTAAGTAAGAAAATTGTTTCCCATTCTTCCGATAAAAAAGAATCTGCATTCGGCTTTGATTTTGATCTTTCGGGTTTCCAAAGGCCCGGCGGTTCCTCCTCGCTCTGCGAGGTCGGTTTAACGTTTAAAGATCGGAATCCGAGTCACCAACACCTGGTTGAAGGTTCGAATCCTTCTTTGTTCACAAGAGCAAGTAGCTCAAATGGAAAGAGCAGGCGCCTGTCACGCGAGAAGTTGGTCTCTTCGCAAAAAGACCAAAACAAAAAAAGGATAAAAGGCGTCCGGCTTTCGGATTCGTTCGAAAGCAATCGGGCGTTTGCTTTGCAGAACGGTGGATACCGATTCGAGAATTCGTTTTAGAGCCGTTTCTCATTTTTTTCGAAAGTTAAAAAAGAGAAGCCGAATTCGATTCGATGCTGCGATTCTGAAATCGTTTTCCGCATACGTTGGATGGATTCCTTTTATTCTTTTTGTGGACATTTTTTCAAACGAATTCGAAAATCACGTTAGTCTTCATTTTATATTTTAAGTCGAGGTTTGTATGAAAATCAGAAAGGATCAAAGAGGTCTTTTATTCAAAGAAGGAGAATACGTAAAATTTCTTCCTCCCGGAAAATACTTTACGTTTTTAGACAGCTACATAGAGGTTCATCATATTCTAAACCCGTTTCGTTCCAACTTCGACTTCGCTTTTTTTCGAAACGATCCGATTCTTATGAAAGAATTGGAAGTGATCGACCTAAAAGACAACGAAATTGCGCTTCACTTCGAAGATGAAAAATTCAAATCCGTTTTGAAAACGGGAGTTCACGCTTTTTGGAAAGGAATCAAAAAGACCTCCTTCATCAAAGTCGATCTGGACAACCCTTTTGTGGAAGAAGGAATCGATCGATCCATCTTGATGAAACAGGAAGTCAAAGATCTCGTCGCTTCTTATGCGGTGGAATCCTATCAAAAAGGTCTTCTACTGATTGAAAATTCCTTCGTAAAAACTTTAGATCCGGGAAATTATTTTTTCTGGAAAGGAACCAAATCGATTTCGGTTATCAAAGCCGACTTGAGACAACTGCAGACGGAAATTACGGGACAAGAAATCATGTCGAAAGACAAGATTCCACTTCGACTCAATTTCGTATGTCAATACAAGATCACAGATCCGATCCAATGCCTCGTGGAGATAAAGGACTACGAGTCGCAACTCTACATCCATTTACAATTGGTCTTAAGAGAATACGTCGGCTCATTAACGTTAGACGAAATTCTCTCCAAAAAAGAGGAGATCGGTTCTTACGTTACCGAAAAGATAAAAACATCCATGCCGAGCATGGGTCTGGAAATCATCTTTGGGGGAGTAAAGGACGTAATTTTACCCGGAGAAATCAAGGATATCCTCAATCAGGTTTTGATCGCCGAAAAAAAAGCCCAAGCAAACGTGATCATGAGAAGAGAGGAAACCGCTTCCACAAGAAGTTTGTTAAACACCGCGAAACTTATGGAAGAAAATGCGACCCTCTACAAACTCAAAGAACTGGAATATGTGGAAAGAATCAGCGAGAAGATCAGTCAAATCACTTTGACCGGAGGGATTCAACTCATCGACCAGCTCAAAGGCCTTCTTCTTCCAGGCAAAGAAGACACGCAAAAAAAATCTTAATCTCACTCAAGGCCGTAGGGATAAGTTTTCGGGAAATACGATTCGCAGAAGTTAGACAGAGAATCCGGGTTTTACTTTTACAACGCTCGTTACTACGATCCGGGGATCGCGAGATTTACCAGTGCGGACACGGTCATCAATGGAGAGTGGGAGACACAACGCTGGAACCGGCTCTCGTATGCGAAGGGGAATCCGATCGGGGCGAAGGATCCGACGGGGAATTTTGTATCGCTAAAATCCATACTTTAAGGGATTTCACTTGAAACGAGACATAACCAAAATAAAAAAGCGGATCGCAAAGAACCGACCGCTTTGGCAACAAATCCTCCGCGGCTCAATATTCTAAAATCATCATACGAGTTATACTTATTCTAATTTTAGAATATTCCAAATATTTAATTATCTCATACAAGCGCCAAATGATGATCCGCACAAAGGCTTCGAAAAGTATATAAAATTTATATAATGCACCGAAATATCGCCCCGAACGCTTACTTGGGCCAATATCCACAAAGAAAAATCAAATTCGCCTTTTCCAATTCGCCTCCCTTTGTATAAAGAGTTCGACCTCAAACCTCATCCAGATATCAAAAAACCAATAATTTATAATTCAGAAAACGCTTTTGTGAGAAACCTCTCTTTGACTTGGATAAAATTTTGATCGCAAAACTGAAAATGGAATCAAAAAGGAATCTATCTTTAAAATTTCAAATTTTACAAGAAAGCAGGATATAACTCAAGGAAGCTATATCCGCTCTAAGTTTTCATCATTGATTCAATCTTTAATACGACTTCGTTTAATAAAACCGACTTCATGTTTAATAAAATTTATTTTGAAGTAAGATTTGAGATTGGCACAAAACTCTTCATTTTTTTCATAGTCAAACTGAAACTTTAATATTTTAAGAACTCTGTGTCTATTCTTTGAAATTGCTTAGGTAGATTGGATAAATTCGTATTTAAGGCGAATAACGCACATAATTCTTAAACGAAGAAAATAATTTTCAAAGTTAAAACACGGAGCAGGAGAAAATATCATGTCGAAAGGTGACTCTATTTTTCTAAGGATCAGACTTTATCTTATTCCATTCTTATTGATCCCATTCTTAATTACTTGCGGTTGGTTTGGAAAAGATCGAGGCACCATGGAAGACGTGGATCTTGCGGCCGCCACTTGGTTAGTTGCGGAATCCGTAAAGACTCAGGTAAACAACGAAGGCGTCCCAATCAAACCGGGACAACCTACTCCGCCGGTCACGCCGGTTAGCGGACTATTCAATCTTCCTCCCGGGAAACCGGTCGCAGCTGCGGCCTTGATGGGGACGATCGATCCCACAGGAACAACGATCGTCAACGACTTCGACGGTGACGGAATCTTAAATCAAAACGAAACGTTAAGCAACGTTTGGGTCGCGGATTACCCGCAGATTGAAACAACAATCGCACCTCCCGTTACTTTAAAGATTCAGATCTTAAAAAATTCAAGCAATCAAAGCGATCAGATCGTAAGCGAGATCAACTCGAATGACTTTGAGGCTTCTAAGAACGAAGGTTCGGATAAAATTCACCAATCGGAATTGAACGAAAGAACGGTGCAATTCCAAGATTCATTTAGTACGGATATTGAATTCGGTCAAAGCCGCGAGGTAAGTCACAGCGCAGGATTTAACGCGGGCGCAGGCGTCGGACCGATAAGCGCCTCTTACGGCATGAATTATAGCACCTCCACAAAAGACAGTTGGCAGGGAAAGAATGCGGTTTCCGCGACTACCACTAAATGGGCGGATAGACCTTTTAAAAATAATTTAGACAAAGACGCTTGGAATCTAAAGACAGATTCCTCAAGTACCAAGGCGAAAAAATATCGTTCGGATAAATCACAAAAAGTGAATGAAACTTCAACGGTCGAACCGAATGCCGGAGTCGTCAGAGCGGCGCTTTATATCAAAAATCTTTCCGTCAATATGCCCGTTAAAATTTCGAATATTCTTTGTTCTTTGATGTTTGAGACTCCGACCGGAGAAATAGTTCCGATGTCTTCTTTCCGATTGAGAAACGACGACTATTCGCTCTTCGAAGTAGAGGTCTATGGCGGTAGCGATTTTGGTCCTTACGTTGTCGAATTAACAAATTTGAATACATCCGAAGTTGAAAAGGCGATTGCGGCCGGTTATACTCCTAAGATCATGATTGTCGACTATGCGATGACTCACGTTCCGGACTCCAATTATAAATCCAATCTTCTCAATTTTTCCGGAAACAATCTAAAGATCATTGAAGAAAATGCGAAAGGAAGAACAGCGCTCGTAAAAATATATGGTCCGGGTTTTCGCGAATTACACCGAGTGACCGCCTTTGATACCCCTAACGTGACCAATCCTTGCAACACAACTTCAACGGACGTATTTTCACCCGGGGTGAGTTTAAAAAAAGCGTTGGAAAGAATTTCTTGTTCCGGAAGCAACATCACATTCAAAGATTACGTTATCGATTTTACCGAAATCGCGCCGAAACTAGGCGAATCAAGACTCTATCTCAAAGGGGTCCAATCCGTTGGAGCTATAAGCACTACGATTCCTTGCGTAGATGAAACAAATACAGGATCGGACGGCGTAACAAGAACCGCTTGCGTTCAGAAACCGTTGAGCCAATGGACGGAAAATGAAAAAGCGACCGCTGGAGTTTGGACAATCTACTCAAGAGGAAAATACTATTCTCCGACCGAATATTGGCTAAGCTCAAATTCAATTACCAAATTTGATCCGTGGCGCGGAGCGACGTCGGCTCCCGTTGTTAAGGGTGTCGATTCTATTATCTGGGCCGGAGATAATTACGATTTGGTTTATATTTCCATGAAGGACTTTATCCAAGCTCAACAAAAGTTCGGAACGAATCCATTGGAAACCGGACTGGAGTATCCTTTCAATACAAGATGGGATAAACTTTCGCTTGGAAACCATCCTTACGATCCCGATACAAATTCGTTGTATTTAGGCGAAGTTGGCTTCTCGGAAAAAATTGAATTAAAAATCAGTTTGAATAAGACCCAGTATCTGACTCCCGACTTTGGAACACCGGATACTACGACTAGCAGCATCACTCAATTCTTTACAAACTTTAATTATAATCCGAAAACGACAACGGACCGTTATACGATTGAACAAGCCTCCGACTTTGAACTTAGTATGGGCTTCGGCGGATCCAGATCCGACTGGTTCCATGTAGTAAAAGATTTAAGCAATTCGGATCCGTATAAACTGAAGAGCTGTGGAAAAACGTTAGACTACGTGAATCAAGTGTTTACGCTCTGTGTGCAGTTACCGACACTCAGCACGACTGTTGATCCTGTGGTTAGTTTGGTGAAATTGTATCTTCGCCCTTCTCTCAACAACGCTTATAGAAATACCGTGTGGCCCCTTCACTACTCGAAAGTCCGTAAGGTGAGAGGGGAATTGGGACTGCCGGTAGCAATCGGTGATACAACCGTAAGAATCGCAAAGACTACGGGCATTCCGGAAATCGGCGACAAAATCCTTATAGACGGCGATACCAATCAATATCAAATTCAAAACATTCTTCCGCCACAGCCTGACGGATCCTTTGACGTAACGTTAGGCGCCGCCATTCAAAAGGCAAATGTCAAAACGACCCAATTGTATGTTCCTGGAAATCTAACCGCCCCGGACGTTAAACTTTCCGTCGACAATGGGTTCGTAACCGATTGGAACTCACAAGTTACTGCCGCTTTTCTTCCAACGGAATGGAACCTGACACAATATCTCCCGTTTATGACAGGCGGCAGCGCCAATTGCACTTCCACTCCCTTTCATCCAGCGGGATGCCTTGGCGTAAACCCGGATACGAATGTGATCAATTGGATGGGAATTTACAACCAAGGAGTCGCTCTCTGGAATTCCTGGTCGGACGGCGGAGACTTCTCCAATTTTCTATACAGCGGTTTGATAAGATTGACTTCATCGACAGGCAAATCTTACAGATTAGAGAGTTCTAATACAGATTTTACCGTAAGTGCGGATGTGAATGCGTCTGTGTTAGGCGATGTGACGACCGTCAATTATGGAGACGTCGCTCTCTCAATCTGGAGACAAGGATCAACAATATTAGGGAGATATCATGCAATCAGTAGCGGCCAACCCCTTGGAAACCCTTTTATGGTCAATCCAACGATTACCGTCTCAGCTAGCGGAAAATATTGGGTAAAGGCAAAGAACGGAAAAGTAGTGATAGTCTGGGAAAATGGTCAAAGTTTATTTACTTCGGTCCGAGATATCGCAACATTCGGAACGCCTGTTTCCGAACTTTCCCTTGGGAATCGTTACACGCCATTTCCTAAAAATAACTTTGATCCAATGCTTGATATTGGAATCGGAAATAATCGGGCAATCATCGTTTGGAATGACCTAAATACGAGTACGAGCCCTGATTCTACATTGCTTTACATTTGTGCGATCGGAAACTCTTGTCTATGGTACGACGTAAGAAATTATAGGGTCGATGGTAAAATAATCCGGTTGGACACTGGCGCTACCGTCAATTCCAGTTTTTCTATCGTTGGATATTCTACGCAGGACAACGTTTGGGACTATATTAGCCATCAGCATGATCAAGTATCCCATTATAATGTAACACTTGCAGTTGAAGTTAACGATAACAACCAAGCAGTTATTGGTTGGATATTTCAGCATCAAGATTCCGAGAATCATACAATTGGAGCTGCAGTCTATGAATTAAACAACTCGGCTTTAATTGGATCCAATCAAACTGTGATTAGTGAATCTACCCGCCCGGTTGATTCACTTCAAGTCGGAGCCATAAATGGAAAGGGAATTATTCTTTGGCGTCGAAATGATGGATTTGTACTAGGCCGAGGAGTAAATACGATTGATGGAACTCTTATCGGAAGTAATTATTTTGAAATTGAAACGGGTGGAGTCGATCTTCTGAAATATTCAACTTCCGGCAATAATGGACTTCTGACCTATCGCAAGAATACAAAGGATATTCGTTTGAAAGCAATTGACCTTACAACAAGTCAATTATTATATCCAAGCTCGCTGAACCTTGGCGTTGCGAGTAGTGATACCAGAAAACCGGGTAACTCTGTGTTATCCGGAAACAAAATTCTTACCACTTGGGATCAGACAAACGGATCCAAAAGAACCATTTGGGGAAGAATCAGTGATATCAGCACTTTCACTGTGAATGGACCGAAAGAATTTCAGTTAAGCACGACCAACGAAGGAGTCCAATTCAATCCGATTTCGGTAGTGAATAACGGAATGGGCCTGGCTACGTGGGTTTCTCAAGACAAAACCCAGCAAAGAATCCGCGGGGCCAAAATCGACCTCAACAACCCGGGGGCCCTTCGATACGGACTCAACAACTTCTTCGTGTCTCCTTTGATCGAAAGAGATTATACCGTTCGCGCCAAAATCAAGTATTGATCTCGCAGTAAAGAAAGAGATTCATAGATGAAAGGTCGCACAATCGCGGTCATGCTTATGACCGCATTCTTTCTCACAACTTCTTGTAAACTTTTGGGAAGGAATGGGCACGGCAACAACTGGCTCTGGGCTCTATTAGGAATTCCGAATGGTGCCGGCTTTCCATCTTCCGGCTCCGGACCGGGACCCGGTTCCGCTCCTGCTCCCGAAGGAAGCGACCTTTTTTCTATTTCTACAAACTACAGCAGCGCCATCGACGATCCGGATACAAAAGCGGATCCTTTGGCGGGCGCCGCATTCATCGCACCGCCGGAACCGAATCACTACGGCGGTGTTTCTCTCTCTTATCCGATTCATACTCCTTCGGGAAGAGCGGGAGTCGAACCAAAGCTGACTCTTTCTTATTCTTCCACAGGCGGCGACGGATGGGTCGGCGTGGGCTGGAATCTCGGTTTAGGTTCGATCACTCGAACTCCGGAATACGGGGCTTTGTATTATGACTCTCGGGATTCCTTCACTTGGAATGGGACGAGGCTCGTAAAAGTTGCGGGCGGAACGACCAATGAAAACGGAACGTATCGGCCCGAGATCACCGGAGAAGACTTAGTTGTATTACGTTTGAGTAATATTGAAAACGGTGGAATTTGGGAAGTTCTGGATTCTTCCGG
>NZ_NPDU01000010.1 GCF_002811985.1 Leptospira adleri
TTGGCATTGACGAGTTCGATTGTTTTTTCGATCGGTATCACAGCTGTTGTTACAGCAGTTGGAGCCGCAGCCGCCGTTGTCGCCTTCGCACCTTATACCGCGATCTCGATGGCAGTGTTTGCGGTTACTGCTGCGGTTACATTGGGGATGGTATTGTTTGTGACTGCGGGGGCGGTTGCGGTATTTGCATTGGGAAGCGTAGTGAATTGGAATACACCTCAGACATATTTAGCGGGTGGTTATTCGAAGTCGAGCTGGAACAATATCCATTGGGATGAGAAAGCTGCAAGGAAATGGGCTTGTTACATGAGTGCGGGACAGTTGGCAATTATGATTGCAGCAGGTGCGGTTTATGGCGTCCCGGGGCTTGGAGTTCCAGGTTACGTTTATGGACCTGGTGGAACTGCGACGGATAGTCTTTCAGCCTTTGAAATTGCAAAAGGGCTTCCTATCGAAAGGATAGTATTTTTTGGTTCGATTGCTCTTACATTAAAAAGCGCCATACAAGGAGATTGGGAAAATGTTGGTTACGGCATTGTTGGGTTCGCTACCGATTCCCCTATTGGTTTAGCTGTTAACTATGTGAAGGGCACAGTAAGAACTTGTGAAGGTGATTTATAATTTTATGAAACTAAAAATGGCTGTAATAGGCTTTATTAGCCTTCTATTACTGGGTAATTGTTACATGCGAGGTACTATCCGATTTTCATCTTCAGTACCGGACTTTAATAGCACATATGTAAAGTTTAAAATGCCGATTTTAAACAATTATAAGATAAAAAATGAATTCAGTAGTAAAGATTCTTACGTATTTTTTGCAGAGACTAAGAAGATAGGGATATTAAATAATATACAATTCACTGCATTTGATACTGGGTATATGAACCCTAGCGAAAGTTATTATTATCACAAGCAAGATGGGTTATATAGGAATATATTTTTGCAAATCGGCGGAAATATGAGAACGCGATTTTTGCAAGACTGTGAATATCGAATGCCTGCGCCTGTAGGCCGTAATAAGTATTTTTTCGAAGTTGGTTTTCAAGCATATCTTAGATCCGGCAGTTTAGAGTCCGAATTTGATCTTCCACCGAATCATTCGATTCGTTTAAACTTTATTCCCAAAGATATCGAAGTTCAAAGAATACATTTTGCAGATCAGGCTTTTAAAGATCCCAAGGATCGAGTCCCCATGCTTGTAAAAGAAAGGATTTTCGAAATCGTCGCAACCGTTGAACCGAACCCAGACCCGGACGAAGACAAGATTTGCGAGATCCCGAAGGATTAGAATCTACCCCCGCGAGCGATGGAAGCGTGGTCAAGTTATTGCGAATAGTGTAAAAAATATATTTCCAAAGTAAAATGTAATAACTTGACCGGAGCTGAGAGCGCGACCCGTAGGGACGCGGCCGGACGGGCAACCTTCAGCTACGGCGATGCGGCACACGCGAACGCAGTGATGTTTGGGCTTCGTTGAAATTGTGAAGCCTTATGCGTTAGGCGGGATTGAATTTTGATTCGGATTTTATAGGGGGATATATGATAAAAACGATATCTGGGTATTTTAGAAGGATTGTATACAAGCTCTTCGATTTTAGTGATTTTACCAAAGAGAAAAACAGACAAGTAAGTTTTATCATAGATGATTCTTTTATAGACAATGTTGAAAACGGTAGTTTTGAAATCATAGAGCCTCTCTGGTGGGCGATTAACGTTTACGAGGGAGAGGAAGAATATATTGAAGATCTAAAAGGATTTTCAAATGAACAAAAATTCCTATTTGCCATTCACCGATATTCAGCCGAAGTAAATAATGGAGGGCATGATCAATTTTTCTTTAACTCTTCAGGAATTGTTGCGGAGGATGCGCTTGAAGGATTTAGAAAGATAGGTTTAGATGAAAATTATAATATTCTAAAAGAATCGATGGATAGGCTCGGCGGAAAACCGTTTAAAGATAGGGATAAAAGAACGATTCAATTGGAAGAATCAAAAGCTCTTTTCGATGATCTTGATGATTTGTTTTATAAGACGGATCTTGAAGAAAAATTGAGGGACTTTATCATAATGAATAGGAATCAATTCTATTTTATAGGAACCTTCGATGCCCCATCGTATTAGAACTCTTCTGTCTGACGGCCGATTTCAGTTGATTTTAGCTGTAACGTGGAAGGAGCTTCATCTGAGATATGTCTTGGATTCGAATGAGACTAACGGATTATTCAGTTATCTCGCTGATTGACATTTCTCTGAAAAAAAGATATCTATTTTTGTAAAGTAGTTCCTGCCTCCTTTTTTAAGTTTGATCTCCTGAAAGAATACTAGAAACGAGTCCTTTCGGGCACGGTTCTCCCGTTGCCCATTTTTTGTCTTTGTGTCTCGCAACGTGGATTTTAAGTCAAAGTGGGTTTTTCAATAAGCACGAAGGATTTGGTCGCGTGCTTCTTTTGGATCCATTGAGGAGCCGCGCTTGACTCAAAAAACCGACCCTTCCTAAGAAATAAGTCACATTTTCCTCCAGGTCTTTGGCAGAAACTAAGGTCGAGAAATTGAAGGTTCCCGTTTCGGATTCTTAAATTTTTCTTGACATGCAGGTATATGACTGCATAATGATTTTTGCATGCGCAAGGAGTTGCCGGGGGCCGACAAAGTTTTCAAAGCGTTGGCTGATCCGAACCGTAGAAAAGTATTGGATCTTCTTTACGCAGAAAATGGACAAACGCTTTCTGCCCTCTGCGAACACTTGGATATGCAGCGGCAATCTGCGACACAGCACATTGAAATTCTGATCGACGCGCTTCTTGTAACGGTCGTTTGGAAGGGCCGAGAAAAACTTCACTTTATCAATCCCGTTCCGATCTACGAGGTTTACGAGCGCTGGGTAAGAAAATTTGAGCAGAATCGGCTTAGACTTTTGCATGATCTGAAAACACAACTCGAAGGAGAGAACCATGAAAAAACCTAATTTCGTCTACGTTACTTACATCGCGAGCACGCCCGAGAAAGTATGGCGCGCATTGATCGACGCTGAAGTGACGAACCAATATTGGGTCGACCCTCTTTCCGAAAAACCGGCGCACATAAACGTTTCGGATTGGAAAGTCGGCTCGGAATGGAGACACGAACGCGTTGACGACGTAAAAACGGTCGATATTGCAGGTAAGGTTTTGGAAAGTCTCCCTCCTCGACGTTTGGTTCTTTCGTGGGCGAGGCCGAACGAATTGCAGGAAGAATCAAAACACTCGCGAGCCACGTTCGATATCGAACCTTATGGCGAAGGCTTGGTTCGTTTGACCGTAACTCACGAGGATCTGGACGATCAGATGCATTTGGGAATATCCAAAGGTTGGCCGATGGTTCTTTCAAATCTCAAAACATTTCTGGAATCAGGTCGCGCATTCCCGCAGCAAATCGCGTAATAAAAAATATTCATAATTAAGAATATACTATTTTAATAAAATATTAATGGAGAAAAAATATGAAACTTCCCTACTCGGGTGGATGCGCTTGCGGCGAAATTCGCTACAACATTTCCGATGAACCTATCTTTATGAACGATTGTCAGTGTAGGGATTGTCAAAGAATGAGCGGTACCGGTCATGGATCTTATCTTACGTTCCCTTCTCGGAACAACGTAAAGCTGAACGGTGAAGCGGCTTACTTCGATATGGTCGGCGACAGCGGCAATACCAAGGCCGGTCACTTTTGTCCCAAATGCGGATCGCCGGTATATTTGACCTTCGCCGCAATGCCCGAGCTGTTTACCGTGCACGCGGCAAGTTTGGACGAACCAAGCCGGTACAAACCGCAGGTTGTGACATACGTTATGCGCGGTTATGACTGGGATCATCTTGATCCGTCGCTCCCGAAATTCGACAAGATGCCTCCTGCATAAGGGATTCTTAAAGTAAGAATGGTATGAAGATCGTTTTCTCCGAAATCCTTTGGCCTTGGAAAACGAGGATTTCGAAGCCGCGAACACGACAAAGCTTCTTAAGCTCCATCGTTTTTTATAAGAATCGGCTTTGTTTCCAAAAGATTACGATATTCTTTTTTCTGTTTTGCGGAAATATTCAATATACTTTAAATTCGCTTTTCATTTCGTTCATTTGAGAGTATAACTTTGAAGGAAACTTATAAAAGGGAAAAGAATTAGAATGAAACAAAAGAAAGCGGACTCAAATTCTATAGAAGAAAAGCCTAAGATATTCAACACTCCCTTTGCCAAAGTTTATCCCCTTTATATTCAAAAGGCGGAGAAGAAAGGAAGGACTAAGGAGGAAGTCGACGCCATTATCTACTGGTTAACCGGCTATGATAAAAACGGTTTTTTGAAACGGCTAAAAGACGGAGTGAATTTCGAGGAATTTTTCGACCAAGCCCCTCAAATCAACAAAAACGTATCTCTCATCAAAGGAGTTATCTGCGGATACCGCGTGGAAGAAATCGAAGACGATCTGATGCGGAATATTCGATATCTCGACAAGCTGATCGACGAATTGGCAAAAGGGAAATCGATGGAAAAAATTTTGAGGGGATCGAATCCTTAGAACGATCGATTCTTCCCGGATGCGCGCGAGTGCGACTGACGTTAATTTTGCCCGGCCCGCTAATTTGATTAGAATCTTAAAGAGCGTTTCGAGATCCGTCATTCCTTTGATCAAGATTCTTAGTTAGCGTAATTCTTTTTGCGTATTATTGCGGATGGATCGTAGACCTTAAAATTTCAGATTCCAGTTTTTTCTAAAAGGGGAGGTGCGTATCGTATTTCCTGAACGGTTCTGTTTTCTTCGAAGGATGGGTGGTTGAGAATGGGTTTTATTTTGAAAACGATCGTATCTCTCTAAATGGCAGAGTAATTAAGAATTCTTTAATGTTTCACGAAATATTCCATCCTCAGTCGGATGGAATATTTCTGATCGAAAGAAATCAAGGAGCAGTTGTAAATCCGGTGGTTTGCGTAAAGTCCCCTCCGAGAACGTTATCCGTAACATCTCGTATTGCTCCTTTAACCCTGACTTTGTAAGTGGTATTGGGCAATAGGCTTCCTCCGCCGGAATTGACGCGTATCCTATTGTTTCCGGTGAAGACCGTAAGAGCGTTCAAACGAACGCAGTTTGCGAAGTTATCCGGAGAAATCTGAATATTCCCCGTGCAGGCTCCGTTTGAAATATTCCGGGTAAAATCGTTGAAATTCATTTCTTCGGAAAAAATAATTTCGACGTTATAAGCCGTGAAAGGCTGATTTACGCTTCCATCATTCGGAGTAATCGCAAGAATCGTAGGCTGTGTGTTGTCAGAATCGTTGCCCGTTGTAAACCCCGTAGCCTGAGTTCCTCCTGCAAATGCGTTTCCGGACAAGTCTTGAATTCCGTTTGTAAGTCTTATCTTATATACCGTTTGAGCGGCTAAAGGATCTATTAGGAAAAAGGAATGGTTCAACCCGAGATTGGTTCCCTCGTAACGGAAAACAGTATTCAATCTTACGCATGTATTGAAGTTATCGGCGGAAATTTGAACCGTTCCCGAACAAGTATTGTTGGAAGAATTCAAAACGAACGAAGTCGGATTCATTTTTTCAGTAAATCCCAAGGTGAAGATTCGGTTTCTCGCGATTGCGACTTGGTTGTCCGTCGGAAAAATTTGCGCCAGTTGAGGAGTTGTGGAGTCGTTGTTCTGCGTAATGAAACTAAAAATTTCCTGACTCGCCGGGTTCCCGGCTGTGTCTTTAGCGCCTGCGGTGATTTTTATCCGGTACTCGGTAAAGTCGTTTAATGTCGCAGCGGGTTTGATCGCTACGGAGCGCATCTGATTGAAAAACTGCGGCTGAGCCGCGATTCTTTTGCAACTCACAAAATTGTTATCCGAAATCTGAACGCTACCGGAACAAGTCGTATTCAAAGTGTTGACGCTGACTGAGGTCGCGTCCATCGCTTCAGTGAATGTAAGGGCGATCGATGCATTGGTGGCAACCAATAAGTCTCCGTCCATCGGAAGAGTATATTGAATTCCGGGCGCGGTTATATCCGCGCTCGCGGAAGTGCTGAAGGAAGTGATCACGTTAGCCGAAAGCGCCCTTCCACTTTCGTCGATGATCGAATCCGATACCCTGATTCTATATTGAGTCGAGGTCGCCAGGTTGGCCGCCGGATCCAATCGGAAAGAGTTGCTGTTTGTTCCGGAGGGCGAAGTCGGAGCGGAGTTCATTCGAACGCAGGTTACGAAGTTATCGGAAGAAAGGCTTACGGAGCCGGAACAGTTCGTATCCGCGGTGTTGGTCGTAACGGAATTGATGTCGATCACTTTAGAGAAAACCACCGTCAACTTCGCGTTAATCGGAATATTTACAGCGTTGTGAAGCGGTGTGGTTTGGGAAAGAGCGGGAACCGAGGGGGAAGAAGACGGAGGAAGAATTCCGATATCGGAAGGAGTAGACTGCGGATTCAGCGTTCCCGGCGTACTGAGCAAAGGGACGAGTGCGGTTTCTACCCCGCCTTCCTTCTTATCATCGCAGGAAAGAACTGAAATTGCCAAAAAAAGCATCCAAGCGAGGTTCCACAGTGTTAGAACCGAGTTTCGATTTTTTATATTTTTCATTCCGATATCTCCGTTTGCTTTCATCTCAAATGATCGATTTTTTTCCATGAGCCAACGCTCATATTATTATAACCTTTGAATAGATTTTATTACGAAGACGGGCCCCTTTTCCATTCCTCAAAATACGTCGTTTATTCCCGTTCCGCGGAATGAAAACTTCGGAAATTGGAAACGAATTTGAACAAGTGCGTGCGACGTTTATGGATTTCTTTTTATTCGGACCAGCCGTTTTTCAGAATCTTAAAAAGTGTTTCGAGAGTCGCTCTCGGATGCGGGGAATCGCTTGCTCTGTAAAACGCGTCCGAAATGAAATGAGCTATAGACGCCGCCTCGGTTTCGCCTAACTTTGTTTTAGCTTCTTTCTTTAGAACCTTTGCGAGCGAGTTTTCGTATCTCATCATGATTTGTCTTTCGCAAAGGGAAAGTTCCGGCGTCGATTTGATCAGTTTTCTAAAACCTCCGACGAGTTCCCGATTCGCCGGATTGAAAGCCGGATTTTTTAATCCGAAATCAAGGAGAGCGTCCAGTATGGAGGTTCCTTTCTTTCGGGATACGACTGCGTCGATAAGCCTTTCTTCTCTTTCTACATCCTCGTCGAAAACCAGGGACTCCTTATTTGCAAAATAATTGAACAGGGTCGGAACGGAAACGTTTGCGAGTTTGGCAATTTCGGCCGTAGTCACTTCGTGATATCCCCGTTCGATGAAGAGTTTAGTCGCCATGTCGGAGATGGCCTTGCGGGTCTGTTTCTTTTTTAACTCCCTTAATCCCATACAAAAAAGCTCCTTTTTACGAATCGAAATGAAAATATAGGAAAATTATATTGACTTAAATATTTTAGTCAATATAATTTTGTGAATAACCGATTATTCGGAAATATAAAAGGAGACACGTCATGAATCAAATCAACCACGTTCCGATCGCAATCATCGGCGCCGGACTCGGCGGTCTTACGCTCGCTCGCATCCTCCACGTTCACGGAATCGAGGCCGATATCTACGAAGCGGAATCCGCTTCCAACGTCCGCAAACAGGGCGGAATGTTGGATATCCACGAATACAACGGGCAGATCGCGCTTAAGGATGCCGGGCTCTTCGAGGAGTTTATTGAAATCATTCACGCCGGGGCTCAGGCTTCCCGCATACTCGACAAGGCGGGTAACGTTCTTTTGGACGAACCGGACGATGGTGTCGGCGGTCGGCCTGAAGTTCTGCGAGGAGATCTTCGCCGGATTCTTTTGAATTCAGTTCCCGAAAGTTCGATTCACTGGGCGCACAAAGTGGATTCGGTTTCTTCGCTCGGCGACGGGCGCCACGAAATCATTTTCGCGAGCGGCTCCGTCGTCACGACCGACCTTCTCGTGGGTGCGGACGGCGCTTGGTCGAAAGTTCGTCCGCTTCTTTCCGACTCGAAACCGGAGTATGTCGGCGTCACGTTTGTCGAAACGTTCCTATTTGATAGCGACTCTCGTCACAAAGCAAGCGCGGATATCGTCGGAGGAGGAGCGATGTACGCGATTGCTCCGGAGAAAGGGATCGTCGCTCATCGAGAGCCCGGTGGAATACTGCACACATACGTTCAGTTGAATAAGCCGAAGGATTGGTTCGACGATCTCGATTTCTCGAATCCGAAAAACGCGTTAGCCGACATCGCTAAAGAATTTGAAGACTGGGCTCCCGAGTTGGTAGCGCTTATCACCGAAGGCGAAACAACACCCGTACTTCGTCCGATTCATACGCTTCCTGCGGAACATAAATGGAATCGAATACCGGGCGTGACGTTGCTCGGAGACGCCGCTCATCTTATGCCGCCTTCCGGAGAAGGGGCCAATCTTGCGATGTTTGACGCCGCGGAACTCGGGAAGGCAATCGTCGCGAATCCCGGCGATTGGGAAGCGGCGCTTATCGATTACGAAGCGCGCCTTTGTTCCCGCAGCGCTTCGGAAGCCGTAGACTCGGCGGAAGTTCTCGATCTTTGTCTCGGCGCAAATTCGCCGCAGAGTCTGGTAGATTTTTTTACCGGAATGAAGTCGGTTCAAGGGCGGATCTAAATTAGGAAATTATAATGAATCAAAACAATCGAAAATCCGTTTATGACGTAATCGTCTCGGGAGCTGGTCCGGTCGGACTTTTTCTTTCCTGCGAATTGGCGTTGTCAAAATGCTCGGTTCTTATATTGGAAAAGACGAAAAGTCCACATTCTCCATTAAAACAAATTCCTTTCGGGATCAGGGGACTTTCGACTCCTTCGATCGAAGCGCTTTATCGTCGCGGGTTGTTAGAGGAGCTCGAGGTACACAAACGTCTCAAGAATCCTCATCAAAACTCGGGACAGGGATCTCGTCGTCAAGCGGGTCACTTCGCCGGAATTCCATTTTACGAAGAAGATATCGATACTTCGCAATGGACGCATCGTCTTTTAAGTTCGACGGAAACCAGTTTAATCTCCGAAATGGAAGAGCTTGAAACGTTGCTGACTCGAAGGGCTCAGTTTTTAGGAGTGAGAATCGAACGCGGACTTGCTTTGACTTCTTTTGATCAAACCGAAGAGGGTGTGACCGTTCATTCGGACGATCGCACCTTTCAAGGTAAGTGGCTCGTAGGTTGTGATGGGAGTCGAAGTCTTGTTCGTAAGTGCGGCGGTTTTGAATTCGTCGGTACGGAACCGGAATTTACCGGATATTCCGCTCAAGTCGAAATCGCAGATCCGGAAAAGTTAAGGCCGGGCAGAAACGTAACTCCAACGGGTATGTATCTTCAATCACAGCCGGGTTATCTGGTGATTCAGGATTTTGACGGAGGTGAGTTTCATAATTCGAAAAGGAGGATAACGCGGGAACACATTCAAAAAGTATTAAGAAGAATTTCGAACACGGACGTTACTGTCGCCGCTCTTCATACGGCTACCACTTGGACGGACCGAGCGCGACAGGCGACAGCTTATCGAAACGGAAGAGTTCTTTTGGCGGGCGACGCCGCGCACATTCATTCTCCGTTGGGAGGTCAAGGTTTGAACCTTGGGTTGGGAGACGTTATGAATCTCGGCTGGAAGCTCGCCGCGACGCTTCAGGATCGGGCGCCGGAAGGTTTGCTTGATAGTTATCAAAAGGAGCGACATCCGATCGGCGCACAGGTTCTCGATTGGTCGCGCGCACAAGTTGCAATCATGAAGCCGGCTCCCTATGCCCGCGCTTTGAACGCGATTTTTCGCGACCTCATAAATACGCGCGACGGAACCACTTACATCGCGGGAAGAGTTTGGGGAATTTTCACTCGCTACGATTTAGGAAACGCTCACCGTTTTGCAGGTCATAGCGTTCCAAACTTCGAATTTGAAGATGGAACAAAAATCGGCGAACTCCTAAACGACGGACAAGGAATGCTGGTTGATTTTAACGGCGATCCCTCTCTTGAAACTTTAGCGAGAGGTTATAAGAATCTCAATTATATTTCACGTAAAGTAAAAGACCGTTCGGGCTTCAGCGCGTTACTGATACGTCCGGATGGGATCGTAGCTTGGGCATCGGACGACCAACCGGATCACAAAGAACTCCAGACGGCGATCCATCTTTGGTTTGTTCGGAACGAAGGAACGGAATAAACAGAAACCCCGCGCACTCGGGTTTTATACGTTATACGAACTCTCGTTCCCATTAAAGAGTCTGCCTTAAAACCTGAAAATGTAGGATCTCCTACTTCCTCGGAATGAGGCAATAACGCCCAAAATCTCCTAAAAGCAGATTGCAGTGATTTGTAGTATCTCACACAAAGAATTAGAATTTTATAAAACGGTTTTTGTCTTCGGAGATTTTAAGAAAGTCTCTTAATAAAAGTAGAATATATCGAGTTCACGTTCTCGACGTGAAAGAAGGCGATAGGATCTGGTTCATAAAAAATTCTTTTTTTGTCGCGATTATCAAAAAACAAACCTACGAATCCGTTCCGCGGTCGTGAAAAATTTTCGACGGGCGGAGTATCAAAGGAGTCTAACTTCGGTAATTTTGCATTTTGCCGGAGAATACTCAGTATTAAAATCTATAGGGTCGAGGAGGATTCTGTCGTTTTGTTAAACGACATCTTTGTAGATTCTATATGCAATTTTAGGGAATGTTCCCGATTCTTAAATATCAAAACTTGAGGGAGACTGTGTTTAATATAACTTCAATCTATCAAAAGAAAGAGAACTATCATTTCGATTTTTCTTACTATCTGGAGGTCCACATGCCAAAATCGATCTCCCTTCTTTCCAAAGGAAAAGGATATCGCGGAGTCTCGGTCGAACGGGGGATCGATCTTCCGGACGGACAGTTGGATTCTTCATTTGTAGCCGTTTGCAATTATTACTTTGATACGCCGGAAGATTTTTTGAATGCGTTTTTACCGCACGCCGGGGAATTACAAGAAGATATCAAAAACTATACGAATATAGTTCCGATCAACCAGGTGAGTTCCGTTGAAATTTTTGTCTCTCCCGGAAATAAGTAACGTTTGGCTTGATGCGGCTTCGGTAAAAATCGAAGAACGATCCTATGGAAAATAACATATTCAATCAGATTGCGAACGGATACGATACGAAAGAAAGAAAAGAATTGGCAAGGATCATCGTGGACGCAATCAAAGCCGAACTGAAAGAAAGCAAAGACAAATCGTTGTTGGACTACGGATGCGGCACGGGTCTTGTCGGTTTGGAATTGGCGCCTTTGGTCCATAAGATAATTCTAATGGACTCCGCGGAGAAGATGTTGAATATCGTAAGGGAGAAGGTCGCGTACGCGGATATAAAAAACGCAAAGGTGATTCGTTCCGATTTTACGGAAGAGGGGTCGGGCATTAGAGCGGATGTGATCGTCGCTTCCTTGGTTCTTCTTCACGTTTCGGATCCGGAAATACTTTTCAAGAATTTTTACTCTTCGTTAAATACAAACGGGAAGTTGATCGTCGTCGATTTTGATAAGAATGAAAACGTAAGTCATCCTAAAGTTCACAACGGATTTGTTCAAGAGGATCTAAGGTCGAAACTTTCCGGCGCAGGATTTACGAAGACAAAAACGAGGACATTCCATCACGGTAAGAATATTTTTATGAACCAAGACGCTTCGTTGCTGATATCCGTAAGTGCAAAATAAATCCGATATCGAACAGTCGGCTTCGACATTGCCGTTACGTTATCTTATCGAGTCCCGCAAGTCCGTCCGCAAAATCCGAGTTGGTCTATAGGCCGGAGTTACGCCTAACGTTAGCGGTGTATGTTTCGCCTCGGGATTCGATTTTGGATAAGGAAGGCGTCTCCTCGGATGTTATTCCCCTCGGAGAGAAAGGCTTGTGGGACGGAATGCGATATCCGTTATCCAGTTCTTCGATTACGGATTCTTCCAAGAGGACTCGAAAGGATCTGCTGATAGATTCGGGCGTCGTTCCGAGCAGGGAGGCCAATTGTTGTTTTGTGATGGGTAATAAAATAAATCCTTCCGTCGCACCGGATTCTTTTAAAAAAATAAGAATCCTTTCTTTTACCGAATATAACTGATTCTCCAATACCTTGCTTCGAAAGTAGCCGACGTGCTCGATTGCAAGAGCGGAGAAGTGAAACAAAGCGTCTATGTTTTTGAATAGGAAAGATTTGAATTCCTTTTTTGGAAAGTGATTCAGTTCTCCTCCGTATAAAGTTTCACAAAACAAAGGATAAACGCAGGGCTCCTCGGTCTGAAAGATGAGCTGTGTCGCAATAAATTCTCCCGGATAAAAAATCTTTAATATCATTTCTTTCCCTTCCGGATTGAGGGAATATACTTTGAAAATTCCAGAAACTACTTCATAAAAACCTAAATAAGGATCCTTTGCGTTGTACACTCGATCCGACTTTTGATATACCTTTCGAAGTGCGAGCGATTCGATCTCGTTTCTGAATTTTTTTTGAATCTCAGTCCAGTGTTTGTTTCGAATGGATTTTCGGATTGGGTATGTAATTCGCATCGTGTTTCCTAAGTGTTTCTTTTACGGATTTCATTTTAGGTGAAGTAAAATAATATAAAATTGATATAGATCAAGGACAAAATTAAAAATTCTGTTAAGATTCCGTCCTGCGGATTTCTCAAAGGGAATCTTAGAAATCTTTATTATGGAAAAAGGAATGAAACATGCTTACTAAGTTCCAGGCAAAATTATTTTTTCTACTCGGAACCGCTTTGTTTTCCGTCGTCTTCTTATTTCTCACTTTTGATTCCATGTGGTATGTCTATTCGCACAAATCGAACCGGGATCTTTCGCCAAGCGTGATCGCAGGAAAGGAAATCTGGGAAAGAAATAATTGCATGGGTTGCCACACGATCCTGGGCGAAGGAGCCTATTACGCGCCGGATCTCACCAAAGTCTATGAACGAAGGGGACCCGAGTGGATCCGAGTGTTTTTAAAAGATCCCGAGGCGATGTATCCGGGTGAAAGAAAGATGGTGAAATATTCTTTTACGGACGCTCAAATCGAGGAGATCATCGCATTCTTAAAATGGAATGGAGAACTGGATCTGAAAGGTTTTCCTCCGAAGCCGGATTTTAAACAAGAAACAAAGACGGTTAACGTTCAATCGGCGAACGTCGCGCCTCCCGAAAAATTCAAACAGATCTGCACCGCTTGTCACGCGGTCGGCGGTTCCGGTGGAAACGTAGGCCCTGCGTTGGATGCGGTCGGTAACAAATACGACGCCGCGTATTTGGAAAACTGGCTGAAGGACCCGCAGAAGATCAAACCGGGAACCGCGATGCCTAAACTTCCTCTGAGCGATTTGGAAATCAAGGACCTCACGAAATATTTATCCCAATTAAAATAGAATCAGAAACGGAATCATATTGGAGCGATCATGAAATATAAATCTCAGAAAATAGCTTACTGGTTTTTTGCAACTTGTATGTTACTTCTATCCTTGCAGTTAATATACGGATTCATTATGGCTTTTGCGAGAATGGGATTCGACGGATTACACGATTGGATTCCGTTCAATACCGCGAGGGCGACTCACACAAATCTGTTGGTCGTTTGGCTTCTCACCGGTTTTATGGGCGCGGCTCATTATATCATACCGGAAGAATCGGGTAGGGAACTCTATTCCGAAAAACTGGCTTACGCGCAACTCATTTCGCTTATCATTGTCGGAGTCGTTTCCATCTTGGGATTCCATTTCAATTTCTGGGAAGGCAGAAAGTTTTTGGAAATTCCCCGTCCTCTCGATTATCTGGTAGTGATCAACGTTCTTACGTTTCTTTTCAACATCGGAATGACCGTTTGGAAGGGAACGAAGAATTCCACAACCGGACTCGTTTTGTATTTCGGTTTGTTCTCCGCCGCGCTTTTGTATCTGCCGGGTATGATTCAGTTCAACAGTCAGACCGTGGATTCTTATTTTAGATGGTGGGTTGTACATCTTTGGGTGGAAGGTGTTTGGGAACTTATCATGGGCGGGATTCTTTCCTTTCTGTTGATCAAACTTACCGGAGTGGATAGAGAAGTGATCGAAAAGTGGCTTTATGTGATCGTAGGTCTGACTTTTCTTTCCGGAATTTTAGGAACGGGACATCATTACTACTTTATCGGAGTTCCCGAATATTGGAAATGGGTCGGCGGATTCTTTTCCATGCTCGAGCCGCTCGCGTTTTTAGCGATGGCGATGTTCGCGATTTCCATGTATCGTAAGAGCGGAAGAAATCATCCGAACGCGATCTCGCTCTATTGGACGATCGGAAGCGCCGTGATGTCTTGTGTCGGGGCGGGCTTCCTCGGTTTTGCGCATACTTTACCGCAAGTTAACCTATATACTCACGGAACCTTGATCACCGCGATGCACGGGCATCTCGCATTTTGGGGAGCCTATGCGATGATCGTCTTGGCGATCGTAACATACGCGATGCCTCTTCTGACCGGAAGAAAACTCTGGAACAATCCGATGGGCTTATATGCGTTCTGGGCGTCTAACATCGGTATGTTGGGAATGACCGGCGCTTTTGCGGTGGCGGGGATCGCACAAGTCTATCTGGAACGAAAGTTCGGACTCGATTTTTTAGTGGTTCAAAAGGAGATCCAAGTTCACTTTTTAGGACTTACGTTAGCCGCAATCTTATTCACATCGGGAATCGTCGCATTTATCATAAACTTTATCCGCTTCGGGCAGCCGACGGACGAAGCGTTGAATGCGGAGGATTCTTCGGGAGATATCGTTCTTAAGTTTAAATGAAGAATTCTCCGAATGCCGAAGACAAGGATCTACCGCTCGTTACGGTTGATCCGCCCTTTTACAAAGAGACCGGTCACGAGGTGGTCGCATTCGAACAGGCTCATCGAAATAAACTTCCTCTTTTGATCAAAGGGCCGACCGGCTCCGGTAAGTCTCGTTTTGTGGAATACATGGCCGCGAGAATGAGACTTCCCTTGTTGAGCGTTTCTTGTCACGAAGAAACGTCGGCGGTCGATCTTTTGGGTCGTTATCTGATTCAAGGGACGGAGACCGTTTGGCAGGACGGACCTCTTACTAGAAGCATTCGTATGGGGGCGATTCTTTATATAGACGAGATTGCAGAAGCGAGACCCGATACGATCGTGGCGATTCATCCTCTGACGGATTACAGAAGGGAAATTTATCTAGATCGGCGAAACGAAACGATCAAAGCCCCCGACTCATTTATGTTAGTCGCCTCTTACAATCCAGGATATCAAAAGGGTTGGAAAGAATTGAAACCCTCCACAAGACAAAGGTTTGTCGCTTTACAATTCGATTATCCGAAGTCGGACGTGGAAGAGACGATCTTAAAAGGAGAAACCGGAATTTCGACGGAGTTTGCGGCCAAACTTGTCAAGCTCGGTCAAAAAATTCGAAACCTAACCGAGCTGGGGCTTACGGAATCCTGTTCCACGAGGTTGCTCGTAGACGCGGGAAAGATGATCGTAAGCGGACTTCCTCCTCGTCTATCCTGCGAGGTGGCGATCGTACAACCGTTGTCAGACGATCGAGACGTAGTAAACGCTCTCAAAGATTTGGTTTCCTTGTCGCTGTAACTTCCGTGGGTTGGGAAGAATTTACATTCAAACATCTATTGCGCTTTACGCAGCGTTGGATCGGGTTCGGAGAGAATGAAACGCCGATCGAAGCCCGCGTAACTCTGACAGAGATCAAGGATCGGCTTTCCATTCTTGCTAAAGCGCTCACGGGAGAAAACATAGAAATTCTCACCGCCGAAAGAGAAGGCGGCTATCAGAGAAACCGTTTCTTTCTCCCGAAGGAATATTCCCACGCAAACGACGCCGATCGAAATTCCGAATTTTATATATTTAGAATATTATACCTTACCGAACAAAGACGTTTACGTTTAAACTGGAAGGACGGCTCGGATAAGGGAAAGGAAGAATCGAGAGAAAAAGCAAAGTTTTTCTTTGCGATAGTTCTGGAAAGTTTGAAAGAACGTTATCCGGGAGCGGCCGGACTGATTGCCTCGGTGATCGAAATCGAAAATACATTCCAAAATAAGAATATTCAAAATTCTAAAATAATCCCGGATCTGTCTTTTTTACACGGATCGTGGATGTCCGCGCCGTTTGAAACGAACGATAAAAAGGACGTTGGAACCCCGAACGTCGCGTCAAAACGCGAGAATTCAATCGAGACCGAGGAGGAAGGGATCGCGAGAGAAAAAGCGGAAAGCATTGAAATCGATAAAAAATCCCAAGAAGATTATACGCTTCAACATCATTTTGAAAAGGTGGATACGATCGAAGAATTCAACGGGAATTGGAGGGATTTCGACGGCTCTGACGAACTTTCGGAACAGAAGGAGGCGCTTCAAGAATTGGACTTGCGAAATACCGTTCGTTCGGACGATCCGACTCATTCCATCTTTCGAACCGAGTTTCTTTTCGGATCGGGAGTTCCCGATATCCGCGACGCTCGGGCGGATGAAAAATCGATTCCTTACGACGAATGGGACGTTTCCAAAAAGAAATATAAAAAGGGATATTGCAGAGTGTTTCCGCAAGAACTCGTTCGTGAGGATCCCGTTTTTTCAAGAAGAGCGCTTGCCGAAAACATATCCGTCTTGAACACTTTGAGATCCCGCTTCAATCGATTTGTAAACGAACGTACCGCCGTCAAACGTCAGTTAGACGGAGAAGATTTGGATTTGGATTCGATCGTGGATTATCTCACGGACGTTCTGTGCTCGCGAAGTCCTTCGGAACGTATTTATTTATCCAAAAGGAAAATGCTGAGGGATATTTCGATTTTAGTTTTGACGGATACGAGCCTCTCTACGGATTCCTTCGTCGATAACAGACGAATCTTGGACGTGGAAAAAACCTCTTTGATCTTATTCGGTCAGCTTTGTTCCGAGTTCGGAGACCGATTTCAGATGGACTCATTTTCTTCTCGGACTAGAAATCACTGCGATTATTTTTCGATTAAAAAATTCGAGGAACCTTGGGAGAAAGCTAAAAATAAAATCGGCGCGATTCAAGCGAGCGGTTATACAAGAATCGGTCCTGCGATAAGACACGCGTTGGCGCGTATAAAAAGAGAGACGAGTTCAAAACGTTGGATTCTTCTTTTATCAGATGGAAAACCGAACGACTACGACCGATACGAAGGTAGATACGGGATCGAAGACGTGAAACAAGCGATTCGGGAATGTGAAAAATACAAAGTCGGTTTTTACGCGCTCGCGATTGATAAACAAGCGAAACAATATCTTCCTTCCATGCTCGGATATAGCTCCTATCGAATTCTTCCCAATCCTTCCCGGTTGCCGGACGCTCTCACCGACTTTTACATGAAACTTTTGAGATAGATTCTTTATTCGAATCGATAAACTTCTCTCAAGTTTTTCCTTCGTTTAACAAAATTGATCGGCGCATTCGTAAAAAGGAATGTTTTCATGGTCGCATTACGCGCGTTATACGCTGCGCGACCGAAGGCAAGTTGACACAAGTTAATGAATTTCGGCGTGTTTTGTGGGTTAGTTGTAAAAGTCCTATGAAACCAGTTTTAACAAAACAGAATCGGGTTTCCAACGATGTTCTGATCATCGGCGGCGGGTATGGCGCACGCGTCAAGCGGTATCAGAGGCTTATTTGGACGGTATTCCTACATTTCTTGCAGCCGAGCTTTTTCCGGTAAATCAGACGACCGACTTCAATTGTATGGGCTACTGTGTGTCGGCGAGCATCGGAGTAAAACTTATGAACCCGGAAAAAACGGCGGTCGGGATCGTAGGAGACGGAGCGTTTCTTATGGCCGGTCTCGAACTGAATACCGCGAGTTCACAGAATTCGGGAGTGGGTATATTCTATTTTTATGATGGAGAACTTTCTCAGATTTTGCAAGGACAGCAGATATCGTACGGAAGAAAAACTTGTACTGTTTTAGGAGAAATGAATCTCAAGGGAATTGCGTCCGGAGCCGGCGCAGCGTATTTGTGTCTAACTTCCAACGAGGAGATCGTCTCCTTCGTTCAAGAATCGATGAATATTTCGAGACGGGACAGTCGGCTGTGGTCGAGGTAAAAGTTTATTCTTCGAAAGCCGCTCGATTTACAAAATGTAGTAAAGATAAACTTGGGCAGATTTCCTTTGGGAGAGAAGTTTCGATTTATCGGTCGTGCTCTATTGAGAAAAATCATCGAATAACGAACCTCTAATTTTAAAACTATTCTTGCGAAACGGAATACGAAGAAGAATTTTGTGGAGTGAGCTTGATCTCGTATTTCATTTTTTTATTCTTTCACATCTTTGCCGCGGTATTCTGGATCGGGGGAATGTTGTCATATGTTTTTGTCTTTCGCCCCGTTTTAAAAAATCCGAATTACAAAAACATAAAGATAGATTTGTTTTATGAACTCGCATTGCAGTTTAGAAAAATCGCTTATTATATCTTTGCGGTCTCTTTCGTAAGCGGGTCCGCGATTCTTTATTGGAAAGGTTATAGGCCGACCGATTTCCTTTTTCTATTTCAGAACCCGTTTTCGGTGATTGCTTTTAAAATTTTCTTATTTTGTATTTTGATCGTTAGTTCCGTATTTCATGATTTCTTTTTAGGCCCGTTAACTCAAAGACTGATTCACGAAAGCCCGGCCCTTTGGGAAAGATACCGCCGCAAAGCGGCGTTTTTCGGAAGGATCAATCTTCTTCTTTCCATTCTGATCGCCGTCTTGGGAATTTTATTTTCCAGAGGTCAAAATTCCCTTTTGTGATCGTAAATTCTTCGATGCTTTGTGATAACCATAGACGTAGGAACTCACACATTTTTAGCACGGTGGAGAACGATCCGAATTCTTACCAAAAACCGGACGAGGCGTAATTTGTAGGAACTCACACGTCGTATCCGAATTTTATTGAGCCAGACTTTGCCCGTCCGTGGCCGTTTGGACGCGAGCGCCTTGAATCCCATTTTTTAAACGGACATTCTTCTTTCGTCGAATTCTTATTTCCTAAGAGAATCGATCCGAGGTTGGATAAGTATATTCCAGTACTTGAATATTATAATGATAAAGGATAGGATCCAAAACGTTGCCGAGATTCCGTACCCGACAGTGGAAAACCCGAAAAGGGGAAATAAAACCCGGACAAGAACCGCCGATGTAATACAATAATATCCGAATACGATTTCTTTCGACGCAGAAATCATTCTTCCTGTATGACCCAGCGATACGCGTGTGATCATCCCGTAGATAAAACCTCCAATGGCGCCTACCGTGATGATGTGAAAGGCGGCGGATAAAGGAAAAAAACCCAGATGGGCAAGGCCGTAGAAAAAAATTCCGAGAACGAGCCAGGAATATGATAAAAGAAGAATCCACAAAATCGGTGTTTTGCGGGTTTTCCAGGGTTCCCATAAAAACCATCGTGCAGCTTGCAGCGCGGAAAAAATAAGAGCGAAAGATCCGGCCGCAAGTTGAAAATCGGGAAGCCAGGGGAGAACGGATTCCGCTCCGATGAAAAGAAAGGAGCCGTAGTTAGTTAAGGTTTCGATTTTTTGAATTCTTTTCGGACTTGCACTCGCGACCGCTACCGTCGTAAAAAAAGGTAGGATTCTTCCTGCGATTAAAATGACGAAGACCAGAACCAAAAAGATGGATGTATGGATCCAGTGCAAAGTCAGAGAAGAAGGAATAGCTTGCAACATGGAAAGAATCGTAAGTCCGTGGGCAATTCCGAATAACGCGTAGCAGGCGACGATGACACGATTGTGTTCTTGTCCTTTTTGCATCAGCTTCGGAGCGAGTAAATACAAACCGAATCCGTCACAAAGAAGATCGCTCAAGAACGCGACGTTCGAAAGAATTGGAACGTCGATCCAGCAGAATCTTCCCATAAACCAAAGAGAGAATAGAACCTGAAGCGATCTTTCCCGGATCAGTACGGTTTTTGTCCAGTTCTGCGCCGCGGTAAAAAGAAATCCTAATATTGCGGCGCGAGCAAAACCGAATACCATTTCATAAGAATGAAACGAAATCATTCCTGTGATCGAAGGCGGCTTTAAGAATGAAAAAAGAATCAGGATCCACAATAAGATCGATACGAGCGCGTGGATCGACGCAGCGAGAAAAAAAGGACGAAACGCGTTTGTCCACAGATGAGTTCTTAAATTTAAAAGTAGATTCATCCCTTCATACTATGCCCGATCCGTTTGTTTTTCCTTGATTTGAATCAAATATACGTCATAGGAATTGTTTGAGTCCTTCTCTGTTCAAAATTTTAATCTGTCCTCTTTCCGCATCTATGATCTGAAGGTCTTTCAATTGTCTGAGAATTCTTGAAAAAGTTTCCGCTCTCAGAATCAACATAGATGCGATTTGACCGTGATTGAGCGGAGGACAATCCACGGGCAGATGATATAAAAAATGAGCCACTCTCTGCATCGAATCCATGGTAAGACCCCGATTGATCGTCATGTTCAACGCCTGTATCTTTTGAAATAAAGACTGCACTAGCAAGTGATTGAGGGAGATATTGTTTTTGATCTCGCTTTTTAGTAAAGACAACGGAAGTCGAATCACGACGGCGTCGGTGATGAATCTTCCTGAAGCGGGATATGGAATTCCGGTTATGATCGCGAGCTCCGCGATCAGAGAATGCGGCGAAAAGAAATTCATCGTGATCTCGTTTGAATTTCCGTCGTATTTAAAAATTTGCACTCGCCCTTCCGTGAGTAGATCCAAAGAATTCGGAATGTCCCCCTCGTGAAAAAGGAATTCTCCCTTTTTATAATGTTCCGTTTTTCCTTTGGAGAATATGGAAAGAATCTCCCGGTCTTCGAGTTCTTCGAATAAATTCAGTAACACAATTCGTTTTCCTCCTTGCGTTTCATTTGATCAAAAATCCGTTTTATACCTTAGCAAGAATCCTAATTCTTTCTCCTCGTGTTTCATTCTTTTTTTAAAAGGGATAAGATGACAATTGTCAATGCGCTCTTTTGCCTCCACTTGATTTGGATCAATTTAGAAAAATGAATTTCGACTATAATCGAAGAACGATTCTGCGACGTGTTGATCGGATGTTTTGACCTGCGGGACGGATTCAAGTTAGAGTGAGGAACCAAATGAAGATTCGATTTTTTAAACAGCATTTTGGACGTATATCGAAAGAACTCGCGACGGTAGTCGCAATTTCTTTAATATTCGGAATTTCATGCGGGAAGGGAAAGACCGAAGAAAATTCGGCATCCTCGGAAAATTCCAAAGGAGTCGGTCCGGTGGCTTCGGTTACATTGGCGGCGTTGGATGAATCTCTTGCAGACAAAGGCAAGAAACAGTTCGAGGCGAAGTGCAGCGCCTGTCATAAGTTCGAAGAGAAGGTAGTTGGTCCCGCGCTGTCGGGCGTTACCAAACGGAGAACTCCGGAATGGATCATGAACATGATTCTAAATCCCGTCGAGATGACTCAGAAGGATCCGATCGCTCAAGGACTTCTCGCCGAACACCTGACCCAGATGACTTTTCAAAACGTACAGGAAAGTGAAGCGCGGGAGATCCTTGAGTATTTTAGAAAAATGGACAGTAAGAAATAGGAGGAATTTATATGAAGATAAGATTGATATTCTTTAGATGTCTTTATCTACTCTTAATCGCAATGGCCCTGATCACGGGTTGTAAGGGAGGCGCGTCGACCGCGACGCTCGCTTCGGACGCCGCAAAAAGGGTTTACGTCGCTCCCGGCGATAAGGACGAAGTCTACGCGTTTTTATCCGGCGGCTTTAGCGGTCAGATGTCCGTTTACGGAGTTCCATCGACTCGTTTGTTTAAAATCATTCCGGTCTTCTCAGTGTTTCCTGAAAACGGTTACGGTTACGATGAAGAAACCAAAAACATGTTAAAAACTTCTTATGGATATATTCCTTGGGATGACAGTCATCACATCGAGGCTTCGATGACCGACGGGAAACAGGACGGCAGATGGCTGTTTATGAACGCGAATAACACTCCTCGGTTGGCAAGAATCGATTTGAAATCCTTTGAAACAAAAGAGATCATCGAAATTCCGAACACCGCAGGAAATCACGCTTCTCCTTTCGCCACCGAGAATACGGAATACTTGATGGCGGCGACCAGATTCTCCGTACCAATTCCGCAGAGCAGCGTGAAAGTCGAAGATTTTTCCAAAGGCGCGCTCAAAGGAACCATTACGATGGTTAAGGTCGATCCAAAATCGGGAAGACTTTCAATCGAATTACAAGTGTTAGTTCCCGGATTCGATTACGACCTTTCCCACTGCGGAAAAAATAAATCGCACGACTGGTGCTTTTTTACGAGTTATAACTCGGAACAAGCGCACAAGATGCTGGAAGTCGGCGCTTCTAAAAACGATAAGGATTATATCCTGGCGTTCAACTGGGTGCGTGCGAAACAATGTTTGGATCAGGGAAAGGCGACTAACTTCGGCGGAGAATACTACAGAAACTTTCTTCCCGAAAATCAGCCCGCGGTTTCAGAAAGGTTGAGCGGAGTTAAAATGCTTCAACCCAAGGATTGTCCGGGCATTATGTACTATATGCCTACTCCGAAAAGTCCTCACGGAACCGACGTGGATCCAACGGGAGAATATATCGTGGGCGGAGGTAAGCTGGCGACCGTGATTCCCGTTCACTCTTTTACAAAATTGATGGAAGTAAAAGACAAGCCGGATCATCGATCGGGAGAAATTTCTAATATTCCGGTTTTAAAATATGAATCCACTTTAGCGGGAGAAGTCAAAAAACCTTGCTTAGGTCCTCTTCACACCGAGTTTGACGGAAAGGGATTCGCTTATACTTCCTGCTTTGTGAGTTCGGAAGTCATCAAATGGGAACTCGGAACTTGGGAAGTTGTGCAACATCTCCCCGCTTATTACAGCGTCGGTCACTTGTCGATCGTAGGGGGCAGCTCTAAAGATCCTTACGGGAAATATCTCATAGCCTTGAATAAGATTACAAAGGACAGATATCTTCCGGTGGGAATGGAACTTCCGCAGAGCGCGCAACTCTACGATATCTCCAGCGGTAAGGCGGAACTCTTATCCGATTTCCCAACGGTGGGGGAACCTCATTACTCGCAGATGATTCCCGCGAAACTTCTGATGGATAAGGCCGCAAAGATCTATCCTTTGGAAGAAAATAAACATCCTTACGCAGTTAAGAATGAAAAAGACGCTCGTGTGGTGAGGGAAGGAAATACGGTGAGAGTTTATATGACTCAGATCAGATCTCACTTCAAACCCGACATCATCGAAGTAAAAAGGGGAGACACCGTCTATTTCCACGTAACCAACTTGGAACAAGACTTCGACATCCCTCACGGTTTTGCGGTCGCAGGAGCTCCGGAAATGCCGAATCTTTTGATCATGCCCGGTCAGACAAGAACCTTCAAATGGCAGGCTTCTAAACCGGGAGTTTTTCCTTTCTACTGCACCGATTTTTGTTCCGCTCTTCACCAAGAGATGCAACAATACATCCGGGTGAGTCAATAGGCCAAAGAGATGAAGAGCTTATTCTTCAACAAGCTGACTAACGTTCACCGGCTCCTGATTTTAGGGGTCGGTGTCGTTTTAATTTTCGTCTTTTTTGTTCCTATCTGGTATATTTCCCTCGCGGCTCCTCAGTATCCGGAAGGTTTGGGAATGCAGATTTGGATCTACAAAGTAACAGGAGCGACTCCTTATGATTTACAGAACATTAATTTATTAAATCATTATATAGGGATGCACGAGATAGTTTCCGATTCGATACCCGAGCTTCTGTTTATGCCTTATGTTTTGGGTTATCTGATCGTTGGGGCTTTGTTTACCGCGGTTTTTCCGAGAGTGTATATGGTCTTTCTGGGAATCTTCAACTTTGTATTGTTAGGTCTCGTGGGTTTGATGGATTTTTGGCGTTGGGAATACAACTACGGCCACAATCTAAATCCTGAGGCGCCGATCATTGTGCCTGGTATGGCGTATCAGCCTCCTTTACTCGGCTGCAAGGAGATGTTGAACATAACCGCCTGCAGCTTTCCGTCTTGGGGCGGAATCGTATTGTTGATCGCGATTTCGATTCTTGTATTGATCGTGGTTCGGGAGAAGTCCAGGTCAAAAAATGAAGTTTAGAATTTCCTTATGGACCATTCTTTTTGCGTGCTTGAGTTTTGTTTCCTGTGTGAGGAAGGAACCTGTGATTCCGGAACGAGGTAGGGAGAAATGTTCCCACTGTTCCATGTCTATCGTAGATATGAGATTCCAATCGCAGCTTTTGACCGATAAGGGTAGAAGATACTACTTCGATTCCATCGAATGCCTTCAGTCTTATCGGGAAAATCTGAACTCGGAAGTAATTCTTTCCTGGGTGACCGATTTTGAAGATACAAATCGAATGCTGAAGGAAAACGAGGCGACGATCGTTCAATCTCCGGATATCCATTCTCCAATGGGAAAAGGATTGGCGGCGTTCGCCTCCTTTGAAAAGGCGAGCGAATATTTGAGAAATCATCAGGGTTTCGTCGTAACCTCCGGCGTAAAAAAATAGGACAGAATGAAGAAGGGTCTAAAACAATTCCGCTCCTTCGAACGGAGATTACTTTCTAAATTCTTAATATTGTTCCTGATATCTTCCGGAGGATTTTTCAAGGAACTGGAATCGAAAGAAATCCGCGTATGTCGTAGTTGCCAGTTCGTTTCGATCCAGAAAGCGGCCGATTCCGCAAACTCGGGGGACAAAATTCTTATCGAAGAAGGAATTTACGAAGAGCCTTCCATCATCGTGAAAAAGCCTCTCGTGATCGAAGGAAGCGCCGAGACGGTGATAGACGGAAAAAAACAAAAACACGTGATCGACGTACGGTCGAATCAAGTAACGATCAAAAATCTAAAAATCAAAGGAAGCGAAGTTTCGGACACGAGCGAATATGCGGGAGTTCACGCCGAAAAGGTTCAAGGTTGTGTTTTTGAAAATTTAATATTCGAAGACAACGCTTATGCGATTTATCTTGCGGAAGTCGACGGGTGTAAAGTTCTCAACAATCGTTCGAACGGAAACGCGGAAAACGAAGTCTCGGGAGGAAACGGAATCCATCTGTGGTCTTCCAAGAACGTACAAATCGAAGGAAATCGATTGGAGCGCCACCGCGACGGAATCTATTTGGAATTTTCATCCAATCTAAAAATAGAGAAAAATTTATCCAGAGACAATATTCGATACGGAATGCATTTTATGTTTTCTTCGGATAACGATTTCAGAAAGAACACATTCGAACATAACTCTGCGGGAGTCGCGGTAATGTATAGTAAGAATATTCTGATCGAGAACAACGTTTTTGCGGACAACTGGGGTGAAAGTTCCTACGGACTGTTGTTGAAGGAAATTTCGGACAGTATTCTTACGAAAAACGTCTTTCAAAACAATACGATCGCGATCTTCGCGGACGGAGCGAATCGAAATTATTTTACATATAATGAAATTCTAAATAACGGATGGGGAATCCGGATTCTGGGAAACAGCGATCAAAACGTACTTGCAAAGAACGATTTCAAAGAGAACGTATTCGACGTCAGCACCAATACGAAACAAACGACCAATACTTTCAAAGAAAACTATTGGGACGATTATAAGGGTTATGATTTGAATCTAGATCGATATGGAGACGTTCCTCACAAACCCGTTCACTTCTTCGGATATTGGGTGGCGGTATATCCTTTTTTAATGATACTCTATCAATCACCCGTTGTAATCTTTTTACAAGGAATCGAAAACGCCTTTCCGATCGTAACTCCGATCGACTTTGAGGACGGCAAGCCGAGTATGGGAGTGAATCTATGATCCAGGTAACCGACTTAGAGGTAGTTTACGGAAAAACGGTCGCGGTAAGAGACGTGTCGTTTTATGCGAAAGGAGGTTCCATTCTTTCCATCATCGGACCGAACGGATCAGGAAAGAGTTCTCTGCTCAAAAGTCTGATCGGACTTGTGCGGCCGATTCAAGGAAGAATCGAGATCGAAGAGAGCGCGATTTTCGATGCGGATTCGAACGTTTCCGCGATCGGATATATGCCTCAGTCCCCTTTCTTTCCGAAAAATATGAAAGTCGCCGAATTGATCGATTTTTTTAAAAGGCTGGAAGCGGTGGATGCCGCGGAATATTCCGCGTTGTATGAAACACTCGGACTAAAAGATTACGAAGATCGTAAATTCGGCTCTTTGTCCGGAGGAACTAAACAAAAAGTGAATATACTTCAGTGTTTCTCCACAAAAAAACCGATCTATATCGTGGACGAACCGACCGCGAGTTTGGATCCGTATATTTCCCATCTCTTAAAAGATTTGTTAAAACGGAAAAAAGAAGAGGGCGCTCTGGTGATTTTTTCAACGCATATTCTCAGCGAAGTGGAGGAGATTTCGGATCGATTTTTATTGATGGCCGAAGGCAGATTGTTGATCGACGATTCTCCCAAAGAGTTTATCGCTAAGAAGCAAAAAGAGAATCTTCAATCGACTCTGATGGAATTTTGGAATCAAGAGTTTTTAAAAACAAAATGATAGAAATCCTTTTATTCGAATTGAGAGAAAATATCCGGAGCCGTTGGTTGTTCGTCTTCGCCGGTTTTTTGGCGCTTTCCGTATCCGCGCTCAACTATTTCGGAGACGAGAACGGAACAAGATTGATCACGAGTCTTATGAACATCGTTTTACTCATCGTTCCTTTGTTCGCGATTTCCTTTGCCGGACTTTCCTTTTTGGATTCGATCCCGTTTGCGGAGGTGCTCTTGTCCAAATCTGTGACGAGATCAGAATATTTTTTCGGTAAATACTGCGGGGTTTCCCTTTCTCTTTCTCTCGGACTCGTTGCGGGAGTCGGTGCTCCAGGGGTTTTATCTTTCTACTCGAATATAAACTTCCTGATTCTATTTTTGGAATTGATCGTGTTCGGTCTGATTTTGATTTTTATCTTTGTATCGCTTGCGTTCTTATTGGCTTCTTTTTTTAAAAAGGGAGAATTGATCATCTCGGGCGCACTTTTGATCTGGTTCTATTTTTTTATTTTTTTTGATTCGATCGTGTTTATGTTCAGCATTTATCTAGGGGAATACCCGGTGGAGATCCCTTCTTTGATCATCATCCTATTGAATCCGATTGATCTCGTTCGGATCGTCTTGGTTCTACAGACGAAAGCGTCGGTTTTACTCGGATTTTCCGGAGCGTTTTTGTTAAAGACGATCGGATTCAAATCCGTAATTCTACTCTCCGTTTTTTTTCTCTCGGGGTGGATTACGATTCCTTTATGGATTTCTTATAGAAGATTCACAAAACGGAACTTTTAAGATTCCATATTCGGTTCTTTTCCAAGACATAGAAGTCTTTAAGTGAGAAAAGAATTTCTTTTTAAAAAATTCAAATTCTTTGTGTGAGGTACTACAAAATAAATCCCGCACCTTTTTAAGGGACATTGGAATCTTCCGCACAATTTTAAACCAGTCTCGTATTAAAATAAAATAATATAAATAGAATATTGTTATATTCTAATTTAACAAAATTATTATTAACAAGGATATCAAATAATATATATCATTCGATCTGGAAGCTCGCGAAAAGATTGACCGTGGATTGCGCCGCCATTTGTGGACCGTTCAAATGTTGATGAAACGGTTTTCCCGCTTCGATGCCGAATTTCGTTCCGCGAAAGGGACCTCCGTTTATCAGAAAGTTGACTCCCAAAAAAGCCTCCGTCCGGATTCCACCCTGACGATTCGGATCGTTTTGAGGATCCATTTTCGGATCTAGTGAAGAATCGCGACCGCGTAGATTCTCCACTAGAGTCGACTGAACCCTCGCGGAAAAGCTCATCCACTGGACTAAGGAGTAGGCGATCCAAGAAGTAGTTTCGTATCGATTTCCGAATCGATAGTTGTTTTGATTTTTAGAACTTTTTAGATTGGCGGAAGAATTGAATCCCCATGAAAGACGATCCGACTTGCCGGTGTAAGTGACGCCGGGGAGATAGTTGACGGTTCCGGTTCCCGGCTGCATGTTATAAGGAACTTTTTGTTTTCCCATCATGGGCATCCAGTCGCTCTCGTCGATGGAACCGGTGGGAAGAGAAACTCCGAAATTTAAAAAGAAGTCATGATTCTCCCTTTTAAAAAGTCGATGAGTGATCGAAAAAGAGATATCGCCGACTCCTCCCGAAGACATATTGGAGCGATCAAAATTGCTCGTTTCCATGACCATTGTATTTTTTACGATCGGAAGCATAAACATAAGCATCGTATCGTCGGTCAAGCCATACATAACGTTTGCCATATACATTTCCATTGTCATCGACTTAGGGATCGACATGTAACGGTAATCGTTAAGAGAAGTTTGAGGAACGCTCGGTCCTCCCGTAAGAAGGCTGCCCGAAGGCATTGCTACCGTAGGATCGAATTGAGGAAACCAAAGCGCTTCCAATCCTCCGATCGACTTATCACCCATAAGAAGTCCGGACATCTGCATCGTCATGGATCGGAAATCGAATATCCACGAACCTTTTTTATGCGGATGCGGAGCCATCACACCTGCCGGAGCGACTTGATCCGCTCTCTCTTCGTGAAGATGAGACGTTTCGTTTTTCGAATCGGTCTCGACGTGATGATGCTCGTGAGAATTTTTTACGGTCCCTTTTTCTTGAGCGGTCAAAAAACCGAAGCAAAAAAATACGGAGAGGAGGATCAAAAATTTTAAAGTATAGAACATGGCGAGTTCCCGTTAAGTTTGTTAAAAAAAGAAGGCCGTTTTAAAAACGGCCCTCAGGGTGAAGGGTTCAATCGATTTGGGAGACGATTCCGCCGATCGTAAACGAAGTTACCGTGGCTCCGTTCAGAACGAATCCGACCTTGGAATCGGAAAAGGTAGGAATATTCATCATCTGCATAACCGGGAACATCATCATGGAACTCTTTTCCGAAAGACCGACTTCGCTGCATGCCTTCGGCCATGCGTTGATCCACTGTTGAGATTGGGCGTACTGAAAGTCTATGCAATAAGTGTAATTTACCTGCGGACTAAGAGGAGCAGTTCCCTTGCTTGTTGTGGTAAACCCGCCTAACATACTTGAATAGAATTCTTCTTTTTTGGAATCGCTGACTCTAAAGGAAGGGCCGCTCAGTATGGAATCGGATCCGAGTCCGTAAGTATAGATTTCAAGACTGCCGCCCGCTTTAATGGAAAAGGTCACTTCCACATTGGTCCCGCCTTCCGAGATCGGCCGAGAATACGCTCCGCTTGTCGCAAAGGAACTCGCCGCGGATTGGCCGGAGATTCCCGAATTTAATTTGGAGGAATTGGCGACCAGGTTCAATTTGGAGAGATCTTCAACGGCGCAAGAGCTGATGTCAAACTTGGTTCTTTTGTTTTTCACATAAGCGAGAGCGTTCGGGATCGGAGGGGCCGTTGTGACGGAGCAGCCTGCTGTTTGAGGAGATCCGGTCAATAAGGCCAACTGGATCAACTGTTGATCGATCTGATTCCCTTTCGGAGTCGTTTGAAGTTGAGAGCAACGTACGGTCGCAGTAAAAAATGCAATAATTATAATATTCTTAATAACTTGATACATGGTAATATCCTAAAATAAAGATGAAACTAATTTTGATCCTTAACGAGCGTAAAACCGGACGCTTTTGTCTCGGATCGTGGAATCAAAGGACGTTAGGGAATTCAGGGGGTTTGATCGGTTTTTGAAAATGTCCGCTCGCGAGTTTTTCGACGGATGCTTTGGAAATCTCTGAAAACGAATCCACGACGATTCCGAATTGAAAGCTCGCAACAAAAAGATAATAGCAGTTGAGACCGATCTGAAAAAAGAAAGAATCCGAATTTTTTTCCTTACAACCGCATCCGTGCGCCTCTCCCTTTTTAGCCGAATGACAATCCGGAAAATTCTTTTCCCGCGCGGATTCGGAATTAAAATTGGAACTCGTCTTAGAATCAAAATAAACGTCTTCTTCGTCTTCGTGCTTTTGTATTTTAGAATCGTGATTGCATTTACAAAGCGAAGTCCGCATTAAAAAACTTGGTGAAATTATTTTTTCTTTGGAGATTAGAATTTGGGGGAACATCGTCAGTATGATAATGATAGCGATCTGTTTTTTCATGCGGTTTGGACGAAGTTCAAAATCTTTCCTTTCAAACCACACTAAGTCCTTTCTTACCGATTTTCATTGATCCGGGTCAATGGACTTCCGTTCGGATGAAATTCTATCTTTGATATAGATCAATGCCAAGAATCGGAAGAGGTGTTATCTTTATTGGAGAATCATCGAGAAAAGATCTGCATGACCTGATACAAGGCCGGCGGGAGGCGCATATGACTCGCTATACTCGTTATATCGATAACGAATTGGAAAAGGTTGAAGAACGATTATTGAGACGATTGCAGAGCAGCCAAAATAGAACAATCGATTCCTTCGAAATCGAATGCAGTTTGGATTCTAACGGAAAAATTTTGGAGATGAGTTCTCAATCGCTGAGACTGCTTCAGTTCGCATCCTCTGAAATGATCGGAATGAATCTCGAAGTCTTTATTTCGGAAACTGACATAGCGAAGTGGGGAAAAATTTTACTTCGGATATTGGATGAAGAATCGGTCATTCACACTGAACTCAGTCACAATCTTAAATACGAAGGAATCACCATACTTCGATGGTCTTTTTTTATGAACGAAGACCGTGTGATCCATTGTAAAGCCAAGGATGAAACTGCATTCTTAAAAAACATATTAGACGCGCTTGTTCTATCGAAAGAGATCGATAAAATTCAAACGTTGCTGCGAAAAGTAAAATCCTAAGAATGGCGCAATCGTGACGCTAATTAAAGTTTAATGATTTATGAAATTGTAATGAGTTTGATAGTTAGAATCAACATTAGAATCAAGCTCGAGTGGATTTTGATCCTATTTTTTCATCTATTCTTTGTGTCATCGGCAAACGGATTTCAAGGAATCATGCAGACGTCTTACGGCGCTCGACAGGCCGGGATGGGAGGCGCTTTTCAGGCGATCGGAGGTTCGGTTCTGGATTTGGAATCGAACCCTTCGCACTTGTCCCGTCTTCTGAATTCTAAACTGGAATTCGGAGGCGCCGCACATTTTGCACAAATTGAATATTCGGATTCCTTTATGGACATACGTCCCGACTTGTCTTATTCGAATAGAATCACACAAAGACAGAGAGCGCTTCTGCCTTATATCGGATATATCTCCAGACTTTCGGACCGATTGGGAATTGGAATCGCACTCTATTCCCAGGGAGGAGGCGGAGCGAGATTTTCAAATATCACGAGGTTGGCTCCCGAAAAAAAGAATCTGAACGAGACGCTAGGTTTGGAGATACCAATAGTGGGTTCGGAGAGAAAGATCCGAGAAGACATGGTCTTTAAGTTTATGGTTACGAAGATGACTTTCGGTTTCGGTTACAGATTCGACCGTCTTGCAATCGGCGCCGGCGCGGACTTAGTATATTCTTTTATGCAGATGGAGAGAACTTATCGGGATGAGACGCGAAGTTTAGAATTGCCCGGGAGTTTTCAGTATTCAAGCGACCCCTCCTATACCCTGGGAGGTAAATTAGGAATATCTTATGAACTAACGCAAAAGATACGGATCGCTTATTCTTATACGTTAAAAAACGTATTGCACTTGGACGGAGAGATGAAGGTCGAAAGTCCGGATCCCGGCAATTTGGGGGCGACGCGGGTCTCTCGTTTTATGATTTGGCCGGATCGGCATATTTTCGGAATTTCTTATAGAACCGATGTTTGGCTTTTCGATTTCGACGTTAAGTTTGTTCCTTGGTCCGAAAGTTTTAGGACGAGCAAGTTCATTTTGGAACAATCTCTGATTCAAACTCCGGTGGGTGCCAATACAAACACGATGCAAATGAATTTCAGATGGAGAGACCAATATACGTTTGCGATTGGCGCGGAATACAACTGGAGTCGGATTCTAAGATTGAGAATTGGTTATAACTACGGCAAGTCTCCGGTGACGGATCAAGGTCTGAGTCCGATGTTGGGAAGTACGACGGAACACCATCTATCGGGTGGAATCGGATTCTATCGAAACGACTATGCGCTTCACGTCGCGCTGGAATACGGATTTCCGAAACGTATGAAAGGGGGAGCATCCTCGGATTGGAGTATTTCTCATTCCGTTTTTTCAGAGAACGACGTCTCGTTGCAGTCGTTTCAATTTGATAAGTCGGTAAGCGTTTTTAGTCTTTATTTCGGTTTTGAATTGAATACATAAAGGTAGGATTATGAATTTCAAAAACATTCCTTGGGGTATATTCTCGTTTATTTTATGGATAGGAACTACCGGTTTGCTTCTTTTCTTTTTTGTAAAAGGAAACACAGAGGCTTCCAGGGACGGAAGAACCTCGATCCATCTAACGGAGGATGAAAAACTTTTGGTGTTAGGCGAGATGAGAGGTCTACTCACTTCCTTAAACGGAATCATCGAAGGTTTATCCGAAGACGATTCCGAAAAGGCGGCACAAGCGGCGTCGAATTCCGGAATGGGTCTTGTCAAAAGCCTGGAGAATGAGGAAAAGGCAATTCTATTAAAGCTCCCTCTGGAATTCAAACGCCTCGGCTTTGGCACACACGAACAATTCGATAGAATCGCGGTTCAAATCCGCCAGAAGCAGGATCTTAAAGTCATACTGAAAGGAATGGACGATCTAACCAAAAAGTGCGTCGCTTGTCACACCGCGTACAAGATCGAACAGATCGACAAATAAGAACATTCAATCAATATAATATTCTTACCCGATATTCGAACGACTCAAAAAATTAAAGCCGATCACCCCGCGATCGAAAGAAATCACGGGAGATTGGGCCGGTTTAGATAAACAAGTCGTCCGACTTTGTTTTTTTGGCCTCGCTAAATTTTAAAAGCGATATGAAATGCGTCAGTATGATCACCGGGACTCCGAAGGCAGGTATGAGAACCAAGGGAAACGAAGCGATCGCGTTGGAAGGAACACTCTGAAAGATCAGTCTCTGCGGGCCTTCCGCAGAAAGAGTGCCTAACGTAACCGCTGCGGCGAAGTCCAAGAGTCCGATCAAATGAAAGAATCGGAAAACTTTCGGCGCAAAGGATTTTTTCCGGTTGACCGCCCATATAACGAACGGGGCCGATATCGCGACCAAACAATCTCCGAAAGCGGCGCTCATGGAAAAAATTCCGGGAAGTCTATTTTGAAAATAGTAGAACAAAAAGATCAACCCCACCAACCGCGCTATATGCATTTCGATAAGATTTTGCTGAGAGATCGATAGTAAGAATTTTTTGAGCCTAGGAATTCGGTATATGGCGATCACGCTGAGAACAACCGGAATCATCACAGCCGCGCCGACAGGAATCGGAGAATGTTTCGCAGGCGTAAACACGTTGTTTGTCGCAAGAAGAATTACGACGCCGAACCAGGCGCTAAGAAAAAGATAGATCGAAAATGCGCCTTTCGCGTTCGATTTATAAAGATCTCTCGTAGCGAGAGCGATTCCTAAAACCAGAGAAAATAGAATTAACGTTATTTCGATACCCAAGGACATGTTTGCCTCCTTTATTGGAACGATTCAAAATTCGAAGTTAGTTACTATGTAAATAATAGTGACTATGTTAAAGAAAGTTATTTGACATTTTTTGTCAATCGAATAAATGATCCGTTATGGAAAGATCGTATCAGCTGGATTGTCCGGTCGCGCGTACTTTGGATTTGATCGGGGAACGTTGGACTTTACTCATTTTGCGGGATTTTTTTATCAAGGCCGATGTACAGCGGTTCGGCGATTTGGAAACCTCCTTATCCGGAGTGACTCCGGCCGTCCTGTCGACCCGGCTCAAAGAATTGGAAAAGAATGGAATCATCGTTAGGCGATTGTATTCGGAACATCCTCCGAGGATGGAATATCGTTTGACCCCGCTCGGAAAATCCTTAGGCCCGGTCTTAAAAACGCTGAGAGAGTGGGGCTTAAAGCACACATAACGTTAGCGAAAAAGAAAGGAAGCCGACTTGAACGGCCGACTTCCCGGTTGATTCTTCTCCAAACACGATCCTATTCCGGAACGATCTGGCCTGATCCGCCGATCTCGGCCGGATAATCTTTCAGCTTAGGAAGTCCGTCTTTGATTCGCATAACGTTTTCCGGATAATTTACGTGAACTGCGGGAGAGAACGGGTAGCTCGGAATTGTCGCGGCGTAAACATCCGTAAGACCGAACGTAGGATGAACCGTAAGCAGATGTCCGCCGCATTTGGTGCAAAATTGCCGATCACTCGCCGGAGTTTTCGTAAACTTTCCGACGAACTCGGCGCCTTTTGTAATCTTCACATTTTCCGGTTTCCAAAGAGTGAAAGCGTTAACCGGGGCGGCGGACCATGATCGGCAGGAACTGCAATGACAATAACCCATCGCCTCGGGCGATCCACTTACTTCGATTTCAACGGAACCGCAAAAGCAGGCTCCGGAATATTTATCGGCCATAAAATTCTTCCTTTATTAAATTGGGGTCGATGCTTGTTTCGATCATTATTGAGTTGCGTATCAAGCATAAATAGACTAGTTGTCTATTTATGGCAAGAATTCTTTGAAATAGACGATTAGTCTATTTAAAAATGAGGCGATTATGAAAAAAAGACGTTATTCCAAGTCCGCGTATGAGGACATCCTAACGACTGCCGATGATCTTTTTTATAACAAGGGATATTCGGCTTCCAGTCTGGCGGAAATTCTCGCATCCTCCGGCTCTCACAAGGCCAGTTTCTATCTTCACTTTCCCACAAAATCCGACCTCGCGAAGGCCTACATTCGCCGGAGAACCGATCAGTTCCTTGAATCGATGCAGGTGTTGATGGATAAGAATCCCGACTATCGAAAATTCGTGAAAGCCTGGGTGCGCGCTCTAAAGGAACAAGCGATCGCTCAAGAATTGCAGGGCTGTTCGCTCGGTAATTTAAGAACGCAAGCGCTCATGGACGAGGAATTAGCGGAAGAGATTAAAATTCTCACCGAACGTTGGTTGGAAGCGGTCCGTCATTTTATCAAAAGAAATATTCAAGAAGGGACCATTCCCAAATCGATCGATTCCGAAATCGCCGCTAAGAGATTTTTAATTTCTTTTGAGGGAACCGTTCAAATGTTTCAATTGACAGGAGATCTCTGGTATCTTGAAAGATTGGAGACGGAATGGTTGGCCTCCGCCGGATTTGATAAGAATTGATCCTAAGCTCATCGAGCGGCGGTAAAATTTTCATAGTCCGAAAAAATCGGATCTGCTTGCAAATTCGAACAAAGGTCAAATCGAAAAATTTTTAATTCCGAAATGGAAATAAAAAAGTACATTATAATATTCTGTTATTTTATGATCTCCGAAGAGGAAAGGGTTCCGTTTAGATATTGGAGAACTTGTGTGGACGCGATCTGTGCAAATTCTTCGAATACTTCCTCGACGGTCCATCCGATATGAGGAGTCAACAGTACGTTGTCAAGATTTCGAAGCGGCGAATTTTTATCGAGAGGTTCGGTTTCAAAGACGTCCAAACCTGCGCCCGCGATCGGACCTTTTTTGAGAATTGAAACTAGGGCCGTTTCATCTATGATGGCGCCGCGAGAAGTATTGATTAAGACGGAACCCTTCTTAAACAACTCGAGTTTTTTGCGGGTCAATAATCCCGCCGATTCCGGAGACAAACGGAGATGAACGCTTACGGCATCGCTCGTTTTCAAAAGTTCGTCGAGGGGAAGTCTCGGATAACCTACGTTAGACGCCTGTTCGTTTTTCGACCTTTCCCAAGCGACCACATCCATCTGAAACGCCGATTTGGCGATTTCAGCGACCTTGGAACCGTGCCTTCCCAATCCTAAGATTCCTAATCTACGGTTGTTCAAGGTTCTGCCCAGCGATCTTGGCCATTCGCCTTTTCGCATTTCAATCTGCGCTTGGGGGATCAGATGAAACAAATTCAACATCATTGCGATCGTTAACTCCGGAACGGAAAGAACGGGAGCTTTCGCCCTTCTTCCCAGCGCGATTTGAATTCCCCGTTCCGAAGCGGCTTTGAGGTCGATATGATAGGCGTGACCTCCGGTTTGCAGAATCAATTTTAAATTCGGAAGCAGATCAAAAACTTTTGCGATGAGAGGCGTTCGTTCGCGGATCGCCATTAAGAACGTAACGTTTGCGATTTCTTTTTCCGGCATTTCCTCCAAAGGTTTTGTTGCGTATTTGATAGTTACGTGATCCTCAATTTGATTCCATGCGGAAGAGGCGGCGATCCTTCCTTCCCAGTCATCCAATACTAACATCAAAGGTTTCATATCTTAAAGAATGTGCAAGTATCGGACGTGCACAAGTTCAAAAATGAAAATTTTTAAAAAACGAAAATCGAATCCCTTCGCCGTAATCAAATTAAGAATTCGTCTTGTTTCAACTAGAAACGTTTTTGTTTTTGAAACCGCGTAGTTCGAGAAGATTTATATAGAGTTCATTCCTTTTCGATTCTTTTTAGATCGTAATTTTCCGATCGGTATAAACGAAAATGTGAAGAATTAAGGGTTTCTAATGTTCCTGGAGGTTGGTTGTGAATGACTTTAGTGTCGCTTTGTTTAGAGCCTCATGACGTCCATCAGGCATTCTGCTTTTTTGTTTTTTAAAGCGCTGCTTTCGATTACGAAACTTAGGAAAGTGTTTAACGAAGGATTTTTATTTTCGGGGATCCAAAATACGGATACGGGTAAGTATAATTTTTTGATCGGAACAAACTGAGTTTCGGATGGGGCGACATTCTGTGCGCCTAATATCGTCAGAGAAACTCCTTTGCCCGTGGCGACTAAGATAGGACAACTTTCTCTTTCGTTCTTTACATACACTTTCGGTTTGATTCCGCCTTGTTTGAAAAGTTGAAAGATCGTATCGTAAAAATTTCCGGTCTCTTTTTTTGGGTGAAGGATGATCGTTTCGTTTTTAAGTTCGTTCAGTTCGATTTCTTTTCTTTTTGCCAAGGGATGTTTTTTAGGAACTAAAACTCCAAAGCCTTCGTCGTTGACGGAATGTCTTTCGATTCCTTCTTCGTTTACGGAACCTTCCATAAAACAGACGTCGAACTGACCAGATCTCAGACCTTTTAGGATTCGACTTCTTGATTCCTGATGAAGTTGAAATTTTAACTTTGGAAATCGATCTTGGAATTCTCCGATGATCTGAGGTAAACTCGCTAAGAAGGTTGCGGTGGAAAAGCCGATGCTGAGTCCGCCCGATTTGAGTTTGCCGATCGAGCGGACTTCTCTTTCCAGATTTTCCACTCTCTCTATGATTTCCCTTCCTTCTTTCAACAGATAAACTCCGGCTCCCGTCAACTTGACCTGTCTTGTCGTTCTTTCAAAAAGTTTTGTGGAAAGTTCCTCTTCGATGGAGGAGATCAATCGGGTCAATGGCGGCTGCGCCATTCCCAGCACTTCCGCACTTTTTCTGAAGTTGAGTTCTTCCGCTACGACGATGAACGATTTCAATTTCGATAAATCCATATTCTTATTGATACTTTATTGGTATCAATAAATCAATTCAATTAAAAATAAATAGAAAAAAATCGGCTCTTTTTCTTATAAGTCTTTACATTCTTCCGTTGCTTGTTCCAATTTAATTTAGATTCCGTTTGGAATTTTAACGCGGATCTTGACCGAAGAAGCGATTTCAAGAAGAAGATTCGTATTCGAACGCGCCGCGTTCAACGCGATCAGAGGTTTAGATTTCTTGAATATATTTTTTAGGTCGAAAGGAGTTTAAAATGAAATTTGATTATGAAGTTTTGATCGTCGGAGGCGGCCCGGCGGGATTGAGTGCGGCTCTTTCCCTCGGTCGTATGAGCAGAACGGCTTTGGTTTGCGACGATAGCCGTCCTAGGAATGCGCCTTCTTCCCACCTCAACAACTTCCCGACGAGGGACGGAATTCATCCGGCGGAATGGAGGCGATTGGCGAAGAAGGACTTGGAAAAATACAAAACGATAGAGTTTTTTGACGGATCGGTTTTGTCCGTTGAAAAATCCTCTTCGGGTTTCGTTGCAAAGTTATCTTCCGAGACGTTTGCTCGTTTTCGGAAAGTCATTCTCGCTTACGGAGTGGAAGACAAACCTTTGTCTGTTCCCGGCTTCAAAGAACTTTGGGGAAAAACCATCTTTCATTGTCCATACTGTCACGGTTTTGAAATTCGAGGTTCTCGCTTGGGTTTGATTTCGAACAGTGAAATGACGTTTCACATGTTGCCGATGGTGAACGATCTTGCGTCCGATTTGATTCTTTTTACGAACGGGAAGGCGGAGTTCGGCGAGGAACAAAAGGATTTATTAAAGCGAAATCGAATCGAATTGATAGAGGAAAAAATTTCCGGTTTTATCTATGAAGGAGAACAACTGAAAGCGGTTTCTCTGGAAAACGGGAAAGTCAAAGAGCGACAAGCCGTTTTCTTTCAACCGACTCTGCCGTTCTCGCTGAAATCTCCGATCGGTGAAACGCTCGGTTGTGAAAAAAACCAGTTCGGTTTTTACAAGGTCAACGAAAGAGGGGCGACTTCGGTGGAAGGCGTTTTTGCCGGAGGGGACAACGTTAGTCCCGCTCATTCCGTTTTGTTGGCCGCCGCTTCGGGAGCGATGGCCGGAGTCGGAACGGTTCTATCTTTATTGGGAGAACAATTCGCAAAGAATTGAATGAAAGCGGAATTATAGAATGAGAAGCGTCGAAAAAACACAAATATTGTAGTTTGAACGCGGATAAAACGTTATGCGAAACCCGTCTTGTCCCAGTTTTGTACGTTACGGAGTGATCACGCTCTCCTTTGAATTTTATTGATTTATAATGCAATAGGAGTCGGTTGTTATAATTGTATAACGAAATATAGTCTCAATGAAGATAGTCGAATCAAAGTTGGACGCGTTGTATGAAACACATTATCTTTTCATTTTTAGTTTCCCTCTCTTTTTTATCGGGCTTTGCGAGTTGTCTCAACGGAGGCTCCAATCGTCTTCCGCCGATCTTTTCTTACATCGATTGGAGAGGCGGATCTTCTTCCGTTCCGTTTGGCGTTTCACAGATTACACCCGGAGTCGACGTCAACGGCGTTTCTATTAACACTTCGATCCAAGTAGGCTTTAATCGGAATCTTGATTCTTCTTCGATCTCGAACGTTTCGTTTCAACTCTCGGACGGTTCCACTCGGATTCCTGGAATCGTCAGCGCCGGAAATTCGAATCTGATCTTTACGCCTTCTTCGCAGTTGGCTTCGTCTACGATGTACACCGTGATTCTTTCCAAAGATCTAAAATCGTCGGACGGCACTTCTTTGGGGGCGGATTTTATTTGGAACTTTACTACCCTTTCCATCGCTGATCTAACACCTCCGATCGTATCTCTCACTGCTCCGATCCATTCGAGCGTTTCCGTTCCGGTAAACACTTCACTCAGCGTCGCCTTCAGTGAAACGATGAACTGTTCTACCTTAACGACCGCAAGTTTTACCTTGAACGACGGATCGTTCATTCCCGGAACCGTGGGTTGTTCATCCACCTCCGCGACATTCACGCCGGTCGCTACTTTATCGTATAACACAACTTATACGGCTACGATCACCACCGCGGTAAAAGATCTCGCAGGAAATCCGCTCGCCGCGCCTTTTGTTTGGACTTTTACGACCGGTTCGGATCCGGATGTTACGGCTCCCACCGTTTCGATCGTCAACCCGATTCACTCATCCGTTGGAGTCGCGACGACTGCGAACGTTACGGTGGCCTTCAGCGAAGCGATAGATTGCACTTCCATAACGACTGCGACTTTTACTCTCAACAACGGATCTGCCGTGCCTGGAACTGTGAGTTGTTCCGGTACGAGCGCCGTCTTCACGCCGAGTTCGATTCTTCTTTCCGGAACTTTATACACGGCTACGATCCAAATCGGCGCAAAGGATCTCGCGAACAATTCGATCGCTTCCGCATACAACTGGTCCTTCACGACCGGCGCTTTGCCTGATACGATTCCTCCCGGCGTTTCGATTCAGAACTTGAAGAACAAAAGTCTTGTGGAAACCGGATTTATGATAGGAAGCGCGAGTGACGCAGGTGGAGTTGCGCTCGTTGAAGTCTCCGTAGACGGAGGAGCTTACGCGTCCGCTTCCGGAACGACCGTTTGGAATTTTAAACTTCCGTCCGGCGCCGCAACTTGGAGCGTCGGTTCGCAACATACGATTGCGGTTCGAAGCAAGGATTCTTCCGGTAATCTTTCCGCGATTTCTTCGGTTCAAGTCCGAAAAGGCACGAATAAGGACGTGAACGGAGACGGCTATGTCGATATGGTGATCGGCGAATACGGTCAAGGAATCGTCTATATCTTTCATTCTTCCGGAACGTCCGGAATTGCCGCGACGAATGCTAGTTTAGCAAATCGTTATATAGTCGGCCTTGCTTCGGATGAATTCGGAAAGTCGGTTGTTTTGGGAGATCTGAACGGAGACGGATATTCGGACGTGATCGCAGGCGCTCCCGCCGCAAACACAAACACGGGTAAAGTATATGCGTTTTATTCCACCGGGAATTCGGGGGTGAATATTTCCTTTGTCTCTTTTGCTTCCGCGAGAATCGACGGGGCCGTCGCGAGTGAGCGATTCGGTTTTGCGTTGGAAACGGGCGATTTGGACGGGAACGGTTTTACGGATCTTATCGTAGGCGCTCCGTATTCTTCGACTAACACGGGTAAGGTGTACACGTTTCATTCCGCCGGCGCTTCGGGGATCTTAGATACGAGCGCTACGACTGCGGCCGCCATTCTTATCGGATCGGCGACTAACGAATTTTTCGGAAGCTCGTTAGCGCAAGGAAACATCAACGGCGATATCTACTCCGACTTGGTTGTAGGCGCTTACGGCTACAGCGCGCAGAAGGGAAGGGTTTCGATCTATCACGGATCTTCCACCGGAATCGGCGCGGTCTCTTCTACGCTCGCGAACACGGCGGGCAGTGGTCAATTCGGATTCTCTGTAGCCGTTGCGGACGTAAGCGGGGATGGCTTCGGAGATTTAATCGCGGGAGCTCCGTTTCTCAACAGCGCAAAAGGGCAAGTCGTAGTGTATGTTTCTTCTTCTACTTCCGCGGGGATTTTGACGAGCAGCGGCCTGAGCGCCGCGAACTTTATCATACTGGGAACCGTTATCAGCGATCACCTTGGCAACTCGATTGCTTCGAGAGATTTGGATTTGGATGGAAAGGCGGATTTAATTTTAAATTCGACTCCGAACGCACCCGCGCAGGGAATCGTCTATGTCTATATGTCCCCAATTCTTTCTTATACGGATACCACTACCGCTTCTCTTACGATGACGGGTCCGATGGGTGATCTCTACGGTTGGGGGCTTTCAACCGGCGATGTGAATGGAGACGGTTACGGAGATCTTTATGTAGGCTCGCCCGGTTATAACAACGGAAATTATTTAGGAAGAACGTTTATCTTCCATTCTTCGGGAAGCGGTTTGAATACGAATCTTCCTTCTTCCGCTTCGAAAATTCTTGACGGTTCGGGATTGACGGGAGGATCGGGGAATTGGTTCGGTAGAAGTCTTTACTAAAAATTAAGTTTTAAATTTTCGGCTTCCGCTTTTGCGATTAAAGCCGGAGGTCTTGATCAATATTCTAATATTGAACGATACGGAGTGACGACAGGCGAGTTAGAGTATTTGTATATTTTTATATACAAATACTCTAATAAACTCAGGTCGATCCGTTTCTAATGCCGATCGTGGAATTCCGCGAGTTTATAGGCCCTTCCGTCCCGCCATAGCGTTTCCAAAACGGAAGCCGCAACCGGCGCGTTCCAAACGGTTTGAAAGTTGATCTTGATCTTTATTTTCGGGTTGGAATCGGAAAACAGATGCAGATGTCCCTCCTGGGAATACTTCCGGAGATCTTTCCATTCCACAAAATGGTCTTCGTCTTTTTTAAACCACTTCACCACGCGCATATTTACTCCTCGCGGTGCGATTTCTAGATTCTTTATCTTATAGGGTCTGCCGTTGTCCAGATTTTCGAGCGCTTGCTCTGCGAGTCTTTTCGTAAGATTCTCCCATAGAGAATCTATGATCTGCATATACCGATCCTCGATTTTTTTGTTCGTAACGAAAAGACGTAGGGATTGAAATCCGATCTGAATCGTTTGATTTTTTCCGTCCCGAATTCCGATGGAATAAAGCCGATTGGCTTTGATTCCGTTGATATAGAGTTGAGTGATTCCGTATCGGATTTCTTTGATATCGTAACAACGCAGTTGTTGATCCCCGTATTGAACGGTCTTTGAATCGATCCGAAGTCTTTTCTGAAAGGGATCCAAAATACTTTTTCTGAGATAAATATCGATGTCTTGATTCATCTTGGAAAGATATGGATCTTTAGAAAAAGAAAGCGGTCAAGATTTACTTGAGAAGAATTTGGAAAAATGAAACGAACTCACGGAAATTCGGATTCTAACTCGGAATCTTTCTCAAAGGGTTTAGGATTTTTTCCATTTCCTCGTTTTGAATATACCAATGAATCGTTTCCCCCTTTCCGAATACGGCGGAAGGCGAGATTCCGAAAATTTCACGAAACATGTTCGTGAAATGAGCCTGATCGTAAAACCCCGCGGCAAGGGCTGCGTCCGCGAGCGAAGCGCCCCGTTTGAGTGCGATCACCGCGCTCTTGATGCGGAACCATTTGCGGAAGGCGCGAATCGGCAATCCGACCACGTTCTTAAATTCGTGTTGCAGCCAAGAGGAGGACATTCCGATTTCTTCAGCGAGCTCTTCGACGTTTACGTTTTCTTCGGGATATTCCACCAACTTTCGTAAAACATGGATTAGGCGGTCGTCTTCCAGAATATTCTTCAAAGGTGCCAAACGGTTGAAGGGAAATGATTTGCCTAAAACATTCGGATAACCTTCCGGAGCAGTATTAAGAATTTCGAAACAAGTCGCAATCAACTCCGGAGCCCAGGACGGGTTTTCGGAAAGTCCGCTCGGTCCGGCTTCGTTTGCAAGAATCGCTCCTATCTCGCTGCCCGGATCTGCGAACAAAATACCAACCGTTCCCCTGAGAACGGTCTCATGGCTCAATGTTCCGTCGAATACGAAACAACGTGCGCTCATCCATTCTTCCTTTCCTTCGATTCGTTTTTTGATATCCATATCGAGACCGACGACCGTAGCGGATGTAACCGTCGAATGAAAAGCGAGATCGGGCAATTTTCCAACGAACAATACCGCGCCTCTGAGTGCACAAATCACGTTCTGCATCGCTTCATCCTATACGCAAAGGAGAAGGATGCAATAGAAAACTTCCTCTGATCAAGTCGCGGTTAACAAAAAAAATCAACGAGGCTCCGCAATCGCATATCTGTATTTTGCTTGCGCGGCTCTTTTATTTTCTTCGTTGAAAAAATCGCAGACGTATTCCAAAAGTTTTCCGTCTTTTCGAACGAGTCTCGCTTTAGCGCGTACTGTGTCCGTTCGCACCGGACGAAGATAACGGATGGACGCGTCCATCGTCAGCGTTCTTTCTTTTTCGTTTTGCACGTGAAAGAAAGCCATGAGCGAAGTAAGAGTATCTCCGACGCTGAAAAAGCAACCTCCGTGCATAAATCCGTGGAGCGCACGATTGCTCTGTGAATATGGAATCTCCGCTTCCGAAATTTCGGAAGTCACTTCTAACACTTTCATCTTAGTCGCACCCGGATGACATTGGTCGATCAGATTCTGGGCTTGTTCTATGAGGCTGCAGTTTTCCTTTAAGGTGAAAATATCCGCAGGTACATTGTGGTTTAGCAATTCGGCGACGGTCATCTTGTTGCCTTCTTCTTTTTTTATGGAAGAAGAATAACAGATCCTCTCTTGGAAGTCTTGGAAAAACGTGCAGCTTCCAAAAAAAGGCCGACTAAAAATCAAAAAAAAATGAGGGAACTCGCGCGTCTTTGGATCGATCGGAAACGACTCGGAACATAAAGGAGAATCCTTTGAGAGAGGATTTGTGTGAACCCGCGGAAAAATTAGAACTTTGTAAAGTGAATTCTTTTCGTTTCGCAAAATTATTGGATCAATTTTAAATTTAGAACGTCTCTCCAAAACAATGGAAGCGCCCGATTCTTACTTGAAAATTCTTTCTAAGTTGTAGATTTTTTTCGGACTCGCAGGAGCGTTTTGTTCTCTGAGGTCGTCGATTTCGTTGGAAGTCTTACGATCGTTGCGGACGTTTTCCAAACTTGTCCACATCGACTGAGGGATTTCGATCGAATAGGAAAAATCGAATTTTTCTTTTTCTCCAGGTTTGATAAGAAGATTCCAGGAAAGGGTTCCGTTCGCGTCTTTCTTATATCCCTCGTGACTCGACCCTAAAAATTTTGTGGAGATATTCGGATCGGCGGCGACCGGATACTGATCGTAGACGGTTACTTGACGGGGACGTTTCGTAAAATTGGAGACTTCGATCTGCCACTGGTTTTCGATCTGCACCGTCTTGCCCAAAAACCCGCCGCCGGCAACGTCTCCCTTTACGAGAGTTCTTTTGAGTTTCATTCTTTGATCGGGTCCGAGATACATTTCAAATTCTTGACCGATCGCGGTTCTATTTCCCGGAGTATAACTTCCTATAAAACTTCCGTCCATAAAAACTTTTACGTCGTTCCAGAGTAAGGGCATCTTCGTGGTATTCTTAAATTTAGCTTTAAGAAAGACGTAATTGGAAAGAGTAGGGACGGCGACATGAGACACGATTCCCTTGATCTGTGCGCTGTCCATCGAGACTCTGTGTTCGGAATTATCGCTGACAACGGTTTCTTTATTAGGTAAACGGAATGTGAAATTGGCGACGTCCTCTCCTTCCGAAACTTCCGAATCGGTCGGGCTTTGTTCGTCGGAGTCGACCGCGTTCTTATTGTATCCGGGTTGAGAAAGGCTTCCTTGGCTGACCCTCCAAGGTTTGAGCAGAGGTAAGGAGATCGCTGCGGAAGGTTTCGCGCTCGAAATCGTTAGGTCCACATTCTTCCAGTCTTCTCCCGTATATTGACGGAGGGCGACGCGGGATTCCAAACGGAAGTCGCCTCCTTCGGAAGAACCGTGAAGATCGTAGACTCCTCTCCAAGAAACGTTCGTGACTAAGTATTCGATGGAGACCGTTCCTTTGGAACCTGGTTTGCCCGAACAGACGACTTCGACTTCGGAATTGGACCATCTTTTTGCGTCGGCCATTCGTAAGAATGCCGAGTTCGCTTGCGCGTATTCTTTATTCAAAAATTCTAATCTTTCTTCGGACTTCTGTATTTTTTCGAGATATCCGTTTCTGCGGTTCTCTAAAAATTCCAAACTCGAAGACCAAGTTTTGACGTCGATGGAATTGGAACGAAGTTGTCGATCGGATTCTTCGGTTGTCAGTTGTCCCAAGGTCGAGAGAAGTTTCAGTTGCTCTCGAAAACTCGTTTGTCGATCGGTTTCCGAACGGATCTCTTGTTGAATCGAAATCATTTTCTTTTTTAAGGGATCGTTTGTGAGTTCGGAATCTTCACCCGCCGGAATCGTACGAATGGAAACCGAAGAAATACCCAACCCCCCGTCAGAGGAAGCTCGAATCGAATCTAAAATCACGGTCGCGGGGAGGCGCACAAAACGAAGAGCCGTATCTTCTCCCTGAAGTTTGACCTCGTGATTTCTTCGGATCAAAGCCCGATCGGAAAAGAGCGTCACCGATTGAATTTTTCCGACCACTCTGGAAGAATCCGGATCTTCCGCGTTTAAAAAAAAGAAGAATGGTAATAGAACGAAGGACAATGTTACGGGAAGAATTCTTTTTAAAAACGAAGGGTTTGTGATTTTGAGCGTTGGTTTCATTCGGAGCCTCGTATTTCATTCTATCGTCTCAAAAGATCGATACGGACTCGAAATCGTTTCATATCGTTTGGAATTTTGCAATCACAAACAGACAACGATTTTATTCTTAAAAATCGGGTGTTCCTTCCTAGCCTTTTTTTGAATTCGACTTTCCGAAAACATCTCTCCGTTCGATGAGTTTCAAGCATATTAGAAAAACAAAATAAACTAAAGTGATTTCGAGAGGTTTTGAGCGCGGGAAACGCCGAGTTTTAGGATTTTTTCTCCCGATTTTTTAAGCGGTAATTGAAGAATTACGCTTTATTTTGGGAAATGAAAGGCTCGGATTACCGGCTGTTCCTGAAATTCTCTTCAAAGGAAAGAATTCACGGGAACTTTCCGTCCTTTCAAAATAAGATTGACACGAGCAAGAAATTCCATCCAGGTACTTTGCAAGAGTGGTTTCATAGTTCCATTTTTAGATCGAGGTAAGTCCGAGCATTATGCAAGAAACAGGTCTACGCGAGACGATCTTAAACGTCGCGGGTTCGCTTTTTATCAGTCGCGGTTACAATGCGGTTTCTATAAAACTCATCGCAGAGGAAGCGCGTTGTACTACGGCGGCCCTTTATTATTATTTTCCGGAAGGGAAGGAGGCGATTCGTAAGGTCGTTCTTTATTCTCACTTGCCCGACCCCGAACAAATCGTCGAAGTGGGCAAATCCGCGAAGTCGCTTCAGGAGCTTTTTACCCAGATTGCGTTGAGGGTTTGTGACCACGATTCGGATACCGTTCGAAAAGAGCGTTGGCTTTTGGCGGAGTTTCCGAATTTCACCGAGGCGGATCGGGAAGTAATTCACGAAAAGCTGCAATCGATCCATTCGGCTCTCGTGGTTGAAACCGGTCGATTTCTTCCCGATTCCGAAGCGGCGAAACTCCTGTCTTGGTTATTTATGTCCGCCAGTTTCGGTTATGGTCAACTTTTCGGAAGTCTTCAGTTCAATAAAGTGACGCAATTTCCTACGGCAGAATTTGCCGAAAAAATCGCCTGGCTTCTTTCCAGAGACACCAAGTCTTAAAAAAAGACAAAAAGGCAGAATTATTTCGGATTTTCTTTGAAATTCTTACTCGAGGAATGTTAATTTTTTATTGACTTACTGATCGATTAGTATGGTAATTCCCAGAGTAAGAATCTGCTCTTTTTAATATGAAAGATCGAATTATAGAAAAGGCGGCTCTAATTTAAATTCGGTATTTATATGGAAGAAAGGTCCAAACTCAATTTCATCCAACAGCAAGGATTCAATTCCATACATTCTCTTTCGTGCGGTCTTCAATATTCTTCCTTGCTGTGGCAACCGAGGGTGATCGGGGTTCTTGTGCTCTTCGGAATCGGATTTCAGCTCGAATCCCTTTTTTTAATCCTTTCTCTTGCGTTGTTTTGGGGAGCGCTTTTTCCTCGCTTTAATATTTTTGATCTTATCTACAATCGATTCTGGGGAATCCGAAAGGATCGTGTTTTCCTAACTCCCGCTCCGCCGCCGCGGCGCTTTTCTCAGGGCTTAGGAGGCGGATTGATGCTCGGAATTTGCGTTTCTCTTTTTGCAGAATGGAAAATCGCCGCGATTTGTTTCGAAATGCTTTTGGTTATCGGACTGAGCGCCCCGATTCTTTCTAAATTTTGCATTCCGGCTTATATCTATCACATAATCCGAGGGGAAATTCGTTTTGCAAATCGGACCTTGCCTTGGTCTAGAGGTTAGGCCGTATTCCTGAGCAGTTTATATTTTGACCAATACTTACTGATCGATTAGTAAAAGTAGCGATATAATGGGTTTAATTTAGGATTTAATAGGTTTTTAGTCTAAATGAGGAAATGGCGGACAAAATGGAACTTCACTTGCAAGAAATAAGCGAACAACAAAGGGAATCTTGGAATCGTTTTTCCCCGGGTTGGAAGAAATGGGATGACCTGTTCATGGATTTTTTAAAACCGATGGGGGATGAAATCATTCATCGGCTTGATCTCAAAGAATCGGATCGGGTTTTGGACGTGGCAGCGGGGACGGGAGAGCCCGGTTTGACGATCGCTTCTCTTATCAAAAGCGGAACCGTAATGATCACCGATCTCGCCGAGGAGATGTTGGAGATCGCGCGGGAAAACGCGAAGCGGAGGGGGATTCCGAATATTCAAACGCAGGCTTGCGACGTGAGTGAGCTTCCTTTTGCGGATAACAGTTTCGACGCGATCAGTTGTCGCTTCGGTTTTATGTTTTTCCCCGATATGGAATTGGCGGTGAACGAAATGGTTCGGGTTTTGAAACCGGGCGGAAAAGTAGCGACCTCGGTTTGGAACGTTCCGGAAAAGAATTTTTGGATCACAGCCATTATGAGTGCGATTCAACGAAATATGAACTTGCCCGCTCCCATCCCCGGCGCTCCGGGAATGTTTCGATGTTCGGAGCTAAATCTGATTTCCGATCTTTTTCGACACGCCGGTCTTCGGAACGTTTTTGTCAAGGAAGTGGGCGGAAAACTGAAATGTCAAACCGCCGAAACTTACTGGAACGTTATGACGGAGGTCGCCGCTCCGATCGTTGCGGCGCTTTCAAAAGCGGACGAGGACACAAAGGAAAAGATCCAAGAAGAAGTGTATCATACGATCCACCATATGTATCCGAATGGAGACGTTCAGATCGAGTCGAGCGCACTGATCGTCTGGGGAGAAAAGGCTTAGGCATATATTTAGATAGGCCCGGCTTCCGGCCTATCTAAATACTATCGATATCTTTTAATATTTAGAATAAAATGATACTCTAATATATTTTATTGTTTGAATAGGGAGTTGCGAAGGGAAATGGATTTAAAGAGATTTTATGCGTTGTATTACTTCGCATTATTTTATATCGTATTGTTGCATATCCTAGTCTATTATTTTCTTCTATTTTACTTTCAGAATCGAAAAATTCAATGGAACTCGGGAAGTATTTTTGGATTCTTTCTTTGAAGGATTGATTCTTAGAGTTTGTTCTGGAGCCTGAAAAATGTAGGAACTCTTACGCGCTCGCAGTGATGGGAAACGATTCTAAATCTTATGGAAATTCCTATGAAACAAAACTTGTAGGAACTCACACAACGATCGGGATTTATAAAACAAGTTCTTTTGCTTTGTTGGGATTTTAGGACGCGCTCTAAGGATTCTTAGAAGAATCTGGTTCGAGAGAAAGTCTTCTTTGAATTCTTCTTTTTATCTTCCGGGTTTTACAACAAATTGTAGTTCCCGGTTTTTTTTAAAACACCGCTTGTCAAAATTCTTCTTTATGTAACGTTCGTTCCCTTTTTAGGAGATAATTTATTTCCTAACCGTTTGATAAGTCAGCGGTTCGATTCTTTTTCAGTTTATAGTTTGACTCCTAATCGATTCAACTCAAAGTTTACTTCTTAAATAGACTATTGGTCTATTTTTATTTTACAAAAACAAAAATAAAGTGTAAGAGGAGTTGATCGATGAATCGTAGGATACTGATTTTATGGATTGTGTTTTTTTCAACGCTTGGCATTCACGCTAAGTCGTATGCGATCGTAGGTCTCGGTTTGCAATTGGATTTAGGTGAGATGGGCGGTACCATTACGAAGGATGGGATCGACGCGGCCACTTACTTCGGCCCGGTGAGATCTTCCGATCCCTGTTCCGTGGGTGTGGACGCGGGTTGCGTTCAAGATCCTTCTAAAGCTCCGGGAAAGGGCACGTATCTGGGTGTAGGCGTTAGGCGAGCCGTTCCTTCCGAAAATAGACTGATCATTTTAGAACGAACCACGGGTGGACTTGTCAATGCGAGAAGCACGAAGGGCGCGATGGTCGGCGGCAATTTGATGTTCGGTTACGAATCCGATTTTTCAAAGTATTTCTTCTGGAGAATCGCCGCGGAATATACGCAAAAGATTGCGGGCGGTATTACCAAAGCGGATATGTTGGGCATCAGTTTGGTCGATATCACTTGGGGATTCAGCTCGGTCGTAATTCCCGCGACGGTCGGTTTTAAAATCAACTTCACGGAAGATACCGCCCTTTACATGGGAGCAGGTCTGAATTATTTCAGCGGAGGCTGGTCTTTAAACGGAACTAACAACATAAAGGCGGGATACGACGTTCTCAGCGCGATCGGCCTTTCCACATTGGCAAATCTTGTGAGCGACGGAACGGATCCCGTGACTACGCGCGAGCATACTCGTTTCAGGGCTTCCGGTGTTGCGCCTAACTTCTTGTTGGGAACCCAAGCAAGGGTTTCCGAAAAAGGTCATGTGTTCATAGAAGTCGAAACGATTCTTTCGGAAGCCTATTCCGTGGGTAAATCGCATACGGTCGGAGGGGCAGTGAACATTTCTCCTTATCCCGCATATTCGATCGCCGTTGGCGGACAAGTGTATCGGTTCGGTTTTAAACAAGAGCTTTGAATCGATCGGGTCATTTGCGGAAATAATCCACTTCCCTGTTGAGAACAGAGGCTTGTCCCGCGAGTTGCGAAGCGAGTATGTTGATATTGTCCGAATTTGCAGAAACCGATTGTGTATTCTGAGAAAGACGCAGGACTGATTCCGCAAATTCGGTCAAGGTTAGAGATTGTTCTTCGGTTGAGTTTTTGATGTCCGCCGCTAATCGATTGATCAATTCGAAGTTTTGTTTTACCGCTTCGTTTGCGGTAAGCTGACGCAGCGAAAGCGCCGATATTTTTTCGACCATAGGAATGGATCTTTTGATGCTTGATTCGATTTTTGTAAACGAGTCGGCGGATTCCGCCATATCATGTGTTCCTTCCTTGACTCGGGTGATTGCGTCCTCGATCAGACTTTGAATTTTCACCGCGTTGCTGTTCGTGTTCTCTCCCAACTTCGATATTTCCTCCGCGACTACGCTGAATCCTTTGCCGGATTCGCCGGATCTTGCGGCTTCGATCGAAGCGTTGATCGAAAGCAGTTTGAGTTTATCCGCGATCGCCAAAATGATCGTGAGAGCGGATCCCATCTTATCCGTACTCGTTTCGATCTTTGTCATCGTTCGAACGGATCTTTCTATCGATTCGCGCCCGCTTTCCGCCACTTCGGCCATTCTACTCGCTTCCTCTTTGGCCGAACCCGATTCTTGATGAATGGCTCCGATCGCCTCGCTGAGTTCTTCGACGACCTTCTCTGCGATATGAACTCGTTCCTCCTGATTGTTCGTTTGATTGAGAACCGAGGTTCCGCTTGCGGATAATTCTTCAACCGCCGAAGCCAATTCTTCGAATGAAGCGGCTTGATCCTGAGAGTGAGTCGAAAATTTTTGCGTGTCGTCCGCGAGAATATCGGATCGTTCCTGCAGAATTTTTGCTTCGGTTCGGATCGCACCGACGACCGAATTGATCTTCGATAGAAAGGTGTTGATGTTATGACTGACTTGTCCTATTTCGTCGCTGGAAATCAGAGGCATAGAATTTCGTATGTCGCCGGAAGCGATCGCCGTTACGATTCTAGAGATCGCCGTCGAATTCTTCTTTAACGAATTTAAGAACAAATTGGACGTAGTGTAGATCATTAGGGCAAGAAAACAAAACGCGACGCTGAGAGAATATTCGATCGGATACGTTTCGGAATAGGTTCCCCTTAGGATGAGGACAAAATAGGCGAGAAAGATGATCGGTAAAAGAACGATCGAGGAAAGAGTAAACACGAATCTTTGAGTCAGTGTGACTTTTTGATATTGCTCCGGTTTTAATTCTATTTTTCCGAGGTTCTCGTTCTCTAAGATCGTCGCGATTTCTATTTCTGAAACGAAAAAATGAGAACACGCGACAATGCCGATGATCATGCACCAGAGTATCGGATAGAGCAATGTTTCGCGTAACGTGAGAGGCGAAAGCGCGTTAGTCGTAACATAAGAGATTCCGATTCCGAAAGTCCATTGAACGATCGTGATGATCACTTCCGCACGGGGGAAGTTCAAGAGGGAAATTTTTCTTTTTTGACCGAGTTCTTCGACGGACGTCGGATCGATTTTTGTCGACCCCGGAGGAGTTAGAATTCTTCTTAGAAGCCGCCAGCGGATCAACACTACGACCAGGGTGATCAAGGTCGCTGTCATCACTCCCTCTAAAAAATATAAGAGCTTCTCTCCGGTAAATCCGCCGGCGACTACGATAAAAACGACGCCGACCGGAACGCCTTGCAAATACGTGACGGCTTCCAATTTTAGGGAAAGTCGAAGGAGAAACCTGGATTCATCGGACATGAGCGACCTCGTTTTGAACCGAACCGATTTCTCCGTCCCGGATCAGGCTATATACAATGGATTTACCGGGATAAGTCAAAAATAAATTCCATTATTTTTCTCAAATACGGATTTATAGAGAAAGATATCCGTTATTTTTTTGTTCTTTTGTTCCAAAAAATGCGCGGCTCATTCTATTCTTAAACGAAAAATAAGAGCGGACGTTTTCGGGAAGGTTTTCAAATTTCAAAAGAAGGAAGAATTTTATAAAAGTAGAATATTATAGAAAGTATATATTCTACCGTGAAAAGATCGGGTTCCTATCGGCTGATCGCTTGTCCGAAGAGCGAATTGGCCGTTCCGGATATGGCGAGGTTTGCGTTTGCGGCGAGTGAAACGGCAATACCGCCCGCTCCGGGACTATAAAAAAGATAGGCTCTTCCCGCGTTGCTCGTATTTCCTCCGGAACCGGAGATCCAATCGGCGTAACCGTCCCCGTTTAGATCTGCGAAGCCTCCGGCTCCGAAACCGTCTCCCGCCGCTTCTCCTTGGATCGTTACGGAGGGCGTTCCCGATATCGTGGTTCCCGTCGAATGAAAGACGACCGTTTTTCCAAGTCCCGAACTGAAGTTTGTCGCTCCGACTGCGAGGTCCAAAAAACCGTCTCCGTTCACGTCGCCTAACGCCATTCCGTTGCCGAAGGATTCGGAAGCCGTTGTTCCGGTTAACGTTTGATTTGCTCCGCTTACCGCGACCGCGGTCAGTCCGGCGGAACTTCCGTGAAACGTGTAGACTCTTCCCATCGATGCGGAATAGCCGTTGGACGCCGCGATCAAATCCTCGAATCCGTCTCCGTTCACGTCGCCCGTTTCCATGGAGATTCCGAAAGAATCGTTGGCCGAAGCGCCAGTGAGAGTCAGCGTCGGCGACGAAGTATCCGTCGCAGTGATTCCGCCCGGACCGCTGTGAAAGATCCAAAGCCTGCCGGAAGAGGAACTAAACGTATTTCCGTTTACGATCAGATCCGAAAATCCGTCTCCGTTGAGATCACCCAAACGGATCGCCGAACCGAAGTTAGTTCCCGGTCCGATGATGGAAGTATTGGGAGTGGCAGAGACTCCGTTGTTTCCGCCGTGATAAATTTGCGCGATTCCCGAACCGATATAACCGCTCGCCGCGATGTCAGTAATTCCGTCTCCGTTGACGTCTCCTAAAGAAACGGAATAACCTAAAGTTGTGGAAGCTCCCGCGTTGAGTGTTACGCTTGCGTTTGCAAAACTGGAGGCGAGAATTCCGTTAGCGCCGTTGCTATAAAATACGTAAATCTTTCCGTTGCCTCCGCCGTACTCGAAAGAACCTCCGGCGACTAGATCCGCGAATCCGTCTCCGTTTACGTCTCCCAATTGAAGCGCGTATCCGAAGGAAGCCGCTGCGTCTCCGGTGATGATCACGTTAGCCATGGTTGCGTTTGTCGGATTGAAACCATTTATTCCAATTCCATAATATAGATAAACGTCTCCGTTTCTTGTGGTTGAAAATAGCGAGGCTACGATCGCAATATCCGGAAATCCGTCTCCGTTGACGTCTTTGTTTCTTCCTTTTCGAATTCCAAATTTAAGAATCTCGGAAGAATTTCCCGAAAAATCGATACTGCGTACTTGAATCGAATGCAAACTCACATCTTTCCAAGAGGATGGAATTTGATACCGCCATTTGGAAGTTCCAACCGCAGGAAGAAAAGGACCGGAGTCCAAGCTGACTTCGACGCGGGAAAGGAATAGATCGTCGCTCGCGGTTCCAACGATAAAGCCGGATTCTAAAATAGAAGTATGAGAAGAGGAAAGATTTACGACGCTCAGAGACGGAGGCGTATGATCCAGGCAGGCTCCGGAGAGAATGCACTTTAGAATTTCAGTTTCCGTCCAGGCGCGGGAATACGCGATTTCCGGATTGAAGACGGGCTCCACACAACCAGTCAACCAAATGGAAAAAGAAATAACGGCAACGTTGATTTTCAAAATTCTTTTCAAGTTATTAAGAATTAAAACGAAAATAACTCCGATTAAATTACAAAGAATTCGCAATTTGGAGAACTTTCGTTCAGACCTGGAAAAAGATTTCGAGGGCAGGTAAAAATGAAAAGCCGATTTCTCGGAAGAGAGAAAAGTTATTTCTGAATATTTGAAAAACGTTATAAAGAATGCAGTTCGCTTAACATTTCTACTTTTTTAATTCGAAAAAATCCCCCAAACGAGGGAGATCGGACGAAGTCCGTATCGAATTCTTCTTACAAGACGAAAGAGATTTACGGATTTACCGTGACCCAAGAAGGTCCGGTTCCGGTCGGGAAGCTGGAGTTTGCAAGAGTTCCGTTTATATACGCACCCGTCGTCGCGTTGTATAAAGTCACCGTAGCCGCAGTCGAATTGGTTACATAGGCTATGTTTGCGATCGGATTGACGGATACGCTGGAAGGTCCGGTTCCGGTCGGAAAGCTGGAGTTTGCAAGAGTTCCGTTAAGATAAGCGCCGTTAGTCGCGTTGTGAAGACTTAGGGTTTGCGAGGTCTGATTTACGGAATAAAGAATATTGGAAGTAGGGTTGACGGCAATGGAAACGGGACCGGTGCCGACGGGAAGACTGGAGTTCGTAAGAGTTCCGTTTATATACGCGCCGTTAGTCGCGTTGTAGAATGTAACCGAATCCCCGGCGTTGTTTCCTACGTATAAAAGATTCGCGGAAGGATTGACGGCGATCGAAGTCGGACCGGATTGGGTCGCAAAACTCGACGTCACAGTCACGGTGGAAGCTGTATAATAGGAAACGTTATCTAAATCAAAATTCGTAATATACATACGATCGGTGGCCGGATCGAGTGCGATCGCTTGGGGTGTGTTTCCCGCGGTAGCTACGCTCGAGTTTGCGAGCGTTCCGCTGCTGTAAGCTCCGGTTGTCGCGTTATAAGAGGTCACCGTTCCGGAAATCGAATTGGTGACGTAGGTTAGATTCGCTTTCGTATCGACCGCGATGGAATAAGGATCCGAACCCGTTGGTAAAGTGGAGTTAGCGAGCGTTCCGTTGAGATAAGCTCCCGTCTTTGCGTTGAAAAATGTCACCGAGTTTGCGGTTTGAGTCGTCACGTAAAGTACGTTTGAGACCGGATTGACCGCGACAAAATTCGGACCCGCTGGAGTCGTAAAACTAGAATTCGCCAGCGTTCCGTTGAGATAAGCGCCCGTCTTTGCGTTGAAGTATGTGACCGTATTTGCGTTGTAGTTGGCGACGTACATGATGTTCGGAGTTTCCGTCGCAGTTCCTCCTTGTTGGATCAGCAGAAGCAAGGCCAGAGGTCCTGCGTTCGAATTTGTAGATTTATCATCGGAAACCAAATAAGTCAGGGCCGGCCAAACCGTGCAGGACACGAGACAAAGAAGAAGGATAAAAAAAAGCAAAGGTCTCACGATTATTCTTATGTAAAGGCTCATCTTAGTTGCGTTCATCGAAATCGATAATTTCTTGACTTAGTTTCCAATGATAAAACAAGGCCACAAGCGGATCTCTGCGTTCCTTTTTTGCAAAAGAATCAACGACAAAAAAAAAGGAACAAAGCGTGGAGTTTCATAAGAATATTATAGAATTCTGCAATGATCGACTTATTTTTCAGAATCTACTCGAATCATTTTGGATTGTCGGATCGGGGAAAGTAGATTAGCTTAGGTCGGGTAAACCGAGATGGAACGCAATTTAGTGATTTTATTCATCCCTTTTTTATTTCTGTTTATCGGAATTGAAATCGTATTCTCTCGTGTTCGCAATTTGAAACTCTATCGTTTTAGCGATTCGCTTAACAATTTTGCGACGGGTATCTCCAACCAAATTTTTATCATCGTCTTTCATTCGATAACGATCGCAGGCTATCTCTGGATCTACTATCACTGGAGAATTTTCGACCTCCCCGCTTGGCCGGACGAATCCGTATGGCGGATGTCTTCTCCGGATTTTCTCGGTATTCCAGCTTCTTATCGTTCCGCGGGAATCGTAGTGTTGACTTGGGTCTTCTGTTTGTTCTTTTACGAATTGGCGTATTATTGGAACCACAGATTGAGTCACGAGGTGAACTTTCTATGGGCGGGTCATATCGTTCATCATCAAAGCGAAGAATACAATCTGGGGGTCGCGTTTCGCCAGGCGAGTTTCCGCGGACTTTTCACTTGGGTGTTTTATCTTCCTCTTGCCATCATCGGATTTCCGCCGATAGTGATGGGGTTAGTCGCTCAGCTGAGTCTGATCTATCAATTTTTGATTCATGTACGGTGGATCCGAAAATTGCCGAGCTGGTTCGAAGCGGTTTTTAACACGCCTTCGCATCATCGAGTTCATCACGGAATCAATCCAAAGTATATCAATAAGAATTACGGGGGAATGTTTATCTTTTTCGATAAATGGTTTTGTACTTTCGAGCCGGAAGCTGAGGAGCCGGTCTACGGAATCACGACTCGGCTCGACAGTTTCAATCCGTTTTGGGCCAATCTGCACTATTGGTTCGCGATGTTTGAACTTGGAAAGGGTTGCAAGGATTGGAAGGATCGGATTAGAATTCTTTTCGCCGCTCCCGGATGGATGCCGAAAACGTTTTCGGAAACGGAAAATAAAACGAAATCGTACAATGAGACATTCGAAAAATATGATGTACCTTTGCCGAAGGGCTTGATGATATATTCCGCTTTTTGGTCCTGCGTAACTTTGTTCGGATCTTTTTCGGCCCTTTGGCTCGCTTCCGATATTCCGATCGTGATTTTGGACACGATCTTTTTTATGAGCATCCTATCCTTTGTTTGTATCGGAGGGATCTGCGATCTTAGAAAATGGGTTCTTTATCTGGAGCCGATCCGTCTTTGTTATCTCGGTTATATGAGTTTCGTCATACTGGAGAGATCTTCGATCGTCTATCCTTTGCTTGGTTTTTTTTCGGTCTCTTGGGTCTGGCTTTTGGTTCACCGGGAATATTTCGGAGTCGGAAAAGAGGGGATCGTGGAAAACGAATTGTTGAAAGAAAATTGATTCTATTTCTTGAATTCGACACGAACGGAGCGTTGCGGATTCTGCGGGTCGATCCGAAGGAAGCCTTTGTAGAGTCCATCCTTCCGCATAAAGGAAATAAAATATTCATTTTTTATGGTATTTGATTCTATGGAATAAATCCGCAGACCTTGTTTTCGGGTTTCGACCATAGGAAGACCGTCGATTTTCGGGAGATCCACGACGAGGGGCGATTTTCCGAAACCTCTGTTTTCCCGTCCGTCGAGGATTTCGCCGATTTCACGGTAAAATAAAAATTCGAATCGGATCTTTTCATTCTCCTTAAAGATGAGAACTTCCGAAAAGATTCCGCTTATTTCCCTATCGTCCTTTTGGGAAGCAAGACAAAAGGATAGACTTAAGATCAGAAAAGAAAGACAAACCTTCAACGAATGAATTCCTGAACGACGGGAACGGTTTCTTCGGGATTTTCCTCCTGAGGCGTATGTCCGAGATTTTCGAAAAAGACGAGTCGACTTCCCGCGATGTCCCTATGGAATTTTTCCGCGTTGATCGGGGGTTGGAGGCGGTCTTTTTTCCCCCAGAGAATCAAAGTGGGAATCTTCAGTTCTACAATACGATTTTCTAATATTCCGGATTCTGAAATTAGTTTTCTCTGGAATTGTCCCAGCGCCTTTCGGTTTCCTTCCCTCAAAGCCAATTCAAAAAAACGATCTATCTTTTCCTCGGTGACTCGGGAAGGATCTCCGTACGTGTTTTTCACGCTCGCTTCCACCAATTTTCTCGGAAGAATGTTGTTGATCAGGACGTTGAGGACGGGGATTCTCGCGATCTTAAACGCGATCGGAACCGAAAGAGATTCGATCTTATAACCGCCCGCGTCCAAAAGGATCAGCTTCTGAAATCGTTTCGGTTGTTCCAACGCCGTGCGCCATGCCACATTTCCTCCGAAAGAACTTCCGATTAAAATCGCGCGTTTGATTTGAAGGCGATCTAGGATCGCAAGAACGAACTCGATGTATCGTTGCAAGGAATAGTCTTGGTCTAAAGCGGGGCCCGTTAAACCGAAACCGGGTAAATCGAAGCGGATCACTCTGCGAGATGCTTTGAGTTTTTCCGACCAACCGTCCCAGGTGTGTAGAGAGGACGCGCCTCCGTGAATGAGCACAAGAGGAATCGGATCGTCCTTAGGACCTTCGTCCCTCAGATGGACCTTGAGTCCGTTGACTTCGATAAAGACGGAAGGTTGTTGCGCCCATCGCGTTTGCAGTTCTTCGACGGTCTTATCCGATTCCCAAGTAAAAACGATTAGGAGAAGAATCGCGGACGACAAAGAAGCGAAAATTCCCAGTAAGATTCTTTTGATCAGTTTCAAATTTTTACCCGTATATATCCCTGGATCTGAAATTCTTATCCGGATTGTTAAACGAATTGAGCGAGTTCCTTTGATGATAAAAAAAACGGATCGGTTCTTCCGTCAATTCTTCCCGTTGTCCAGTCCTTGCGACGATTTTTGATACCGCTCGTTTTCCGCGTGGATCTCTTGAAATAACTTACATAAAAAGAGAGGAATATCAACCCGGGATTTCCGCGATTTTGTTTGCGTCCTCTCCGCAAACGAGAACGAACTCGCTTTGAGATCCTTTGAGTCTGCTTTCCAAATAGGGTTTGTATTCTTCCGAATCGTAAAACTTCTGAGCCGCTTCTTTGGAAGGCCATTCTATGAGAAGAAACAATTGTGGAAGTTTTCTTTCTCCTTCCATCTTCTCCATATTTCCGGTTCGCGCCAGATATTTGCCGCCGTTTTTCTCCACCATCTTGGTTACGTTTCGAACATACGCCGGAATCCACCGAACGCTGGTTATGTTGATTTCGGCGACTGAATAGTATTTCATCGGTTTCATTCCATCCTTTTGTGTTGAGGAAAATTCTTTTCGATTCTTTTAAAAGTCAAGAGGTTAAGGTTCGAAACGTCCGCTTTCTCATTGTCGAACGCAATAGATTCCGTGTTGTGTATCACAAGTGGTCCCCGAGAAATACCCGCGATCGATGAAATACGTCGAGAATTCAACGGGATCTCCTATGGATCCGTATGTCGTTCCGACCGCGTCGCTTGTCCAATTAAAACATGTTCTCGCGTCTCCAGGCAGCCAAGTCCCTTGAGAACCGGGAGTATCGATTCTGATTCCCGTGAATGTGTAGGTGTTAGGCGGGCTAGCTCCGTCCACGATGATAGGATTGACGAGTGTCGCCGAATACATCGCTTGAGAATCGGTTGTGAACGTGAGGGCGCTTTCGCTCGGATTCAGTGTGCTCTTCTTTATATTCAGATATTTTGTGTTCGGATACAAGACCCAATTCTTCGTTAGATTTCTGGCGCCCGATTCGTCCATGATCATCGCTTTGTATTCGCCCGGACTTCCGAACGAAGAAGGCAGTAGCGCCGCGGCATTTTGACAAAGTGCGTCCGCTCCCGCGACGCCTCCTATCGCGCCGTTCGTAAGAACCCCTGCGATGTTGTAGAGTTCGAAGATATAACAAGGCCCTTTGTTCGCGCTGCATGTAGAAAGGTTATTCGGTTGCGAATTGGAATCCGCGTTTGAAAAACGGGAAGGTTCGATGAGAGCGACCAAAGGATTTTTGAGCGCGTCCGTAGACATCCGCTCCGCTTCGTTACACGAAATGAAGAAGAAAAGAACGGTTGAAATCGATACGATTCCGTTGATAAGTTCGCTCTTTCTCATTTGCGTTTCGACCGTGAAGTTTCAGGCTTCATTTATCAAAACAAATTCATAAATTATAATTACACAAAAAAACGGGGAAATGAGATTCGGGAGACCGAAAACGGAATGAACGACGATTATTTAAGAATAAAATTCCGTTAGTCGCAATCACCGTTCAATCGTTCTCCGTCTTCGATTATAAATCTGCATCGGGTTACATACGATTCGGATCTGATTTAGAAAGAACCGTGTTTCGCCGGTTCATCTATTCTTTGTTTGTGAGTTCCCTCGATTGAACGTCCAATTCTAAGATTATCCCCGAAAGATTCTCGCTTTTTTCGGTGAGAGATTCCATAGAAGCCTGAAGGCCGTTGATGGAATTTACGATCGCTCTCAAGCCCATCCTTTGTTCTTTGGAAGCGAGTTCTATTTCGGAAGAAAGAGATTTCAAATAATCTAAATTAGAAAAGAATTGCGAGTTTATGGACGTTTGTTCGCGGAAGAGTTGCGTAAATTCCTCGAAATGTGATACGAATTCTTGAAAAAGTGAATCCTGTTCTTTAAAGCGATCAACGGTGATCTCAGCGGACTTTTGTCCCGAAGAAACGTGGTTCGTAGAGTTCTTGATGATATTGGAGATAAGACCGGCGTTGCGTGCGCTGCTTTCCGCAAGTTTGGAAACTTCTTGAGCGACGACTGCAAAACCCTTTCCCGCGCTTCCGGCTCTCGCCGCCTCGATCGAAGCGTTCAAGGAAAGAAGGTTGGTGCGATCGGCAACTTCGGACATGATTTGATTTACGTCACTCACGCTTCTAAAGGAATCTCCTAACGCGAATAAGGAATGGGAAAGCTCGTTTACGAAACCGCTTACGGTTGAACCGGCCGTTCTTACTTTTTCCAAACTCTGGTTGAGGTGGCGGTTGAAAGAAGTGATCCGTTCGATGATCGTTCTGAGATTTTGACTATGCATGACTAAGTTTTCTATGTTCTGAAATTGATTTTGCACGGTTTCCGCTGAACTTTCGGTTTGAGATTGAAATTCCTCCATTGTAGAGCTGATTTCTTCGAAAGAAGAAGCGTGATCCGAAACGACATTCCTAAAATCGTTCATGAAGTCTTTTAGGTTTTGGGAAGAATTCCTCAAATAGCCGGCCGATTCCCGCATCTTGACCGTCTTTTCGTTCATTATCTTTTGCGAATGTTCCAATTCTTTTTGTCTTCGCTCCGAATTCTGGACCAGCTTTAAAAAGAGGCTCACTAAAAAACGAACGATCATGGAAGCGGTGAACAAAAAAATGATCTTCATCGCCTGTTCCGATAAGGAAGCGTAACCCGCGGAAGCCGCCAGCGCCGGATCGTCCACCATCTGCAAACCGTATCGGGCCGCGACGATGACAACAATGGTTTGAGTTACCGAAGTAACCGATCCCATGATCAAAACGAATCTGGGAGACAAAAGAAGTCCTGAACAGATGATGTAGAGATAACAGATTCCGTAAAAAATTTGTCCTTTTACGATGACGCCGGAATTCTGAGGAATGTCCGCCGCGACGATGATCATCGTCGAAAAAAGACTGAGCACGTCCAGGATCATAAACAGCTGACTTTGTTTTTGAGAAATCTTGCCGTGAACTTTGATCTTGTAAAAACTATATAAAGCGTAAAGCAACATGCCGGTCACGCCCAGAAGATAAAAAGTGTTTTGAGCGACGGTGCTTCGTTGCCAGGAAGCTATTATGGAAACGTAAAATAGGACGATTAAGATCAATCGGATCCAGTTGATATACGCGGGACCGGAGGCTATGATCTCTCGGTCCGTCAAATGGGTTTTGGAATCTCTTGAAAGCATTCTGCTTTTTACATTGGTGCGCTTCCGGCTCAATGTAATTTTGCTTCCTTTTGAAATCGAAAATTTTAACTTATAAGGTGCCGGATGCGCAAAGAAACATCGGGAATCCGCTTATAAATTTTTAATAAATTATTTCCTTTTTGCGGTCGATTCGGCTTTATAATACGACTTGGTCTAAGGGACGCCGGGGAGAATTGGGCATCGGCTGAGAATACCCGAATCGGACGAGAAGCTGCGGAAATTCTTTTCCGATGCCAAGATACTCGGCAAGTTGAGATCGAAGTCCGGGAAGTTCCGCGGGTTGATTCATAAAGGCGGATTTGACGTTCAAGGAAGTGGCGAGTAACGTCCATTGTTCGAACGCGCGTCCGACTTCTATCCAGGATTCTCTGTCGTTTTTCCGGGAAGTGAATACGACCATGCCCGAAGAACTTCGGATTAATTTTTCATCGGAGTCTCCTTGGCTTTTGCCGCTTACGACCGCATCCATAAGAATCTCGCCGATCCAACGTGGAACGGATGGATTGCCGGTGCATCGAGTCGCTAAACCGTCTCCCCTTGCGATCGCTTCCGATTCGTTAAACCGAATCCACTCCTTGAGTTCTTTGTAATATTCCGGATTTGAGATCTGAATACGATCGCCTTCCTTCACGTATTCGATCAGAGGTTCGATCCTTTTTTTGTCGGTTAGCACGAAGCGTTGGATCGTTTTCGCTTTCCGGGCCTCGTCCAGTCGATTCAATTCGAACGAGGATAAACTTTTGCCGTCGTATTCGTTACGCGTGGATTGTCTGAGAGGGATCGCACGAAAGAGGGTTTCATTTTTTTTGGATATTCCTTTTTTAAGAATCACTTGAATACATTCTTTCTCCTCCCTTGCCGGGAAATATTCAACTTCCGGAATGTATCCCGCCTGTTCGGAGGCGATCAGCAGATTTTCGAGCGCACAACCTAAGCTGATATAAAGTTCCCGATCGTCCGGATCGACCGCCGGGAGTCTCCGGTTAAAATCGGGGAATATGCGGATGGTGTTTTCTTTTAGGGAGAATTTCCACGGTTGAGAGTTGTGTCCCGAAGGAGCCAATGTCGCATAACGTATTAAATCCAACATCTTCCCGTTTCGATCCGAAAGATCGGGGAAAGATTTTGTTCTAATCCGATCGATTTCCGCGCCGTAATCGGCTCCGCCGCAGCCGGGCAAGAAGGAGTTCAGAGTCATTCCGGCGCCGAGAAGGGCAGCCTTTGAAAGAAATTCTTTTCGAGAGAAACGATCGTGAATCGCGGAACGGCGTCTTTCCATTCTTACTTACTCCTTTCGAAAAACGAAGATTCTCGTTTTAAAGAACGTGAATCCTTTCAATTCGGTTTATAGGAAGCGATAAACCGAAGAACTCTTCAAGCAAAAATGCAGGTTCTTAGAGTTTAGATTCGATAATTTCTTTGATCTGATTGATTTCTACGGGTTTGATCAGATAACCTAAGGGATCGATACTCTGCGCTTTTTCCTTGGTTTCTTTATCCGTATAACCGGTCACGAAAATGACGGGAATCGATTGAGACGAGCGGATCTGTTTCGCGGCTCCAATTCCGTCGATCGCGCCTCCTAGATTGATATCCATAAGAATGACGTCCGGAGGATTGTTCTTAACGCTGTCGATCGCGCTTTGCCCCGTGGACACGTGTTCGGTAATCTTATAACCGACCCGTTTTAATTCTTTTTGCATGAGTAGGGCCGTTAAAAATTCGTCTTCGACGATAAGAATTTTGATCTCAGGTTTCATTCATACCCGCGGAGAGTAGAGGTCGTTTTTGAATTCGAGCGTAAAAGAAAAGTTGGGCTGATTGCAAACGGAAATTTTTCCGTGAAGTTGTCCTTCTCCGATCCCGTAGATTAATTTCATCCCGAGCTTATCGATTTTTTTCGGATCCGTAGAATTTGAAATCCCGACTCCGTTATCCGAATATTGAAACAAAGTATGTCCCGAATCCCGTTTATGAATTTGAATCCGAACGAGCGCCGCGGCAGGATCCGGGAACGCGTGTTTTATAGAATTAGAAATCAGCTCCAAAAGAATCAGACCGAAAGGAATCGCGATGTCAAGCAGAACCTGTTGATCCTCGATTTCGCACTGAATTCTTAAATCCTTTGAAATTTCCTGATTTCGCATTAAAATATATCGTATCAGTTTATCGATATATTCCCTCAATGAAATACTGGAAAGATCGTTGGACTCGAATAAAATCTGATGGACGATCGATATCGTTTGGATTCTTTCTTCGGTCTTGCTTACGAGTTCGTCGATGTCCTTGTTTCTAAGATAATTCTCCGCTTGAAGATTGAGCATGCTGCGGATCAACTGCATCGTATTATTCGATCTATGGTAGAGTTCCCGAATCAGGATTCCCTTTTCGTTCAGGGATTGTATGAGTTTCTTTTTGGAATTCTGATGCTCTTCGATCTCGTTCTCGAGTCTTTTGTTGATGAGAAGAAGGGAATCGTAAGGCTCGTTTACCGAAGTAATAAAGATGCTTTTGTAGATCAAATAGAACGAAACGATCTTATAAGTGTGTCCGAGCACGCTGAACGTATCGAAAACGTTAGTGTAAACGGTCATTGAAAAATCGCAGAAAATAAAAAGAATAAGACCTGCGAGTAGATATTTTATATTCGTATCCTTGGAATCCGCGTATAATTTAGAATAAATGGCAAAGGAAATGATATTTAAGAATATAATGAAATACTCAAGATTTATCTTGAGTGGAGTGAGGCCTTTCCCTTGTACGTAGGTTTCGGGGAGCGCCTCCTGGTGAAAACTTACTGTGTAAAGCGCCGTGAACGCGAGAGAAAGCGAAAGGAACAAAAGCCAAAAGCTGTTGATGCGGAGGGATTGTTTTCTCGAATAGAAAAATGCGCTGAATAAAAGTCCGGACGCGGTCGCCATTCTCGCAAGGATCCAAAATTGCGTGGATTTGTTGGGAGTGTTGGGAGTGATCAGATCGGACATTCCCAAATAGGCGAGTGCGTGCATAAAATCGAATAGAGCGACGGTTAAAAAGGAAACCGAGATAAAAAGAGAATGGTAGTTTCGGGTTCGTTTGTAAGTAAGCCAACCCAAGCCGAAAATAGAAACGGAAACTGTAATGCTGAAAACTTCCGCGATATTGTGAAAGACTAGATAGTCGTTAGAAGGGATGTCGTAGTTTAAAAGGAGCGGAATATTTTGAACAAGTAGAATGGGAAGATAGGCGAGAAGGATCAATCCTAAAAACGGAAAAAGAAGCTTTTTTAGGGAAGTTGAATGCGGAGGATTCGGAATATTTTCGATCATTGTTTTTAACTTGTTTGCGAACGTATCGGGCGTTATTCGAAATTAAACAAAGAATTAAGGTTTTGTTTCGAGGTCACGACGGAATTCGTTTATCAATTTAGAAATAAATTTACTAAAACAAAAAAAATAAACGGATGCTCGCGTTTGTCAGTAATAAATTCGAACCTTTCCCTTTCCTTCAATCGACGAAATAATTATCAAAAATTGATTCGAAAGAATTCCGGTCCGATCTTGATTTCGAAGCGGGATTGAAAAAAACCTGACCCGATATTCGCGGATGGCCGCCGATCAAGCGGGTCACTTAGGTGACACGGCGGCCTTATCTTTTGGGAAGGATCAACCAATCGTAAATCAGCTGCTCGATGTCTTTTCTATAATATGGTTTTGCCAAAAATCCCGACATACCCGCGTTCCTGCACTTAGTCTTATCTTCCTGTAAAACGTCCGCGGTGACCGCAATGATGGCCGGTTTTTTTTCAATCTTCGGATCGTTCAGGATCCATTCCGAAGCGGTGATTCCGTCGAGATTGGGCATGTTGATGTCCATAAAGATCAGATCGAATTTCGTCTTTTTGGTTTTTTCGACGGCTTCCAAACCGTCTTTCGCGATCTCGTGAGATATATTTAATTTTTTTAATATTCCTGATAAAAGAAATACGTTCGTGTAATCGTCTTCCGCGATGAGAATTTTTGCGTTGGAAGGAAGCGCCGAGAGATCCACTTCCTCGACGGCTTTGGGGATTTCCCCCGTTTTTTCTTCGGTTAACAAAATGGTAAATTCAAATGTGGAGCCGCCTCTGTCGTTTCGAAACGCTCGAATCGTTCCCTGCATGAGCTCAACCAATTTTTTCGAAATCGCAAGTCCAAGTCCCGTTCCTCCGTATCGTCGCGAAATGCTCGAGTCCAATTGGAAAAATTTCTGAAAGAGCAGATTGATTTTTTCGTTCGGAATTCCAATTCCCGTATCCGCGACTTGAACTTTGTAGCGGATGAGACGTTCTTGTTCCGAAGTTTGGGAATTGAGGATCACTTCTATCTTTCCGGAATCGGTGAACTTGATCGCATTTGAAAGAAGATTGGAAAGGATCTGCTTGATCCGGTGTTCGTCGCCCGTGGCGGAATCTATAAAGTCCGGTGAATAGACTACGTTCAATTCCAGGCCTTTCTGTTCGACTTGATACCGAAAGATTCCCTGCATTTCTTCGAGAATCAATTTCCAGGAGATCGTTCCGATCTCGAGTTCTATTTTATCGGCTTCTAATTTAGAATAATCTAAAATATCGTTGATGATTTTAAAAAGGGTTTCGCCGCTGCTCTGGATAAGGCTTCGAATATGTTCCTGATTTTGATCGAGAGGGGTCGCCTTGAATTGTTCAATCAGGCCGATGATTCCGTTCAAGGGCGTTCGGATCTCGTGACTCATCGTCGCAAGAAACTGAGACTTCACTTTGTTTGCGAGTTCTGCTTCGTTTCTCGCTTTTACAAGCTCCTGAGTTCTCAGCAGAACTTGAGTTTCCAAATTCGTATTCTGTAATTCTTTCAACTCCAGAAGTTCCCTGTGAGTTTGCAGATTTTCGTTCAGAGTAGATTCTAACTCCAAAGCGAGCTGCTCGGATCTCTGAATCGCGCGAGTGAGTTTTTTAGCCAGAACGCTCGCTTGCAGAAGAATAAAAAGAATCACTCCGATGTTGGAGAAATATCCAGTTGAAAGATAGCCTAACGTGAATAGGATATCGTTGACGACAGTCGCCGAAAAAACTATGTAAGCGATCAAGATCACGAGCGCGCCCTCTCGATTCTTTTTGGACGCTTTGATCATGTAAGGTATGAGGCCGATCGGAAGAAGCGCGATGAGAGCGAATTCTATCTCCGAAAATCTTGTAAAAACGTTTACGGGAAGAACAAGAGCGAGGATAAAAATGGAAAATACTCCGATCGTCGGATAGATAAATTTGGGCGAAACTTCGGCCGGGAAGAGGGATTTGATAAACATACACATGGAAATGCAGATCGACATGACCACGAAGTAGATAAGCCGAATATAAAAATCGAAATCTATATTAGGGAAAAATAATACGATGCTGTGGTGTTCCGCACTCAGTTGTCTGATCGACATCAAGATGCAAAAAAGTGCGAAGTAAAGATATTCTTTCGATCGGGTTCTAAAAAGAAAGATCATAAGATGATAAAGTCCGATCAGACAAATGGATGAAAAACTCGCGACCTCCGCGAGAAGATGTCTTACCTGCGAATTTCGTATCTGGTTCCATTCTCCTAAATACAAAGGCCGCCAAAAACCGTGATTCTCGTGATTGAAATTGGCGATCCAGACAACGATCGTGACCTCGTCTTTTTTGAGGTCCAGTTTGACTCGATCGGGTTTGATCGCAGGAACCGTACTTTCATAGTCGGATCCCACTTGTCCGATTCGTACCACCGATTCTTGATTTACGAATATTTCGAACGCGGAAAGAATCTCCGTCCAACTGAGCCCGTAGGATCCTTGAAACGATTTCGGAAGTTTGATTTTGATCCGATAGGTCGCCTTTCCAAAAGGCGAAAGTTTTTTTCCCGGAATCTGATAAAACTTCCAATAAGAAGGAACCGCCTGATATCCGTCGCAGTGTTCTTTCCAAAAAGTATCCTCGGCGTTCGGAGGGATCAATCGGTCCCAGCAGAATTCCCAGTCTCCTTTTAGGTTGAGAATTCCATCGTTCGGGTTCCAAGCGGAGAGATCCGCACGGCCGTTCTGAACTGGAAGGGGTTGATTTTCAAAATCCTTACAAGAAGAATAAAAAAGAAAAGTCAGAGCGATCGGGAGGAGTAATTTAAAATTACTGAAATACATTTTATTGATTCGGAAATTACGGTTTAGACATTCTCGTTCCGATGTCGAATATCATAAATATTAAAGTCGATCCTTCTATATCGTATCGCAAAGTAACGGAAATAAGAAGCCGTTTTTTAAAAAATTCTAATATACTCGAAACTTAGGAACGGTCGTGAAAAATCGCCAAACGATGTAAAGTCGGTTGGCGATTTGTAAGACGGATCTATTGATTCAATTCTTTCATTTTCTAAGAATTAAAACGCTGGGTAGTTGTTGCTGAAATAGGCTGGTATTTTCGATTTCGACGTAAAATCCGAGACTTAAAATCACCAGATCGTAGTCGCTCCAATTTTCTCCGTAGATCAAAGAGCGTTCTTTCGCTTGTATATGCAGGTTTGGATACGTTTTGTGCTCGTTTATTTTTCGCAGCCATTCCGGAAGGACTCTTCCGGCCCAAAGAACCGTCACGTCTATTTCGGGAATTTTGGAAATATTTTCTTGATAAAAATCCAAAAATTGATCTTCGGCTCCGGAAACAAAAAATAGAATTTTGTTCAACTTAGTAAATTTTCGATCGATCAATATCCCCACCGGAATTTTGGAACTTTCGATGATGGTGAGAACTTTACCGGCGACTTCCTTATGAGAAAAGAGGGTTTGCGATCTTCCCAAAAGAATGAGCGAAGGATTGAGATTCTGAATTTGACTAAAAATCTCCAGCTTTGACCGACTAACTTCGCCGCGACGGAACTTCCGAAAAATTTTCCCACTACCGCAACGACTGCGTCATGCGCCTTTTTACCCAGAATTTTTACGTCCAGTTCCATTCCCACTAGAAACAAAAATAGGAAAAGGCCGATCTGACTGAGAGCCTGGATACTTTTGAGTGAATCCTTCGGAAATAGAAATGAAGAATATTCGGGTAGAACCCAACCCAAAAAGGAAGGACCTAAGACGATCCCTGCGATGATCTCTCCTATCACCATCGGTTGTCTGAAAAGACTCACCGCCCAACCGAAAGTTCTTGCGACGATCAGGATCACTAACAACTGCAAGATGAGTAGCGCGATCGGGTGTTTCAGATTTTTCGCCAAATCGGAACCCCATACCGCGAACGAAAACGAACCCGTGTGAAACCCCGAGTTTTCAATTCCGACTTCCAACGTCCTTCCGTGACCTAAAATCCAGCAGATTCCGAAGCCGAAGACGAAGAGAAAACCGACGTAAACCAAAACGTTTCTAAAAGAGCCTAATTTCATACCGATTCCATCCATATTCAAGTTTGGATCTTGGACCGATTCCTACAAAAATGTCCCGCTCCGTTTTATTTTAAACGAAGGGCATACGGAATCGAAACGACTAATCGTTGTTAGTCGAACAATCCGTTTTTAAGGACAAGTTCGATTCTTCCTTTCTAACTCCAGGAGCAGAAGAGGATCGAGAAACGAGTCTCCAAAATCTATGTTGAGTCGGGAAGAGTCCGGAAATGAAATTTCCATCTGTCTTCTCTCCAGGCCTGCGAAGTTAGCTGACGGGCTAGGAATGAGAGATATCCTTTGCATCCGAGATGCAATTCGCCCCAAAATTGGTTCCTCCGCTCCGGATGACTCCGGACTAGGCAGACTCAAGAACTTAGGAAGACGGAACTTATTTTTGAGTCAAGAATTATCTTTGATCTTTTTCGATTCCCATATAAGACTTACGAAAAGACCGAGCGCGACGGAAGAAAGAATGTCTGCGAAAGAAATTCTTATAAATCCGAAAATATGAGTCAGCAGATCGACTTGAAAAATCAACGTTAGTATCAGAACGGTAGAACCGCAGATCCAAAATAGAATCGAGTTCGATCCGGAAAGAACCTTGTAAAAAGGCAGATCCTTCGAAATATGAATCAAGATCATCCCCAGATTGGAAGAGATCAGACAAAGAAACGCCATGGATCGAATTTTTTCGAACGACCAATGTTCGTGTTTTCCCCAGAAAGAAAGCCCGACTAGAACGAGAAAAATCAATCCGCCTCTTAACAAACTAACCGACGCGTTGCGAAAGCTGATCAGGCTTTCCTTTCCTTTGCGTGGGGGAGACGCGTAGATATGTTTTTCAGCGTCCACTCCTTCGAAAACAAGAGTACATGCAGGATCTATAATCAATTCCAAAAGTAATACGTGAGCCGGAAAAAAATAAAGGGGATCCCCGGTAAGAACGGGGAGGAGCGACATTCCGATGATCGGAATATGCACCGAGATGATATACGAAACGCTCTTTTGGATGTTTTCATAGATCCTCCTTCCGAGCATAACCGCTTTGACGATAGAGGAGAAGTTATCGTCTAACAAGACTAAGTCGGACGCTTCCCTTGCGACGTCGGTTCCTCTTTTCCCCATCGAAATTCCGATATGCGCCGCGTGTAGGGCCAAAGTATCGTTGACCCCGTCGCCCGTCATCGCAACCGTTTCACCCTTTCGCTGAAGACAACGCACGATCTTTAACTTTTGGTGCGGTCTGATTCTGCAGAAGATACGAACGTGATCGAGTCGCGATAAGAGTTCGTCTTCGGAAAGGGCTTCCAACTCGTCTCCGCCGAGTACCGTTTCCGAACGATCAAATCCGATCTGATCTGCGATGGACTTGGCGGTTCCGGCGTGATCTCCCGTGATCATAACAACTTTGATTCCCGCACGTTTGCATTCCAAGACCGAAGTCGGAACGGATTCTCGGATCGGATCTTCCAAAAGAACTAACCCCAAAAAATCAAAACTAAGATCGTGTTGATCGTCCGGGATTCCCCGGGTTTTAGTCTTCGACTTTGCGACCCCCAAAATTCTAAAACCCCGGGAAGAATATTTTTCGACGACCGCCTCCCATTCGTTTAACAATTCTTGAGGAAAATGACAGAGGTCGAAGATCGCTTCCGGCGCGCCTTTCGCGCCGACGAAAAGAACATCTTCGTTTTCCCGAGAAAGCCAAGCGTAACTCAGAGCCATCAGCTTCGGGGAAAGAGGATATTCTTTTTTTAATTCCCAGTCAAAGTGGATGTGTTCCGTTCCGGAAAGAAAAGTTACGCCCAAATCTTGAATGGCCTTTTCCATCGGGTCGTAGGGATCCTTTTTGGATGCGAGCAGAGCGAATTCCAGAAGAGAATGAAATTTTTCGGGTATTTCCAAAAGTTTGGAATTGCATTCCAGAAATTCCCCTTCGCAATAAAGTCCCCGTACTTTCATATTGTTTTCGGTGAGAGTCCCGGTTTTGTCCACGCAGAGTACGGTAGAGGCGCCTAACGTTTCAATGGCGCTTAGGTTTTTCGTAAGAACTCCGATCTTAGAAATTCTCCAGGCGCCCAGGGAAAAGAATACGCTCAAAACGACCGGGATTTCCTCGGGCAAAACCGCCATTGAAAAAGTAAGACCCGCGAGAAAAGCCTCCAGCCAACGACCGTGACGCAATCCGAGACCGACAACGAGAAACACGCAAAGAATTCCGGCAAACAACGAAAAGGCGATCGTAAACCGTTTGATTTCTGTTTGCAGCGGACTCGATGACTGAGAAATCGTCTGTAATTCTTTTCCGATCTTTCCGATCTCCGTGGAATCTCCGGTAGCCGTGACTTGAAACATTCCTTCTCCGGCGACGACTGTACTTCCCGCAAAAACAAGGGATTTGGTATTTGCAGAATTTTGAATATTCTTTTCGGAGTCCGTTTTAGATTCTTTGGGAATACTTACAGACTCTCCCGTTAAAAGGGATTCGTCGACGTTTAGGTTTAAGGAGAATATCAAAAAACCGTCCGCGGAAATCCGATCTCCTTCCTGGAGAATGATCACGTCGTCAGGAACCACTTCTCTGGAAGGAAGGATCGAAATCTTTCCGTCTCGGATCACCCTCGCCTTGAGCGGCGCGAGTTCTTTCAGGGAAGCGAGCGCGTTTTGGGATTTATTATTCTGATAGATCGTGATGGAGATGACGGCGACGACCGCGATCGACAACATCCCCGCTTCTTCCAGGTTTCCGAGAACGGCGTATAAGATTCCGCAGAGGATGAGCAGAGACAACATCGGTTCCGTAACTACGGAAAGAATCAATTTCCAAAAGGATTCTTTTTGGCTGCTGAGTTCGTTCGGGCCGAAACGTTCGAGTCTTTTGAAGGCTTCTTCGGAGTTCAGGCCCTTTGACGAATATTTTTCGAAGGAGGGATCGGTCATGAATCGTATTTGTTGATTTAGAATTTTATAATTTAGTAAAAGTTAGCGCTCAATCTCGAGACTCGTAGTCAGGATGGAATTACATCCGCGGATTGGAACAAAAAAACTACGCCCTCGAAATGAATTTGAGGGCGTTACGACGTGGCGCTCGAGGATTTACTGAACTCCGATTTTAACTGGATTTGCCTTTGGAGCGCCTTCTTTTTTTGGGAGCGCTAATTTAAGAACCCCGTTCTCATACTTCGCGGTGATCTTGGAACGATCGACCGTATCCGGTAAAGTAAAGGAACGACTGAAGGAGGAATAGTTGTATTCTCTTTTGCTGTATTGTTTGTCGTCTTCTTTGGTTTCGGATTCTTTTTCGGCGCTGATCGTAAGCAGTTCTCCGTCGATGTCTATGTTAAAATCTTTTTTCTCAAGACCCGGAGCCGCAAAATCCAGTTCGTATCCGTTCGGATTTCTTTTAACGTTTACCGCGGGAACGTGAGTGACCCATTCGTTGTGAAACAAATCGGTCCACTCGGGCCAATTGCGGAAAAAATGATCGAACCCGGCAAGGCTCTGGGATCGTTGCGGATGTTTTGTGATCTGATTCATACAATTCTCCTTTAGCGTATTTGCTTCCTTTCTTTATAAGATTTTTCTCGAAAAGGTCAAGGGGGCTCTGGGGAGAACGTCAAAAATCAAAGCCAAACGGTAAATCTACAGGGAGTTTTGCGGAGAATTAAAACCGGGAAATCGCTGGAGTAAAAATGGAAGGATAAAAAATTGGAATTCAGTTTACAGAAAATCGGCTCTGAAATAATTCTTATCCCTTAAGTTATGAATCAAAAAGAAAGCGTATATGGGATCGATTGTCGATAATTCGGATCCTCATTCTGAATTTATAAATAGAGAGGGAGGAGAGGTTCAAATCATATTACAGATTTTGGATCTCTTTTCAAAAGTAATCTCCGGTAAAATCCACGCGGAAATAGCTCTTTCAAAGGTCTTGGAGAAAATCGCTTCTTTGAACGATTGGACCAGGGCGGAAATCTGGATGATCGACGACGCGTCCAAATCCTTTTATCTCAAATCCGCATATAGAGCGAACCAAAAAATCGAAGAGTCTTTTGTCAAAGATTCCGAAACGATTTCGGTCCCTGCCTCCGAAGGCTTTCTGCTTCGGTTACTCGGGGAATCGAGAAGCGTTTGGAGCAACGATCCGAGCGATGAAATCCGCTACGAACACGTTAGTCGTTCTCAAGATCCGATCGTAAAGACCGTTTTTGGGGTTCCGATTCCGATTCAAAAAAAGAATTCCGGAGCGCTCATACTTTATTCCGACAGAATCAGGACGCCGGAAGAAGAGAAGTCCGTTTTGTCGATCGAGAACATCGTTTATCAATTAGAATCTCTCCTCTTCGAAAAAGTCGAAGTCCCGTTTGGGCAGAGCCATGAAAATCGAATCGGTCAGGTTCTTGAAAATATGCCGGTTATGTTTTTTTCGGTGGACCAAGAGTTCCGTATTCTTTCGTGGAATCACGAATGCGAAAACGTGACCGGATATGCGAAAGTAGAAGTCATCGGCAAAGATCGCTTTTTTAAGGAGCGATTTTTAGGACTTCAAAATTTCGGAAATTCTTCCGAGTTCTATCATCAAAACGTAGATTCCGATTTTAAAAACTGGGAATGGGAAATCACATCGAAGGCGGGGAAAACAAAAACGATCGCGATGTCCAACATATCCACCGAGTTTCCGATCGCGGGATGGAAACACTGGTTCGTAGGAGTCGACGTTACTCTCACCAAAGAAGTCGAAAAGAATCTGAAAAGTTCCCTCAAAGAGTTATCCGATTTTCACACGGCTCTGAACGCTGTCTCGATCGTCGCGATCACCGACAAACTGGGTAATATCATCTACGTAAATCAGAATTTCTGCAATATCAGCGGCTATTCCAAGAACGAACTCTTGGGAAGAAATCATAGAATCATCAATTCAGGTTATCACCCGAAAGAATTTTTTATAGAACTTTGGAAGACGATATCCAAAGGAAAAATATGGAAAGGCGAAATCAAAAATAAATCCAAGGACGGTAAGTTCTATTGGGTGGACACTACGATTTCTCCTATTCTCGACGAAAACGGCAAACCGCATCAGTATCTTGCGATTCGGAACGATATCACGGAAAGAAAAGAAACGGAGGAAAAGGCGAGGTTGGCCGAGAATAATCTCAAAACGCTTCAGGATAGAATGAGTCCTCATTTTTTATTCAACACGTTAAGCATCATTCATTCCTATCTGCAGACGAATTCGGAACTTGCGGACTCCGCTATTTTGATGCTCGCGGATAATTACAGATTTCTAATAGACAACGCGCAAAGAGCGCTCATCCCTTTCGACGTAGAATGGGAGTTTATGGAGAATTATATGAAACTTCTCAAACTCAGATTCTCCGACTTTTTGGATATCGAGGTGGTAAAAAAAGGCGACTTCAGCAAGTGTCAACTTCCGCCTCTCACTCTGCAGCCGATCGTCGAAAATTCTTACTTACACGGAATCCGAAACCGAAAAGGCGGAGGAAAAATTTCGGTCGAGGCGACGATCGAAGGGAATCGTACTCGGATACGAATCCGAGACAACGGAAAAGGAATCGATAAGACCGAGAATTTTTATTCAAGGACCTTGCACAATATCTCCGAACGTTTGAAATTTTATCTTTACGAATCCGAAGTGAAAATCGAGAATCACGCGGACGGCGGAACGTTAGTGACCGTTGATTTTGATACGCCAAAAAACGAACAGTTGGGAAAATTAAACTGAAATGGCAAACCCGAATAAAGAATGGAAAGCGATCATCGTCGAAGACGAAGCGCCCACAAGAGAATTACTCGTCAACTTTTGTCTCTCTCGACCTGAATTAAAACTTTGTAAAGTAGCGAAAGACGGAGAGGAGGCGTTTCAATTCCTTCAGGAAGAATCCTTCGACTTGGCCTTTTTGGACATCAATCTTCCCGTAATGTCCGGATTGGAAGTCCTTGAAAAATTGGAAAATCCTCCTTACGTGATTTTTGTCACCGCCTTTCGAGACAAAGCGATCGACGCGTTCGAGTTGGGCGCGCTGGATTATCTATTAAAACCGTTTTCAAAAGATCGTTTTTACAAAGCGGTCGATCGCGCGGTCGAGTTTCTCCAAAATAAAAAAAGTCAAAGTTCCGGAAACGCATTCAACGAACACGGATTATTCATTTTAGAGAAGGAAAATTATTTCTTAATTCCCTATACCGACATCATCTACATCGCGTCCCGCGACAATTTCAGCGTGATCCACACAGAAGAAAGGGAATACATCACTTACAAATCCCTGAAGAGCCTGGAGGCAAAACTTCCTTCCAATCAATTTCTCCGGATTTATAAACAATACATCATCAATCTTCAAAAACTTTCGCATCTCCAGAGCGATACGATGGGGAACTACGTCGTCTATCTCAAGGACGAAGATGAAACCCAACTTCCGGTGGGCCGGAAGTATATCGCCAAGATCAAGGAACTTCTTTGATTTCGGCGGAGACGCCGTAAAATTCTTTCAATTGGCGATTTGGAGGCGTTTTTCGATTTTTAGAGTTTCGGAAAATTTTAGAATTTAACCCTCTCAATCCGCAGAAAACCCCCGCAATCCGCCGCATATCCCCTCGGTCATTGACGGCTTCCTCAAACTCCTATATAACATTCTCAGCAAGAATGGAAAGGATTAGGAAGAATATGAGCGCACTGACAGTATCCAAACGTGTTTCCGAAGAGAATCAAGTCTCAGGCAAAAAAAAACGTCTCGAGTTGGTTCCGAAGTATGAATTGACCGATTCACAAAATACGAAACGTTTTGAAAAGAACGCGCTTCTTTTTTCGGAAGGAGATTCTTCGAACGGATTTTACATCGTACGCAAAGGTTACGTTCGTTCCTTTCGGCATTCCAAAGCGAACGACAAACAGCAAACATTCAAAATTCATTATCCTGGAAGTTGGGTCGGTTTCAGGGACGCGGTGATGGGCGGAACCTATCTTCACAACGCGATCGCTCTGGAAGACACGGAGGTTCAATTCGTATCCCAATTCGAAATTCAAGAATTGCTACATACAAACCGCGAGTTCAGCGACATGGCCTTCGACAAAATGACGAAAGAATGCGTCGAAGCGGAGAACAAAATCTATTCGATGGGAATCCGTCACACTCACGCGAAATTATCCGAGTTCCTTTTGGAAAGAATGAAGGAAGTAGGAGTGGAAATAGAACTTCCGTTTACGAGAGACGTTCTCGCTTCGATCATCGGCGCCACCACCGAAACTCTGGTGAGAGCTTTATCCGATTTTAAATGCAGGGGTTGGATCGAGATCGAAAAGAGAAAAATTATCATCAGAAACGAAGCTGCGTTGACGAGCCTTCTGGATTGATTCGAAAGCCGATCAAAAAAAGAAACAAAATGGGCAAAAGGCATTTTAGCAAAACCGTGAGTTTTCCGGTAAATCAAGTGGAACTCAGAGGAGACATCGTCGTCCCCGAGGGCGCGGATTTGCTCGTGATTCACATACTCGAAGAAGAACATTCCCGTTTTGCGGATCGGCTCAGTAAACTTTCCAACGCGCTCAACGGAAAAAAAATCGCCACGTTCTTTCTTCACGGACTTTTGACCGAAAAAGAAAGTCAAATCTCCATCAATCGCTTGGACGAGGAACTCCTCTGCGATCGCCTAATCTCTGTTACTGAATGGTTAAAAAGTCACGAACTGACAAAGGATATGAAATTCGGATTTGTCGGACTATCGGTTTATGCGGATAGATTTTTGAGAGCCGGTTTGAGATTGAAGAATCAGATCGAAAGTTTCGTCTTTATCGGGGAAATCCCGCCGTTGAATATAGTGTTCTGCGAAGTCCCCATTTTGAATATCATCGGCGCCTTAAATTCGAAAGGAGTCGATTCCAATAAAACAACGTTTATGAAAATCGAATCCCCGCAAAAGAAAATCACCGTGATCGAAGGTTCTCCGAGCCATTTTGAAGATCCTCAGAAATGGAATCAAGTGACCAAAACGGCGATCGACTGGTTTTCGGACCCTCAGTCGAGAGTGCACGCTTAGAATTATATTATAATAAAATAATATACTAGAAATTCCGAAGGGTTCGATTTCCGAATTCGAAACGAAAGGACCGGGATCCTAAGAAATAACGCCGAGCAAATCTAATACCACTAAAATGAAAGGGATCGAAACTCCGAAATAGGTGAGGATGGCCGAATAGACGAGCACTGGTTGCTTTCGAATGAATAGAAATAGAATCCAAAGCAAAATGAACGCAATTATGAACCAAACGGGCAACTGGAAAGCGTAAGCGAATCCGGAGGCGCCTTCGAAATTAGATACTTCCCTCCAATCCACGATCGCTTCCGCGACGTGATCCGCGATCGTGCCGGCGGTAAAAAGACTCGAAAGGAAATAAAAAACTACGGCCCAAACGCCTATCGATGATTCTTCCCGGTTGTCGGTCATTCGGTCGAATTCTCCTTTAAAATTTATATTTCGGAAGTTCTCGAGCTTCGCTTACAAGTCATTTTCGATAAAACTCTTTCAAGAAATGAAAAAAGAGAATTCAATGATTCTAATGGAGTTTAGTTTGAAATCCGTAATCTGGGAATCTGCGGGGAAAAGATCTTTCCTTTCTTATAGATCGTGTGGATCTGGTTTTGCAATTCCTTTTAAAGGGTTCTTTCTCGCATGAAAAATAAAAAGAATCAAGGTCAAACGTATGATTTTATCTGCTTTAGCGATTTGGCTTATGAATTCGACGTCGGCGAAAGGAAAAAGATCGAAAGCAAAATTCGAAAACGTCTGAAATACCACGGATTGGGTAAGTTCGATCCGGATCGGGTAGAGATCATCCGCAAACTGAAAGATCAGCTTCGCGAAGAATTTAGAGATTATAAAAGTTCCAAACATTATAGAGGAGGGACAGGCCCTTATTGTGATCCGAAAGATTTCGATTTTGAAAGTTTTCTTCAGGAATACCGGTCCAGATTTCCGGAAATTGCGTTAGCCGAAATGGAGGATATCCTTCACTTTGCGATATATTTATACTATCTAAGATAGTCTTTTCGATTTTGATAAGCGACTTAGGTTTCCTTCTTAGGAGCGATTCTTCGTTTCGAAATTCGGATTCTGCCGAAATGATTGCAAACGACTCGCCTTTTTGGATCGATGCTTCGGACCTCGATCTCTGAATTACCGATTGGGTTTCATTGCGGCGATTCGTGCATCGCGCAAAGTCCGGATTCTTGTTTGGTTTGATATAAAATTAACTGGAAATTGAATTCTTCTTTTATAAGATTGGAAAGAATGGCGTGAAGACGAAATCTGAAACGAGTCGGTTTTTAAAATCGAAGGTCCGATACGGATCACGCTCGTCTAACAAGGATAAGGAATTGATCTTGTTGGAAAAAATTACGGGTTGGAGGAAGAATGGTATGCCCACATCGGAAACCTTGGAACGTTTTATCGCGCTCGTGGAAGAAAACAAACACGACGTAGCGATCGAAGAATTTTACACGGAGAATTCTTCGATGCAGGAAAATCAATCTCCGCCGCGGGTCGGTCGTAGATTGCACGTCGCAAACGAAAGGAAAGTTCTTTCGAGGGTCAAAGCCCTTTCTTCGCAGTGCGTTCGTCCGGTCTTTGTGAACGGTGATAAGGTCGTGATTCGATGGATCTTTCACTTTGAATGGAAAGACGGAACTTCGATGCACATGGAAGAATTGGCCTATCAACGCTGGGAAGGGGAGAAAATCGCGGAGGAAACTTTTTTCTACGATCCCGCACAACGTCTTCCGATTCCTGCTAAAAGTTCCGATTAAAAGAATCGGCCCGATCGAAATTATCGTTTGCATTTTCAAAATCGATCCTTCATCCTTGTGATCGATTCCGATCTTCCATCGGGAAATAGTGGAGAACTTATGAAAAAAATTTTGATCTTTTCGGCTTTCGTCTGCGTTAGCCTTTTCTTCTTTGATTGCAAGAACAAGTCTTCGGACCCGACTAAGGGCGCGATCACCTTCGTAAAGGGAAACGTTTCGATTCAACGCGGGGATCAAAAGATCGAGGCTGCGGTTTCTCAGGAAATTCAAAACGGGGATACAGTGATTACAGGACCGAAATCGGTTGCGACCATCGTCTTCGGGGAAAATTCTTCCGTGATCGAAATTCAATCGGATTCTCAGTTTCGTCTGAAGGACGAATCGCACGAGAAAATATTCTTTCAAGATCGGGGAAGTTCCTGGGTTCTTGCGAATAAACTGGTAAAAGGAGACAAGCTCAGCGTTCATACTCCTACGAGTACGGCGGGAGTGAGGGGAACCAAATTTTTCACCGCGGTTCACGAAGACATGACCTTTACTTGTCACTGCGAAGGTCAGATCGAATTGGAAAATGTCGCGAACCATTCTAAAAAGATAAACGACTCCGATTATCTCGCCGTGACTCGTGGAAGTAAGACGATTTATCTTACCGAGAAAGATCTTCAAGATGCGAAAATCGCTTATTCTCACAATCACAGTGAAATTGAAAATTCTCCGCTGGGACCTCAAAGCCGGATGACGCCCGAACAGGTGCAGACTTTGCTTGGGCTTATCAAAAAGAAATTGGATTCTCTCTAATACTTTAGGAAATCATAATATTGCCGGTGGGTTTTATATTGTACCGGCGTTCTTTCTCTGTTCGGAGATTCCGACACGATCAAAAAACGAAATCGACGAGCAAGGGAAAGTGATCGGATCCGATATGTTTTCCCAATCGATACTCCTTGATTTTAAATTCTTGCGTAGTCAAAACGTGATCGATCGGAATTCGAAAAATTCTCGAATTGAAAACACGATAGAAAATATCACTTTCGGAGATCGGTTTTTGACCGGGTAAAAGTAAGGTCCGAAAATATTCCGGCGTTGGCCAGGTTCCGAACAAACCGAAATCCGAACGGGCGGTTCTTAATTTTGTCCCGCGGATGAGGGAACTGAATCCGGAAGACCAAGGAGTTGCGTTAAAATCTCCAACGAGCATCGCGGGAGATTCTTCTTTTATCAGCTCGGAATTGATGTTTTCCAATTGGAATACTCGGTCTTTCATAAATTCTTTTTTTGTAAGAATCGGCGGAACGGGATGAATCGCATACAATCGAAAAGCGCCGGAGGGAAAGAATACCGACATTCTTGCCAAAGGAATCTTCATTCTTCCTGTCGGAATGATTTCAAAGTTTTGAATATTATATTTACTGAAAATTGCAAAGGAAAAGTATCCGGTATCGTTGTTCGTTTCGTGAAAATGCCGGTAAGAGAATGTCGTATTTTTTAATTTCCTCATCCATTCTCTGTCCGGTTCTATCAGAACAATTACGTCCGGATCTTCTTTTTGAATCAACTCGAGGAGTCGATTGAATTGTCGATTCGGTTTATTTACGTTGGAAACAAGGATCCGATATGTTTCGTTTTTAGTCTCGACCGGATTTTGGGTTTGAGCGAAGAACGTGAGTTGATACAAACTTTCAGCGATCAGGATGAGAACCAAAAATAAGACGGAATCACTTTTTCGAATCCAAGATAGAACCGCGCAAAGCAGATAGAATACGAATAATTGAATTCTAAAATGCGTTACGATTTCGAAATAGGGATTTTCGGGAAAGAAATGAGAACATCCTACGAGAATCAAGAGCCCGGCAAAGACGAACTTCATTTCGAACCGAGGAGTTTATACATTTTCTCCATTCTAAGAACGCTCCGTTTTAAACCCGCTTCGAAAGAATCGTTATGATCCGATTTTATAAGCCGATACAAAATATCGTAGACTTGTTCTCCGTCGTACGAAATCAGAAGCAGGTCCACTCCCGCTTCTAAACTATCGTGGCCGGCCTGTGCGATTCCGCCGGAACGATAAAAGATCGGAAACATATTCAGATCGTCGGTGATCAGGATCGCCGAGTCCGAAATTTCTTTTCTAAAATAATCCGCGACCACGAGTTTGGATAAGGAAACCGGGTTTTGAGAATCCAATTCTTTCCAAAAAGAATGAGAAAGCATGACGGATACGATTTCGAATTTCCGCGCCGTTTCGACAAAGGGAACAAGGTCTTTCTTTTTCATTTCTTCCCTTGTGCGCGTAACGGCTCCGTTGAAAAAATGCGTATCTTCCGATACCGTGCCGATTCCCGGAAAGTGCTTTAACGTGGGAAGGATTCCGTTTTCGATCATCACTTCGGAATCGATTTTTACGAGTTCGGAAACGACCTGAGGATCCTCGGAGATCGCTCTGCTATGAATTTGACTGTAGAAGTCCAAAGGATTGGAATGTTTCTCTTTCAGATCGGCGACCGGACCAAAGTTGAAGTTCACTCCTACGTCGCGCAGATCTTTCGCTTTCTCTAATAGTGAGTTGCGAATTTTCTTTTTAGAATCGGGATCGTTTCGAAAGGATTCGTACAATTCCAAAAGGGAGGCCGGACGTTTGAGAGGAGGAGAAAGCCTCGATACGGGGCCGCCTTCCTGATCGGTGGAAATCAGAGCGGCCGGATAACCTAAATCACTTCTTATTTTTTGAATATTCTCGATTTTCTCTTTGAGTTTTTCCGCGCTCATGCCGGAAATATTATGCGAAGTCAGAAAAAAACCAGCAAAAGGGATCGTCAAAAAATTCTCCAGATCCGTTTCGTTTCTGTAGCCGACTACGATATGTTCCGCATATTTTCTAAGTAGTTTCGGATCGGCGGATAACACCGCTTTTTTTCTCTGGTAGAACAAGAGTTCCCGGTAAGACGAGTTGATCGCGCCGGCCCAGACGAAAAGAAAGGTAAGGAAAGCAAAGACGCGGACAAATCGATCCTGGTTCATCCTGAAACGAAACCAGTAAAGGGACGAGGTTACAAAGGCAGTTCCAAAGATCCAGTAAAGAGCAACGGATCGTATTTTCAGTAAAAGGGGATCACGGATCAAAAATGTAATCGTAAAAAAAAAGGCGGATACTATAAAACAAACTACACTGAATGAACGCATCAATAACAAATTCTAACCCTGAGCAGTTGCAAAACGTTTTCTGGTAAACAAGTTTTTTTCACAAACGCATCTTTACAACCTTCAAATTTCGCTTTTTAACGAAGTTTTTAGGAGGCGTCGATTGCGAATTTCAAACGGAATTCAACCGTCGCGGCGATTCCGATGAAAAAGAATCCTTTCCGGTTTTAAAAATCATGTTTCCTTTTTGAAAGATTCTTCTTTGATTGAAAACGATCGATTCCTTATATAAGAAAAAGATTCAGAATGAAACCGAAAATTCTATTAATCCTATCGATCGTATTTGTATTGTTAGGCGTCTACGAAGCCCTCGATTCGGGAAAAATCTGGTTCGTATATCCTTCCGAAAAAAAATATCCGTTACGCGGAATCGACGTCTCGCACCACCAAGGCAGGATCGTTTGGGACGAGGTTCCAAAACGGGAGGTTTCATTCGTTTATATCAAGGCCACCGAAGGCGCAGATTTTAGAGATCCTTCCTTTTTTACAAATTGGAAAGAAGCGAAGGAGGCGGGTTTCCCCGTCGGCGCTTATCATTTTTTCACTCTCTGCAAAACCGGCATCGAACAAGCCGAGAATTTTATAAGGTGGGTGCCTAAGGAATCAAATTCTTTGCCTCCCGTCTTGGACCTTGAGTTTACGGGAAACTGTAAGGAAAGGCCGAACTTAAAGAACGTAAAAAAGGAAATCCAAGATTATTTAGAAAGAATCGATTCCTATTACGGCAAAAAAACAATCTTATATTCAACTTTCGAATTTATAGATCAGTATATCGGGGAAGAATCTTTCGAACATCCGATTTGGATCCGAGATATTTTCAAACACCCGAATACATTTTCCGATATCTCCTGGATTCTATGGCAGTATAAGAATCGAGGAAGGATCTCCGGGATCGAAGGATACGTGGATTTGAATGCAGTGAACGGAAGTTTAGAATCTCTATTTTCCAAAAATTGAATGTTCGATACATTTTTCGGAACATTCAATAAGACCAAAGGTTTGACTTTAAAATAAATATGTTTATAAAATGAAAAATGTTCAAATGGAAGATTCTTAAAAAAAAAATTAATAAAAACAAACTCACGTTTTGTTGTGTAGGTAATGAGCTTCAGAATTTACAGCGTCTTACTTTTTGTCTTTTATCTTTCAACTGCTCCTTTTATTTACGGTGGAATTCAGAAAAATTGTTCTCACGATTATGCAAATAAACTTTCCCTGGAAACAAGATCTACAGTCAATCTTCTCTGTAGTTCCCTTTACATGGATACAAAACTTCGTTTGGAAGTTGTCATCGTACCCCTGCTCGACAATCTTACGGAAGAAGAATACGCAGTGAAGTATTTTCAAAAATTCGCTCAAACCGATTCTTCCTTTTTTGAAAATGGAATCGTCGTTCTGATTTCCTTCAGCGATCGTAAGATTCGAATCGAATTGGGAAAAGCCGCGGCGGAAAGAATGTCCAACTCGGAGGCAAAGGAAATCATTGAAAAGGATTTTATCCCTTACTTCCGTCAAGGTCTATTGAGTCCGGGAGTTTCCAACGGAGTCAAGGCGATCGTGGATTGGTATTCTATCCGCTGACGAAATTACTTTCCGTCAAAAGCGTTTTGAAGAGTTTTGATATCCAGCTTGTTCATCCCAAGCATCGCCTGCATCGCGCGATTCGCTTTTTCTCGATCCTCGTTTTGCAAGAATTTTCCGAGAACCGAAGGGATGATCTGCCAGGAAAGACCGAACTTATCTTTGAGCCAGCCGCATCTCTGAGGCTCGCCTCCCTTCGAAAGTTTTTCCCAATATTCGTCGATTTCTTCCTGTGTTTCACAATTCACGAAGAAGGAAACCGCGGGCGAAAACGTAAAGTGCGGTCCTCCGTCCAAGGCCATGAAGTTTTGACCTTCGAGATGAAACGTCGCGCTTACTACCTTTTCTCCGTTTTTTGAAATGTGTTCCACTTTCGAATTCGGAAAGATAGAAATATAAAAGTCGATCGCTTCTCCAAGATTATCGTTGAACCAAAGAAAGGGCGTGATTTTTTTCATCGTATTTCTCCTTGTCTTTCTCTGATTTTGGCGCCTAACCAAGCGGAGGGAAGTGCGCTCACAATCAATGCGACCGGATACCAAATCGGTCCGAGGTTGTATTGTAACGCTCCAATCGCGCCGATTGTGCTCAGAATCAATCCGATTCCTCCCAAGACGAGCGTATGACGCATCGGGTTTTTAGGAGCGAGAAACGCCGTGATATAACTTCCTAAAACCCCGTAGGCCAATCGATAGGAAAGAGCGAGGGCGTTTAAACCGTGGTCGAACATCGGTTCTCCCCAAGGGGGATAAACATTCAAAACGTGTAATATTTGATCCGTTCCCAGAGAAACGGCGAAGATAGTCGACAACCCGGCCAAAACCGAACCGATGCTTTTTAGAATATTCAAAAAATAAGAATTATCACTTCCGAATGTGTTTGTCATTTTGTTTCTCCCGGAAAGGTTGCGGAAGAAAGAATTCCGTCGAGCCTTTCATAGCTCGCCGAAACTCCGCTTTCCATCGGAGAATGGATCACGGAATCTCTTGCTGCGATCGATTCGTATTTTAACGTCGCGGTCATAAAAGTTTTCCCGTTTTTTTCGATCAGAACGGTGGTGATCAAAGATTCGCCGGAATACCAGGACTCGTCGAAAACTTCAGTGTGAACGATTCTTTCCGGTTTTTGGATCTCTTGATAGATTCCTCCCATTCCCATCGTTCTTCCGTCCTCGTGTTTCCAGAAGTAACGATACTTGCCGCCGACTTTCAGATCGATCTCGCAAACGACCATAGACCAACCCGGCGGACCTAAAAGCCAGCGTCTAACGTATTCCGGCTTTGTGAGCGTTTCGAAAACCATCTTACGCGACGCGTTGAATTCTCGAGTCATTTCGATTTCCAGATCGCCTTTGGGAACAAGTTTTAGATTACCGGTTGTGTTCATAAAATTCTCCTGAGTTGATTCGCATTCATTTAGGATTTACTTTTTTTCTTTGTCTTGAGTTCTTCCAAGAGATCATCCAGCTGTTCGAAACTTCCTTCCCAGAATTTACGATATTTCTCCAACCAATCGAACGCTTCTGCGAGAGGTTTCGCGTGAATTCTTCTCGGTCTTTTTTGAGCTTCACGACTTCTCGAGATCAATCCTGCCCGTTCCAAAACTTTGAGATGTTTTGAAATCGCGGGTTGGCTCATCGCAAATGGTTTGGCCAATTCCATCACGGAAGTCTCTCCTGCGGCCAATCGAGCGAGGATCGCGCGCCGGGTCGGGTCGGAAAGTGCGGCAAAGGTAGAGTTCAAACGGTTCGAAGTTTCGAGTTTAGAATTCATTCTTTATATAACTATTAGGTTATATAAAGAATGAATAGCAAGCCCTTTTTTGCCGTTTTTATCAGAATAAGAATTTTCGAAAAGGGTTTCTGGCGGGATTTATCTTTGATTTGTTTGTCACAGAGGCTCGTGATCCCGCGTCTTCTTTCTAAAGAGAAACGGAACGGATCCGAAAAGAACGTTCCTGAATCTTATAGGACTTGATTATGACGATTAAAAAAATTCACTATGTTTCGGGGTTAACGATTTCCGTCTTTATCGGATTGCATCTTTTCAATCATTTTATGAGTTTTTGGGGACCCGCGGCTCATATCTCAACTATGGAAACGATTCGTCTCGTTTACAGAAACGTTTTTGTGGAAACGTTGCTTCTTCTTGCTGTATTGACGCAAATCGTTTCGGGAATCCGTTTGTTTATACGGAAGAGAACTGAGGTCTACGGTCCTTTCGATCGATTGCAGATCTTCACCGGTTTGTATCTCGCTTTGTTCCTAGTCATTCACCTAAGCGCTGTTATGACGGGGAGATTCGTCTTGCGTCTGGATACGAACTTCTACTTTGGTGCGGCGGGTTTGAATACGTTTCCGTTTAATCTATTTTTCATTCCTTATTATTCTTTGGCGATGATTTCGGTTTTTGGTCACGTAGCCGCGGTCCATAAAAATAAGATGAAACGTTCCGTTTTGGGCGCTTCTCCGGGACAACAAGCGGTTTGGATTCTTATCTGCGGCTTTGTTATTTCCGGAATTCTAATCTACGGTCTTACCAATCGATTTAACGGATTTCAGATCCCGAAAGAATACAAGGTATTGACCGGAAACTAGGATCGATTGTTAAGCGACATGAACTAAAGATCCGATTCTTCCCTTTAAACGGACTCCTTGCTACTTTGAGTCTCATGCCGATTCTTTTCGCATGAGACTTTTTTTGACGGATTTGATTGTTCTAAAACGGATTTTAAGATCATTCCTTTGTCAACGAGACGACGGATTCTTTTTTCCATTGAATCGGTTCGTGTCCGTAGATGACTTTGACTTTCGGATAAGCCGATGAAAAAGCTCTCATTCTCCGAAGGCTTTCCAAACTTTTCTTTTGATCTACCACCGCTCCGGGCGTCACTTCGTTTTCAAATCCCGCTTTGAGATGGGAAGAATCGAACGTAAACAAAAAAGGTCCTGTCTTCGTATTGAGCAAAACCGCCAATTCACCTTCGGTATGTCCTTCGGCGGATACGATCCACACCGATCCGTCCCCGAAAAGATCATAAACATTTCCTAATATAGGCATGTTCTGAAATCTGTCTTTGTTAAGAATCGAAACGTCAAAGTCCACTTCTAAAGCTCGGGGCGCGTATCCGTGAAGAATGGAAAATGCGCTGCTTGCGTCTTCGGCCTCTTCTTCGGAAATCAGAATCCGAACAGGACCTCTTTTTCTGAGTGCCTCCATCCCGCCGATATGATCCCAGTGTAAGTGAGAAATCAGGACAAACCTTAAATTTTCGTTTGATATATTCAATTTGTCTAATTGACTTGCAGAGTCGAGTCCCTTCTCGGAACGACAGGGGATATTCAGAATCGGACCGACGAGTGTGAAGTCGCAACGTCCTTGTTCGTCGACGGATGGAACTCCCGAGTCCATAAGAAAACGACCTTGCACGGGGTGGTGGACCAAATAACTCAGAGCGGGGACCCATTGTTCTTTTTTTTGATCCTCGGGCGTTTTAGGATTTTTAGAATCGATTAGAATGGACGGGCCCGTGAGAACGTACCCGGTCAAGAGTGCTTTCACCTCGAGCCGACTAGGATTTGAAAAAACTTCTTCCCAGTTCGTAAAACGTTTTTCCGTTCCTTGAATTTCATTCCAATTCTTGATTTCCTTTCGGAGAGGCGCGCGTAAAAAACATCCGCTTGTCGAAGCCGCCGCCAGGATCAAAAAGATTAAGAAAAGAGAACCGATCAACTTATGAAACATTGTAAAACCTCCGATGCGAATTAGTAATCTCTTGACTTCGAAGCCCATCGAAATCAGAATACATCTCGTCTTCGAAATCGCCTGGAACTTTTGTTCCAGACTCTCTAAAAATTCGAATCGATCCTTTCGGAGGAAAGATGGAGATAACGAAAGAGATCGCTCAAATTTTGGAACTCAGTATATTCTCGACCTTAAAAAGGGATTCCTACTGGCCGCTTTTGCAGAGGGGAAGGATCGTCAAAATCGGCGCGGGACAGATGATTCCTCAGAGTCCGGAAGGGACACGTTATGCGGGTTTGGTCCTCTCCGGATTTTTTAGAATGTATTTGTACGCTCCTTCAGGAAGACAAACCACGGTCCGATACGCGAAGACCGGAGAAATGATGGGAATCGTAGGCGCCATCGCGACGGACGAAAAATCGGGAGAACCGGAAGAGACCCACGTGCAGGCGTTGGCGGATTCCGTAGTGTTGGCAGTATCCTTTGACGACTTGCGTTTCTTTGGGAAAAAAACTCCGGATCTTGCCTGGTTGTTTGCGGAGGAATGCGCGAGAAGGGTGTACGCCGCTCTTCGAGAAGTCTATGGGATCGCCTTTACGAGCGTAAGACAAAGGCTCGCACGTCATCTGCTCTTGAACGCCTTGAGTCAAGAATCTCCGCCGTTTCTTTCGGTAAAGATGTTCCAGCAGGATCTCGCCGATTCGATCGGAACTGTGCGCGAAGTGGTCGTGCGCGAATTGAGAAGCCTCAAAAAAGAAGGATTGATCGAAAGCGCAAAAGGAAGAATCGAAATCGTTCAACCCGGAAAATTGCTTATCCTTTCGGAAGAATCAAAGGAATATTAAATAAATTAAATATACCCGAATGCGTTCGATGATCCCGGATAGAAGCTGGCTTGCCGGCGATTTTATTTTTTCGAAATCAAATTCCGCGTATCGAAGTAGACTTCGTTTCTTGTGATCTTTCCGTCTGCGACTTCCACTATGTCCATTCCGTATTCAATGATTTCTTTTTCTTTCGTAGGGATGACTGCTTTCCATTTTAATAAGAATCCTTTTTCGTTCGGAAAGATTTCTTCGTGAGTCCATATCCAATTCGGATTGTTCCGCAGTAAAATTTTGAAGTAAGGAAAAATCTTACTATGTCCTTGAAAACCTCGTTTGGCGGTCGGATCGGAATAGAAAGCGTCGTCCTCATAGAATGAAATCAGATGTTCCGGTCGATTTCCGGTCCAAGCGGAAAGCCATCGAATACAAAATTCTTCTGCTTCTTTTAAATTCATGCTCAAGTTCCTTTTTGAAAATTTAAATTCGATTTTTATTTATTCAATTTGTCTTTCGATTCGTCTGAAGATTGATTTTCATTTTGATTTTTCCGAGTCGGCGGAGGTGAAGTCCGACCGCCAAACGTACAATCTCCGAGGTTTTGATTCCGTAGTTTTTCGCCAAGAGATCGACTTCTTTCCACCAGGATTCGGGCAATCCGACGGATCTTCTTTCCAGGGGAGCTTTCGGATCGATTCTGGGTTGTCCGGCTTTGCGGATCACTTTTTGTTTTTGCTTCGATTCTTTTTTGATCACCTCAAAAATATAATAACCGGTTATTGTATTGTCAACGACTTTCAAATAAGGGTTGACCGTTTATGAAAGAAAGACCGAGTTTTGAAGGATAAGGAGAGCCTATGACTTCAAAAATAATCTTATGGATCCTCTTTTTTACTTTCGGATTTTTTGCGTTCTTCACGGAACAAAACCACAATGTAGTCGCGGTGAACGGCGTTGCCGGAGGGGGTAAATACGTCGTCTGGTTCGTGTTTGTCTGCTTTCTCGTTTATACGATGTATTGCAGTTGGCGCGAGAATCTAATTCAAAGCGTCAAAAAAATGTTCAAGCTCCACTGGGGGAGGCAGATCGGAATCGATCTCTACTTAGGACTTGGAATATCTTCCTTCTTTATCTATCTAAACGAAGGTTCGATTTGGCTTACGCTTTTTTGGTTAATCCCGGCGATGATTTACGGAAACTTGGCGCTCTTATTCTATCTATCTCTTCACTATGAAATGATTCTGAGTCGGTTTTGGGCCTTTTGAAAAAAAGAAGAATCGTAAAGACGGAATCTAAGTCTTCTGTGTTTTTATAAAAAAATAGAATCGGTTCCAAGATATGTTTTCTTTTGCCAAGATCGTATCAATTTGATTCTTCGGAGATTTTTATGACCTTAAAATTGAATCCTTATGGAAAACGAACCGTCTAATCGCCGTCTCATAGAGTTCCAATACTTTTGAACGGAATTCTTTTCGAAGATTTTTTTGACCTTCGTTTCCCAAGACAAATCTTTCATTTTCGAATTCGACACTTTTAGAGAGAGAATAAATATTTCTTTTTATCGAATCAAAATGCAACTCGACCTGAGAGGTCCTTTGTCTGGGATAGATGAGGAGAGTTAAAAGTTGCTGCGAAAGTATCGAATTCAAAGAGATAGAGAGAGGATCAGGATCAAAAAAAGGATTCTGTTTTTGCTTTTTGCAATCATCCCGCTTCTTATGTTTATCATTCTTGTTTATGAAGTTCAAAAGTTGGAAAACGATCTATATAAAACCGTCGGGATGAGAGCCCGTGCGATGCAGGATTATTTTCATCGTGTAAGCAATCAGTCGAGAGCGTTGGGTTTATCCGTGGCGAATTACATGCTCTATCACGAGGACGTAGCGACCGATCCTCGCATCGTTAAGAAGATGAAGGATCTATCTCATCTGAATCGTTTTGAAATCTCCATAGACAATCAATCCGAAAACGATCCCGCTTACGCAGGAACTTTTACCGGGATCGGATCGGTTCATAAAGTAAGTTCTTCGGCGTTGAAAGAAATAGAAGCGGTGTTGAGTTTGGGCGGGCAGTTCGAAACGCTTGCACAAAAACAGAACGACGTCGTATCGGCGTATTATCTTTCCGCTCAACAATTTCTTTACTTTACCCCCAGAATCGGGGAAGCGGCTAAAAATTTTCATTTTAAGGACGAGCTCTACACGAGGCCGTTTTGGGTTCAAGCCGAACCCAAAACAAACCCGGGCAAACGTCAAATCGTAACGGAGCTCTACGACGATATCGGAGGAAGGGGTTTGATGATCACGATCGCCGAACCGGTGTGTTATCGAGATAAGTTCATAGGCGTAGCGTCGATCGATATCGGATTGGAGATGATGAGGAGAATTCTGGAAACCGGCGACGGGATCGGTGAAAGTATGCTCATCGACGAACATCGACACGTGATCGCAAGAACCGCTCAGGAGGGTCTTGAGGATCTGCAGAAAATTCAAATTCCGGAGATTCCTTCTGAGACGTTATTTAGAAAGGATCACACGTATTGGGCTTCCTTTGAGATCAAGGCCGGCGAAGTTTATCTGATTCACAGAATCGAAGTCGTAGACTTTGTTCTTTTTGTTTTGAAAAGTCTGCTTCCGATTTGGGGACTCGTGTGCGCGTTGTCGGTCGTTTTGATTTTATATCTGCAGCTTCGCTCCTCCATCGAACAGATATCGGCTTTGATTCATACCGATCCTTTGACCGGAATTGCAAATCGAAGGGGATTCTTAAAATTAACGCAGAAGTCCCTGGCGATCAGCAGTCGTCACGGGCAAACTTGGACGATCTTGATGGTGGATATCGATCATTTCAAATCGGTGAATGATCAGTACGGACACGACGAAGGAGATAAGATTCTTGTGAGGGTTGCGAAAATTCTAAGCACCTGTATCCGACAAACCGATGCGCTTTGTCGTTGGGGCGGGGAAGAGTTTGCGATCTTTCTGTTCGGAGCAAATCCTGAAGATTCGGTCAACATCGCAGAACATCTTCGTCAAGAAGTGGAGAATCACGTCGTTCTGCAAAACGGAAACGCCGTGACGCTGAGCATCGGGATTTCCGAAGGTCGAGGAGGAAAGCACGGATTGGAAGAATCTTTTTCGCACGCAGACCAAGCTCTCTATCGAGCAAAAACGACCGGACGAAATCGAGTTTGTGTATTTGATCCTGTTCGTTCTTTTTGATTCAGATTATATCCTGGAAAGACCAAGGTTTTTCTTTGAGTTATGATTCAAGGCGTAGAAGGGAACTCACTCTATTGTACTGGTCTATCTGATTAATGAAAACAAGTTAATCAGATAGACAATTTTCAGATTCTTATTCAACTTTGTTCAGCCTGGCGCCGAATCTCAGCCTTGTTCTTACGGACGTTCTAGTTCGATTCTTACATTCAATTTCAATCTTTTCATATATTCTATATTTATTGAATTCAACTTATAACGAGATAGGATAAGAATTCAATTTTGAATTACACTCAATCCTAGTTTTGAATTCTCTAAACAACTTGGACTTCAAACGACTCAAGCTCCTATATCTCCATAAGCTCTGTATCTATTTGGCTAATTCGCATTCATTGGCCAAATAGATATTTTTTTTAGAAAATTATTTTTTCAACTTAACTTGTCGAATCCGATGGATTCCGATTTGGAATCAGAAGTGGAAAGACATATCTTTCCAGACCGTGAAGTAAAGTTGATCCCTCTTTTTAGAATAAAAAATTTTTTGGTCAGCCGTCGATATCGGATTCGGGCCGTTTTGTGTGTTTTGTAGGAGCTGTAACAAGATCTTCCGTTTAACGAGTGAACAACGTAAAGAACGGATATAAAGCCGGTAATTCGTTTCTTTATATCCGAAAATTGGAGTAAACCGAGAAAAGTTTAGTTCTGAGAATTGATCAACTTTCGAAATTCTCGAGGAGACTTTCCGGTGAATTTGACGCAAGCCCTGTGAAAGGAAGACGCAGAGTTGAATCCGCATTCCAAAGCGATTTGCAGAAGATTCATGTGGGATTTATTTCGCAGATTCCGTTTCACGTCTTCGATTCGATTCATGTTTAAGAAATCGGCAAATTTCATAGACATGTGTTTGTTGATATAGTAAGAAGCCTGATGCGTAGAAAGACCCAGATACGAAGCGAAGTCGGGAAGCCTCAGTTCCTCGTCGGCATATCCTCGAATTTGTAAGAATGCGTTGACCCTTTCTTCGATCTTACTCAACTCCACACCTTCCAAGATGTTTCGACTCAACTCCGGAATCGCGTCTTCCTCGTTGAGAAAAGGAGCGTCCTCTTCTGGAAGATCCGGCGTTGCGACCGAAATTTCAGCTTCTTTCCATTCTCCATTTACTTTGCTAAATAGCGCCGGATAAATCCTTTCGATCAAAGTCACGTAAGCCAATACGATTCCAGGGATGAGTTCCGAAATCAAAAGCATTTTTGTGGATCCCAAAATTGTGCCCGTTAAATCCAAAACTAAGGAGAATGAAATCACGAAACTCATAAAGGGAAAATGATAGAAAACCGGTTCTTTTTTTGCGTTTCGAATCTTATAGCAGGACCACCCGAACGTGTAGAGCGTGATGCAAATTCCGATTCCGTCGCAAACACAAATGTAGAGAATTTTCGGCAGTAGAAATGAAAACACAATCGCAACGGGAAGAATTCCGAGCGCGCGTTTGCAGTAGGACCAGGGGTTCTCTAAATTCCCTAGTATGAACTTCATACAAATGAGGACCGCGGAGCTTGCATAAAGAACGAGTCCGAAATAGAAACCTAAGAATACGGGATCTTGTAAAAGTCTCGGATCCGTTTCTTGCGGAAATAAGATCCTGTTATTGGTCATCAAAAACATACTTACGCTCAATAAGATCGTTCCGTATGCTTTGTTGAACTCGTTCTTTTTTCCTCCGTAAAATCTGGAAATCGACATGATCATTCCCGTTCCGACTCCGGCCGCGTGTGTGT
>NZ_NPDU01000100.1 GCF_002811985.1 Leptospira adleri
TCCGATCCCGTTTTAGAAGAATGGAATATACTTCCCGTCTCCAGGCTGAATAGATTCAGATCTACATCGGGAACCGGTTCTCCCGTATCTTTTCTCGCAACATAAACGAACGTTTCGGAACTCGCTTGTTTTACTAAAAAATTCAAACTGGATCTTACGAGAACCGTGTAAGCGAGGTTGGAACCGGAAACGCCTTCCACAAGATAAACTCCGTTTTCCTGAACGGGGACCGGAATTCTTCTATAAGCCCAAGAAGACGCAACGCTGGGAACAAAGAACGTCGAGACCAATTCGTGCTCCGGAAGAATCGAAGAAACGGCCAAGGTTTTTTCCTCCCGAGTCGCTTCATAATCGACGCCTAACGTCTTTTTCAGAGCCGAACGGGTGGAAGAATTCAATTCCTTTCTTGCGACGTTCCGAAAATCTCCTTCAAACTTATCCATCGTTTTGGAAAAAAGAGCGATCGGATTTCCGAAAGCGCCATCGTTATTTTCCTGAATCAGTCTTTCCTTTACTTTTTTGGAAAGAAAAGCCTGAGGATCGGCGATCTTATAAATTCTAAATTCGTAATCCGCCCGTCCGTTGCCTTCCAAGTTGATATAAGGTTTTTCTCCCGGGCCGAAGCTGCGGTCCGTTCCTAAGTAAAAGTTAGGACTTCCCGAAATCGGAAATCGATACGCGATTCCCAGAATCAAAGCGGCGCCGACGGAAAACCAGAGAATCAAATTTTGAACGCGTTTCATTCCATAACCTCAATCTAAAATACGAAATCGATACAATCCCAAAAAGAAAGGATTGTCAGGTTCGGGGGAAAATCGATTACTCTTGTGTAATTCTTTCGCCCGAATCAATTGAATCCCTCGGTTGGATCCGGTATGATACAATAAAAGCGGATTCGTTTTATTTTCTTCCACCAAAATCATCGAGTGAAAATTGGTTCCATTTCCGCGATCTTCTCGAAAAAATAAAACGTCGCCCGAAAATCCAGATTCTAAGTTCTTCGAAACAAAGAAGGTATTGTATTTTTCAAGACTTTCCGCATCGGCAAAAGCTCCGAAGGTTTTCGAACCGGTACGGAATAAATTGATTCCGATAGAAGGTATATCCGGATATTGAAATTCACGGACATCGGGAATATTCTTATCGAGAAGAATTCCGATTTTTTTTTGCCAGAGTAAATCATGATTCTTTAAAGCTTCTTTATAGGAGAATCGGATCAATCCGCTGCAATCCCTTTCCCTCGAATTCCAAGAACCGGTCTCTTTTAGATACTGAGAAAGTGCGATTTGAACAAACCATTCTCGAAAGGCTTGACGATCCTCTTCGGATCCGAGTTCGGAATGATCGGGAAAACCGTCCTCGTCCCAATCTCCTTCTCGAGAAAACAATTCGATCTCGATCAGAGTTCCTAATTTTGTTCGAACCATAGAACGTCCCGGTTTATAACCTGCAATCAAACGTATGATTTGCTTAGAACCGGAACTTTCTAGGGAAAGAAGTTTCAATGAAGATTCCTTTTTCTCATCCCATAAGAAAGAATCCTGAGTTCCGAAGTACGGGTTTGTGATCGTGATCACGGCGATTGATTTTCCGTCCGCCGGAATTCTGACTTTTGTGGAATCGATACTCGGAGAAAACAAAGGACCACAGTAAAGTGATAAGAACAGACTCAGTGTAAGGAGTAACGGAAAACGATTCACAGAACGGAAGATTCTTATGCAAAGAAGAAATGAAAAGCGATTTTAAACTTCAGTATAAAAATTTTAATTTCGATCGACGAGCGATCTTTCCGGCTAAGATCGCGTTCTGTTGAAATTTTTTTCCAAGAAGAATCGCCCGCTTTTCCGAAATTCCAAGTACGAGAAAACTGGATTCCGGAATCCAATTCGGATCCTGCCCTCTTCCTTCGCCTTCGAAAACCGAAAACGCGTTCAGTTCGCGCCGCAGCAGGGTATTTCTATCTTTGTTTTCCGCTTCGGAAAGAATCTCGGATTCGGGATTGGACGCCGTCAGATAAGCCCATTCTTCCTTTCCTTGTTCTTTGAGAAATACGTCCAAGGTCGGATTGAAGGACATTGCTCGGATCGTTAAACTTGGATCAAAGACCAGATAACGCGTTTTTAAGTAAGAATCGATTAACAAAATTGTAAAACGATTTCGACTCCGCAACCGATGATAAAAGGAGAAAATTGTATTTCTTAAGGGGATCACTTCCGAAAAGAATCCGTTTAATAACCTAGATTCTTCCGGATCTTTTCGGGAATGTCTTCAAAATGTTTGTATTTTTGTTTTTTCCCGTCCGGAAAGATCACGTAATACACACCGTTGAGAATCTCCATATAATACTTTCCGGCTTTTTTTTCCCCGGTCGCACGATGGTCCATTTCTTTCACCATTCTTTGATAACGCGAGGGAAGGGTTTGCCAGGAAGCGTAGACTTCGATTTCGCCGCCGGTGTTTACGGTGTAGATCCCGTTCTCATGCATGATCTTGATTCCATTGTAATCAAAAACTTCCAGTATGTTCGTTCTTGGATTTTTAGAATCCCGCGAATCGGAACGATTTTGTGCGGAAGCCGTTTCCTCTTTCGGGAGAACATACTTGACCGTGGAATTTCCGGTTTTTTCCTTCTTTCGCACCAAAAGAAGGAAAAGATAGATGAGACCCGCAAGCAAAAGGCTGATTCCAAAAAACCATTCCGTGGGCTTCATTCAATTTCCTTAATATCGAAATTCGATCCCTTTGCAAGTGGCCGGAGTCGCATCGGAGGAAGTGGAAGACCAGGATTGACAACTCACCGCAAAGACGGCGCTTACACAAAGTTCAATGTCTTTTTTTCTGGATCTTCCCGGAACAAAAGCCGTTACTCGGCGATTCGTATTACAAAGCGCGTCCTTCGCCTGATACGCTACGATCAATCGAGTATTAGCGTCCTCGAATTCGTAAAAGTCCGCGTCCGTGTTCTTCTGATAACATCCGATAAAACAATATAAGAATAAAAATCCGGTCGCGCAAAACTTCAGACTTTTTTGAAACCGATTATTCCGAAATGAAAAATACATCGTATTCACCATTTCTTTCGAACTGCGTACGGATACAAATACGAAAGAGTCATCAAAATCCGACCGAATTTTTCTTCGAGGGTTTCAAAGGAATTTTTTCGTTCACCGGAATTTGAACCGCACCGAAGATCGTTTCGTATTCGAAAGTTCCGCGAATGGAAAACAAAAGTTCTTTTCCGGAAAGACCGGCTTGTAAAATTCCCAACGCGATTTGAAGAAGATTACGATCCATCTTCTTTTCGAACAAGGTCTCCACCTGAAGATCCACCAATTTTTTCTGAAGCGCCGGAATCATGATCTGTTCGTTGGAGATCACGCGAGCGAGTTCCGATTCCTTCTCCGAAGAATCCGGAACGTAAAACGAAAGATCGAATTTATGAATCGTAACTTCCGTTTCGTTCGGGTTTTCTATTTCCACCTTCGCCAAGAAGATGATTTTCGGAACCGGCGGAAACGAAATCAACTCCGCTTTCTGAGCTTCCAAAGAAAGAACGTGAAACTTACATTTCTGCAGAGCCTTATAATTATCTCGGAGAGCTGAGCACGAGAAGATAAAAAATACAAATCCAGATAAAAAAATTCCGATTCGAATTTTAGAATTCAACGTTCCCAAATTTTATTTTCCTTCCGCGAAAGGAGTTTGAATCAAAACTTTTCCCTTTGTCATATTTGCCGCGTAGTTATCGATAGCCTCCACCGCTTTTTCCAAAGGGAATCTCGCGGCGATATCCGTCTTTAATTCTTTTTTGGCCAAGGATCTCAATTCTTTGGAAAGTTTCCAGATTTTATACGGACTCTGTTGCGGAACCCATGTGGAAAGCCAAAAACCTTCCAACTTTTTATCTTGGAATATCATCATTCCTGCATGAAGTGGAATTTCCTTTTCAGAAAGCGCGCCGTAAATGATCGCACGGCTTCCGTAAGGCATCGAGAGCAGAACCTTCGTGGTCAATTCTCCCGCAACCGCATCCAGACAAACGGTCGCTTTGAGTTCGTTGGAAAGCACCCGAAGTTGTCTTTCAAAATTGGAAGTTTCCGAATTGAGGATATGTTCCGCTCCGATCGCCTTTAAGGCGGCTTCCTGTTCCGGTTTGCGAACCACGTTAATCACCTTCATTCCTTTTCTTGCCGCAATTCCCACCACCATTTTTCCTAACGCGCTCGCGGCCGCAGTTTGAACGATCGCTTTGGCTCCGTATTTTTGGGCTAGATCGACCATCGCGATCGCGGTGATAGGATTTACGTAAAGACACGCGCCTTGTTCCAAAGAAAGATCTTTCCCGATCGGTAAACAACTAAAGGCATCCGTGATCATATATTCCGCGTAAACTCCGTCGCCTCTTCCCGGCGCAGTGCAGGCGACATTCTTACCTTTCAAATAAGAACCGTAAAACCCTCCGCCGGAGGCTATGACTTGTCCGCTTCCTTCGAAACCCGGAACGACAGGCAATTTCTTTTTGATCCCGTAAAGTCCGCGCAAAAACATCAAGTCGGAAGGGTTGATGGATGCGGAGTGCATACGAATCAATACCTCGCCCTTTTTCAAAGGACGAATCGTTTTTTCAACGATATGAGCTCTGCTTTTGTTTTCGCTGTATTCTCTGAGTTCTAATGCCTTGTATGTTTTTGGGAGGTTCATTCGTTTTCCTTAATGATTAAATGTTCTATCTTTTCAATTTGTTCCGATGATATATAATATTTTAAGAATATGTCTACGTCCTCTTCGGTCCTCAAAGAAAACCACCTTCCTTCCGGATAACTCACCTGGACCGGACCGAGCTCGCATCGATCCAAACAACCGGCTCTTTGGATTCTTATTTTTCCAGGAATCGACAAGTCCTTTATTTTTTTCTTAAGAGACGCCAATAGCTGAATTGAACCGGAGCGGCCGCAGGAAACCCGTTCCCCTTCTCCCCTTACGTTTTCACAAACAAATATGTGTTTGTCGTAAAAGTCAGTCATAGAAAAAGAACCTCGTTTTCATTTTCAGTAGAATCCAAGACCTGGTAGAATGTGCAACCTGTTTCCCGATCGTAATAATGAGTATAAGATCGCTTTTCTCACCCTTTCGTCGACCAAAATAGGTCGAATTAAAGTGAAGCGTAAACAACAATCGATCTGGAGATTTTTCCAACATCCTGCGCTATTCGAGACCAATACAACCTGAGAAAAGATCTTTTTCATTTTTTGTATTTTAATCTTTTCCTTACTTTACACCAAGGTTTTTTCTAGAATCATAGACTTAACCTTATGATCATCTTGGAGAACTTAAAAATGTTCCGTCCATTTCTACTATCCATCGGGATTCTTATATTTCTTGTTTTTTGCGCTAAGCAGAGAGCTCCTATAACGGAGCCGGAAAAAGACGCTCTTCAGTCTATTTTATTAGAGAATGAATCGATCCACAGCTTCCTGATGAAAGAGGAAGGAAAAATCCCCGAAGTCGCCAAATTGGAAGCGAACGTTCAGGCTCTAATCGCATTGAACGGAGGTCTAAAATCCGAGGCGGAGAAAATGTTAAACTCACTCCAGAAAAAAGATCCGAAAGACGTAGAAAAATTTTTCCAAGCCTATTCTTCTTTTTCCGAAACCTTAGCGGAAAGCGTAAAACTCGCCGGAGGAAACGGAGTCTTTAATAAATTCTATTGCCCCATGGTAAAAAAAACCTGGGTGTCGCAAGGCACAAAAATACAAAATCCATACGCTCCTGAAATGAGAGACTGTGGAGATATTGTTCCCTGACGTAAGGAAGCCTTCTGGAAAAAAATAAAAAAACCCTCTGCAAAATCGGCATTTCCCTGGGAGAGCCGTGTCCTGCAAATTGCAGACAAAATCTCATTCCAAACGACTGGAGTAGAGAAATCAGAGAATCCTGCATCGCCGAAGAAAAGATGAACGCCTTTGCCGAAGGAAAGGTGGGAATCAACGTGGGCGCGTCCGCGTTTTTGCAGGCGCATCCTCTCGTCTTGGAAGGTTTTATCTCAAGGGGCGATGTATATTTTGAAGTCCTCAGATATTTTCTCGCACTCATAGAACCCGAAAAGATCAAAGAAGTCATCGACGCATTCAGCGACAAATTACTTTATAAAATTGTAATACATGAATACAACATTTTTATGCAATCCGAAGACGAACGCAGGAGGGAAAGAAAAAACATCACGTTTTTGGATTTAAAATCGAACGATTTTTGGAAATCTCTCTCTTCAAAAAGAATTTGCAATTTTGTCGCCTTCTGTGTAAGAGAAGCGAAAGACCCGGAATTCGCCTCTCAATTTCTCACTGTTCTTCCTCCCGATACCGTCTCCGATCTAAAAACTCTCGCAGGCTTATCGATAGAAGAAGAAAAAGAATTATATCTTTCCCTCAAAGACGGAATTTACGAACTCCCGATCCGAAGTCCTGGAATCTATCAGCATATTCTAAAACTTTTCGAAGACGACCCGGAAATTTTTATGATCCTTTCCACGATGGAAGAATTGGTTTCTCGTAAACAGCAGATCATAGAATCATCGCATACGATTCTAGAAAAGTACAAATCCGGAAAACTCAATCACCAGTCTCTTTTTGCGGATCTGTCTGTCTTGGAACCTGAAATCACGATGGAGATTTTGGGAATCTTCGAAGAAAAAGGAATTTTAGGAAGATCCGAAAAAAATCTGATCAAAGAACTACTCTATAAACAAAAAACCCTAAAAAGCTGATCTTTGAGTTTTGTCCTTGTTTCGAAAACTATCCGATTATATTTTTTCCCCTTTCTTAAAAATGAAAAAGAAATCCAATCCCTGAACGGAATCCGCGCGATTGCGATCCTTTTCGTCATCATTTATCACGTTTGGCTTCCGTTTTCCATTTCTAATATTCCTAAAATTATCCAAAGTATACTTTGGAACTTCAACTCAGGAGTGGATCTTTTTTTCGTTTTAAGCGGATTTTTAATATATTCAGGAATTCTAAAATATGAAAATAAACCGGATCAGTTTAGCAAAAAAAGATTCTTTATCGCAAGAACCCTCCGCATCTTTCCGGCCTACTACTTTAGCCTATTGATTCTTTTCCTATATTTTCTGGGAAAGGTTCAGAAAATATCCCAAATTCCGAATCCTAACGAATTTCAATCGGCGGAATTACATTCGCTTTACCAGATGTTGCAAAATTGTTATTCGGATTTTTTTTACATCTCGAATTACACCCAACACCGCCTCTCCTTGGTCGGCTGGTCCTTATCCATCGAAGAACAATTCTACGTGCTTCTTCCTTTTATCTCGACATTTCTACTCTTAAAACTAAAACCTCCGAGAAGAATCCTTTTGTTGGTTATTCTTTATTTAATACCTTTGTCTTTTCGGTTTTTTTATCTTCTTAAGAATTCCGATATTTCAGTGTTAATCTATTCCCACACTCGGGTGGACAGTTTAATCGTAGGAATGATTCTAGCTGAAATTCAAATCTCTTCGCTAAAAACAAAAAAATCCAAACTAATAGAAAATTCGATTCCGGTTTTCGGATTTTTTATTCTATTGATAGGACATGTTTTCTCGTTAGACCACTGGTTTCGCAGAACGATCGGTTTCAATTTATTTAATATAGGATATTCGATGTTGATCTTTGCTTCGATTCAAACGGAGAGCGCGATCTCATCCATACTCGGTTCTCCCTTTTTAAGACCGATCGCAAGACTCAGTTATACGATGTACTTATGGAATATACTAATCGCAGGGATCGCCATTTCGAAAGTTCTGTCCGGAGTCGCAGCTCCGAGCACGGGAGAATTTATAATGGCAGTTCTTGCGGCGATTTTCTATTGTTTTCTGTCTTCTTGGATCTTATATCTATTGATCGAAAGGCCGTTTTTGATCTTGAAAGAAAAAATTCTGAAAGAATCCAAATAGACTTTATAAAAAACGAACCCTTCCGATCATCTCGGTTTACATCCAGGCAAGATCTGTTACTCCCACATCAAGACCGAATTGGGAAAGAAGCGTGGTGATTTGACCTCTGTGATGAGTTTGATGATTGAAAATGTGATCCACCAAAACCCAGGTAGGCTTTTCGAGTTCCCTTTGATAAACGACGCTGAAAAAGCGAAACGGGGCCTCAAGCCAATCCTGCCGAATCCCTTTCGACCATTCGATGATTTTTGAATCGTATTCTTTTCTTACGCAGGTTAATTCCTCAAAATCGGAATAAGAATCGGAACTAGCCGATCCTTTCGTAAGATCTTGTCCTTGAAACCTCGCCATCCAAGACATATCCACCCAGAGGATATGATTCAATGTGGAATGAATGGATTTAAAAAAAGCGCCTCGATCTTCTTTACGTTGAAAATCAGATAACTTTAGAGAAGTGGAATATACTTTTTCGTTCATCCAATGATTGTATTCGGCCATTAGTCTGCAGTGTTCCGGGCTAATCATAGCATTTCTCCTAAGCGGAAACGGTGGAAACTTTTCGGATCGATTCTCCGATTCTTCGAATTCCGCGTTCGATCGCTTCGATCGAAGAATGTGAGAAATTGATTCTCATCGTATTTGTTTCGGGTTCTACCGTGTAAAACGGATTTCCCGGAACAAAGGCTACGTTATTCGCGATTGCTGCTTCGAAAAGTCTCATTGAATTTACTTCGTTTTTCAAGGTTAACCAAAAGAACATTCCCCCTTTCGGTGAAACCCAATCCGCAAATTCGGTCAAATATTGTTTCAAAGATTCTTCCATACATTCTTTTTTGAGTCTGTAGGAATTTCGAATCCTATCGATTTGCAAATCCAGATCATAATGATTTAGATATTCGTTCAATATGAACTGAGAAGGAATGTTGGAATGAAGATCACTCGCTTGTTTTGCGATGAGAAGTTTGTCCAGAATCTCTTTGGGAGCGCAGACCCAACCGACTCGAAATCCGGGTGAAAGGGTTTTAGAAAAGGTTCCAATACTGATCGTTCTCTCCGGATACAAAGACTGAACGCTCGGAATCTTCTCGGATTCGAAACGGATCTCACCGTAGGGATTATCCTCGATCAAAATGCAATGGTTACTTCTCAAAACTTCGGCGAGCATATTCCGTTTTTCGATAGAAAGCGTTTTACCCGTAGGATTTTGAAACGTTGGGTTGGAATAAAGAAATTTCGGGTTCGTTTTAGAAAGTATATTTTTTAATGCGACAATATCTAAGCCGTCGTCCTCCAATGGGATTCCGATCACGAAAGGTTCATAAAGAGAAAAGGCCTGGATTGCCCCCAAATATCCCGGTCGTTCGATAAGAATCGAATCGGAGGGATTGATAAATATTTTACCGATCAAATCTAGGGCTTGTTGAGAGCCGGTCGTAATGAGGATATTTTCGGGACTGAAGTTCGGATATTTTATATTTTTATAATATCTTTCAAAGATCTTTTCCCGAAGCGGGATATATCCTTCGGAAACTCCGTATTGAAGTAGTTGGGAGCCGTGTTTTTGAAACGCCGCTTCCGTTGAAAACTTCAATTCTTCCAAAGGAAATAACGTCGGGTCCGGTTGACCGCCGGCAAAGGATATGATTTCCGGATGTGAAGTAACCTTCAAAATTTCCCGAATAAAGGATCGATTCGATTTTAAGATTCGATCCGAAAAGATAAAATCATTTCCATTCATATATCGATCCATCCTTCCAGATACGAAACGCAGGTTCCTCCGATCCGAACACGTTCTCCTAAATCTTCGCAAAAAAGTTTTCCCCCTCTGTACGAAGCCTGGTAAGCATTCAGATTTTTTTTACCCAATCTCTCGGACCAAAAAGGAATCAGAGAACAATGTGAAGAACCGGTCACGGGATCTTCGTACAAACCTGCGGCGGGTGCGAAGAATCGGGAAAGAAAATCATATTCTTCTCCGATGCAAGTCGCGATGATTCCAAGAGAATCCAAATTCTTAGCCACTTCGGCATTGTAAGAAAGATCACGGAGAGCTTTTTCATTTTCGTATACAAGAAGATAGTCTCTCGACTTCCATACTTCTATCGGAAGAATTGAAAACGAGTTGATAATTTCTTTCGGAATTTGTTCAACTCTTACCGGTTTGCGCGCAGGAAAGTCCAAGTAAAGTATATTCTCTTTTTTGAATACGGAAAGTTCGCCGGAAAGTGATTGAAATCGAGCGACGTTTCCTTCGATCAATCCTTGATTAAAAAGATAATATGCGGTTGCAAGAGTCGCGTGACCGCAGAGATCCACCTCTCGTTCTGGAGTAAACCAACGGATTCGAAAGGAATCCCCTTCCAAAGCAAAAAAGACGGTTTCGCTCAGATTATTTTCGAAAGCGATCTTCTGCATCAAATCGTCCGGGATCCAACTTTCCAAGGGACAAAGCGCGGCTGGATTTCCCTGAAATATCTTTTCGGCAAACGCGTCGATCTGAAGAATTTTTAGTTTCATAAAAAGTGATTTCCTTTGTCCCTCCTTTATGTTATAACAAATTTACTCGATCATAACAGATACAGAAATGAAAATCTCAACCAGTACAGATGAAAATTCTAAATACGAATCTATAGCGATTTCCCTCAAATCCATGCTCGAATCGGGAACGTTAAAGGCCGGGGATAAATTGCCTTCCTTGCGAAAGGTGTCCGCCGAAAGCAAAGTCAGCATTTCCACTGTCCTATTGGCTTACGAACTTCTGGAAAACGAAGGTTATATCGAGTCCAAACCTAAATCCGGTTACGTTGTGCTTTCCAGAAAAACCGGAACCAAAGTTCCTACGATGCCCAAAAAACCGAAAATTGCGTCCTCTTTCGGAATCGACGAAAGAATTTCGTCTCTCTTAGATTCATTACAAAATCCTAATATTCTGCAATTAGGAACCGCGGTTCCCGAGAAGGAATACCTGCCGATTCCCTCCTTGCACAAAAACTTAAAAAAAGCGGTCTTGATCGCCGATAGTCATAACTATCAAAACGCGCAAGGATATCCCGGCCTTAGAAAACAAATTTCGTTAAGATCCTCCCTTCAAGGAATCGCAAGTCACGAATCGGAAATCATCGTCACGAACGGATGTCAGGACGCTCTCAATCTTTGCATCCAAGTTTTGACAAAGCCCGGCGATCTCATCGCGGTTGAATCTCCCGTTTATTTCGGAATCTTGCAAAGCATTCAAAGATTGGGAAGAAAGGTTTTGGAAATTCCTACGGATCCGATCCATGGAATGAGTCTTCAACATCTGGAAGAAGCGTTGAGCAAGTACCCGGTTCAATGTATCGTATTAAATCCCAACTTTCAAAATCCGACCGGAAGTCTTTTATCCAGCGAGAATAAAAAAACCGTCGTAGAACTTTGTTCAAGTAAGAATATTCCGATTATCGAGGACGATATTTACGGAGATCTATATTTCACTTCTTCTCGTCCCTTATCTCTAAAATCGTTTGATAAAAAAGAAATCGTTTATAAAATTTCTTCTTATTCTAAAATCGTTTCTCCTGATTTAAGAATCGGCTGGATTCTTCCCGGAAAAAAAGGACAGGAATTGCAAAAACAATTAAAACTTTCCAGATTAGCTCTTCCGAGTATTCCTCAAATCGCATTGAGCGAATACCTCAAAACCTCCTTTGAAAGAAATATAAAAATCCTTCGAAGAAATCTCTCCTCCAATCTCGTAAAAATTAGAGAATCGGTCCTAAGACACTTTCCTGAGTCGACTTCGATTTCCAACCCGCAAGGAGGTCTTGTCTTTTGGATAGAACTGCCGAATAAAGTTGATAGTCTTCTTTTACAGAACGAGGCTTGGAAACACAATATCTCCATAGCTCCCGGCCCGATTTTTTCAGGAACAGGAAACTTTAGAAACTTCCTAAGACTGAGCGGAGGAATTCGTTTAACATCGAAGGTGGAAGACAAAATCAAAACGTTAGGCAAATTGACCGCGCAACTGAATCATTCCCGATAACCTGTATTTGCACATTCAGATTTATAATTCGCAGTAAGCGAATTTTTGATTGTTCAGAGATAACTTTGTCTTCGTTAAATAAGTCCGTTTACGAGTTGACGATAGTGCCATTACCCGCCATCAAGGTGAAGTTTCCAAAGAATTCAAAGACGGTCGATCGGTAAAAAAATAAAAATGAAAGCTAAGATCCTGGATTATATTTTCGGCGTTTTTAAAAAAGATCCAAAAGAAATCGAATCTCTCAACGGCTTAAGAGCCTTCTCGATTTTAATCGTCCTTTTTTTCCATTTATGGGAAAACAATTCCCATAAATTTTTAGAACAAGGATTGGTAACCGAATCTTCTCTCAATTCCATCTTGAGCATGATTCATTTTATGGATTTGTTTTTTCTTTTGAGTGGTCTTTTGATTTATGCGGGTTTATTCCGTGTTTACGAAAAATACTCCACGCTCAATATCAAGGAATTTTATCTCAAAAGAATATTAAGAATTTATCCCGCTTATTATACCGTATTGATCATTACGTTTTTATTTTCAATCGTGATCTACAATGAAATGAAAGCGAAATCGAATCTAAATGAAATCGAAGCGTTTGTATTAAACCGCGCGTCCATCGCCGTCACAAATCCTTGGTCAGATATTTTCTTATATTCCAATTACAATCCGAATCGAGTTTTCGAGTTCGGTTGGTCCCTGTCTTTAGAACAACATTTTTATATCGTTCTTCCCTTTCTCTGCTTGTTCGTTTTGTTCAAACTTCCTTTTCAAAAAAGAATGTTGATTTTACTTGGAATCTATATTCTTCCGATTTTTTTCCGCTTTTACCACCAATTCAATGGAGACGCTGGCGGAATCTACTACGCTACGCACACTCGTTTCGATGCGCTTTTTTTGGGAATCATTACCTTCGAGATCTTCAATCGAAAGTATTTTGAAAGATGGAACGGTTGGCAGGCTTCCTTTGCATTCTTGGGAGCGGTCACCCTATTTTTTATCGGCGTACAAATCCGCAAACATCCGATTTTAGAGCACACTCTCAGCTATAACCTATATCACG
>NZ_NPDU01000101.1 GCF_002811985.1 Leptospira adleri
GATTTCCTCCAATGTCAGGTATATGTCACCTATGTGCCCGGTCTGTTTTGTTACCTATCTGGGCAGTCTGTACCACCTGAGAGTATCCATTCATACTTTACACTTCGTACTCAATACAAGCTTTACAAAAAGAAACTGAAATATGTGAAGCTCAGGTCTGTTTACGTATATCATTTGCTTCCGAAACGTAAGTAAATATAGGAACCGAAAAAAACGAGCGTTGCCATGATGGAGATCAGAATGAAGATGGTGGCAATAATGCGCTGTACACCGTGCGACAGAAATTCTTTGTCCCTTGTGACCTCAGTTCTGAAATTGTGGGGGTGTATAGTTATTGTGTAAGCTTCCAGAAGAACACCCAAAACAATTCCTAACCAGAATAGCGGCGTTTGTAGCACCGTAACGAACTCACCGCCCTTAAAGAAGGAAAGAAGCACGAACAATACTAGAATCATCTTACCCAGTGAAAATTCTTTGAAATATTTGGCCAGGCCGGACCAAAAGCTTTCGGATTGGTTGTTTTCGGACATTAGATCACCTCAATGAAAAAGAATGCAGAAAAAAAGTAGATTAAGACGGGCCATCATTGCGTTTAACGAAAAGTCTCCTAGACGGATAGTGTCCTTAAAGTTTCGCACAAATAGAAATTCGCGAAAAGCTCTCAAGCGGATCAAGCCATGAGCTTTAAAGTTTTTAACTCTTTTAACTTCTCCATGTCAACATACTTTTTAGTTCCCCATTTAGTTGATGCGACGTGCCTGAGACGAGCAGTGGCTAACATGAGAGCGGACTTCCCATCAGGAAAAGCTCCTACGACCTTTGTTCTTCTCTTGATCTCTTTGATGATTCTTTCTAATGGATTGTTGGTTCGAATCTTTCTCCAATGCTCGGAAGGAAAATCCATATAGGAGAGAGTTTCTTCGATACCATCTGAGATGACTTTAGAAGCCTCTTTCAATTTCATCTCTATCAATTTTTCAATCACTGAGTTTGCTTTCTTAAGGGCTTCCTCTTTATTCTCTTGAGAATGGATCGCCTTCAACATTTGAGAGATAACCTTGAAAGAACTTCTCGGAGCTTTCCCGAAAACATTCCTGTAAAAGTGGACAATACATCTCTGCCATTTTGATTCCGGAAAGAAGAATGGAATCGATTCTACTAAGCCTAAACATTTGTCTGAGATGATTAAGTTCACTCCTCTGAGTCCCCGGTCCTTGAGATGCTTCAGGAAGGCTTGCCAACTCTCTTTGTCTTCTCTGGCTCCTTCCATGGAACCGAGAACTTCTCTGTAACCTTCTGAATTGACCCCTATGGCTACGAGAATCGCTACATTACGAACTTCGCCACCCCAAGACTTCTTCAAGTAAAGTCCGTCCAGGTAAACGTAAGGATATTCATCAGTAAGCGGACGGATTCTCCATTCGTCGATTTGAACAAAAACTTTCTGGTTGAGTTTACTGATCGTTGAAGGTGAGACCTTGGTTCCCCAGAGGCTCTCTGTAATGTCCTCGACTCTCCGAACGGAAACTCCAGCGAGATACATCTCCATGAGAGCTTCTTCTACCGAACTCTCCCGTCGCTTGTATCGATCGATGATCGCTGATTCGAACGGAATTGTTCTCAGTTTCGGAACTTTTAACTTTACTTTTCCGGCCTTTGTTTCGAAGTTTCTACTATACGAACCCGCTCTTGTATCCACTCGATCCGGGTTCCTTTCATACTTTGTTGCATTGCAGAGTTTATCTGCTTCCGCATCTAAGAGAGCGTTCAGTGTTTCTTCTACCGAACCTCTTACGAGTTCGCTCAAGTCTTTCTTGAGTTGGGTCTCATCCACTTGGATTGCTTTCAGGTGCGCTTTTTCTTCTTCTGCCCTCATTGGGGGGTTCTCCTTTTTTTGAATTTGCGTGTTACAAACTCAATCGGCAAGGAGAGCCTTCTCGTTCATTCTTTAATCTGCGAAAGATTTAGGACGTTATCCCTAGACGTTTCGCGAGTCCGCAAGGACTTGGCGGGAGACTAGCCACTGCAACGCGAGTGACAAAGCGAAATGTGGCGAAGCCCAAGCATGGGTCGCTATCGATCCCGAAGCGCCGCGACAATTTTTAGTTATACGCTGTCAGATACTTTTATCGAATTTTTCCAGTTCCTAATGGTCCTACCATTTTATCGTTAACTTTCAAAATTTTTGGACCTGCCTGACATGAATGATCAATGTAATAAAATTCGATTAACTAAAGTATGATATGCACGATTTGCATCTAATATTTTTTGGTAATCTTTTGACCCTTGGTTTCCATGGACAATTTGATGGCGAGATCGAAGTGCAAATTGTTCAATCTCATTAAATTCTAAATTCATTTCCTTAAAAAAGGCTACGTCCTTTTCGGATAAGCTCATTTCATTTGCTTTCTTTATTCTATTTAAGATTGGTATCGTTGTAGGTTTATCAGCACCCAAATCTTCGGAGATTTTCGGTATATACTTTTCGAGAATGCTTAAATATGTATCATCTTGTAAATTCTTTCCTTTAGATTTCGATAATGTACTTTTAAACCATTTTCCTTTCAACAAATCGTATGCCGTTGCAAGTGGTTGAATCTGAAGTTCTAAAGAGGCTGTTCTAGCGTATGAAATATGAAATATAATTTGACTCAGATCAAAAATTTCCTTAATTTCTCTATATTTCTTAAAACCGGCGGAAAGAATTTTCTCTATATGGACGTACTCAGAGAATGACAAATCATACGGATATGGAATGTATTCACTTTTTCTGAGATGATGCGAAAGCCCTTCTACAAAAGTTGTTCGGAAATGTTTTACTGTTTTGGTAAAGTGGGTTGCGACTTTTGCATTACCGACAAATACTAATGTTGCCCCTCCCAAAAAAGAAAGGTAATCTTGTAAATCTTGAACTTCCTCTTTTGTTAAAGAGTATTGCTTTTCCGTTCTTATGAACGTTCCAAAATACGATTTAGTTATTTTTTCAGATACTGAACCAATTACAATTTTTTTACCTTCCACTTCCAATAACAGAATACTTGAGCTATTTTGACTTCCAACTTTAAACTGAAAAACTTCTGAAGAAAAGTTACCAATATCAAATTGTACTTTTTCCTCGGTGGTGTATACCAAACTTCTTGGGTAAAAGAAATTATTAAGGTTATTCAAAAAATAGGAGTCTGAGTAAACTTCGTTAAAAGATTTTTTTGGTCTAATGTAATATGTTGCAGAAATCACTTTTCCAGTTATTTTATAGTTTCCTTCTTTAAAGGAATAAGCTTCAGGTATTATATGGTTTGCAATTATTTTAATATTCGGTGTTCTGCCCTGGGCTACAATGTAAGCAGGTCTTTGCAAATTCCGAAAATCTAATTGAATCTGTAAATGATCTTCTTGTTTGCTATTTGATAGTTCAAAATTAATTTGAAAGTCAGAATCTCTTGAAAAGAAAATCTTACAACCTACTAAGGATATATTACTCCTCACTATGTTAAAATTTTCAGATGGAATTTCATTCCAAATTATTTCTTCAAGTTTCATATTTATCAGCTAGCGGATAACGACCAAGGCTTGACGACGTTTCGCGAGTCCGCAAGGACTTGGCACGAGGCTTGCTCTGCAAGGCGAGTGACAAAGCGAAATGTGCCGGAGGCCAAGCGAGAGTTGCGTAGCAATCTCGAAGCGATGCGTCAGAGCCGATAGTTATGCGCAGTAAAATTATTCGAACCTGCTAATCTCGTCGGAGATGATTTCGTCATTTTGACTGATGTCAAAAGCAACCTGAACAAAAATTAAATGATCTTCTTTAATTTTGCGAAAGTGAAAAATATGTAATCCGATAAACAAGAGAAACAGGAAGAATGGAAGGCAATAACAACCGTTACTGGTCAACTCACCCATCTTGTACATGGCCGGCCAAAAAATAAGAAAGCCGATAATGCAACCAACAAGTGAAGTCCCACTACCGTGCAAATTATTTGCCAGCTGTTGCGATCTCTTCGAGGCGCCAGATAGTGATTTATTAATTTCTATAAATGAATACCAAATTCCCGACATAACTGCAAATGAGTTAGATTTAATTAGTTCATCTGAAATATTGAACTTATTTTTATATTTTGTTAACAAATTCTGATAGTTCAATCTTCCGATTCGAAGCGCTTGGTAAACGAACGAAATAAAAGTCCCAGAAATGACAGTTAAAATACTTGGAATCCAAATATTATCAGATATTCCTAGTTCCCATCTTTGACTAAATGAAAAACGATAAATAAATAATTCAATTATCATTATCAAAATAGGTGCAATATATCTTACAAACTTACCTAGTTCAGAAAATATTCCATTGTTATTCAGCATAGAATTTTCTTTTAGCTCTCTTAATATTTCGTTTAACGTATTATTCAATTTTATTGCGCATAACTCAATTTTACCGAATTTCGCCTAAACAATAAACTTGGAGGAATATACGAATATCATTAAGTTCTAACTAACATAAGACAAGGCGCCTATTGATTTCAAGAAAAAAGACCCCACCCTACCCTTTTTTTCTTTAATTTACACGGAGTTTGCCCCGCGCCCGCTTCCGATAACGTGTAATTCTGTCACGAATCCGCAGCTACTCTTTTTGTATGTTCTGGCACATCGGTAACACTCAATACATCTATCAATTGACTAAATTTTAAAACTCATCTGGATGAAGGCATTATAAATATAATCCGTATATAGAATTCCGCCAAAGACTCGGAGACCTAAATTTCTTGATAAATCATATGAAGGATCAAATGAATGAAGATCCTTAGTTTTAGGTTTTGCCACTGCGCCTAAAATCCCCGCGCCCCAAGAAATTACGATTTGATCTGAAATGGAGTAATTTAAAACTACTTCTAATTCTTTTCCGATATAAGTCGATTTTGATTCATTATCTAATTCATTGTACCCTAAAAATGTACGTGGATCACCATACCCGTTTCGAATTACTAAGTCGCCAAACAAGTAAAAGTAGTTAAATTTACCTGAAATATAAAAATTATAAAACGCAGGCGTCCTAAATCGCAAAGATAGCTGAGGTCCAAAAGAATGTGATCCTAAATACAAGTAAAAAGAATCCCCTTGATTCAAACTTAAATTTGAATTTATATACCTTAAGCCGCCCCCAATACCAACTTTATCGCTATATACATTCCAAATCAAGTTAAGCTCTGTATCGAATCGATAATAACTACCAATACTAAAATCTTTTATGTAACAGTCATTCTTCGAACAATATAACGTGCTTTTGCTTAAGTCGGATTTCTTTAATTCGTAGAAATTTGTTTCTATGTAAGAGTTAATTTTGGGTAAGAAGAACTTAAGTCCAAAATAAATATTTGTAGTTCTCTTATTCCGATTATCTATGAAGAGAGCATACTTTTCTTCAAACCATTTTGATTCGAGCGGTTCGATTACAGATGATTGTCTTCGAATAATTAATTCATATTTAGGTTCGAATTTTGATTTTTGAATTTCAGGCTTTATTTGTTCTTCTTCGGCATATAAAATTCCGCTAAAGATACAGCATACGGTGATAATACAATTGATTAATCTTTTCATTAATTCCTTTGATTTTGAAATATTGTCGGCAGAGGATCAATTATCATGAGAAGCCGTTGTTCTTCATTTTAGCGATCGAATATAGTTCAGTGGATTTCTAAAATTTTTATTCATTATTCCTCCCGTAGTGAAATATCTAACGCGTAAATTTTAAAATCAAGGTCCAGACTTTTTAAATAATCGATTATTATGTCATCATCTTTTTTTGAGCTACTATCCTCATTGGCGTAAAGGCTTTCTGAATTTGTTATTATAGCGCATATATAAATGTCTAATGAATCTTTGATTATAAAAGCCTCATGCTTCCTATTATTTCTCGAATATTTAGGAACCGGGAAAAATGCTCTGAAGTCAAGATTGATTGCTTCAAATTTTCTAAGCATTGTGTTTTGATAAAATAATTTGATTTCCATCACGGCAAGATCGCATGGATTATTTTTATCTACCCATTTTTCCCGAAATCTCTCACTTGGATCCCTCGACTCCCAAATAAGCCTAAACTCTGGAAACGGCTTAAAATAAAATTCATCCTCGCTGGACCCTTTCCACCCCGAAGGATTCTTTAAATATTTTAATGCTCTATTCAATGGATCCTTAAGGATACCAAATCTTTGCATCCATAACTGGCTCATTTCCAATTCGGTTATCGTTCCGTTTTTTGGAGTATTTGAATCGTTGAATCTCGAATACAAAACACCGGCACGAATAATTTCAGATCCCTTAGATTTGTCTTTTAATAAGAAATATGGTTTTTCTGAACTGTTCTCTATATGCAATATATCTAATTCAACTCCCTTATATTTAAATGCGTAAAGCAGAAAATCCGGTATTCTATTTAAGTTTGATGATCGTAAAATATCTGCAATATCCGATTGCTTTCTTCTAAACTCAGAATTTACTCCGATTATTTCTTTATTGTCAGCAATCCCATAAATGATAAACCTATCTCTCTCTGAAGGCGAATTTGCTAAACAAAGAATATCGTGCACCAAGGCGACAGCATTTTCATGGTGTTTTTCTTTAAAATCAAGGCAGGAAGACTCACCTTCCTGAAGTAGCTGATTTAATTCATCTTCCGATATTATTTTCATATCCTTAAATGATATTTGATTCAAAAAAAGGCTTATTATCGCTTTTCCAAGACTTCGTTTTTTCAATTCTTATTTATAAGAATTTCTTATTTTACTTAAATCGAATTAGAATCAGCGATCATTTTCTTGCAAATCTAAGTCGAAATTCAATCTCCTCGCCATTCAAACTTAGGAAATGACACTCCGTTTTCAAGGAATATTTATCGACAACTCATATGTGTTTCATAGAAAAATTTAATATAGGTATTTATTTTACAGTTTTATTAAAGGATTCTGATATTCTTTTTTATCCGTTATGTGCAGTAGATTCGCTCAATCAAATCGCTGGTCCAAGGCGAAAGCATTCGAATTCGCAAAGGACATTGATGAAACAAGAAGTCGTTTCAACATCGTATATACGGAAAGCGCGCTCATTATCTTAAAACCCGGAACCGATTATACCGTCGAGGATGCAAGGCTTTGGCTCATGGCGCCATGGTCCAAAAGTATAAAAGAATCTCTTCAATATTCGACCGGTAATGCAAAGTCCGAAACAATCTTTGAACTCAAGTCTTTTAAAGAGCCGATCTTAACTTCCCGATGCGTTATTCCGTGTGATGCAATTTTTGAATCCATAGGGCAAAGTGGATCGAAACAGCCTTTCGCGCTCAGATTAAGAGACAATGAGCCTTTCGGAATGGCTGGGATTTGTTCTCGCTGGAATAATCCGGAGAACGGATCCAAACCTTTTCAATTATCACCGTCCCCTCTAACGAACTTTTTACCAAATACCATCCGAAACAAAGAATGCCAGTCATTCTTCCTTCGGAAAAATATGAAGCATGGCTTGATTCTAAATTAAATACTAAGGAACAAATTTCTCCATTTTTTCAAATTTATCCTTCGGACTTCATGCACGCCTACCCTGTATCGAAATTATTATTGTCTCCTAAGAAGAAATTAGAGGGCGAGGAATGCCTAAAAGAAATTTCCTTGGAAGAAAAAAGAGATACGCTTTTTTAAAAAGGCTTGATCCGAATTTATAAATACATATATTTGTATAGCATACAAATATATGCTACTTTCTAATAATTTCAACTTTAACACCAAGATTCCCCTGCTTAAGACCAGGTTATACGCAGGCTTTCCGAGTCCGGCGGAAGATTATTTCAGAAAAGGTCTCGATCTGAATGACCTTTTAATCAAAAATCCAGAGACGACTTTTGCAAAGCGAGTGGAAGGGAATTCGTGGTCGGAGTATGGGATTTATGACAAGGATATAATCGTCATCGATCGTTCCCTTCCGTTAAGTCATAATAAAATTGCAAGCGTTACCTATGAAGGCGAGTTCACGCTACAAAGAATAGGAAACATCGATGGAACTCTTTGCTTTCTGAATGCCCAAGATGATGGGATCTACTTCCCGATTGATCCGAGCGGACCCGTTAAAGTTTGGGGAGTTGTTCGCCTTGTTGTCCACATCTTCTAAGAAGCGACTCTTCGCATTAGTCGATGTAAATAATTTTTATGTTTCTTGTGAGCGAGTCTTCCATCCTAAGCTAGAAAAAGTTCCAGTTGTCGTTTTGTCAAACAACGATGGATGTGCTGTTTCAAGAAGCGATGATGCGAAGGCACTCGGCATAACGATGGGGATGCCTATCTTTAAGGCGCACGATCTCGTAAAATCAGGGAAGCTTTTTGTTCTTTCAAGTAACTATACTCTTTACGGTAACATGAGTCACAGGTTTCAAGCTGTGCTCAAATCACGTTGTCCGGAAGTAGAGCAATATTCTATTGATGAATGCTTTTTAGAGCTAACTGGCTTTATCAAGGAAGAGAATTCAGTAGAGTTCGGACACAAAATCAAAGAAACAATTCAAAGATACTTAGGCCTTCCGGTGTGCGTCGGAATCGGAGAAACCAAGACTTTATCGAAAGTCGCAAATAAAATCGCAAAATCAAATTTAGAAAGTAAAGGCGTCTTTAGAATTGAACCCGAAAAACGCGAATCCATCTTATCAAAAATTCGACCTTCCGATGTTTGGGGGATTGGTCCTGCCTATGCAAGTTTCTTGGAGGATTGCAATATAAAGACCGCATTGGAGCTCTCAAAACTTCCGGACGACTGGATCCGAAAACAAATGACTATCGTTGGTCTCCGCCTCGTCTATGAACTTCGCGGTACCGTTTGTTACGGAATGGAACATTCCCCTCCCCCGAAAAAAGAAATCGTCGTCGGTCGGGCATACGGCGACTACGTTTCCGATTTGCAGAGCGTAATCGAGGCAACCACAACTTATCTTTCCCGTGCAGTAGAGAAACTTTGGAAGGAGAATAGATACGCACAGGCTTTGTCTGTTTTCATACGAACCGATCCGTTTCAAAAAGAAGATAAACAATATGAAGAAACCATTTATATGAAAATCCCTTTCGCCACCCGAGATCTTTTTGAACTCCAAGCCTATTGTATTGCCGGAGTGAAAACTATTTTCAAGGAAGGTTACAGATACAAAAAAAGCGGAGTTATGCTTTCTGAATTAACGAGCGAGAACAAACGTCAACAGGATTTATTTTACAGGGGCAACTCCGATCGTGCGACTGAAGTAGTTATGGAGATAAACTCTAAATTCTACTCGGGAAAAGTTAGAACCGCGATTACTGGATTCGGATCCCGGAACTGGAGAATGCGACGAGACTTTCAGTCAAAGAGTCCGCTTCATAACTGGAATGAGATCCCGGTCGTGAAGGTTTAAAGAGTGAAGAAGGAAGAATTATTCATTTCCTAAATGGAATTCGAAGACTTCCAAAATAAGGAAAATCATTAGAGTAAGGAAATTGGAAAAAATATGCTTGAGCAACGACACAAATGTGACATAATATTATTATGTCTCTTACAATTTTAAAAAAATCAGAAACATACTCAGACGTCAAACACCCTAATCAAACATGCACGTACATCACTTGTACATATCAAATGAATCCGGAGGTTGTAGAAAAAGCTCGATCCTTTGTACAGGAACAATATTCTAAACTTGGATACGTTGGATACGATTCTGATTTCGATCGCCAATTCGATTTGAATGGATTCGGGCGATATTTTATTGCTCTTAATGAGAAAAATACGATAGTAGCGACCTCCAGAGTGCTCACAAAGGGGCCGAATGGCCTTCCTATCGAATATGCCCTAAGGAAGGATACCGGACAAAAAATGCAATTAGGAACCGGGAATATAGCGGAAATGAATTCTTTCGCTGCAACTTCTATGAAAGAAGGGACACGAGTATTATTAATGGGAGCCGAATTCGTTTTCGAACAAAATTATGAAGCTACCTATGGTCTTTATGATGTTAACCGCCCCGGTGTAGGAAAACTTTATAATCGCTTAGGTGCTGTAGATTCGAAAGATCATCCTTATAAAATTTACTTCCCAGGCTATGGCAAAATTGAATCCGGGAAATTAAACCCAACGGAATGGGCAATACAAGTGTCAGACTATTCTAAAATTATTGCAAAAATACGTCATACGTGACGTGATGTTTCCAGGGGATCTTCTTGGAAACATCACTAATTTTACTTATTGCATCCATTTTGAACTTTATTATTGGGTTCTACATTCTTATAGAAGTTCGTCAGAGGAAAGAATTCCGCGACTTTGCAATACTATGCTTACTGGAAGGGGCATGGGATGTCCTTTTTGCAGTCCCGTTCTATGGTCATTCCTCAACATTATTTTGGACAAGAGCAATGACCATTCCGATGATTTTTTGCCCCCTGCTTCTCGTAAGATTCATTTATCCTTATGTTTTTAACAAAGACCTTTCTCGAATTTGTAATTATTTAATTTTGATCGGGTACATCCTTCCGATTTCGTTATTTAGCTTTACCGACTTATACATCTCCAGTGCGGAAATAATAAATTCAAAGCTTCATTTTGAAGCTGGACTACTTTACGATTATTTTGTCATAGGTGGAGTGATAAGCCTACTTTACTCTATATTAGTTCTCTGCATTGGAATCAAGAGACGCAGAGGCCTAGATCGTGTTCGATTAGTTTATTTTGCAATTGGAGTCTTTGTTTGGTTTAGTTTCATTGGAACATTTACATTTGCTTTTAGACTATTCGGTCTCCCAGAATATAACTTCGTAGCTCCAATTGGTTGCACTCTCGCAACTGCAATCTGGTCGATTGGGATCATAAAGATTAATTTATTTGAATTTGCTGGATTTGAACTATTGGATAAAAAGAATTCTCTATTAGTCAGAACAAACATACTGATTTTGAAAACTGTAGACACCGTTAGTTACGAAAAAGCAGTTCACCGATATAATAAAAATCTGATCTCGCGAATCGTTCAAAATTTTACTCACCTACAAGTTAATTCGGACCTTTCTACCGATGAAATCTATAGCGCGCTCGCGTATAAAAATAAATCCCTTATCCCTCTAGAATTCTATCAGCAAAAGCGTTCATAGAATTTCGCCCTTCTTTATCCATTTTATGAAGCTTCCAAAATATTTCTAAAACTTCGGGAGAATTTTTTACAAAGCGAATAAAAAGGGTAACTTCATCTACTAAGATATTTTTATCCTCCTTAGAATTACCTGATTCAAGTCGAAGCGGCTCTGCTTCAAAATCTCGAACAAAAATAATTGGATCAATTTTTTTATTTTTATATAAATTAATAATAAAATCGATAGTTGGAACATTTTGCCCGCTCAAATAACGGCTAACAGCCGGTTGCGATACTTCTCCTGCTATTGCAAGATCCTCTTGAGTCCAGCCTTGCCTTTTTAATAGATTTTTTAAAATCTGATTAATTTCCATATTTATCCATATATGAATATTTTTTACTTGATTTATTCATATCTGTATATTATCCTTTTATAAATGTCACAGCGACCAATCAGTAGAATTAACTAAAATTCGAAAGTGGGAAATATGCAATCTAAAAGCCATTCATTAAAACGTCTCTTTTTAACTCTAGGAAAAATATCGAGTCCATTTTGTCAAAAGATCACCTACTCTGCATTAAATTGGCGAAAAACAATAATCAATCTAGAGGGTGCCTAAAAGCATTTAAAAACCTTTGGTGTTACCCTCTATATTGTAAACAAAACCAGAGTAGAAACGATTTCTTCAGTCTATCGACAAAATAAGTTCCATGATACGTAACTTCTGTATACTCTAAATTATGGTTCAAGGTGAGTCACAAAACAATAAAGTTTTAGGATATTAAGGATTTCGCTAATGACTAGATACAAGCTCGAATCTTTAAAATTGAGTATGAAGCTCTTTGATCTAAAAAATTCAGACGGAAAACCTCGAACTGAAGCTGAGACTATTGACCTCCTTCTAACAAGATGTGCACTTCAAGAATACTATATGGAAAAGAGAAATCTCCTCAAAGGATATCATCACTGGCTAGATGACCAAGGTCTTGAGGAATGGGCGTATGATTGAGCGATTCTTAAATTAAAATGGAAGAGCAAGATTCCAAAAAAGAAAAAGGATCGGCATTTGAATCCGCCGTTTCTAAACAGAAACTTGGAAAGAATGAATTGATAAAGGCGTGTATTAAAATCGCAAATATGAAAAAACCAATGGCAGAGATTACGCGAATCTTAAAACCTCTCGGAATCCCCTACTACACTGTTTATCACGTCTTTATAGGAAAATCAAATCGTCCGGAAGTGTTAGATATTTTTACGAAACTTGGAATTCCTCATGATAGGAAGCCTATTCGTGCACTTCCAAAAAAGCATAGAAACGATGAATGAAAAATCGTTACTGAGATATTTTAAGATAACGTCCAAAATATTTCGCAGATTTAAGAATGAATGAGAAGGCTCTCCTTGCCGATTGAGTTTGTAACGATCAAATTCAAAAAAAGGAGAACCCCCCAATGAGGGCAGAAGAAGAAAAAGCGCACCTGAAAGTAATTCAAGTGGATGAGACCCAGCTCAAGAAAGACTTGAGCGAACTCGTAAGAGGCTCAGTGGAAGAAACGCTGAACGCTCTCTTAGATGAGGAAGCGGATAAACTCTGCAAAGCCTCAAGGTATGA
>NZ_NPDU01000102.1 GCF_002811985.1 Leptospira adleri
AGACGCTTCCTCCGAAGCCGGAGCCAACGACGATATAATCGAAATCATAATGTATTTCTTTTTTTTCTGCGGAAGTTTCTCTGGTTTCCGAAACTTTTCTGTTTCGGAATTCAAAGGATCAACTTCTTGAACGACGTGATGGTTCTCAGCGGGGCCGGAGTCGGCGGAGGAAGTCTTGTTTATGCGAATACGTTGTATGTTCCGCCAGAACCGTTTTGGAAGAAGGCGGTGGTTCACAGAATGGGAGGGAAAAAAACCATTCTTCCTTTTTACGAGCTCGCGAAGAAGATGTTGGGAGTTGTGGAAAATCCAAGAACCTGGGAACCGGACAAGTATATGCAGGAAACTGCAAGGACCTTCGGGATCGAGAGTTCGTTTATCAAAACTCCGGTCGGAGTTCATTTCGGAAAGAGCGGGGTGGATCCGTTTTTCGGCGGAGAAGGGCCCGAGAGAAATTCGTGCAACGACTGCGGAGGTTGTATGGTCGGTTGCAGGTACGACGCAAAGAATACTCTCGATAAGAATTATCTTTATTTCGCGGAAAAAACCGGAGCCGTCGTCATTCCGGAAACGAAGGTAAACCGTCTGACGCCGTTAAACGAAGACGGGTCCGAAGGCTACGAGCTTCGGACGGAAAGAACCACCTCTTTTTTCGGATCACCGAAACGAACGTATAAAGCGAGAAGCGTCGTCCTTTCGGCCGGGGTCTTGGGAACGTTGGGGCTTTTGTTAAAGATGAAGGAAGAGGAAATTCTGCCGAATCTTTCCAAGCGGCTCGGACATATCGTTCGAACCAACAGTGAATCTTTGATCGGAGTGACTCTCAAAGATAAGAAGGCCGATCTTTCTCACGGGATCGCAATCACTTCGAGCGTTTTTCCAGATGAACATACCCACATTGAACCGGTAAGATATTCGAACGGATCAGACGCGATGAACGGCCTCGCCGCGGGAGTCATCGTGGACGGAGGAGGAAATATTCCGAGACAACTTCGATTTTTGATCGAGGTTCTCAAACATCCGATAAACAGCGTCAGTCTGCTGAACCCGATCGGCTTTGCGAGGAGGACGATCATTCTCCTCGTTATGCAGACCGTGGACAATAGCATCGAGATCATTCGTAAGAGAAGATGGATTTGGCCTTTTCAAAAATCACTTTCTTCCACGCAGGAAACGGGGGAAAAAATTCCGACTTACATTCCGATCGCGAATGAATTCGCAAGAAGGCTCGCAAGGATCACGAACGGAGTCGCAAGAAGTAGCATCAACGAAGCCTTGTTGGATATACCCGCTACCGCTCATATTTTAGGCGGATGTAGCATCGCTGAAGCCGCGGAAGAAGGAGTGGTGGATCTTCAGAATCGGGTGTTCGGTTATCAAAATTTAAGAATCTGCGACGGTTCCATGATTCCCGCAAACTTAGGAGTGAATCCGAGTTTGACGATCGCAGCTCTTTCGGAAAGAGCGATGTCTTTTATTCCTCCGAAGGAAAAAGAGATTCACAGTTTTAAATTCGAAAAGAAGTGGGGAATCGTCACTCTTCTTGGAAAAACAAAAAGCGCTTCTCCTAAGAAAAAGTCGCGTCTGAAAATAAAAAAAAATAATCATTAGAATATTCTAATAATCTTTTGTTTCCGAACACCGTGGATGAAATCGTCCACGGTGTCCCGAGATGAATTTCCGATTAATCGAGCTTTTCTTCGATCAAAGAATCTAAAGAGGCTTTTCCCGCGCCTTTGATAAACAGAACTACCGAAATCGCAATGATAAGAAGATGAAACTCGTATCCTTCCCCTTGCTGGTTCCCGGCCCAGTTGACAAAGAATCCGTTTTGTATATGAAAGGAAGCCGCGCCGATCATGACGATTCCGATTCCTAAGGCGGAAAGTCTTGTGAAAAGACCCAAGATCAAACCCAGGGCTCCGAAGAATTCTCCGATGATCACAAGGATCGCAACCGGGGTCGGAATTCCAAGCCCCACCAAATAACCCAAGGTTCCCGAAAAACCGTAACCGCCAAACCAACCGAGCATTTTCTGAGCTCCGTGCGGAAACATTACGATACCCGCTACTACTCTGAGAATGAGAGATCCTAAATCTGAATCTGTTTTAAAAAATTTTTGAAGCATTTGAATTTCCTCCTAAAATGATTCCTAGTTTATATTTAGCCAATCTTTGATGCTAAATGATTTGAATTTAAAGTATATGAGTTCATCCATGGATAGAGTTCTTGTTGGATTCTTAGATCAGTGTAGGAGCTCCACGGAAGGAGCGTTTTGCTTTAATGGTAAATAATTTATGTTCAAAGTATTGGAATCAAAAAAAGAATTCATACAGTTTTAAAACCAATCTCCTTGAGAGCGCCGCTTAAATCGAGAAGTCGATCCTCCGTCAATGGATCGAATTTTTGAACCAGGTTTTGAAGGAGATCCGGAAATGCTTTTTGGACGAGCTCGCTTCCGTCCGGGGTGAGATGAATGATAATAAAACGGCGGTCTTCTTGGCTTCGAACCCTTTGGACAAGTTTTCGTTTTTCCAAATTATCGATTATTTGGGTGATATTCCCTTCGCAGGAAAAGAGCTTTTGCCCAATTTCCTTCTGGCACATGGGCCCTAAATGATGCAGAGTCTCCAAACAGCCAAATTGTCCGTTGGTAAGCCCATACTTTGTAAAAACCTTGTCCTCCAATTGACGGATGGAGTCGGAACAACGGCTGAGCTTAATAAAAGCATCTAAGACCGCTTTTTCTCGATTGTTTCCTTTGTAATGGGTTCCCATATACTTTAAACTTAAACTATTATTTGTTAGACAGAAGAAATCTGCAATGAGTTTTTTCTTTTCGAGATTGTTCGGTGGAGGAGTTCCCGCATTTTGGAAACTGTGTCAGAGCGTCCATTTAGCGGGTTTTTGGTCTACGAACTCAAACAAAGTCCCGAAGATTTCCAAGTGGAGGAAATTCTTCAGCCCGGTTGGTTGAAAGAATCCGGAAACTGGACGATCTTCCGACTCAGAAAGACCGGTTGGAACACTCTCGACGCGCTCCAGAGAATCGCCAAAGAATCAAGGGTTCCCCTCTCCGAGATCGGCTACGGAGGAAAGAAGGACCGACACGCGACTACGACACAACATATCAGCGCGGATCGAATTCTCAGAGTTCCTCCGGAACTTGCGGATGTTCTTCAACTCGAGCCGATCGGTTTCAGCGGAAGACCTCTGACCCCGGAAGCGAACGCGGGAAATCGTTTTATTCTCACTCTGAGAAATCTGGTCGAGAAGGAAGAGGACGTAGTCCTGCGAAATTTCGAAAAAGGATCTCGTTCCGGTTTTATAAACTACTACGATTCTCAGCGATTCAGCCGTTTTCATCCGGACTTCCGACTTCCGATCATTCCTTATTTGCAAGGGAATCCCGAAACCTGTCTGAAACTTCTTCTGACGGATCCTTTTTCCGGAGAAAAAAAACAAGCGCGCGATCGAAAAAAAGAACTTCAAAAGTTCTGGGGAAATTGGAGCGGGTGCGAGAGAATCTCCGGAACAAAGTTAGAAAGTCGGATCTTCTCTCATTTAAAAAAAGAAAAAAACGTAACTTCGAAAACATACGCCGAATTGATTTCCTTTTTTCCCGAAGAGGAATTATTAATGCTCCTTTCCTCCCTACAATCTCTCGTCTGGAATGAGTTCGTTTCGGAATTTCTTACGACGGAAAGTGTTTCCGGAGTCCGGATCAAAACAAAAACGGGATCCCTTTTTTTTCCGGAAGAATCGCTGATGCAAACTTTATCTTCGGATTACGATCTTACCGTTCCAGGCGCGCCCGGAATTGAAACATTAGAATATTCTGAAAAAGAAATGTTATCGCTTCGAACGATCCTTTCGCGCTTCGATCTGAAGAATTCCGTTTTTACAAAATCACCCTTTCCAAAAATAAAAATGAATTCCTTTGAAAGAAATCTGAAAGTCGTTCCGGACGAATGTTTACTAGAAGAATTCGAACCGGACGATCTCCATCCAGGGAGAAAAAAAGTCAAAATTTCCTTTCGCCTCCCGTCCGGATCTTATGCGACGATGTTCGTCAAAAGGCTGATGTTAAGAGCTGAAATCTAATTTTGTTAAGCGACTTCCGAAGGATCCCAGCAGGTTCTAAAATTTTCGTCCAAAGATTTTAAAACGTTCATATCCTCTTCCGCGATCTGAAAATCAAAAACGTCCGCGTTTTCTATGATTCTTTCCTTTTTCGTGGATTTAGGAATGACTACTATGTTTTGTTCGATCGCCCATCGGATCAGAATCTGAGCCGGCGTTTTTCCGTATTTTTTTGCGATCTCTGCGATCTGAGGATCGTCAATTTTTTGTCCGTGTGCGAGAGGGCTGTAGGCTTCCAATTGAATTTTATGTTTTTTACAATATTCAAAAAGTTGAATTTGATTTAAAAAGGGATGGAACTCGACCTGATTTACAGCAGGAACTACGTTCGATTCGTTTAACAATTCCGTTAAATGGGGGATCATATAGTTGCTGACACCGATTGCGCGGCAGAGTTTATCGTGATATGCTTTTTCCAATTCTTTCCAGGAATCCAGTCTTCTGGAAGTCACGGGGAAGTGAACGAGATAAAGGTCCACCTGATCGATTCCGAGTTTTTCCAAACTCTGCTCCAAGGCCTTTCTCGTTTTTTCGGTTCCTTGATCAGCGTTCCACAATTTAGTCGTGATAAAAATTTCCTTTCTCGGAATTCCGCTTTCCCGAATCGCTTTTCCCACGTCTTCTTCGTTCGAGTAAATTTTCGCTGTATCGATATGTCTGTAACCGGCTTCTAAGGCGGAGAGGACCGCATCGGTGCATTCTTTGCCGGACTTCGTTTTCCATACTCCGAGTCCGAAGATCGGCATCGTAATTCCGTTGTTAAGGGTTACGGATTGGTTGAGCGCTTTTTGTGGCATATAAAATTCCTATGATATTTTGACGGTTTGTCTTCTTAGATAGGTTCGAATTCGAATAGAAAGGGAATCTTTTTTTAATTTCGAGCGAGGAAAGAATTGCAAATTTCGTTTCGATACAAAGTATCATCCACCATGCAATTGAGTACAGTTTTCTCCGATTTTATTCTCTGTATCGTTTCTGTTTTTACGGCTCTTCAGCTGAAAAACTCAACCTCTTACTCGAAGTCCGCGGGATTTCTCGGATTTCTTTTGATAGGAATTCCCGCAGGTTTTGGGACCGTTCATTTTCTCGGAATCACTTTTTTGGATCCGATCTATCGTTTTACGGTGGGACTCGCGGGGTTTGTAGGAGTGCCTTTGATCGGAACCGGATTTTTTCATCTTGGAATTCGGAAATTGGAAAAGAATCTTCTTTATCCGATTGCTGGCGTTCTTTTTCTTATCTACATAATTTTCACATACGTTGCCGTATTTCCTCTTCTTTCGACTGCGTTAGGCGGAATTGCAATGGGCGTCGCCATCTTTGCCTGTATCAGAAAAAATTCAGGAACTACTAAAGTCCCTGCCTTATACGGAATCTTAGGGGCGATCCTTTTTATTCTCGCAGGTCTTGTGATCGGAACGACGGGATCCAGGGGGCCGATTTTGAACGTGGATATTTTCCACATCGTTCTTTCGGTCGCGGTGTATTCTCTGGGGATTTCCCTAAAAAGACTGAGCTAAAAATTCTTATCGTAGATCTTAGAATATTCTGAATTTGGAATATTCTAAGATTAGGAAGGAATTTGTTCCGAAACCTGAGTTACCCAGGAAGCGTAGTAGTTCGCAAGAGTTCTTAAAAACATCAGATCCAATTCGTTTTCGTCTTTCAGAATTTTCACCGCGTTCGTAAATTGAACCCGGAAGTCGGTAAGAGGAGTCGCCTCGACGATCACACGTTTCATGGACGAAGCGTTCTCTTCCATCCCGTATTCTTGCGCCCATTTCTCGATCAAGTTTCCGCAGTTATATTTTTTGGAAAGAAGAAGCTGCGCGAGAATGTGCCGAAACATACTTTCTATCGAGATAATCGTAATGTCCTTGTGAAGGATGGAAATTTCGGTGATGATCTCGTCCTTTTTATCGATAACGACCTTTGTGTTCCCGATCTTATTGAAAATTTTGGAGAGGTCGTTGTAAGCCTTAAAATTCTTAAGGATACTTTCCCGGTCCTTCATGTTTACGCTTCTTTCGTTTTCCGGAAGATTCATTTCGTTTAAGATCGTTTCTATAACAAGAAATATGATATCAAAGGAGAATTGCGCGGACTTTCCCACGAAGTAACGGATCTCGTTTTGAAAGGAAGCGTGAATTCCGTTAAAATACAGTTCCAATTTATCCGGGGGAAGGGTCGCGGAAGTTCTATAAAGATTGATCATATCCTTTGTAAACTTCGTTCGATCCAAAATCGGAAAGAGCTCGGGATGATTCGTATGAGTTCTTAAGAATGTTTCTTTGAGAACCTTAACGGCTCCTTGTCTTACCTCGTCCGTTCTGTAAAGGACTCGATAGAGAAGAACCGAAAGTTCGCGGGATGTTTTTTTCGATTTGAGAATCTTAAGATCAGACTCGTCAAGATTCGTAGACTTTGGAGGATTCTGGCTTTGCGCTTCTGCCATGGGCTTCTTTTTGGAACACTTGGTATGCCAATGCTGACCGTAAAAAAAGAAAAGTAAAGCGAAATTGCCGGGCAACTTATATTTACATTGCTTTTTAACGCTTCTTCCGTAACTTACCCGATCGAGATGAAAATAATCGGTTCCGAAAATAAAGTCAATTACGGCGTTTTCGATGGTCCAGTTGAATTCAATTATAAGGAATTTCAACTGTTGGATTTTTTTGGGAAAGAGATCAGCGGTTTAAAGAAGCGTTTTGCGTTTAAAAGATTCAATTATATTGGAATCATAACCGAAGAATTTTTGATCGGTTTCGCCGCTGTCAGCCTAGGTTACGTGTATAACGTCTTCGCTTATCTTTATCATTATAAAGACGGGATTCTTTATGAGTTCGATACGAAAGGATTGGATCTCGGAAGTTCTTTGGACTTTCCGGCAAACCCGGACGAATACAAAATCCAGTTTAAAAAAGGATCCTCTTTTCTTTCGATCGAGAAGTCGCACGCGAAAGGGAAACTTCTCGTGGATGCATTCCTTGGAAGGAAACTTCGGTTTAAATTTTCCGCCGATTTCGGTTTAAAATCCCATTCTCCATTGAGGGTTTTGAATCCTTCGGAACCGACTCATTGGACCTTCACGGAAAAATGTTCTCCGTTGATCCCGAACTCCATCGAACTTTCTTTTCAAGACAGACCTCTCGTTTTCGATCCGAAAAAAGTCACCGTTCTTTACGACTGGTCCGGGGGATATCTGAGAAGGGAGACCAATTGGTATTGGGCCGCGTTCAGCGCGATTCTTCCCGATAAGACGACGATCGGCGCGAACTTCGCGGCTTTGGTAAACGAATCCTTCTTTTCCGAAAACGCGTATTGGATCGATCATGAAAGGCAAAGGGTGCCTAGATTGATTTTTGATTTTTCGCAGAAGGATCCTTATAAACCTTGGAAGATCTACGACGAGGAAGGTTTGGTCGAGCTGGACTTTGTCCCCGAAGGAGAAAGAAAGGATAAGATGAATTTAATCTTTTCCAAACTCTACTTCAGACAATTCGTGGGAAAGTTCTCCGGAAGATTCAAACCCGTAAAGGGTAAAGAGGTCTCCTTTCGGGACGTTTACGGATTCACCGAATTTCATCGATCTCTTTGGTAGAATTCTCTTATAAAAGAATATCAGAATATATGAATGTATATGTTCCCGTTTCCTGTGATTTTTACGATCGATTGGAGGAACTCGTTCTGAGGAAACGCAGGGTTTCCCTGGAAATTTCCGAAACTCCGGAATCTCCGCCGCGAAAAATGGAGAAGGTGAAAATTCTCGATCTTGTTTCCATGAACCGGGAGGAGTTCGCGGTTCTTGAAGACGGAGAAAAGATACGTCTCGACTATATACTCAAAATTCGTGCCTAAGGATCCGTTCCAAGAAGCGCAAAACGCCTAACGTGAATTAATCCGAAATTCCGCTCGAAAATAAAAAGGTCTTATCGTTGCAAAAATCAGAAATCAAAAAGAAAAGAATTTTATCCTTGGATCTTTTTCGGGGAATGACCGTCGCGGGAATGATCCTCGTAAACAATCCCGGTTCTTGGTCGTTTATATATGCGCCTCTCAAACACGCGAAGTGGAACGGATGCACTCCGACGGATTTGGTATTCCCTTTTTTTCTTTTCGCGGTGGGAGCTTCGATTCCGATCGCATTCGATTCAAAGAAAGAAGTTTCCAAAGTAAGAATTTGGATTCTGATTTTTAAACGAAGTTTGGTTCTTTTCGGGATAGGACTCTTTCTCAATTTTTTCGGGGAATGGTCTTTCGAGAACTTAAGGATTCCCGGAGTTTTACAAAGAATCGCGTTCGTATATTTTATAGTGTCCTCGTGCTATTTATTTTTTATCTCCCGCGCGAACGAAAACGGAGAATTCAAAAACGATTCTTCCTGGAGAAAAGGAATTTCCGAAGGATTCATTCTTTTTCTTTCGGTGATATTTTTAACGGTTCATACTTGGATATTGACAAACGTCGTCGTGCCGGGAGAGTCGGTGATTTCTTTGGAGGAGGGCAAAGATATCGGAGCTTGGATGGATCGAATCCTTTTCGGAGAAAGACATCTCTGGAAGTTTTCAAAAACCTGGGACCCCGAAGGTTTTTTTAGCGGCGTTGCGTCCGTTGCAAGCGCTCTCTTAGGGGCTATCTGTGGACGAATTTTATTAAGCGAAGACTATCGCAACGGAAGAATTTTGACCCTCTTATCGGCGGGCGTTTTGCTTACGTTAGGCGGAATTTTCTGGGAGAGTTTTCTTCCGATCAATAAAAGTCTTTGGACCGGGAGTTATGCGGTTTATACGGGAGGACTCGCATTTTTCTGCATATTCTTCTTCGAACTTTTGGAATTACTTCCGCTGAGGGCAAAGATGGATCGTGTAATTTCTCCTGAGAAGGTTTTTCAGCCGTTATTAGTTTTCGGAAAAAACGCAATTCTTGTCTTCGCAGCTTCCGGGCTCGTCGCGAGGTCGTTGAATCTTTGGATGATCGCCGGAGAAAACGGAAAGAAAATTTCGATGAAAGTCTTCTTTTATTTAAAGTTGAATTTATTTTTTAATTCTTACAACGCTTCTCTTGCATACGCGTTGATTCAGCTTCTTATCTGGTGGGGAATTTTGAGTATTTTGGACAAAAAAAGAATTTATCTTAAAGTCTGACATCGACCGATTTAGATTCCGGATTCTAAGATTGTGATTCGGATCGTTTTGTTAAAGATAGAAAAGAGGTCAAGGTCGACCAAAAGGAATTTTATTGAAGAGAGCGGCGATCGGAATCATGTTCGATTCCGACCTTTAAAAGAAAATTCTTACATTACCATTTCTAAATCGTCGAAGATAGGCGTTTTTACTTCTTCGAGTAGTTTCTTCATGGCGAGATTGCGAAGATTGTTCAGTTCCAGCCTTAGTTTTGATTCCAAGGAATTCTTAGAAAGAAGATTGGAACAATTCACTGCTACCATCTTTAGATCGTCCGCTGCGCTGATCTTGGAAGCAAGAAGAAGTTGCTGAATGATCGCATATTCTTTTTTTCTAAAGTGAATTCTCAGAAGAAAGGGGACGGAATAAAGTTCCGCCATAAGTTCCCATTTGGATTTCAACTTTGGTTTTGATTCCAGTGCGACTGATTCTTCTTCCTGAATCTCCGGTTCAAAGATCGTGGAGATAGAAACCGGCTCCACAGTCGAATGATTTCTTTCCGGATTAAAGGAAAGAGGAGTTTCCGCGTCTCGAATCATGGATTTGAGAGTGGAAAGACGGTTGGATTCCTCATAACGCTCCGGATTTGCTTTCATTAATTTCTTAATGTCTTCCAAAACTACGCAGAAAGAGAAAAGCTCGAGAACGCTTTGGTTTTGAATGGTTGTGATTTCATCCAGGACTTTGGCAAGAATCTGCTGATAACCGAGCGATTTCCGATACATCGCGTTGTATTGGAGTTCTAAATTTTTTTGATATTTCGAGAAAAGGACGTCGATCAGAAACGCATCCGAAATCACGTATGCATCGAGTCCGGGAACGGAAAAATTTGGGTTTTGCTTCTTTAAATTGAGGACAAAGATACAGTTGGAATCTTTTAGGAAAGCGAGTATTTTCGATATTTTCCTTTCGGAAAGATTGAGGGTAGAACGGAAATGATAAAACAAATCCGTGTTAGTCGGCAATTGATGATTATCGTTTTCCTTTTTAATTTTATCCAGGATGATTTGCGCTAATGTAATATCTTCCATCGTTTTTAGTTCCACGCTTCCGAAAGAATCGACTCTGACGGATGCTTTTTCTTTCTAAAGTTATAACCTGACCGATTGAAATTCTTGCCTAATTTTTCCAAAAAAAAGATGTAAATTGTCAAAAAAAATATGAATGAAATACAAAGAAAAGGGAACGAAGGGGCGAGGCGGGTATGAAAGCGGACCTCAAGCGGGAAATTCCGCCTGAGGTTTAATCGTTGTTAGATTCTTTCTATGATCGTAGCGATTCCCATTCCGCCGCCGATACAGAGTGTCATAAGCGCATAACGTTTTTGTCTTCTTTCGAGTTCGTCTAACGCAGTTCCTAAGAGGATCGCGCCGGTTGCCCCAAGAGGGTGACCCAGAGCGATCGCGCCTCCGTTGACGTTTATCTTGTCTGAAGGAATTCCGAGAGATTTTTGAGTGTAGAGGACGACGGATGCGAACGCTTCATTGATTTCCCAAATATCGATATCTTCCGGCTTTAGGCCCGCCATTGATAGGGCTTTTTTTGAAGCGGAAACTGGACCGGTAAGCATGATCGTAGGATCCTCTCCCGTGGATGCCATGGCTACGATACGAGCACGAGGTTTTAGGCCGTATTTCTTGATTCCTTCGTCCGAAGCAAGAAGTACCGAAGCCGCTCCATCGACGATACCCGAAGAGTTTCCAAGAGTATGGATATGGTTGATTTTTGAAATTTCCGGGTAAGATTTTAGAGCAATGGCGTCTAACTCTTTCTCGCCGATTGTTTTAAAAACGGGACCGAGTTCGGAGAGCCATTCGAAAGTGGATTCGATACGGGGATTTTCGTCGCTATCTACGATCGTTCCGTCTTCGGTTTTCACCGGGATGATGGATTTTTTGAAATAACCCGATTTGATTGCGTGATCCGCCTTGATTTGGGAAGATTCAGCGAAACGATCGGCTTCTTCGCGGGAAATTCCGAATTTTGTAGCGATCAAGTCCGCGGAAATTCCCTGAGGAACTAAGTTATAATGTTTTTGAATATTAGGATTTCCTATATTAAAATCTCTTCCGTTTAAATCTGCCCCCATTTTTACCCGAGACATGGATTCTACTCCACCTCCGAGTGCGATTTGCATAGACCCGGATTGAACGTGATTCGCTGCGTTGTTTACGGCCTGAAGTCCGGAACCGCAGAAACGATTCACCGTGTATCCAGGAACTGAGTTCGGCCAAAGTGCGGCCATAACCGCATAACGTGCGATACAGGCGGCTTGATCGTCGACTTGTGATACGCATCCCATCACGACTTCTTCTACTATTTCCGGTTTGATTCCGTTTCTTTCTTGGATGGCATTTAAGGTAGCGGCTGAAAGTTCTTGAGGGTGGATGGAAGCGAGTGTTCCTCTTTTTTTCCCTTTTCCCCTCGGAGTTCTTACTGCATCGATTACATAGGCGTTTGACATTTTTTTACCTCGTCGTCAATCCAGGCCTTTTTAGGTCGAATTGAACAACTGTTTAATGAATTTAAGTGTTCCAGTTTCTATTTTGGGAATGCTGAGGACTTTGCAATTCTTTTTGCGTGGGAACTCTTCAATGAGAGGTAAGGATTTGGGCCGCACCCTCCTGGTGATCTCAAGATAATGAACGCTATTCAGAAGTTCGCCAGGAGGGTCGGGCTTGCTACGGGCTCGCGGAGTTCCGCTCGGTCCTATGGACCACGCCCTTCGCATCCCTGCGGCGGGTTGTCCAAAAAAAGATTATTGCGGGAACTCCCTAAATTTGGATAATCTGTAAAGGCATTCTCTGTAACCGAAAGGGAAACAGAATCGCACATCCATAATCTAAGAGGAAATAAAAAGAGCTTATTGGATTTAATCAAAGATTGTGGAGCGAAATCACAGAGAAAAGAATCAAGATCGTATCGGATGAAATGTTTTGAGCACCTGTTGAGAAAATCTTGAAACAAAGCTTTATTAAGAGTATTAAGAAGATGAGAATAGATCTCCTTGGCAAAGAATTCTCTGGATGATTTTTGTTTTCCTATCAATCGTCCAAACAAAGGATTCAATTTTGGGAACTTTTAAATTATAACGGATCTTTGAACTACAGTTTGAGCGATCTGATAAATAGATTTGAATCAAAATACAATATAAAAAGCATCTTGATATCCCATGCGAAGATGCTAATATGCTCAACGTTCGATAACGTCCAAAATATTTCGCAGATTTAAGAATGAATGAGAAGGCTCTCCTTGCCGATTGAGTTTGTAACGATCAAATTCAAAAAAAGG
>NZ_NPDU01000103.1 GCF_002811985.1 Leptospira adleri
TAAAGCTCATGGCTTGATCGTGTGAGGAGAGCTCTTCTCAAGTTCTCATTTGTGCGAAACTTTAAGGACACTATCAGAAGACCGGATATTACAAAGAATCGAAAAGTAAACCTTACCGGAAAGGATTTCATTCGTTAGTATGAAACGGCTGGGTTAAAGGAAAACGAAAAGAGAAGAATGGAATCGAATTTTGAAAAAGAAAAAAATCCTCCGTTCCTTTCGGAACGGTCCGTTTAAAAACTTTCACTTCTAAAATTAAAAGAAGAATATTTTTTATCTCAGAGAAGTCAATTCTCTGTAAGCGCGAACGACTCCGTCGGCGATCGTCTTTGTGAATGTGAGAGCGACTCTCGCTTTTTCGGAAGCGATCATCACTTCGTGCGCATCCACAGAGTTCGGATCAAAGACCATTTTCTGGGTGAGTTCGTCCGCTTCCACCTGAAGATCGTTGACCGATGTCATTGCGTTTTTCATTGCTTCCGAAAAACTCTCGGCGACGTAATCGGGAGAAACGGGTTGTTTTACATCTTTGTAATGTCTATCTTCAGTCGTGAATACATCGACCTTGTCTCCTTTCGGAGTAAGGGGATGAGCTTTCCCGCCGTTATAACCGGAATTATAAGTATACCAGAGTGAAGAATTAGAATTGATTTCCATAATTATGCCCTACCTATTTCCAGCGCTTTGTTAAACATCGCTTTGGAGCCGTTGATCATCTGCACGTTCGCTTCGTAGGATCTAGAAGCCGAAATCATGTCCGTCATCTCGGTTACGATGTTTACGTTCGGCATTTCCACGTATCCTTTTTTGGGTCCGATCTGAATCGAGTCCGGATGTGTAGGATCGTAAACCAAACGAAGCGGAGTCATATCCTTTTCGATCTTCATTACCTTTACGCCTTTTCCTTCTCCGGGAGAAATACCGAACGGATATACGGGACTATTCCATCTGGTTCTCAGGTTGATCGGAGTCATCACGACCCGATCTCTTCGAAAAGGTCCGTCTCCATTCGTATTTCTTGTGGTCGTTGAGTTTGCGATGTTGTTGGATATCACATCCATTCGCAATCTTTGCGCGGATAAGCCTGTTGCGGAAATGTTGATCGATGAGAAAAGGCCCATGGCTACTTCCTAAACGGTAAAATTATGTCTCATTATAATGAATTCAAGGAAAATATTTTAATTCTTAAGCCATTCTCATGACTTGCTTTAGATCTCGGTAATTCTGGTTGATTCTTTCCGACATCATCATGTATTGCATTTGGGAATTGGATGCTTCCACGACTTCCTTCTCCACGTCCACGTTATTGCCGTCGGCTCTCATAGTAGTCAGATAGTCGATATTGGCCTTGGGTTGAACTTCCCGATAATCCAAGGGTTTGAAGAATGAAATATGGCGGTCGTCTGAAATTTGTGTTGGAACTTCTTTGACTGCCTCGATTTTTTCGGATTCGATGGCTCTTTTGATCATAGATTCGAAGATCACTTCGGATCTCTTAAAATGAGGAACGTCCGCGTTTGCGATATTGTCTGAAATTACTTTTCTCTTTAAAACGGAACTATTCATTCCTCTTTCCAGTAAATCCTGGGTTTTCATGAAATGGGTTTTCTCAAACATTATTTCTCTCCCCTCAAAAAAATCGGTTGAATTTGCGTTTTCCACGAGAGATTTTTTTTACTTGGGAAAGTTTTTTCGTCCGAAAGTATATGAGGACGCCGAAGAACTTGAAAGCGAATCTTAAAATGTCAGATAATTCAGAAATAGTCGAAATCACTCCTGATCTCACCATTCTTTTTAACGACTACTATGCGTTTCGAACGATGCTCATGGACGCCATCGCTAAAAAGCCGAAGTCGATCATTCTCAACCTCGGCGATATTCCAGTAATGAATTCGATTTCAATCAGTTCTCTCGTATGGTTTTTGAAGAATGCAAAATCGGAAGGAATTCACTGTACGATCAGCGCGATTCATCCGGATTTGATGAATACCTTCGAAGTTTTAAACTTAAAGGAATACATCGATCATCAGTGATTCTCCCGCTTTCTTTTCCCGTTTTCCGCCCCAATCCCTGATTTCTTCCCTTTCCTTTGCTTAGATTTTCATTGGACAACCAAGGATGGATCTCTATGTTTGAATCTATGAAAAAATTCGCTCTCATTTTAACTCTCGTTCTATTTCTTTTCTCTTCTTGTAAAAAGAAAGAGGAGCTGATTTTAGGGGATTGGGTAAAGGTTAAGAATTGTCCTGAAAAGGGAGAATGCAAAGACCCGGATAAAGGAAAAGGAAGTCACCTTCTGATTCTTCCGGACGGTTTGGCAAAATATGATACATTTCATCTTACCTACAAAATGAAGGATGACGACATCCATTTTAATCTCGCGGATCTCGCTTTTGATCTGGAATATAGAATTCTAAAAGTCAACGCAAAGGAACTTCAGCTCCTAAATAAAAAAGAAGACAACGTAGAATTCTTCGAAAAGAACTGATTCGGTTTCGGTTTTCCTTCGAATAAAAAATCGTAAACATGAAACGTCCTTTAATTCTTCTCCTCTTAATACTTTGTTCTTTCGGTATTCTTTTTGCCGATGATGAAGACGAGAATCTTCCCGGGAACGTTTCTTCGACTCCAAACATGGACGGCGGATCTCCTGCGGACGCCGCAAGAAGAAGAGTTCAAATCGCCGCTCTCAATACCGAAACCGTAAACCTGATTCGTGCGAACAATTTGGCGAGGGCTTCCGTTAATATAGAAAGAATCAAGAAGTTAGACGAGAACACGGTAGAATATCATTATCTCAAAGGTTCTTATCTTTACGCGCAGGGCCGTTATCCGCAAGCGAAGAATTCGCTTCTGAGAGCGATTCAGATTCAACCGGGACACGACCCTTCTTATTACCAGTTGGGAATGATTTTTGTTCAGAGAAACAAATGGCCTAGATCTTTGGAATACTTTCAGAAAGCGGTGGAGTTATCCAATTACAATCCATTCTATAGAATCAATCTCGCCCTCGCTTATTTTGAAACCGGAAATTATCTCCGTGCGAAAGCGGAAGCCGAAAGGGCGATCGAATTAAAGCCGAATTTCAGAGCGGCGAAACTTCTTCTTTTAAAATCGAATTTTCTTTTGGGAAACAAAGCCGACGCTTACGCGCAGTGTGTGGAATTCGTAAAAGACGGATTTCAATCCAGGGAATATATGCTGATCCATGCAAGACTTGTAATGGACATTCATCAGAATTTTCGAAAGGCTATTAAAATCTATAATCTCTACGGAGAACTTCCTTTTCAGGAGAAAAGATTTTTGGCGCACGCATATTACAATACCGGAAATTATCGCGCGGCGGCCGCAACGTATCAACAAGTGATTCAGTTTAAGATCGCCGAAGAAGAAGATAAGATCGAATACATACGTTCACTTTCCTTTATCAAGGATTACAGGAGATTGGAATCTTTTGTGACGTCTTGGTTGCAGGAAGAACCTGATAAGAGAAGGAAAGTGCAGGAAGCCTTGGACATTGCGGAACTTCTCAAAGAGAACGACTCGAAGGTTTTCCACATGTTTCCTTCTCGATCCCCCTATTAAAAAGGATTCTTGCCGTACGTAGTTCCGACAAAATTCTACCGTGAAAGCCGCGCGTCCCACCTGCGGCACGATCCGTAGAGAGCGCCGCGCTGAGTTTTGAGTGGAGGGATGATGAGCGACTCATAGGGAGCGAATCATTGAGTTTCGATGGCGGGAAAAATCGGGAGATTTTCCCTTTACCACAGAATTACCTTTTGCACAAGGATAAATACGTTTGATTCGTTGTCGTAACTCCGACAAAGAATATTTTAAATTCAGTTTTTTACTTTGGTAGGAATTCGTATCAAATAGATCACGACGAGAACGCCGATCAGAGAAATAAGAATTTTTACCGCTAAAATCGGAATAAAAAAGAAAACGGTCGTTCCTATCGTTATAAAAATCATGGAGATGGCGATGATCTTTGCGCGGAGCGGAATCATTTTGTGAATTCTCCAGTCGCGAATATAAGATCCGAAATAGCGATTGTTCATAAGCCAATTGTAAAATTTATGCGAGGCCCTCGCATAACAGGCCGCAGATAAAAGTAAGAACGGAGTCGTTGGAAGAATGGGCGTGAAAATTCCGATGATCCCCAACGTTAGGGAAATAGAACCCGCGACAAATAATAAAAAGCGAATGAACTTGGATCTATGAAGTCGAACCTCGTCGCTGTAATCTTTTTGTTCCATATTCTATAGAATGAAAGCGGCATTCAACAATTCAATTCTTTTGCAACTTGAGAAATCATTTGCGGTTGATTCCGATCGAATGAGATTCTTAGATAAATCCGAATGAACGAAGTGAACCCGTCATCGCTCGTTCCATACACGATCTGATTCGAGCCAATCGTTTAAAAGTTGCGCGTCTTTATTCTTTGCGAACTTTTTGAGAGGTTCCAATTCAATCGGAGAATATCTTTTTGCGAGTTGGAATAATACGTCCAACTGCGCAACCGTATGATCGAGATCCAAAGAATTCAAATATCGAATGTAAAGCGGCAGATATTTTAGATTCTTTTTAAGAAGCCAGAGAACGGCGTAAGTTCCCGTTTCCAATTCCTCATGGGTGGCAAGTCCTTCATCGTTATTCTCTTCGTTGAAATGTATCAGCGCTTCTATGTATTCCGAAACTGACGTTTCAATCAAAAAATCCGAGTTCGGAATTTTGGAAAAGAGAGCCTCTTCATCCAATATTCGATCTTCCATCGTAACGCCGAAGCCGAACCACGGGTCCGAATCTTCGAAAATCGGATCGGAGAAAACTAAATCGTCCGCATTTTTGAGAATTCTCGTCCAAGAGTCTACGGCGTCCCTAACGGATAAAGAAGTAAGATCCTCCACGGCGACTAAAACGAGATGGCCGGTAAATCCTGCTTCCGGATCCATTTCCACGATACGAATAGAAAATTCGGTTTTCATAATATACTCCCGTTCAACGGAAAATTTTGAATTCCCGCCAACAGCTTCCGCTTTCGTTTTTCTCCGGATTCTTGTGAAAGAATTTTTCAAAGACGAACGTAAGCTCATTCCAAGTAGAATCCAAAAGGCCCTTTTTTTGCATTCAATCTTTTTCCTTGAGACCATTTCTTTAGCGATAAACCACACAAAATAAAACCGACTTTGTCAAATAACGATTCAAGGAGAGGTTGTTTTCCAAAAAACAAATGACTGAGTTTTTTCAAGGCCGATCTAAAAATTTAAGAATAAACTTCGGAGAAGAATTCCATATCGAGAATTCTTTGCGCAAAAATTCTTAAAAGAATCTGACCGAAAAAAAACCGATCGGCTTCTTTGATCGTTACGACTTCGCAATCTTCGTGGGATACAAAAAGGTAAGCGGGTTCTTTGTGAATCGTCTTTTTTAAGGGATTGTTTAAAATCCAATTCTGACCAAACTCGATAATACAAGGGACGTCTTCCAGAGATAGGTCTTTATTTTCCAGCGCTTCTAAAAATTTTTCATTGTCGCCTTCTTCGATTGCTTCGGGCTCCCATCCGCCGCCGTTGATTTTTCCATTCTTATCCATTCCGAAAAATCCGATCGATCCTCCGCCTAAGTCTTCGTAATAAATTCCGTTATGCACCTTTGAGACTTTTGTATAACTCTTCGGAAGACCTTTTCCTGGAATTTGAGTGAACGGAGGTCGGCAGATCAATTCCGCGTTTTCATCTTCCAAGTCTTTAATTTTGATTTCGGCGGTTAAAGTTTTTTCTTTTTCATTTAAGGAGAAAGAAATTAAATTTTCGGACAGTTTTTTAAGAATTTCCTTGTCTTCTTCGTTTTCCGTTAAAAATGAAAAATGTTTTATAAATGCTTCCTTCGGCGTATTTGAATCGAGCAGGGATTTCCATTCCGCGAGAAAATCTCCGGTGGAATTCTCCTTATATCCTTTCTTTAGTTTTTCATGAATCAGTTTTTCCGCTTCTTTTAGACATTTGTCTTCCGAATCGAAGGTTTTTGTCTGCGTTTGTCCCGCGGTTCCGGTTTTACCGAAGGTCACTGTGAAGGAATTTCCGGAGGTTTCTAAGTTCCAGAATTTATCGGATGTCCCGTCTTGAAAAGTAAGTTCTCGTTTTGTCATACGCCGCCTCTTGTAATATTAGAATATTCAAATTTTAGAATGTATTCTTCTTGATCGATGTGGTAAGTTCGTTTTTCATTTTTGCTTTTCAAGATCAATAATTTAAAAATTTTTACGGATTGTGCAATTGAAAAAAGTTGATCGCTTCTTGGTCCGCTAGCGGTTTTGCGTTTACATCGTTCGCATCGAACTGATCGTTTACCGCCTTGGCCTGATCGAAACTGTGATGTGTGTTGGGATATACCGTTATCGCAATAGAATTGTTTGTTCCTAAGCTAGCGCCTAACGTCTGCGCGCGGTTAACCCGGTCGTCGCAATATCCACCGGTATAAAGAGGGTCCAATCCCGCCGCGAGAATTTTCAAATGAGTATACGGCAGATACGTGCTTGTTGAAATTCCTCCAAACGCGCCGTTTAGACCGCAACCCGGGTAATAGGAAATCACTCCTTTGAAAGGTCTCGGATATTTCTGACGGTATGGAAGGGTGGAATTCGTATCAACTGTCGAAATGACGCTGCTTCCTCCATGCGACCATCCTAATAAAACGATTCTTTCATTTAGGATAATCGAGGATCTTCTTACGTAGTCTAAAGCGGCGTAGGCGTCCGTTGGACGATCCGTAACTTCGGAGGTTCCTGCACCCGATCCGTTTCCACACTGATTCTGCTCCGCGTTTCTCGGCGTGAAACTATCGAGCAACAAAGTGGCGTAACCTAAATTTTTGCCGCGTCCCGCCCATTCTGTAAAAAGCGAAGCAACGCCTTTCGAGGGATCGTTATAGGAATAAGCTCCGCCGCATCCGTGCATCATGACGATCAAAGGAAATTTTTTTAAGCCCGCGGGTTTTGAAAAATAGCCGATGATCGTGATGTTCTGAGTGGAATTGAATATCTGAACTTTATAATTCGTGAGTTCCGTTTCCTGATCGATCGGAACCGGACCGGAGATTAAGTTTTGAAATTCGATCGCTTGCGCGGCGCCCAGTAAGAATAAAAAGGGAACTTCCTCTTTGGAATGTTTGCAGTTCGAAAGTAAGATAAAATTTACAGCCAAGGTTAGCGTGATTTGTAGGAACTTCATGCGAAGTATAACAGAACGTTTCTAAGATATTTCGGTTTAAATCGATAATATTTTTCTCGGATTATAGAAGAATAAAATAGAATTTTATTTCGAATCAGACCTTCTCTGAAAAGTAATCATTTCGTATTACGATTTCCGATTCGATTCAATACCTCGGATTTGTTTATTGAAAGGAATCTTTGGATAAGAACCTATATCGTCTCATTGAATGAGAACTTGATTTTATTTCCGCAAAACTATGTTACGAATTCTTTGCGAAGTTTTTTGTAAAACTTTAGAAACGAGAAGAGTGTTGGATTTTCTGCTTCGTATTGATCAGTTTTCGTTTTGATTCTAATACAATTCATTCTTAAGAACGGACGCGTAAAGGTTCGAATCAATTCTTAGAAGTCGAATGAGGATTTAATACGTGAGTCTTTTGTGATGTTCTTGAGTTGGTCCGGAGCGGACGGCTCTTTGCAAATAAAAAAGCCGGACTTTTCAGGATCCGGCTTTGAGGAAAATTCTCTAAAAGAATGGAAAAGATTAGGTGTCTTTTAGAGCGGTAACGATTTCTTGAGTCGCTTTTTTTCCGTCTTGGAAATACATCAAAGCATTGTCTTGGATGAAAAGAGGATTCGGAACTCCAGCAAATCCAGGACTCAAACTTCTTTTGATCACGATTACTGTCTTTGCTTTGTCCACGTCCAGAATCGGCATTCCCGCAATCGGACTACCCGGATCGGTCTTCGCGAGCGGGTTGACCACGTCGTTTGCACCGTTGATGATCACTACGTCGACTTGTTCGAAAGTAGGATTGATCTCGTCCATTTCTTTCATTTTATCGTAAGGGATATCCGCTTCTGCGAGAAGAACGTTCATGTGACCGGGCATTCTTCCTGCAACCGGGTGAATCGCAAATTCTACGTCGATTCCTCTGTCCGTTAGAATATTATAAAGATCTCTTACTGCATGCTGAGCTTGTGCAACCGCCATTCCGTAACCCGGAACGATCACGACTCTTTGAGCCATATCAAGAAGCATTGCGACTTCTTCCGCGGAAGTACTTTTGGTTTTTCCGGCGTAGATGTCTTCTCCGCCTTTCGAGTTATCGACTGCAGCGCCCAATCCTCCGAAGAGAACGTTTGTAAGAGAACGATTCATCGCCTTACACATAATCTGTGTTAGGATGATGCCGGAAGCTCCTACAAGAGAACCCGCGATGATAAGAACGTTGTTTCCGAGAACAAATCCGGTCGCCGAAGCCGCGATTCCGGAATAAGAGTTCAAGAGTGCGATCACGACGGGCATGTCCGCTCCACCGATCGGCATTACGAGAAGAATTCCTAAAACGGAACCGACCGCAACGACGTACCAGTACCATTCTATCCTTTGAGGTTCGACCACTACAAAATAACTGAGTGCGATGGACGCGACGAAGAAGATGATCTTAACGAGTTGATCGCCCGGATAACGGACCGCTTTTTCGGAAAGAAGTCCTTGGAGTTTTCCGTAAGCCACAAAACTTCCGGTCAAGGTTACCGCACCGATGATTCCGGACGCAGCGGTCGAAACCGTAAACTGATATGAATTTAAGACTTCAAGATTGGTTCCTTGATGTAGAACTTCCATCACCGCCGCACCTGCAACGAGAAAAGAAGCAAGACCTCCAAAACCATTGAGAGCCGCGACGAGTTGAGGCATAGAAGTCATCTCTACTTTTACGGAGAGATAAACTCCGATCGCGGTTCCAACGATGAATCCCGCTAAGATGTATTCGTACGCAAGGCCTTTTTCAACGAGTGCTGCCGCAACCGCGAAGAACATTCCCACAGCGCCTAAGAAGTTTCCACGAACCGCGGTCTTCGGGTGAGAAAGAAGTTTCAATCCTACGATAAAAAGAACCGAGGAGAGAAGATAAATTAAATTGATAATCGATTTTTCCATATTCTTACTTTTCTTTCTTCTTGAACATTCCTAACATTCTGTGCGTAACTAAGAATCCGCCGATCACGTTGATGGTTGCAGCAACCATCGCCACAAATCCGATAATGTTGATCAAGGGACCGTTCACCGAATGAAGAGATAAGATCGCCCCAATGATCGTGATTCCGGAAATAGCATTGGAACCTGACATAAGAGGGGTATGTAAAAGAGGAGGAATTCTTGTGATGACCTCAAAACCTACGAATACGGCTAATAAGAAGATCGTCAGGTAACCTACGAACTGTTCCATTATAACTTTTCCTAATCAGAGATTCCTTTCCAAAGAGCATGGAAAGGCCGGGTTTACCGATGGGATCACTTTTCAGAAACTCCTGTCTCCTGAAAACCTTTTTTTCTCAAGAGACAGGCGTCGCATTTTCCGCAGGCTTTGCCGTTTTGCGGGTCATAGCAGGAGAATGTGAGTTGAAAGGGAACGTTCAATTTACTTCCCAAGAGAACGATTTCTTTCTTAGTAAGATTTTGAAGAGGAGTTATGATTTTAAGAGGAGAACCTTGACTTCCCTTTTTCGTTCCGAGTTGAATCGCCATTTCGAACATCTTGATAAACTCGGGTCTGCAATCCGGATAACCGGAATAGTCCATCGCATTGACTCCGATGTAGATCGAATCGGATCCGGTTCCTTCCGCGAGTGAAGTTGCGAAAGAAAGAAAGAGAATGTTTCTTCCGGGAACATACGTATTCGGAATTTCATCTTTTCCTAAAGAATTCTTCGGAACCTTGATCGACTTTTGTGTGAGAGAGGATCCTAAGAACAATTCCGGTTTTAACTTTTGAATCGTATGTGGAATTCCTAATTTGCGCGTGATTTTTCTTGCGTAAGACAATTCGATTCTATGTCTTTGTCCGTAATCGAAAGAAAGGGCTCGGACTTCTTTACCGTCTGCGATCGCTTGATAAAGACAAGTGGTAGAATCCAATCCTCCCGATAAAAGAACGATCGCCTTGTTGTTCGAGGTTTTCACTTTGGAATCGTTTTTTTTTCGATTCGAATTCTTACTTTTATCTGAATCCAAAACTCGCCTCTTGTTTAGTGAGAATTTTTCGGACCTTCGTAGATGCAGGCGCTCGTACAAGTTTCGTTGAGAGTGATTTTGTACAAAAGAGGAAGGAGCGGTTTGAGATGATTCCAGAGCCAGACGGAAATATTTTCCGAGGTCGGATTCTCCAAGCCTGGGACGTCGTTGAGATAATAATGATCGAGATGATTTTCGATGAGAGGCTTTACGATCTTGCTGACTTCCGCGTAATCGATGAGCCAACCGGTATGAGGATCGATTCTTCCTTTGAGATGAAGTTTAAAACGAAAGCTATGACCGTGAAGTCGTTTGCATTTATGGCCGTCGGGTACGTTGGGAAGAAGATGAGCGGCGTCGAAGCGGAATTCTTTAGTGAGTTCGATTTCTTCCATGAGGTCCTGCCCGAGTTGAAAAATATGTTCGGAAGATCTAAAGTGATACGGGATCAGGAGAAGAATTCTTTGAAAAAGCCGGTCTTATTTAACCAGCTCTTTCAGAATTTCTTGTCTTTTTTGATCTTTCTGATGTTCGTTCAAAACCAACCATTCTCTTTTGATTTGTTTTGAGCTTACGCCCTTAAGTTCTGCGTATTTGTTGAGAAGTTTTGCAGTTTTCTGGTTCATATCGACCAAAAAACTGGAAACGGAGTCTCTGTCAAGTAACTCCAATCGGAATCGTTCCCGAGAAAAAAATTCTTGGAAGAGTTCCTACATTTTAACGGATGTCGATGATCTTTCTCGGAATCGCCGTTGAATAAAGTTTTTCTCCGGAGTTCCGACTTGAAGCGACCCGTAGGGAGCGTTCCCTTGCTTTGCGAACCGAGATTTGCGTCACTGTGTTGCATCGAAGGAAAAATAGGAGTTCCTACTTTTTTTCCAAAAAGGGTTTGAGAATCTGATCCAAGGAATCGATCGATTCCTCCGTCGAAATTTTACCAAGAATTTTCACGTCTTCCAAAACAAAACCAATCTTATGTCTCTTAGAGGGGAGAATGTTTCGAAAGGAAAGTTCAGCCTTCCAAATTGTAGGAACTCCTCGGATGGGACCTTTTTTTTCGATTGTATTCTCTTTGAAAAAGGAATCGATTTCTAAAAACAAAGAATGGCTCGAATGCATCGAACATCTCGCGATCGTATGAAACCCGTTTTCACCCGCGGTGGACGGAACTCCGAAACTTAGTTCCCAAAAAGTAGAACCTTCGCTGCTCATCGCTTTTCTCCCGTAAAGCAAAACCGCTTTGATCGTTTGCTCGGCCGCTTTGAATTCCAAAAATTCTTTTTCATCCGGATGAAAAAGAAAAACGATTTGATTTTCTCTCAGATAATTTTTTTGGAATTCTCCGGAATCGATTTTTTCAGAAACTAGATTCCATTTTACCCCGCAAATGGATTTGAGTTGGGGAGCAAAGATGGAATCCAGAATTCTTTTTCTTTCCTTTATGGAATCCGAAGAAACGATTTCGTTTTCGTATTCTAATATATCATAATATAAGAATATAGTTTCGCCGATTTCGTTTTTAAGAACCCAACCGAGAATCTTCGCGTTCTTTTTTATCCTGGAGAATTCTTGAAAGAGAGAAGGGGCCTCGTTTTTAAAAAGAAAACCGTTCTTCGTCCAGATAAAAATTCCGGAAGAATGAAGAATCGCCTGAGCCGGAATTCCATCCGGACATATCAGAAAGTGAGTTCCAGCGGAGATTTTTTCCTCAAGAAACGCGGCGCGTCCGGGCGATTTTTTCGGTAAGGAAGGATCGATTCTTTTTGAAATCGAGTCGTAGTCGAGCCTCTTGAGTTCCCGATCCGGAAACAGAGAAGAAAGAAGTTCAACAACCGAAATCGATTTCCAATTCACTTTCAAATCCCGAAATTTTTCAAAAAGAATTCCGGTTTCTAAATCGAAAAGGTCCGCAACGATTTCGATCAAAAGTGTTTCTTGAATTTTAAGATTTTGTTTTCCAATCAAAAAAGAATGACTTCCACGCGATCTAAGTAGAAAAAGAAACGAATCAAGAAATCAATCCAGTGT
>NZ_NPDU01000104.1 GCF_002811985.1 Leptospira adleri
TAAAGCTCATGGCTTGATCGTGTGAGGAGAGCTCTTCTCAAGTTCTCATTTGTGCGAAACTTTAAGGACACTATCATTCTCCGCCCTCGTAATCTTGATCGGGTTCGTTTAAGAATATGGCCGCCTGGATCGGAAAGTAAACGTCTCCATAAAGATCCCGATGTAAAGTGTTGAATCCGCCTGCTCCGTATTTTAAAACGAGGGGTGTCGGTTTAGATTGTCCGTTATTGCGACATAGATTTTGAAATTCAGAAAGTTGATCCGGAAATTTCTTATCAATTTTCAATACGCGCATCCAAACGTTTGCGATAGGAGCCAAATAAGGATATAAGTATTCTCTGATATTTTGAACGGAATCCGGCAACGGATAATCGAAATATTTGTATTCTCCCGATCCGAATCTATATCGTTCCATCGTGATCGTTTTGCGATAGAGCGAGGGTTGATCGTAGATTAGGAGAAAATTTTTACAGTCGATAACCGAAAGCAATCTTGGGGCGACTGCAAACCCTTTTTCGTTGAGTTCTCTAGTCATAAGAGACCAATCGATTTTTTTAATTTTAGAATGGATCCGGATTTTAGAATCCGGTTTGCGATTGTTTGAGCGGCTTTTCATTTCTAAAGTATATCGCTTTGACGGTATTCTTAAAACCCGATTCTTGCTAAATATAAGGGTAAAGATTCGGCGAACGAAAATTTTACGGGAGGGAACGAGATCCGCGTTTTGCGGATATATTCTTGAAATATTTTAGTTTTTCGGTTTACAATAAAGAATATATCGTTAATTATAGATATATAGATATGAAAAAAAATCAAGGATTGGATTCGGAGGTTCAAGAATTTTTATCCGCTTTAGCCAGTGAGACTCGCCAAAATCTGCTCGTCTCCTTTACGGATGGTAAAGAAAAAACCGTGGGGGAACTGGTCGAAATTTCAGGGTTAGGGCAGTCCACAATTTCCACTCACTTGAATCAGCTAAGAAAAGGCGGTATTCTGCTTAGAAGGAAATTGGGAAAAGAAGTCTACTATAAACCGAATAGGGAAAAGATTCTGGAACATTTATCCAAACTTAACGGTTACCTTCGCGGGTGTTGTTGATTTTTTTATTTAAAATATCGTTAAATTTAGATATTTAGGAGTATAGCGTGGTTGTGAATTTGAAAGATATTTTGAAACGAGTCGGATTTCCGATTCTATTTTTTACGTTTGTTTGGATTCTCTTTCAGAGTCAGGGAAATGTATGGGTCGGTTACGGATCGATTTCCGTTATGGTTTTAGCGGGAATTCTTTTAGAGAGATTGATTCCGTTCGAGGATCAATGGAACCGGAAGGATTCCGATCTTAAATCGGATTTCGTCTTCTTTCTCATCCAGCCGGCCTTGGCCCCTCTGACTGGAAATACGATCACTCTGATCACGATCGGGTTGATGAGTTTATTTGGGATCGAGTCGCCTAATCTAGGAAAGACGTCATTGCTCTTTCAAGTGATTCTCGGAATGTCGTTGTCAGGTTTCATTCCTTATTGGTTACATCGGATCGCTCATATTGGAGGAGGTTTTTTTTGGAGAGCGCACGCGATTCACCATTCTCCAAAGAAGTTGTATTGGATGAACGCTTTTCGTTCTCATCCGATTAACACCGTCTGGAATACGGCGGGTCTATTATTGCCTTCCGTGATTCTCGGCCTGCAAACTGAAGCGGTGATGATCGTCGGTTTGCTGAATAATTTTGTATCGATTTTTAATCATATGAATATCGATTTCCGCTTAGGGATTCTAAATAGGATCTTTAATATGAGTGAGTTGCACCGTTGGCACCATTCTCGAATTCCGTCCGAAGGGAATCGTAATTTTAGTTCCGGCGCTCTTTCCGTTTGGGATCAAATATTCGGATCTTATTTTTTGCCGGATCGAAAGATAGATTCTCTATCCGTCGGCTTATTCGAACCCCGGACCTATCCTTCTGGATCCTTAATCAAACAATTTCTATTTCCAATTTGTAAATGTTCTTAAACCTTTTCTTGAGCGATAGCGGGCTCGATTATATTTGCTTGTCGCTCAAGATTCTTTCTTGTAGAACTTCTAAAAACTTTGCAATCGTTTTAACAACGACTGTTGTTAAAATCAACCGAGGATTATGATTTCATTTTTAAAAAGAAAGTTAGACGTCATTCAAAGGATCGGAGAGGTTTCGGTCATTCCCACTTTTGTAAGTACCGGTATTCTGTTGGCCTTTGTTTTTATTCCTTTTCTTCGCGAATTTTTCGAAAAAAGATCGGATGCGGTTTTTTGGCTGATCTCCCCTTTTTTCCTGAGCGCTGGAACTTTGTTCGCAACTAAATTCGGTTTATCGGTGATGATCACGGGAAGGGCGAAACAATCGGTGATTCCCGGCGTCTTTGAACCTGAGATTCCGGACTTTTTAGCGAGAATTTTCGGTTTTTTTTATTTCTTATTCGGAAGTATTGCCTTGCTCATTGGATCTATCTTGCTCGTTTTTGCGATCTTTCATTTGTTTTAATCAAGAGAGCGGAAGTAAAGCGGGTTCGGGATCCATTTACAATTCGTTCGCGTCCACCAATAGAAAGTTAGGCGAAACTTGACGGAGTTTTCTTTTGGAATAGGATCCTTTGTCCAAATTCGCTTTTTGTTTCCAGATCATTCCGTCGATCGTGTTCGGGCCGTTCTTTACTTGATCGTAAAGTTGAGAAGCGGATTTCTTTTTTCCAAGCACGGATTGTGTTCTCGCCCACCAGAGTTGAGATTGCGCTTTTCTACAAGGACCGGTTTCCAATTGTGATGATTCTTCGAAAAGATCGGAAGCCTCCTTCCATTGTCCCGTCTCCAATTTAAGAATCGCCTGGAGAAACGAGATGGACGGATCCTTTTGGACAAACCCTTTTGCTTTTTCCAAATGGTCCAAAATTTCGGCTACTCCTCCGAGTTTCGAATCGTCGTTGATCAACATCGCTTCTTTGTAATGTTGAATCGCTGCGTCATTCTTGGATTGATTCTTTTTATTTTTTGAATCTTCTTTAGGATCTATAATTTTATAACCCGGAGTTTCGGACCAGGTGATCGGAATTTCAAGATAAGGTCCGCCGCCGGTCGGAGCACATCCAGTCGAAACATACAGTTTTTGAGCTTCCGGACTCATCACTACCGATTTCACGGAAGTTACCTGACGAATTGTAGATCCCATGATTCTGGATTCTCCGCTCTGTTGATCGATCGTGTCGTTTAACAATTCTTGCAGATCTTTTACGCTCGTTCCTCTGGAAGATTGACTCGCGAGAATTTCATGAGCCCTTTTGTACCGACTTAAACTGTGATTGTAGAATACGGGAGAAGCCACAATTTCACCGCCTTGTAATTTCGGACTTAGATAGTGATTGGTGTTAACGATCGATTCCGAACCCGGTTCCGAATAGATCACATCCATATCCCCGTAGTTTGTTTCTATGATCGCCGCTTTCGGTCCTTTCTCTTGATAATTGGTTGCGATCGCACCCCAAGTAGAATCGATCTTGTGTTTTCGCGCGATCTCAACCGCCTCATCAATGTTAGTCGCTTCGGATATGATCTTATGTCCGAAGTCGATGACTCCTAATCCGCTAAATCCCACCTTCTTATGAAACCTCGTATGGAAAGATAGAGTTAGACCCGCTTCGTTAAACGCTGTGATACCCGGTGCGTCCGCTCCTCTGCAAGTGACGTATCCGTATCTAAGTCCTTTTACGGGATTGCAAAATACGACGATCGGTCTTAGATCCCAGACGTCTACTCCGGGAAAATCGAAATTTCGAGCGTGGTACAACATTCCATCCTTGCTCCGATTTCCCCAGACGACCGCGCTCGTGCACGCCGGAGCCAGTTGTGTTCTTCCGATTTCTCCTACGTGCGCGAGTTCGGGTAACATTTGAATCATTCCCAAAAGGCCCACGGAGTTTTGAAACGCGTCCATCGTAAAAAGATCTCTTTCGGTTTTAGGGCTTTGACCGGCCGCTCTAAGCGCGGCGATTGTCCTTTTGGAAAAATCCGCAGGTCGATGTCTTCGCATTTGATTTTGAGCCAATTTAAGAAAGATGGATAAGAATCCTTTGGCGAGTATGTTTCTTCGATTTCTAGGCAGACTTCCCAATAGAAGATTGCGCGCCATTACGGGATAATAATCGAAGATCGGCTCGAATTGTCCGATAGTCTTCATGATTTCTCCGAATTGGATTCCCATCTCTTCCTGGGTTCCTTTCAATTGTAATACTGCAAGCGGATGTGTTTGACGGTTCATGAAGTCGACGATATCACAGCAAAGAATCGGTATCGACCTCACCGATCGGACGGGCTGTGCGGTCTTATCGGATAGGTCTTTGATAGTAAGAACCGAATCCGATTTTTTAAATGTGGAGTCGAAAGAAGTTATGGAATTTCTGAATTCGGGTTTGACTTACTTCGTTTATTTCGGAGCGGGGAACGCTTTCTTTTATTCGATCTTAGAACTCATAAAGAAGAGTGAGATCGATAAAACTCTCGTGGTAATTCTTTTTCTTACCGGTAGCATTCTACTCAGGTATTCTTGGTATTTCGAACCGGATCTTCTCGGATTTCCTTACGTGTTTTTTCTTTTATTCACCTCGATCACTCTGGTAGGGCCGCTCGTTTACGTTTACGTGAGATCTCATCTTCAAAAAATTTCAGAAGAACGGATCTTATGGAATGAAATCGTCTTTAGATATTGGTTTCATTTTGTTCCTTCAGTTTTATTTTTTTTGTTTGAAGTCGTTTATTATTTTCAAGAATCGGACAAACTCAGGGAACTTATCTTTCATAGTTCGACTCGATTTCAATGGGATCCGATTCACTTTGCGACTTTTTTGGCGTGCATTCAAGTTTCATTCTATTCCATTTTATGTCTTCGGGTCTATCGTCAAATTTCTGAAAGATACGAGATCTATGAATTGAAGTTGGTTTGGGCCATTCTTCTTTTACCCGTTTTTGCGAACGTAATGATCGGATCCGCTTTCTTTCTTAAAAACGAAATTCTTTTTAAGCTGGGAGCGAGTTGCATCAGCACGGTCGTTCTTTTGTTGTTCGTCCTTCGTGAAAATCATCCGGGGTTTTTCAACGAGATGACGGTCGCAATCCGGAATTCGAAGTATCAGAATACGATTCTTCTTTCGGAGGATATAGAGAAGGCTAACGTCCGCTTGAGCGATCTGATGGAAAATAAATCCTTCTATCGAGACGGGGATTTACGTTTGATCGATCTCGCGGCGGGTTTAGGTTTGAGCCTGCACCAGACTTCCCGTTATCTCAACGAAGTGCATCGGATGAGTTTTTACGAACTCCTAAATCATTATCGGGTAAAAGAGGCCTGTAAACTTTTGATTGAAGATTCCCGAAAAGCGGTTTTGGACATAGGATTTGAGGTCGGTTTTAATTCGAAATCGGCGTTTAATTCCCAGTTTTTGAAGGCGACCGGAGTTTCGCCGGCCGTCTTTCGTAAAAATAAAACACAGGAAAGGAAAAGGTTGGAATTTAAATAAATTAGAATATTCTAATTTTTTAAATATATTTATGACGTGCTTTTGTCTTTTGCGGGTTCGGCCGCCGGAGCCGGAAATACATATCTGAAAATATTTTGAATTTATTCGGATCTTCGATCCTTTTTTCAAAAAAGACTTTCCGATTTCTCCTTGGAGGAGATGTCTTCCAGGCATCGTTCTCCCTGAAGGCGATTTTTACGGGAAAGGATTTGTTTGGAAACCGGGTAGGCTCTCATCTTCTCGGAAGGGAAGGTTTGGAAGAATTCGGATATTGATTCTTTCAAATTCATTTTTTCGTCGAGCCAAGCCTCGTAATTTTCGGGAGGAAGAAGGACCGGCATTCTTTTTTTATCATGATAGAGCGAAAAGAGTTCGTTCGCCGGAGTCGTGATGATCGAGAAAGTCTGGAGCGATTCTCGAGTTTGCGGATCCGTCCAGCGGGAATAGATTCCGGCCATTCCGAAAGGTTCATTGTCTTTCATTCGGATCGCATAGGGTTGTTTGTTTCCCGCGGGTCCTTGAGATTCGTAGATCGCATCGCAAGGTATAATACAACGATTGTGAAGAATCGATTCTCGGAAGGATTTGAGTTCGAAGATGGTTTCCGATTTAGCATTGAATGTCGTAAATTCAAAGGCGGATTTTAAACTCTGGGACCAGGGAGGAACCAGCCAGAACATCGCGTCTTCTACGGTGTAATCGATTCCGGGTTTTAATATGATCAGCGCTCCTTCCGTAAAGGAAACGTTGTAACGATCGGGCGCTTCGTTTATCGATTTTGTAAAGCGAAATGCGTTGGATCTTGCCCATCTGGAAGTTTGTGCAAATTTGTTACACATAAGGATTGGATTCTTTCCAAGGATTGAAGACGGATTGAATCCGTCAAGATAGGAACGGGCTTCTGTGTTTCGGGTCCTCGTTTTGATCTTCGTTTCTAAAAATTTAATATGAGTCGCGTTTTTACAATCCTTTGGGCGGATTTTGTGCTATAAAGATTTTCTGATTCAGAGGAAAAGATGAACCAAAAATTAATACTCAAGAAAAATATTTCCATTCAGGCCCCGCTCTCAAAGGTTTGGAATGCGATGATCGATCCGGAAGTGATCAAACTTTATCTTTACGGAACTCAAGCGATTTCCGATTGGAAGGTCGGAAGTCCGATCGTTTTTACGGGGGTTTGGGAGAATCAAACCTACAGAGATCACGGAACCATTCTGAAATTTGAAAAGGAAAAAGTCTTTCAATACGACTATTGGAGCACCTTTTCCGGAATTCCGGATATTCCGGAAAACTATTCGGTCATTACTATGGAGTTGGGTTTGGACGGAACTTCGACATCTCTCACTCTAACACAGGAAAATTTTCCCACGGAAACATCCTATGAACATTCGAACTCGGGCTGGGATCATTCTCTGAAGATCTTAAAGGAAATTCTCGAGAAATGATTCTGCCTTTTTTAGGGTCAATGCGGCAGAGATGTGGAGCGTGCGAAGCAGTCGTCTCGAATGAGACGACCGAAGGCGAAAGCCGGAGCGCGGAACAAGCTCGGTCCTGCGATTTGCAGAAGTTCGTTTTTTTATTTCGAACCGAGCGAGCAGGAGCCGCCCGTGTGATTTTACGCCGGAGTCTCGATCTTGGAAAGAATTTCCCGGATTTTTTCTTCGCTTCCTTTCGGGGTAAGAATCAGAAGAACATCACCTTCTTCTAATTTAGTTTTTCCTGTTGGAACTATGTGTCCGTCGCCCCGGTAGATCAATGTGATCAGGGAGTTTTCCGGAAAATTTAAAGAATAGACGAACTTTCCTACCACGCTCGATCCGTAAGGAACGATGAATTCCAAAAGGTTGGAATCGCTCTGTTCGCGATTTTCGAATTCGAACGGATAAGAAGCCCTCTGTTCCAGAGGTGCGTCGAGTCCTAACCACTTTACAACCTGAGGAACGCTGGTTCCCTGAAAGAGAAGTGAAATCAAAACGGTAAAGAATACGAGGTGAAAGATTTTCTCAGATCCTTCGACTCCTTGTGCGAAAGGAAACGTCGCCAAAATAATCGGCGCGGCGCCTCGAAGTCCGATCCAAGAAACGAGAAGTTTTTCCCTTACGTTGTATCCCGATCGAAAAAGCGAGATGAAGACCGCCGTCGGTCTCGCGAAAAATACGAGAAAGAGGGAGAATAGAATTCCCGTTCCGAACAACGGAGGAATTCTGCTAGGATATACAAGCAAGCCTAACGTTAAGAACATGATGATCTGCATCAACCACGCGATTCCGTCCAAGAATCTGAGATTACTCCGTTTATGAACGAAGGATTGATTCCCCAACACAAGTCCCGCGATATAAACCGCTAAGAACGGGTTTCCTCCGATCAATTCCGTCGCGGAATAAACGAACAATACGGAAGCCGAAATCAAAACCGGATACAATCCTTCGTATTCGAGTTTGATTCGATTGAGTCCTCTGAAGATCAAATATCCGAAGACAAGCCCCGCCGCGGTTCCGATCGAAAATTGCATAAAAATATGAAGAGCCAATTCTCCCGCTTTCGGCGGGTTTGGTCCCAAAAGACTCAAGATACTAACCGTTAAAAGAACGGCTAACGGATCGTTGCTTCCCGATTCGAGTTCTAAAAGAGAAGTGAGTCCCTTTTTCATTCCGGTGTTTCTGGTTCGAAGAACGTTGAATACGGCGGCGGCGTCCGTCGAGGAAACTACCGCTCCCAACAAAAATCCGATGATGGGCGAAAATCCGAGGACATAGACCGAAAAGAAACCCATCGCCGCCGCCGTAATCAAGACGCCCAAGTTCCCAAGAACGATTCCTTTCCAGAGGACCGGTCTTATCTTTTGCCATTCTGTTTCCAACCCTCCGGAAAAGAGGATATAAGCGAGTGCGATCGAACCCACTTGTCTTGCGAGGAGGGGGTTGTCAAAATCAATTCCTCCGGGGCCGTCCGAACCCGCGGCCATTCCGATCAAAAGAAAGAGAAGAAGAGAAGGGAGTCCGAACTTGGAAGAAATGCGGAGAAGTCCGATGCTGAGAATGATCAGTCCGGATAAAACGAGAGTGGTGATTTCAAATTCCATTCAATACCGTAGGTGAAAGATTTCATTTTATTGATTGCAGAAGAGAAGTAGAATTTTCTCTTTTTTTTCAACGTTTCAAGAAATGACTCCGAGGAGTTGTTTTCAGGTCGTTGTTTAGACCCGAGAAGCGCTTGGATTCGTACCGTCTTATGTCCTTTTTTCTCAAAATCTCCGAATTCGTACAAGGAATTTTCGTACAAGTTTTCCGCTTCCTCCTTCGCAACTTTTACTCCTGGATTTGGGAAAATTTCTTTGGAAGAATCGAATCCTTCCGTATTCTAAAGATCCATTTCTTTGGAGTTTTTGTAACTGAAGATTTTATCCTTGGAAAGCGGATCGTTTTTGAAAACCGCTTTTTTGTCGTTTTATGATTCGATTAGATTGGATTCGAAAAGGGTCCAAATAGGAATTGGATTTATTTGTGCTCTTTTAAAACGTGGAAGTGAATTCAAATTTTTGAATATAGGAGTTTTGACTTTATGTATATCCCGAAAGCATTCGAAGAAACAGATGAAAATAAATTGATCTCCTTTATCCGAGAGAATTCTTTCGGAATTATTACTTCCGGTTCGGACGCTTCTCTGGAAGCGAGTCATATCGTTCTTCATCCTGAAAAGAATGAAACCGGAAAACTTTTTCTTTTCGGACATTTTGCTCGTGCAAACAATCATTGGAAGAATATAAAGGGTCCGGTCTTGGTGGTCTTTCCGGGCGCTCATTGTTATATTTCCCCTACATGGATTGGGGAAGCGCATTCTGTTCCTACTTGGAATTACGCTGCAGTCCATATATCCGGCAATCTGAGTTTTTTGGACGATCTTCAAACTCAAGAGAGAGTCGCTCAGCTTGTTTCTTCTTATGAAACCGAACCTTCCAAAGATTGGAAACTGGACTTTGACGATTCTTACTTTCAGAGAACGATCAAGGGTCTTGTTGCGTTTCAGATCGAGGTCACAAAATTGGAAGGCAAATTCAAGTTGAGTCAGAATAAATCGATCGAGATTCAGACCAGAGTGGCGGAAAAACTTGAACAGATGGCGGACGATAATTCTAAGACGATCGGTCGTTGGATGCGGGAAAATTTAAGTCGAGAGAATTCTCAATAAAAAGATGAGGAAAAGGAAGAATTCTTTGCAAAGTTCGGTAGAACGGTTCTGATCTGCGTCGATTTTTTTTTGAAAAAATGTCACAGTTGCCCAGCCGCGGTTCTAAGAAATCAAATACGAATCTTGGAGATTTTATAATTATGAACGGCCTGCAAGAAAGCGAAATAGGATCGGAAATCGTCGTGGAATGGGCGCCTTTTTAGTTATCGGAGGTATATAATGAGGAAGAATTTCTTTCAGCATCTTCTTCCCTTCAAACGGACTTTTTGGAAAAGCAGAACGGCTTTTTGAAGAGAGAACTTTTCAAAGGGGAAGGACGTCGATGGGTGACTTGGGTTATTGGAAAAATCGTGAAGCCGCAGAACTTGCGATGAGAAAGTTCCTGCAAGCCCTTCCTGCAATACTTACTTCGCATTTATGACGGAAGCCGATCCAAAGAATCTGCACCTAGGCTTGCAGATTTTTTCTATAAGGTGTTCCTTTGAATCTGTGAAAAATTGACCGAGTTCGAATGAATTCGTTTGTTGAAGAAAAATATTCGGAAGAGGACGAGAGTCTTCTCGTTTTCGGCTCAATCGGGAGATCCCGTTTCCATAGAAAAAATCGTAAAGGCTATCAGGCTTGGATTTACAACGTGGTTCTACACCTGCTTTACGACCCGGAGGCGGCGGCAGATCTCACTCAAGAAATTTTGATTCAAGTGATCGGGAAATTACCCCAATTTCTCGGTGAAAGTCGGCTTGCGACCTGGATCTACAAGATTGCTTTGAATTACGCGTTTAGGGCGAAAAGAAGCGAAGCGAAAAAAATATCCAGAGCGAGAAAGGATTTCTATCAATTCATGAATTCGAAATGTGGATTGGTTCGTAATGAAAACCCTTGTCGATGCGCTCGAAAGACAAAAGGTTTTAATAGAATTGGGAATCGTAAATCTGAAAGAATTAAAATTCTTCAAAGAATCCCTCCGATCTATCTATCCAGGAATGTGCGCGGGAAAAGTCAACGTTGTTTGATGAGTATGTGGAACCGCGTTATGCTCCTTTGTATCGTAAACATAAATTCTTAATTCCTTCGGACCGATCTGATAAAATTCGATCTATGCCGCGGGATTCTAAATTTCGGGCGGTCCTTGAGCTAAATGATTTCTGAAGTTTTGGATGGCTTCGTTTTTTTAGAATGAACTGAATTTTTTCGGATCGGTAATCGGATTTTTTGTCCGCAGTGAAATATTCCGGAACCGTTTTCGGTATGGGAATCTTATTGTTAAATTCCGATCAGGAACTTAGGTCCAGACTTCAGGAACCTCAATGTGAGGTTGTTACTCTTCTCGTTTCGAAATTCAAGTTGTCACAATATAACGAGAAAGATCGTAAGAGATTGCCGAAGAGGATTCCGAATCTTCTGCGGATTTATGGAAAGTATTTAACTTCCGCGAAACGTTTGGGTAAGGGGGCTGGAAAGACTTCTTATCAGGAGAGCGTTGGACGGGGGAATATGGTGAGGATCAATGTTCGTTTGGACACCGGAAGTTGGGTCTTGCTGGGAACTCTGGCGCAGGCTCATGGGGTGTCTCGCTGTTTTTTGTTCAATTATCTTTTGTGGTTGGATGAAGTCGGAGTTGGGAGTTCTATTGTGAGAACTATGAATGAGGGAGGTCCTACCTTTCACAGGAATTACAGTTATATCCTCCACCTCGATATCTTAGAAAATACCGTCGTTCGTCAACTCGAATGCCAACCCGACCACACTTTTTACGTCCTCGACCCACGCGACTGGTATAATTTCTAACCGCAGGCTTAAAGAATTCAAAAAAATCGAACATTACAAACGCGCGCTTTCGATCGAAAAATCCTAAGCCCGCGCTCGGCGTTTCTCAAAAAAAAACATTCAAAAATCCTAATTTTCTATGAAAGATTCAAATAACTCCGCACTTTTTTCCGAATCGAAACGACAAGAACCCGCCGGAAATCGTAAAAATTCATAGCAACTCATTATAAACTCAGCAAAAAGAAGATATGATAAGAATCCGGATCGGAACACAACGAGTTCAATTTTATTCAGTAAAGAATCTACCGTTCCATCCTCGATCGAATCAAAAAAACGAACTCCCCTTGACAGAAAAATCGACCAACTCCCATCGTGAACAAATGGAACCACTTAGCTCCAGAGAAAGATTGATTCAAACGACGGCCCAGCTTCTACAAGAGAGGGGATTTCACGGAACCGGGTTGAAAGACATTCTAAAGTTAAGCGATACTCCGAGCGGTTCCTTGTATCATCATTTTCCCAATGGAAAGGAAGAATTGACCGCCGCCGCGATTTGTTTTTCCAGCCGTTCGCCCGCGCTTGAAAT
>NZ_NPDU01000105.1 GCF_002811985.1 Leptospira adleri
TTTATTCAAAATACAGCATTATAATTCAGTTGTCAAATCACTTTTAAAACCAAAAACTGCCGTTCTTTCTATTGTCATATTTCGGAAGCACATCTCCTACGAAGAAATTTGGCGGTCGTTTCGTCTAACGAAAGAGTCTCCTCGACGTTGCGTCCGCAAGCGCAATAGCGCGATGCGGTTGGCACGAGGTTCGAGTGAGCCTTTGCGAACGGCTCGCGAACCGAAGTGACAAAGCAATGTGCGGAGCCGGAGTGAGGGTTGCATGAGCAATCCCGAACGGAGCGAGGAGACGAAGTTAGGCGCAGTCATGCATTGTTAAAATAAAGAATTATGCCGTGCGAGAAACTTTTCATCATCCACATTATCTAGAGACATTTCAGGGAAAAATATATTCTTAAAATAATCGGAGAGATTCATGTTTGAAAATTGAAAATTGTTGAAATTCTTAAACATGTCCTGATAACGCTCCATAGTGTTACCGTCATCGTCTAAAGTTATCGAGCTTATGCTTTTCAAATTAAAACATTTTTTCAGCGCTGAACCAATAAAATATTTTAAATACGAATCACTTTGAGGCATCGAAAATCCAAGAAATATTATGTGATTGGCATCCCGAATCTCCTGAGAAGCTTTTATCCAAATCTCCCTAAAGTCTTCATCCTTTCCTTTTGACCAGCTCGGAAGGATTATATCTGTATCTATCGATCCATGAATTTTAACTACGTTATTTTCTAAAAGAAACTCAGATTTTTTAATATCCAACCCATTACTCATCATGTAATCAAATATTTTTTCAATCGTCAGATCATAATTAAAGGTTACAATTGAGTTTTTACTTAATTGACTATCTTTATATTGAAACGAAACTGATTCTATTATCGAATGTTGAGAAAAATTGAATCTTATATCTATCGCAAAAATACAACATATGAAAGCAATCAAATATGTATAATTCTTTCCTAACACCGCATTTGCACTTTCGGCTAAAGTCACGCGGCCCGTAATTAGTGATTGTTCTTTTCGAGAATTCGGCACATATATTTCATGCGTACTTTCTTTTATAACCGTTTTAATGTATTCCTTATAAAGGACAATCTCTGAATCATTATCCCCTAACCATTGTTCCATTTCAAGTACAGACAAAACGCTTTCAATATTTTGAAGATCAATGTTCAAATATCTTCGTATTGAGTCTAATTGATCCATCAGATAATAAACATTTTCGAAGGTCTTATATTTACTTGTATTCGATGCATACAAGTCTTTAGATCGTGTAACGAAATTTTGCATAGTTGGAATTCCAACTAAAGCAGAAACTCCTGCTCCAAGGATAAAAACTTTCTTTTCCATAAATTTTGCGTGATTGCGCCTAACGAACTAGGTTTCTCGACGTTTGCGGTTCTGGAGCGCGTCTAAACGCGCGAAAGAATTGGCGCGAGGCTTGAGTGAGCCTTAGCTAACGACCCGCAAGCCGAGTGACAAAGCAAATGTGCCGAAGGCCAAGCGAGGGTTGCCTTGGCAATCCCGAAGCGCAGTGAGAAACCGCAGTTATGCGCTCGTTCCGCGAGCCAAAAAAAACTATAAATTGCGCGCTGAGACTAAAAGCGAAACCACGCGCAATTCTCTTTTCCCAAATTCGCCTAAACCCAAATAGAAGCGAAGCGGAATGGCGCATAACGACAAGTGATTGTCGACGTTCGCGGTTCTGGAGCGCGCTAAACGCGCGGAAGAATTGGCGCGAGGCTTGAGCGACCTTAGTCGCGTCCCGCAAGCCGAGTGACAAAGCGAATGTGGCGAAGCCCAAGCAAGGGGCGCGTAAGCGAACCCGAAGCGCAGCGACAATTTTTAGTTATCTGCTGTGCCGCCGCCCCGAATCCTAATCGGCGACGCCAAGGACGGCGGAGACGATTAGTAATAGCACTTTTAACTTTTCTTTAAGTTCTTTCTAAGAGTTGAATATTGATTAATCAAATCTTTAAAAGTATTTCTCTCTTGAGGAGAAAGATCTAAGAGATTCTTGATAATATCTTTAACACCTTCGGTGTTTTTCATCTGGTTAAATAATTGATCGTCGTCTTTCACCTTACGAGTAACTCCTTTCGTGTAAATGACGGGAGTTACAGGTTGTGCATCATCGACTAACCAATTTAAGTCAGCACCAAATTCAGAATTTATAAAATACAGAAACGACGGAGCAAAGGATTCGATCCTACCAGTAAGTTTACTGTTCAATCCGCCAGGAGTCAGATTCAGTTTTTGGGCAACTTGTCGTTGGCTAATCCCTGCCGCTTCAAACACAGCCTTGATCTTCTCGCCAATTAGTTTTACCGAATTTTCCGTTGCCATTGTATATAATCAAATAAAATACGTTTTGACAAATATATTCATACTGAATACACTTGGCTTTATGTATTAACGCATGATTTAGGAGCATCTATGCCAGACCAGTATCCGGAAAGCAGAAAAAGACGCTTCTGGTGGCCTTTCCGCGCCCAAAATCTATCCTCAGAGCAAACTAAAGCGCCTTTTGAAGGGGAAATATCTAAGGAAGAGCAGAAAGCTTTTTTTGATCGATTAAGAACAGCGAGGATTGAAGCTAATTTAACTCAAACTCAAGTTGCAAAGAAACTCGGAAGACATCAAAGTTATATTTCTCAGATGGAATCCGGTAAACGTCGATTATTGATCGAAGACTTTTATATGTTGTTCAAACTTTATAATAAACCTCCTGACTATTTCTATTCCGTATTTTCTAAGTAATGATTTAATGAAATCGAACGATTTCGCCCGAGTAAAATCTGCGAAGCAGTTTTAACGAGGGCGAAAAGATAGATAGAACGACTAGTTTTACTGTCCCGATCGCGAAGCGTTCGGGTGTCACGGTTCTTGCCTTTCCAAAATGCAAGAACCGTGACAAGTTAAATTAATCGTCTATATCAATCCCGAATTTTTTTACTCTTAACCAGTTTAACTTACTTTCTTTTGCGATTCGTTTTAACGCTTCTTTTGCCCGCTTCCCAATTTGAATTTGATTTTCATTTGCATTAATATATCTCCCAAATCTTAAGCACTCTCTTACAAACATTGGAAGATTCTGGCCCGTTTGAGATTTAAAGATTCGAAAATAATCATCTACCGATGTATTCGCGAGGACTATTTCGTCTTCTTCTCTCAAAGCGCCACGATCAACTAATCTCATAAAAACTGCTTCTATATTTTCACTTAATTTGGATTTTATATAGAAATCAGAAAATTTTCTTCTGATTTCTACGTCGTTCATATCTCCAAAAATATAACTTCCATTCAAATTAAAAAGTTCCGTTTCATTTTTCCTTGCTTCCATATAATAATCGATTAGTTCTGAAGCTCTATCAGAAAGATTTAAATTACGGAATAAAGTTACTGCCCCATTCAAGTTTATCGGCGTAATATTTTGAACATTTTTCTTGAAACTTTCATAAATAGACGAAATCACTTCTTCCTCATTATTCTCAAAGCTTTCGTGATATAAACGCCAAGCCTCAGTATGAAACAGATCTAATTTTGAAGCTAAGACCTCTTTATTTTTCTTTTCTGAAATTTCTTCAAAAATAGATCGCTCCAAATAACCTGATTCGATAATCTCCAATAAAACTAAATCCATATCTGAAACAGAAGTAAATCCATAATCACTGAGCATTATCCGCCACCGTTCGTAGTTCGAATTTTCTACAGCTTTATTATCATAAAAGTTATTAGCAATATCTAAGACTATTTCGAGTGGAGGAGTTTCATCGCTTGCAGAATAATAACACCAAGAAAACAAAGCTAGAGAACGAAATATTCTTTCAACGGTTTCCGTTTCATATTTTTTAACATAAGGTTCAACCAATAGGAAGAGATTTTCAATTTTTTTTAAAATACGGATATTTTTTATTTCTAATTCTTGGGACAAGTTACGTAAATAGTCGTATAACTCGCCACTACCTGTGTATGCGATTGAAGCACATTCAGCTGGCGAAGGAGCAAATTTTAATTCAATATCTACAACTTTTTCTTTATATTTAAAATAATCGTCTAACCCCTCCTCACCTTCGTTAAGAAGTATGACAATTTTACAATTTCTTTGCTCTTTTAAAAAAGAAATATATCCAAGTAAATCCTTTAAAGGTAATCCTTTCCCAATACGCTCTAAATCATCGATGCAAACAATAGTCTTCGATAAGGCCAAAGAAGAAAAGAATGTAACTGCATTGGAAAAATTTCGAACATAGGGTCCTTCTTTGATAAATCCGATCAACTTCCGACCAGAAGATTCAAAAATTGCTTTGGCATTCTCTTTTAAAGTCTTTAAGCTAGGTGTTGTTCCAATCAAATTTCTTTTTATTGAATTTTCGAAAGCCGCGTATTTTAAAGCCTCTAAAGAATTAATTCCAAATAAGGAAATGTATGAGTATCTTTCAAAAGATATTTCATTTCTACTTTTAGCTTCTAAAAGAACTTTATTCCAAGTATAGGTCTTTCCGGATCCCCAAGCACCTTTAATTGCAAGAACTTCTGGGAGATCGCTTTTTAAAAAAATATTGATCTGAGACTTAATAGTATCCAAAGACATTATATTAATTAAATCTTAAAAATTCATCGAAGGACTTTAGCCAGCCACGGACGGCAGGCGCTATAATGAGGGGCGCGGCATGGCAGATAACGAACTAGGTTTCTCGACGTTTGCGGTTCTGGAGCGCGCTAAACGCGCGGAAGAATTGGCGCGAGGCTTGAGTGAGCCTTAGCGAACGACCCGCAAGCCGAGTGACAAAGCAAATGTGCCGAAGGCCAAGCGAGAGTTGCGGAGCAATCTCGAAGCGCCGCGAGAAGCCGCAGTTAGGCGAAGGACCGAAATTAAATAGATTTAATTATAAATTTAATAACCGAACCAGTTATATTAAGAATAAAATTAGACAAACTTTCTGTAGCAAGAGCCTCTGGATCAGTGCCGACTCCCTTTCCATGGCCTGAAGTTCTATTTCTTATAGTAGGAATTCCACTTTCTAAGATTGCACGTAGACTTCCTATGTAAGTTTGCATGTATGAAGGAAAAAATGTATTCTGAAAAAGCAAATCAATAAGTCTTTTCGAAGTATCTTTTTTATCATATGAAATTTTTCTCTTCTCACAGGCTAATTTGAGACTCGATTCAAATGCTTTCAATGAATCTGCAATAGCTTCTGAATATCTTCCATGTCGAAAATGTTCATGGGCTGATAAATATTCATTATTAATATTTAAATATTCTTTTCCGTGAATTAATTTTAAAGTATCTTGAACTGTTTCTTTATGGAGTAATTCAGAATCAATTTTAACTATGATTCCATCTTCTATCTTAAACCCAATCCCTGCTTCACGAAAGCGGCTATTTACTTCTTTTATAGCCTCTGAACTAGTGATTTTTCCAGGATAGTATAAATTATCTTTTACCAAAGATAATGCTTTTCCAAATAATTCTATGCCATCGAGCACACGTTCAACATTCTTTTCCCTTAATATAAAATTTAAATAATCATCTATTGGAGATTGATGGCTTGAAATTAGGAAAAAAACACCATATTCTTTGAGTAAAATGCGGTGAACATCTTCTAAAAGTTCTCTTACTTGGTAACGTTCTTCCTCTCCTCCTATCGACTTTAATACGTCATTAATAATATGAATAAATTGAACTCTCAAAGTCTCTGGCAGTACATCGTAGCGATAAATATCGGGAACTTCCCCTCTCATCTGTTTTTGTCTTTTCGAAAATATATTATACATACTTTTATTAATTATTCGGTCTTGCGCCTAACGAGGTAGGTTTCTCGACGTTTGCGGTTCTGGAGCGCGTCTAAACGCGCGGAAGAATTGGCGCGAGGCTTGAGTGAGCCTTAGCGAACGACCCGCAAGCCGAGTGACAAAGCAAATGTGCCGAAGGCCAAGCGAGGGTTGCCTTGGCAATCCCGAAGCGCAGTGAGAAACCGCAGTTATGCGCTGTTCCGCGAGCCAAGAAAAGCTATAAATTGCGCGCTGAGACAAAAAGCGAAACCACGCGCAATTCTCTTTTCCCAATCTCGTCTAAACCCAAATGAAAGCGAAGCGGAATGGCGCATAACGACAAGTGATTGTCGACGTTCGCGGTTCTGGAGCGTGCCTAAGCACGCGGAAGAATTGGCGCGAGGCTTGAGCGACATTAGTCGCGGCTCGCAAGCCGAGTGACAAAGCGAATGTGGCGAAGCCCAAGCAAGGGGCGCGAAGCGAACCCGAAGCGCAGCGACAATTTTTAGTTATCTGCTGTGCCGCCGCCCCGAATTCTAATCGGCGACGCCAAGGACGGCGGAGGCGATTAGTGGGTGCCTATAAAATTGCGATTTAAGATTTAAATGATTACTTCTTTTTCGCAAATTCAGAAGCGACATCAGCAATTATTTTTCTTTGTTCAGGAGAAATCTGTAATAGAGTTTTTACGATTTCTTTTAACCCTTTTGTATTTTTGATTTTACTGAATAAAATTTTATCCTCATCCATCTGAAAAACCGGTCCTTCATCAGATGAAGAATACAAAACAGGTTTAATCGATCTTGAATCATCTAAAAGCCAATCAAGGTTAATTTTATATCTTTCCTTAAAGGAAGTTAAGAACGTCTGAGACAAAGATTCTACTCTACCCTGAATGATATTATTTAATCCTGCCGGAGTAATATTTAACTCAGGAGCCGCTTCCTTTTGACTTTCGCCGTGATCTTGAAGAACTGCTTGTACCTTCTTTCCGACTAATTTTTCAGTTTTCTTTGAGGTCATTAAAAATACACTAATAAAATATTTATATTGACATTAATTCACTTTTGGTGTATCAATGTATCTGGCAATACATGGGCGTTAAATTAGTATCCGGACCGTACCCTCATTCGGAAAGCAGAAAAAGACGCTTCTGGTGGCCTTTCCGCGACCAAAATCCCTCCTCTGAGCAAACTAAAGCGAGTTTTACGAGTGAAATATCGAAGGAAGAGCAGAAGGCTTTCTTTGATCGGCTACGAACGGCGAGGATTGAAGCTAATTTAACTCAGGCTCAAGTTGCAAAACAACTCGGAAGACATCAAAGTTATATTTCACAGATGGAATCAGGTCAACGTCGATTATTAATCGAAGACTTTTATATTTTATTCAGACTTTATAATAAACCTCCTGAGTATTTCTATTCCGTATTTTCTAAGTGATGATTTTATGAAATCGAAGAATTTCACCCGAGTAAAATCTGCGAAGCAGTTTTAACGAGGGGTAAAAGCAGGGCAAAACGATTTACCAGCGCCACTCGATCGCGAAGTCTTCGAGTGGCGCGGTTCTTGCCGGTCCGCGATGCAAGAAGCGTAACAAGCTGAAATAAAAGAACTTATAATTTGAATTTTTTTAAAGTTCTAAGTTCATTTGCAGTTGGTGTTTTAGGTGTTTCTTTGAATTCTTTGACACTAGTAATTTTTCTAAACCCGGTGTAGAATGCATAATCTAATAAAAAGGCTTCGTACTTTTCATTTTTCCGATCTGGAGTAATTCCGGGATGGAGAATATGTAAAAATCTTAAATCAACAAGTTTCTTTATCAGTTTATATTTTTCATTCTTTGGCTCCTTATGAACTAAAAATGCATTTGATTTAGCTTTCTTAAAACAAAAGTCTTTTATATTTTCCAAAATCTCATTAATACTTCCAGGTTGATCTTCAACATCATCAGAAATATATTTCTCTTTCTCAGTCATTGAATCGGCGGCAGCCATATTAATATCCACAATTGCTACTTTCTTCCGTTTCTCGTTTCTCGCTTTGGAAATACTATTGTTGAAGATATATAAAGCATCCCTAGGAACCCCCGCAGAAACCCAAGTAAGACGATAACGCGGCCGCGCTTCACAAAGTGAATTTAAATTTGGGATACCGCAATATTGCACATAAGATTCAATAATATCATTTATATGTTTATAGGCCTTATCCGGAGTCATTAAATTATAATCTAGAGCAATACGTTGTAGATCTCCTGGAATTTGCATACCTTCATTAGTCGAATAATCAAATAAGTTAGTTAAATTCTCTATCGACGAAATTTTTAAATAAATATTATTGCCTCTAGCTAGAGAATATAAAGCTGATAAGAATAAAGGTTGAAGTCCAGTAGTAATTAGATGAAGATCATCTATGAATAAGAAAAGCGCCTTTCTTTGTTGAACAAATGATGATAAGTCTCTAAACATTAAGGGAATCTTTTGTTTTACATCATCGAAAGTTAATTTAGTACCTTTATTTTCTAATTCGAAAATTAAGGTCTTAAGCTTTGTAGAGGAATCAGCTCCAATTTCGTTTTCCAATTGAGCAACAATTTCATAAAAAACTTGAACAATAACCTGAATATCTGCTCGATTTTGATATTGTTGCATTGCAACCCAAACGTACGGAATATTTTCTTCTAATACTTTTCTACACCCAAAAAGTATTAAACTCGATTTTCCAGCCCCTCTTCTTCCATATACAATATTATTTGTAAGAGATGATATTCGCTTTTCTTCTCCACCAACAAAAGGAATAAATTTTTTATAAAAATCTGTATTTAATGAATTCTTACCAATTGTAAGGGATTCCGAAATCAAATTTTGCAGTACGTCTACTTCCAAAGAAGACAACCAATTATCTACAATTGATTCTTTTAAATATACATTGTTTAAAATTGCGCTACCTATCAAAAGTTCATTCTTAACTTCCTGTAATGCTTTCGTGGCATTTTCGGTAATTGAACCAACATAAATTTCTAAAAATTCTTCTCCGCCTTTTGTTACGATTTTATGTTTAGGAATAGAAGATTTTAAAACTGCGGCAAACCGATCTATTATACGCGGTGCCAAATCATCCATTAACTGCATACTATTCCTCGACTAGCTAAATATTTTTTTACTTCTTTGTAGAATGATTCCGTTTGCGTTATATATTCTCGAGGTGTATGTGTCAAATCTGAACATATTTTCTCATGGTCATAATCCGACAAATTTCGGTCAGCACGCATTTGATTAAGAAAATTAGACCAAACACTTTCCTGAGGAAAATCATTTGGCAATTCACCAATCTTCTTATGGTCAGAGGCTTCCTGACTATATTCTCCTTTCGTAATTAGCCGAATAGCTTTACTCGCGTTATAACAAGAATAATAAGACCTAGATATTTTTTGACGCCAGTCCATTGGCTTTGAAATCTTCTTTGCAAATTGTAAATGGTGCTTACTCAGTTTCATTAAAAGCTTGGTGTGTTTCTCACTGACAGCTAATATTTTCTTCTGTTCCGTATTATCGAGTACTAAAGATAATAGATTTGCCAATTTATTTGGGTTACGGCTTAGAATATCAAGTTCAGATGCCATTTTGCTCTATTTTCTCCTTTTAGATCTTCCTAATTTATTAAGCCAGCCAAGGATGGCTGGCGTCTTAATGAGGGACGCGGCATTGCAGATAACGAAAGAGTCTCCTCGACGTTGCGGCCGCAAGCGCATGTGCGCGAAGCGGTTGGCACGAGGTTCGAGCGAGCCTTAGCGAGCGTCCCGCGAACCGAAGTGACAAAGCAATGTGGCTTTAGCCCGGAGCGAAGGTTGCATTAGCAATCCTGAGCGGAGTGAGGAGACGAAGTTATGCGAAGGCGTCTTATTTATATATTCAAATTATCTAAAATATCGTTTTTCTTTTCCGTTTGCTTTTTTAATTCTTCTTCAAGACGAAGTTTTGATTGTTGTTCCTGAAAAAGAATACCGCGGTATTTTGCATTTGAGTTAGAAATATCTTCCTTAATATCCCGAAGGTGATATTTTTCCAGTTCGTCAAGAGGACATTCTACGATAATATATTTTCCCCTAATCATAGCATTGCGCCACATTGAATGTCTGGGAAATCTTCTCTCACTTTCAAATACCTCTGACCATTTTTGCGGAGGTGCGAAAGATAATTCTAAATAAACATTATACATGCTTGTACCAGGACGAGATATTTGCGTTTTTTGTTTATCAACTCCAATCAAACTTAAATCTATGAAATCCTTTATTGGATTACCCGTTTGCACCGGTGCGGAAGTAAGGCTCGTTGTTTTTACATTAGCTTTTTGATGATTTTTTATTGCTTTGAGAAGTGAATAATAACCTTCTTCATAATTTTCTGGAATCCGGAAATCTGCGTATAACTTATCAGAAATATATGATGGAATGTTACAAGAATCTATTAATATCGGTAAAACAACAATCTTTTTGCCCTGTATTTCTTTACTCATCGCCAAACTAAGTTCTTTTTGAACCCAGGAAGACCCGATAGAATTTATTGAAATGATCGCAGCAACAAAATCCATTTCTTGAATTCCAGTAGAAATCTTTTCAATTAATGAATCTCCTACATTAATTTCGGCTTCATCTAACCAAACAAGAATTCCGTCAGACGAAAGTCTTTTTGCTAATTCCCGAACGAACGGTTTATCCTTAGAATTATGGCTTAAAAAAATTGAACTCATTCTAATCTCCTTTTCTGTGAGTATAGACGCTTTCGCATAACGAAATAGGCTTCTCGACGTTTGCGGTTCTGAAGCACGCCTAAGCGTGCGAAAGAATTGGCGCGAGGTTTGAGCGAACCTTAGTGAGCGTCTTGCAAACCGAGTGACAAAGCAAATGTGCCGAAGGCCAAGCGAGAGTTGCGATAGCAATCTCGATGCGCCGCGAGAAGCCGCAGTTAGGCGACGTCGAGATTATAATCGATATTTTCTTTTGAAATAGGTTCGCTTAAGTGATTCATAATCAATGTCCCCAAATGGTCCAGAATCATCAGGAACTTCTGTATTTTCATTAAGAATTAAGTATCTTGCAATTAGCTTATTTAAGCGAAATGTATTTCTTTCCTGATTAATTTCGGAATTAAGCTTTGATTCAATTATTTCATTAATAAATGCAATTTCCCTATAATAATCACTACGAACATTATATTGTTGAATAATATCGTCAAGAAATGCATTATATGAGGGCCCTTGTATAAAATGGTACGCTCGTAAAGAAGACTGAGTCCCGTCTTTCAAAACTTTAATTAATCGCCTTCTTAAGAATTTTATACATAGCTTGATGCTCTCCTCATCCGACAGGTTAGAAGTAGAGTTGAATTGCATTATTCCAGTTGTTAGGATTGGGAATTTAAGTTTCTTTAATAAATTTTCCGTTTTTCTAAAGATCCATGGGCGATTAAAATTTTCATAAATCATTATGGAAAATATCATGGAGTATAATATTTCGCCTTTAGACTTTAAAACTAAATCTTTCCACTTTTTCGAAAATATATTATATTTATTTAAAATATAATTCTTCTTTCTTTTGTCAGAATCTTCTGGACTTACTCCAATTTTATTCAAGAGATTATATATAAAAATTAGAATTATAATCCAAAGCTCATTAATTAAATTAACGGGATCTGGTAAAATCTTCGTGGAACTATGGAGGTAATTTTCATCCAAAAAGTAAGTGACCAAAATTATGCCTAAAAATGTTATAAGCTGACGACGCCAATTAACTACCTGCGTCCTACCATAAATTATTATTACTAATATTCTAATACTAACATAATAATAATTCACGAAAGCGATTTTGCGGTTTAAATAATCATAATCCGTATTGGATAAAATCGCTGCGTAGAAAATTAATAGTAGAGCTGGAGTTAAAATCCTATAAACAATATTAAAAGCAGGCGCAGTATCAATAGTAAGAGAAATGCTTATTCTTTCATAACCTGTTGTTACCATTTTTTCGCCTATTTTATTTACAATTACGAAACTCAAAATAGACAAAAGTAAGTATATTATTTGGTCGCACTGATACATATTTTCTCGATGTCGCCTAACGAAAGAGTCTCCTCGACGTTGCGGCCGCAGATAACGTCCAAAATATTTCGCAGATTTAAGAATGAATGAGAAGGCTCTCCTTGCCGATTGAGTTTGTAACGATCAAATTCAAAAAAAGG
>NZ_NPDU01000106.1 GCF_002811985.1 Leptospira adleri
TCTTCCCGAAAGAGATAACTGTAGAGGATCAAGGATCCTAAGAGTAAAACTAGAATTCCGGAAAGTAAGATTTTCAACTGGTCTCGTCTCATGGGCATACCTTTTTAGAATATCGGTTTTTTCCTCCGAAAAGGGAAGGGAAAACGGGATAAGTGTCTCTTTTTAAGTCCCGTTTTCACCGAATAGAATCCTGTGAAACTCCGTTTTATCATTCTCGTCCCATTCTTCTTTTTTATCTGGAACCTTTTCGGAAAACTTTCGGATCTTTCCGCGGCTCCCGTCAAAAGGGACGAGGACGAAATCAGCCGGGTTCTGATCTTGGAAAAGATACTCTCGGACTGGAAGCAATACAATCTTTTTCTTGTGGATTCTTTCGACGGGGAAAGGCCTTGGGAAATTTACAGAGGAGTTTCTTTTTTAAACGAGGTCCGGTTCAATTCTCAAATTCCTTCCAATTCCGCGTTCGTAAAAGAAAGAGAATTGTATCCGACGCTCAATTCCGCCAACGACTACCGTTCGATGATGGTGCAGACTTTTTTTGAAAATCCGAAACACGCGCATCTGGAGATCCGCCCGAAGGAAAAGATCCGTCTTCCGATCGGAGCTCCGACCAGGATTTTTTTCTGGATGTACGCTTCGTCCCAGAATGCAAAGATAGAATTGGTCCTCCATCAATACAGGTCCAAAGAAATCGTGATCGAACTGAGCGATTTGAGTTTTGACGGTTGGAAAAGAATCGAAAAAAAATTGGAGATCCCCGCGAGGAACGCAAAGCTCAATTCCAGCCTGCGTTATCCTTTCGAGATCGCGGCGATTCGACTGATCCCCGGTCCGTTTCAAAAAAAGGGAGACTTCGTTTTTTACTTGGATCGGATGGGCCTTCTCGTGGACACAAGAGACGAAGCCTATCCCGGCGCGGAGATCAAAGATAATTGGGGTACTGGTTTTTAAAAAATTCTCCGAGCTCGGAAGGATTTTTAGAACTGAACCGAAAGGTATCCCAACCGACGTATCCGGCGGCTTCCACGTTAGTCGCGTTGTCGTCTATCAGAACGTAACGCATATCTGGATAATCCGTTTGGATCCATTGAAAGTATTCCTCGGCGGGTTTTCTCGTTCCGAGTTCGCAGGAAAAATAGAGTTGATCGAATTGGGAAAAAACATCCTGCATTTCAGGAAATTTTTCGAGCTCCTTGTACCAGATGGAATAATTGCTCGCGAGGACGAGTTTGTTTCCGTTCGCTTTTAGGAGTTTTACGATCCCGACGCTTTCCTGGATGAGACGTACTTTTTGAAACATCAGTTCCTTGATCCTGCGCGGATCCGGAAGATCCGAATTTCTAAATTCGGGAAGATAAAATCTTTCGAAAAATTCCTCCTCTTCGATATGTCCTTTTTCGAATTCGATAAAGGCGTTTCTTTCTCTTCCCTGAATGAATTTTTCTCTCGATTCGCTGGGAAGTATTTTATAAAGTGCAGAATGAAAGGGATCCTTGATCAAGGTATCCATCAGATCAAAAGCAAATAGAACTCCGCTCATAAACCAATGATTTTTCTCTATCAAATCCTGACGATCCTTCTTCGTATCTTTATCGTGCCCCTTTGCTTCTTATTTCCTGCGGGAAGAATTTTTTTCCAAAAACGCAAATACGATCAAAGAAGAATTCTTTCCAAACCATTTGATTCTTCCGGAAAAAAAACCGTCTGGCTTCACGCCGCTTCCGTGGGAGAATTGGATCAGTGCCGCGCACTGGCTTTGGAGTTTCGAAAAAAAGAGCCTTCCACTTTTTTACTTCAATCCGTTTTTTCGGAGAGCGTTAGAGATTCTCAACTCGAAGCGTTTCCCGCCGATGAAACCTTTCGTCTTCCGATCGACACCCCTTTCGGTTACGACTGGATTTTCAAACACTTCCGTCCCAAGGTTCTCGTTTTGATGGCTTGGGACACTTGGCCGAATCTGATCGTCTCCGCAAAACGATTCGGAACAAAAGTGATTTTGGGATCCGCAGTGATCGGAAGCCGCAAAAAGGGAATTTTAGGAATGTTGACAAAATCCGTTTTCCGGAATCTAAGCGGAATTTATCCTTCGCACGAAAGTTTTTACGAAACGTTTCGATCTCTCGCGCCGGAAAAAATTCCGGTAAAAGTTTTAGGCGACACTCGGTTCGATTCGGTCTTAAAAAAAATCGAGGATAACAAAAAGGAGTTTGTAAAACCTAAGAATTATCCATATTCAAAAATTATACTATTTGCATCTACTTACGAACCCTGTGAGGAACTTTTTGTCTCCTTTTTCAAACTCGCCGGGGAAAAACAGCCGGATTTGTTAAACGAATTCGCGTTCTGGATTTTTCCCCACAAAACTTCTCCGGAGAGAATCCGGTCCATCGAACACAGACTTCAGGACGCAAAGATGGAATACCAGACTTGGACCTCCACTCCGTATGAAAGGATGAGCGCTCAAACGATCGTCTTCGACGTTTTGGGAATTCTTGCGTTCGCGTATCAGGCCGTAGACTTTGCATACGTCGGAGGTGCGCTTCACAACCGGGTCCACAACGTTTTAGAACCGGCGACGTTCGGTCTTCCTCTGATGACGGGGCCAAAAATTTCGAATTCTCCGGAGGCGACGATCCTGAAAAACACGGGAGGCCTGTTTGTAGTGAACAAACCGGAGGATATATTAAGAATTTTGAATTTTCCCGCCGACAAAATCGAGAAGATCCGAAAACAAAACTCCGAATTTGTATCCCACGGTCGGGGAGCGGCGGAAAGATTGTATGAAGAGATTTGTAAGTTATAAGTCCCGAACCCGCTTCTTTCAAATCCGCGTTTCGATTCTTTTTTGTGTCGGATTTCTGATAGGATCCGGGAAGTTATATTCCGTCGAAAATATCTCTCGAGTGAGAATTCTTTCCGCAGATTCCGCGGTCTTTGTCAAAGAACCGGATTCTCATTTTTATATTCAAAAAGCCGTCAAGAAGGAGGACTTGAAGGGTCATCCTCATATTCCCGGTTCTTCTTTTTTCGAATTTTTAAACATTCTCAATCCGATAAGATGGTTCGATCGGGAGATCGGCGAAGACGCGTTCGATATTCTTTTAGAAAACGTTTCCGTTTTGGACGAAAACGAGAATAAGAAAAAAATCGATTTCGTATTAATCAGGCACGTTAAGCGCGGTTCAAAACCGAACTGGGCTTCCGATCAAGGATTCGACGGTTTTCCAAATCTTAAAAAGTTCGCGGTCGACCGGCCGAAATTCGAATCGGAGGGTTCGGAGATTCCGATCAAAATTACGCTCTGGTATTCGGACATTCCCGTTTTGCTTTCGAAGTTGAGCAAAGAAAGAACCGATTCCAACCGAGCGGTTTATATAGGCCATGTGCATATCGACGGACAAAACCCAAGAACGAATGATGGACGGCCCGGTGTTTGGACGAATTTCGGTCGGTTTGGCGTTTTTTTCGGGGCGAATTATCGGGGAAGCAAACTCGTTGATTCGGATCCGGCCTGTATTTCCAAAGATCACGGTAGGTAAAATCGTCAAATTCTAACTTGTGTGAGTTCCTACGGATTACGTCCCCTGCGGCATTTCAAGTCGTCCCGTGAGATTTCAAAAAACGTATGAGTTCCCACACTTTTTTTAGTCTTAGAAAAAGATCTACATCGTTTTCGGCCAAACCGTTCTACGAATTCTCCATTCTCTTTTTCAAAATTCTTAAAATCGTATTTTGAATGTCTCTCATCAAAAAATCCCCCCAGAGAGAGGCGTAAAAATTGAAATGCGTAGAAAGACGATATTTGCTTCTGAGATGTAAGACCACGTTTTGTTTCTCCGTAGGATCGGCGTTTTGAAGATATTCGAGCTCGTATTCTCCCTGAAGCGCGTCGAAGTAAGGCCCGCCCGGAACGACATGTGTGTCTAACGTTGTGAGCGGGGTGAGATTCGGATCCGCTTTGATTTCGAACTTCAATCGGCGGAGAGGTTTCCATTCCGTAATCGTCTCATAAAATAAAAGTCCCTTTTCGAATTTTGCCTCTCGAATTCCGCCGACCCCGTCGCGAGAGAGCGTCGCTTCAAGCGGTCTCGGAAATCCCATCGTATAAAAAAATCCATGCTCTGTTTTTTCGAGTTCGGGAATGCGGATGATGTTCTTCCAGATTTTTTCCGGAGTCGCTTCGATTCGAATCGACGTTTCTACAAAACGGATTTCATTCGGAAGATCCCAGTGTGATTCTAAATATCCGGAAACGAGTGGCAGGGAAAGGATGCCTAACGCACCGAGAAGGTTCATCCGGTTTTTCGGAAAGATATAGAACCAGATTCCGACCGCGATCCCGCCTACACTCGACAGGACGAGATAGATCGGAAGACCCATGATCAGACAAATCATTCCTTCCCAGTTTACGAGAAAGGATAAGAACATCGAAATCGTCGTGGGCAACCAAGGAAAAAAGATATGAAAGAATATAGAGCGCGTTTTTTCCCTTTCAGCCCAATAAACGCTGATCAGACCGATCAAAAAAGGAAGAATAAAAACTCCTCCGTATGCCATCGTAATCCCTAAATTTTTGAAGGATTCGATTCTGATCAAATACTGGACGGTAGTCGCGTAGAGTACGGAAAAAAGAGCGGGTGCCGCTAAGGATCTGAGTTTCATACGGATGAAATAGAATTACTTCGGCCGATTTGCAAGTGAGAAAGTGGAGCGGAACCATTTGAAAGATCAGATTTCCATTGCGATTCTTCAGGATCCTTATTTTGAATCGATTTACTAAGAGTTCGTTTTTTCTCGGGATTTATTTTTTTAGATTTTTTTTCATTTTTGGAATCCGTTTCGCGACTAAGAAGAACCGTTCCGGGTATGGACATTCTTTTACTTTCTTCCGAAAAGAAGATTCTCTCCGCTTTGAATGAAGGCGAGGTCGGCACGGATTCTCTTTTAATTCCGTTCAGTTATTGGAATCGTTTAGACAAGATTCAAAAAAAGGCGCTTTCCCGGAAACTTCCCCTTCTTTTGATCCGTTATGCGAAATACGTAGCTTCCCTGGATCGTCTTCACTGGAAAGCCGGTAAGATCAAATACAATTGGGGAGTCGGAGATCTCAAGAAGATGACGATTCATGTGCCTTCGGGAGTTTGGGCGGTCTTGGGGGCTTTGGCGGCCGCTCACGGTGTTTCGCGGTGTTTTCTTTTTAACTATCTCCTTTGGTTGGAAGACGTCGGAGTCGGGGATTCCATCGTCGATACGATGAACCGAGGAGTTCCTCAGTTCCATACCGTTTACCAAATGATATGGACCTTAGATATACGGAAAAATCAAATCTCCCGTGCCTTACACTTCGAACCCGACCCGATCACGAGTGAATTTCTCCCCGACCCCTTTCCAGACTGATCTCAAAAATCTACGAAAAAATATTTCCAACGACAAAGCGCAGCCAAAACAGGATCGAGAATTCACTTAACAGAGTAATATTCCGCGTTGAAATCGGAAATCTCTTTCTCGGTGACGTCGTAATCGACCAAATTCTCCCGATCCGAAGTAACGATGATCTTAAATCGATTCGGTTCAAAGTAACCGACCCCGGAGGCAGAGGCGTCTCTAACGACCAGTCCTTTCGGCAATTTGAACAACCTTTCTTTACCATCGAATTTCCCGACTACCAGATCTTTTTTCAAAATTCCGAGTTCCCCGTTCTGTTTCTCGGGATATCCATCCAGCAAAGTATAAATCCCTTTAAGGATAAAAAGAATATTAAGAAATACTGAAATAATAAAAAGACCGTTCTTAATCATAGATTCTCCATATTTATCTTTTCTTGATAAGCTCGAAAGAAATCGCCGCAATCGTTTTTTCAAAAAGGCCGCGTGAGCGATCGACGCGGAGTCAAGTTATTGCTCTCGAAATTCAAAACGATTCTCTCCCGCTTCATCCAATAACTTGACTGAAGCGGAGAGCGCGACTCCGCACACTCGAAAGGAAAGAATTTTGCGGAGGCACGCCCGAAAAAGTTTTTAGAAAAAAATAAACCGTTCTTTCCTCTACAATCATAGGAACTTTGACCCGATTCGATTCCGATCTCCAAAAAAGGAAAGCCCTTCCCGCATTTTTGCGAAAAGGGCTTCTTTCAAATTTAGAATCGAATTCTAAATTTTATTATTGAAAGAATCTCAAAACCAATCCGCCGTGCTGAACAAAAAATTCAGCAAAGACGAGGCTTGTGATCGCCATCAATTTAATAAGAATGTTGATCGAAGGTCCGGACGTATCCTTGAACGGATCTCCAACGGTATCGCCGACGACAGCCGCTTTGTGTTGGTCGGAGCCTTTTCCGCCCGCTTTTTTCTCGATGTATTTCTTTGCGTTGTCCCATCCTCCGCCGGAATTCGCCGCGGAGATCGCAAGAACCACACCGGCAACAAGAGCCCCCGCAAGAACTCCCGCGAGCGACTTCACTCCGAAAAGATATCCTACAACGATCGGGGTTACGAGAACGAGCAATCCAGGAAGAATCATCTCTCTCAGTGCCGCAGTCGTAGAAATATCCACACAACGTTTGTAGTCCGGCTTGTTCTTCCCTTCCATAATTCCGGGAATTTCACGGAACTGTTTGCGGACTTCTTCCACCATGTCCACGGCGGCTTTTCCTACGGACTTCATCGTCATCGCAGTGAATAGAAACGGCAACATCGCTCCGAACATCAATCCCCCGAATACTTCCGGGTTTAGAATTTCCAAACTAGTCGTGTGAGTTCTCGTGATAAACGCCGCAAAAAGCGCGAGAGAAGTCAGAGCCGCGGAACCGATCGCAAACCCTTTTCCGATCGCCGCAGTGGTATTTCCCGCCGCGTCCAAGTTGTCAGTTCTGTCTCGGACTTCCTTTCCGAGCTCCGCCATTTCCGCAATCCCGCCCGCGTTATCCGAAACAGGACCGTAAGCGTCGATTGTAAGACCGATCGCGATCGTGGAGATCATCCCGAGAGCCGCAATCGCGATTCCATACATTCCCGCGAGAATGTTCGCGGTTACGATGGTGATTACGAGAAGAATCACAGGAATCACGGAAGAATGATATCCGAGCGAAAGTCCGTAGATGATGTTCGTAGCGGCCCCGGTATTGGACGCTTCCGCCACTTCTCTTACGGGTTTATAAGAATGAGAAGTATAATACTCGGTCACGATTCCGATAAACATTCCGGAAAAAAGACCCACAACCATGGAAATATAAACGTCCCATTTTGTGATGTTCTTCCCGGCGATTTCAAAAGAATCCACCATGAACGTGTTCGTCACGAAATACATAATTCCTGCAACGAGAAGTGTGGAAACCCAGAGCTGAACTTTGAGAGCGGATTCTACGTTTCCGCCTTCTTTGACTCTTGCGAGAAAGCTCGTCAAAAGAGAAGCGGGGATTCCGAAAGCGGAAATGAGAAGTGGATACAAAAGAGCGTCCACCGATCCGGAAAGAGCCGAAGCCGTCGCTCCGATCACAAGGGCCGCGCAAGTCGCTTCCGCGCAGGAACCGAAAAGATCGGCTCCCATTCCGGCGACGTCACCTACGTTGTCTCCCACGTTATCCGCAATCGTCGCGGGGTTTCTCGGATCATCCTCAGGAATTCCCTTCTCCACCTTTCCAACCAAATCCGCTCCGACGTCCGCGGCTTTCGTATAAATCCCGCCGCCGACACGACCGAAAAGGGCCACTGCGGAGCCGCCCAAACCGAAACCGGCCAGAGATTCCATGAGGAAGTGTTTTTCCACTCCGGGATGCATTCCCGTAAAAATCAGAAAAAGAACGATCATCCCGAGAATCGCAAGACCCACAAGACCGAATCCCATCACGGCTCCGGAATCAAAAGCGACCCGGAAGGCTTTGGAAAGGGAAGTCTTTGCCGCTTCAGCGGTTCTTACGTTGCCCGCGGTTGCGATCTTCATTCCGATAAAACCGCAGAGACAGGAAATCACGGCTCCAGAAACGAACGCGATCGCTGTGTGAATTCCGTCATTGAACCCTTCCGAACCGGGATTGTCCAAAAGAAGAACGATCAGGACCGCCATGAAGGCGATAAAAACGGAAATGACCTTGTATTCCCGAACCAGGAAGGCCATGGCTCCTTCGGAGATGGCGGATGATATTTCGATGAGTTTTTGAGTCTCTTTATCGTTACTACCCTGAGCGCCGACTTTGATGCCGATCACTTTGAAGGTGTAGACTACTGCAGTAACGATCGCCAAAATAGACATGGCGATAATAATCGTAACTGAATTCATTCAGTGAACCTCTTGTTTTTTTTCAATGTTCCGATGTTTAAAAAGATGGGAAGAATTCTACCTGACAGAGCGCCTAGGAAACTGCTATCCACATGGTTCTTTTTTTTACTTTGCACAGGTTATTCAACGCTACATGGGAATTCAACCTTTTCTTACGGAGAGTTGCTCAGGCAGGCTCAGGAAGAATTGGGACGCCTCCGCTACGACGAAGCGCTCCAAAAATTGGAAATCGCGGACTCTTTAGGAACCAAAAGAACCGCTGCCTACTACGAAATCGAAGGAAGGGCTTGGATCGGAAAAGGCGACTTAACGACCGCCTTGGAAAGTTTTGAAAAGAGCATTCAGATCGAGCCGGCAAACCTTCCCCTCTTACAAGAGATGATCTCCGGGTTCGAAGAATTAAAAAAACCGGACAAGGCGTTTCGATTTACGAGGCTCAGCCTGACTCAAAAACCGGAACATCCGGAATTCCGTTACAAGGCCCTTGTCCTGAGCTCGAGACTCGGAAACTTAAATTATTACAGAGAAACACTTCTTTGGATTCAAAAAAACAATCCTTACAAAGAAGACCGCGCGGCGATCGAGGCGGAGGTCACCGGCTCCAACGAAGCGGGAAAAATCGACGAGTCCATCGCAAAGTGTAAAAAGTATCTTCTCTATTTTCCGGAAAATTCATTTTTACACCGGATTCTTCTTTTGTCCTTAAAGAAAAAACAATCCGCGCTTTTGGAACAGGCCCTTCTTGATCGAGCCGCCATATTTAGAAACGAACCGATCTACGCCTACGAATCCGGACTCGAATTCTTACAGAACAAGAGATATAACGACGCTTTGGCGATGTCGCGAAGGGCGTTTTATCTGAGTCTCAAAAAGGAAGGAAAAGCGGGAAAAGAGATTCTCTATCCTCTTCATCGAATTTACAGACAAAGAGGAAGCGTCTCCGACGTTCAGGCGATCGAAATTCTCCAGGAAATCGTAGAATCCAACCGACCTCTCGACGAGGATTTTTTGGACGCAAAACTCAAACAGACTGGATTCAACAGAGAACTCCTTCTATGCGCACTTTTTTATATTCAAAAAAACGAAACTTCCACTTCCGTGCGCAGAGGTCAAGAATGGAAAAGCCTTTTCGGAAAAATTAGAAAACAAAAAGAAGAAGACGACATATCCCTCGTCATATCTCCGTTTTCTTTTGATCCGGAAGAATCGGAGATGCTTTCCGAAAAAAACTAAAGTAAAATCGGAATGAGGACGCGCAAAATCATCTTTCATTCTTTCTTACACCTTTTGCAAATTACGTTTCGTGTCCGAATGAGAAAACTTTTTTTCAGATAGGGCAAAATATCCGGGACGAATCGACCGGGCAAACCATGTGAATACGAAATCGGCATGAGAAGGAAGGATTCATGATATCCACGGTTTGATCGACCTCGAGGCGCGGGCGCGGATTCGGCGGCCAAATCGAAAGGGATCTCAAAAATCGCTCCGGCCGATTGCGGCCCGCTTTCGTTTCCTATGTTCGGTCGCAATCAAAACCGCTTGGCATTTTGGGAAGAATAAGACAACTAAAAAAACGTTGTATGACACTTCGAATATGGCTTTTACGTTAATCGGAAATTCTTCCTTCAAGGGATCTTTTCAATCAAGACTCTAAAAAAATTATTTCTTTTTGGCTCACTCTGAAACAAGGAAGTATATACTTATCGCATATTAGAATTCAATTATCTTTTTCTAATTAGCTGAAACCAAACAACGTTTCAATTCAACGAATCTATTTTTTTTACTGAAAGTTTTAAAAAGAACTACAAAAAATCACAAACTTTGACCTAAATAACTTTACAAATATATGAATTCTCTTTAACGTGCCGTATTTAGGAAATAGAGTAATTCAATTTCCTAAAAATTCTTATAAAACTTTCCAGGAGAAAATAATGAGACTCAAATCCCTGCTCGCGATTTGTTTCGTAGCAATCTGGGCCTGTAACTGTACAGGATTCAATTATATTGCTATGGTGTATAAAGGTGCAAACACCAATCCTACTAAAGAATACGCAAATCCGGCGTCTGTAATTGGCTCAGGCGGTCTTCTTGTACATAACGGGTCCATACCGGGACCTATCGGTCACAATGCGGAAAACGGCGACACAATGGGAACTGCTTGTTCTAAAAGCATTCTAGGTTTAGTTGCTTTCGGAGATTCCTCGATCGAAGCTGCGAAAACCCAATCCAAAATTACAAAGGTTTCTCACATTGAATATGAGCAATTCGCAATTTTAGGCGTTGTCTATCATAGCTTTTGCACAGTAGTTTACGGATCTACCACGGCTATTTCCGCTACGGGCGCGGACGCAAAGTCAGCTACCGGAAAGAAAAAATAAGAAGGATATTAAGAACATGAAAAAAAATATAATCATTTCCTTTGTTATTATGGGCCTTTTTGCTCTTTTATCGAATTGCTCAACGGGACCTGTCAACGGCGCTCTTTTTACTAATGTGACTTTCCCAGGAGAAATCAATACATCCAATAGCGTACAGTCGCTGAAAAAAGGCGAAGGTTGCGTGCACAGTATATTACATCTCGTTACTTTTGGAAAAGCTTCCGCTGGTAAAATAGCATTAGAAAATAAAATTTCAAGAATCGCAACGATTGACCATTCTACTGTATCCGTAATTGGAGCACTGTATAAAAATTATTGCACAATCGTAAGCGGGGAGTAATTAAATGAAAAAAATCATAATTTCAATTTCGATCTTTATAGTTGCGATGACGGCTTCAAACTGTGCATCTTCCCTTTACCCAACCTATCTTTTCCATAATGAAGAATACCACGTTTCTGGAAATAGCATCGCGGGTCCTGGAGATGCAAAAATTCTAAAACAAGGAAGATCTTGCAATGTATATTCGATTTTTTCTGCTTTGTTTTATGCAGGCGGAGAAGGTAGTGTTGCAGAAGCGATGAAAGACGGAAACATTACAAAAGTGGCTGTTATTGACAAAAGCTCTGAAGGATTCTTAGCTTATCTCTATAGCAAAGAATGCGTAATCGTTTACGGCGAATGATTTTCTGAATCTGAAATAGCCGAGTATAAAATCGGTTATCTCATTTTGTTTGACTGGAAGATTTTATATCTTCCAGTCAAACTTCCTCAAACTTTCAATTCTTTTGCACTTGCATATTATCTTCAAAAGACTTCGATTTGCTTTTCTCCGAAGACATTCAAGCCGCTTTTCAAAAAAATCTTTACGAACTTCATACGAATTTGCAATCTACGATAATAGCTTATAGTACATGTATAACGTTGTTCTCATTTTTCTTTTAGTTCTTTTTCATTTCGGAAATTGCAGCTCCGATCCGATCGTTTTGCAACCCACGTTAACCGGAACGGAAAAAAATCTGGGTTCGGTGAGAGGACAAGCCTGCGGCTTTCTCGGAATTTTAAGTCCGGAATATTACTTCTTCCCCATCGGTCAAAATACGAAAATGGAAAGGGCTTACAAAGAAGCGCTCCGCCAAAGACCGGGAAGCAAAGCGATCAAGAACATTACGATTGAAGAATATTGGTTTTGGGCGGTCCTCGGAGTAACCCAGTGCGTGACCCTCACCGGAGAAGCTATACAATGAATTTTAGAATTCGGATTTTTTTTCTGATTCTCGTTTCTC
>NZ_NPDU01000107.1 GCF_002811985.1 Leptospira adleri
GTATGTTGACATGGAGAAATTAAAAGAGTTAAAAACTTTAAAGCTCATGGCTTGATCGTGTGAGGAGAGCTCTTCTCAAGTTCTCATTTGTGCGAAACTTTAAGGACACTATCCGGCCGCAAGCGCTTTTGCGCGACGCGGTTGGCACGAGGTTCGAGTGAGCCTTAGCGAACGGCTCGCGAACCGAAGTGACAAAGCAATGTGCGAAGCCGGAGTGAGGGTCGCATGAGCGATCCCGAACGAAGCGAGGAGACGAAGTTAGTTGCAGTAGTGGCTGTAACTGCCCTTTTATCTTTTAAGTTCTTCTTCTACTTTATCTGAAAGTAAAAGCTTTATTAAAGATTGATATGGAATATCTTTCTTGTTCGCCATGACTTTCAATCTATCAATTAATGCTTCAGGTAATCTCAAAGAAATCATTTTCGTTGTAGGCTTTAAATTTGGAAAAGATACTTTTTTAGCCTTTGAATAATCGATATAATCCGCAGAATCATTTTTAGTCCAAAAATCAATTTCAGAACTTTCTGATTTTAAATGAGGTATTTTTTTACGAGGTTTCATAGATTTTTCTTTCCCGAGGAGTCATCTCACGAACTGAAATAGGTCGTATCTTATCTTTCCGAATTGTTATTACAGCAAACAACTTTCTTCCTGTATTCGTAATCCCTAAAACAATGTATCGATCTTCTTTTCCAGAATGGTAATCATCCGGAACGACAAGCAAAGGATCGTTAAAAAAGATTTCTTCTATTTCGCCAGGTCTTACTTTATGCTTTTTCCAATTCTTTTCAATATTACCTAAATCCCAATCAAACCCCGTGAGTTGGCTTAAATCTGGCAATTCCATTCGTATATTGTTAAAATATACAGATGAAATCGAATTTCAAGTAAAATTTACTAATAGCACCCCGTTTCTTTTGGTTTCTTTACTTAAAAACTTCAAAATCAAGATCCGTTTTCAAATTAAATTTTAGCCGCTATTGCAACTAACGAAAGAGTCTCCTCGACGTTGCGTCCGCAAGCGCTTGTGCGCGACGCGGTTGGCACGAGGTTCGAGCGAGCCTTAGCGAGCGACTCGCGAACCGAAGTGACAAAGCAATGTGGCTTTAGCCCGGAGTGAAGGTCGCATTAGCGATCCTGAACGGAGCGAGGAGACGAAGTTAGACGGCGTCTGCTTCCAAGCTCATGCAATATTCTTGCGAGATTTAACTTTTACTTCTAAATCTAATGCGTGACATACTTTCAAAAAAGTAGCGAGATTACAATTTATGCCATTTTCGATTTTTGAAAGCTGTTGTTGAGTTACATGGGCCATCTTTGCAAGCTCTGATTGAGACAAACCTTTCTTTTCTCGCAAATCATGTAATTCTAAGGATAAATTAATTAGTTCCTTTTCTTCTTGGAATTTTTCCTTGAATTTCTTGTTCTTAATCTTAGTTTTTAAATGTGATCTAAATGATTTCATGATAATAACTTCCCTATTTCTTTCGCCGAATATTTCTTAAGAAATATTTCTCTTCTCTTTACCGCTTTGTCTATCTCAGACTTCGGAACTTTATCAGACCGTTTAATAAAATGATTTGTTAGTATAACGTAGTCTTTATAACAAAAAAAGTATAAAATACGAACCTGATCTCCGGAAAGTTTAATTCGTAGTTCATGAATTCCGTCTTTTAAAATATCAGCGTAAGGTCTTGGTAAATTTGGTCCTAACTCCTCAAGTTTCTCGATCCAGGCTAATATTTTTGCTTGATTTCGTTCATCCTTTGAATTGATAAAAGATTCGATCTCGCTTTCTTCGTCCTCTGATTCCGAATAATAGTAGACTTTCCATTTTCTCGCCACGAATCAAAATACATCATATATGACGTATTGTCAATGCCGAAAAATGACAAAAAAGAACTAAAATATCGAATCCAGGCTGCACAATCTCTCTTTTAGCAGATGCCGTCTAACGACCAGTAATTGTCGAAGTTCCGCGCGTCCGAAGGACTTGGCGCGAGGCTTGCTCTGCAAGACGAGTGACAAAGCGGAATTTGGCGAAGCCCAAGCAAGGGTCGCGAAGCGATCCCGAAGCGCCGCGACAATTTTTAGTTATCTGCTGTGCCGCGCCCCGAATGTCTAACCGGTGGAGCCATGGATGGCGGAACCGGTTAAGGAAAGCCAATAGAATTGCGACTTTCAGATATCCAATAAATCTCTTGGTTTAACTTTTAATCGTTTTGAAAGCTTGAAAATTGAGTTGGCAGTGAAATTAGCCCTACCCGCTTCAATATCTTGTAAAGTTCTTACAGGAACGGCATAATCGCCTTCATCCATATTTTCCTGAGTAAGTCCCTTATCCTTCCGAACTTTTTGAATATTCTTTCCGACTTTTATTAAAAATTCTTCAAAATCCACACACGGTATATTGCGGCATAGTTGACAAAATGTGAACGCGGTGTACCGTGGGGTATGTGTTCTTTACGAATCTCTGCTCAAAAAGGTTCCTTTATGACGAGAAAATCTAAAAACAAGGTTCAAAGTATTGTCCGAAAATGGCCTAAATCCGAGATCATAAGAAGGATTTCCGAGGAAGAAAAGAAAGCTTTTTATCATCAGTTAAAAGTAGCTAGGATAGAAGCGAATCTTACTCAGGCACAAGTAGGTAAAATGATTAAAAGGAGCAGAAGCCAAGTTTCGAAAATAGAATCTGGTAAATGTCGGTTGTACATGGATGAGTTCTTAAAGTTTATGAAAATCTATAAGAAATCTCCGTTCTTCTTTTACTCTGTATTCACGACAAATGAGATCATTAAATCACAGAAGAGAGCCCGAGTAAAATCTGCGAAGCAGTTTTAACGAGGGCTATTAGTACGAGCTAATGGAGATTTGGCGTCCCGATCGCGAAGCGTCCGGGTGAACCGGTTCTTAAGAACCAGGGCAAGCTAAATTCAAGTTATATAATTTATTATCTCATATTAGATTTAATATTTCTAACTTTGCTCTCTACGTCTTCAACGGTTTTTCCTACTTCTAAAATAAGTTCAACAATTGCAAATAGTGCTATTTGCAAACCAGGGTCTCTTACATTTTCAAGGGCTTCTTTAGCAGCGGAGGCCTTACTTCTAACGGTCATATTTTTCTCCAATAATTTAATTATAAACAAATGAAACCAATGCTTTTAAATTCGGAAATTTATCTAATTCATTTTGAATAGAGCATATATCTTCAATTCTTTTCCAAGCTCTGAATGGCTTATCTTTATTAGTATATTTTTTTCCAGTCCAAATCAAGTCTTCAAAAGTATCTTCACATACAAACAACTTATCATTATCACCCAACAACTGTAGTAACTTTTCATTTACGTGATACGGATCGATCGCTCTTGTTGCAGAAAGCTCATCAGAGGTTCTACCTTTTTTGTCCATATCATGAACAATTTTTAAAGGAATACCAAAAGCTAATAGTAGTCTAGCCATTGAAATTATTGTCCATTTTCCGCCGCATGAAATTATACTACAATCTCGAAGTGAAGTTTCAGAAATAGAACATAGTTTATATAGTTCCGGATGATTCTTTAAGACTGCAATTTCCGTAGCACCTTCAACTAAGATAACTCTTCTAGCAAAAAATGCTTCACAAACGGTCGGATGAAAATCAACAGTTGCGCGTAATCTCTCTTTCTCAATTTTTAACTGCTTAGAGCCTTCAAACGGATCCGACTTCAATTGTTTAATTTTCGGTGGTAATCCCGGCTCTTTACTAAATATCAAAAGAGACTTTGGATTTTCAGTAACATTAATTAAAAACGGAGAATGAGTTGTTATTACTACTTGCCACTCCGACTTATTCGATATTCTAATTAGAACTTCCTTTAGTTTCCTCATTAAATGTGGATGAATAAAAAGTTCAGGCTCTTCAAATAAAAGTAATGTCGTCTTTGTTTTAATATTCGAGGTCGTTCCATCTTCCGAAGGAATCTCAACGGACGATTTGCTATTTGCAAGGACTTCTAACAAAGAGAATATTAGAGCCCTTTGAAGCCCATTCCCTTGTAAATTGACATCAGTTAAAACATCATCTCTCAGTTTAATACCAAAACTCGGGCCAAATACCTTTTCAAAATCAGGCTCGTCAAGAGTTACTTCCGCCTCAGCATTTAGTAATGGTTTAATATTTGATGAAATTTGTTCGTTAAGTTGCTTTACTGAATCAAGTTGTTGTCCAGATCCAGGCTGAATCATTTCAATAATTTCTTTTATTGAAGTGTCAATTTGGCCATACGCTGAAGTTGCTTTAATAGCAGGAATAAGGGCCTTTCTTAAAAGAATACCATATGTATTCTTTTCAGTGGACTTTGTTTCATCGGTTACGTCACTAACTGCGGGAATTAATACTACTTGCGGTAAGGCCTGTTGCAAAGCTTGGTTTATACTAATTCCGTCAGAAGACCAGCGAGGTGCACTTAATTGAACGAGGGACTCTTTCTTATCTCGAATTTCTTGCTTTAATTTTTCCTTATTAGCTTGTGATTTTATGTGATTTCCAGAAGTAAATCCAATGCCCTTTGCAATATCTTTTATCTCTTCAGAGAGATTGCTCCAGCTTCCGTCATTCCATCCCGAAATCTGTTCTTCCGGAAGATAGGCTTCATATCTAATATTCGCCTTTTTTTCTCCATTTTCTTTTTCTTCTGCACTTGCAATGTATCGCAATTTAATTTGATTTTTATATACTAACGAAGAAACACCAGGCTTATTTCTTTCCCAATCTTCAACTTTGTCGAAGAGAACTTCGATTATAATATCTTTATCATAATCTTCCTTATGCCATTCATTTATATTTGGTTTTTCAACACCTAATGCCAAACTTAAAGCCCGAGCAATAGTAGATTTAGAAGAATTATTTGGCCCAACAAGTGAAGTAAAGTTGAACAAATCGAGTTCTTCTGTTTCTAAGATTCCGCGTAAATTACTTACTTTAACACTTTTTACAATCATCGATTTTTCCTTCGTAGCTTTAAAAATAAGAAGCCTGCCATGGACGGCAGGCGTTATAATGAGGGGCGCGGCATGGCAGATAACGAACTAGGTTTCTCGACGTTTGCGGTTCTGGAGCGCGCTAAACGCGCGGAAGAATTGGAACGAAGGCTTGAGTGAGCCTTAGCAAACGTCTCGCAAGCCGAGTGACAAAGCAAATGTGCCGAAGGCCAAGCGAGGGTTGCCTTGGCAATCCCGAAGCGCAGTGAGAAACCGCAGTTATGCGCTCGTTCCGCGAGCCAAAAAAAACTATAAATTGCGCGCTGAGCATTAAAGCGAAACCACGCGCAATTCTCTTTTCCCAATCTCGTCTAAACCCAAATTAAAGCGAAGCGGAATGGCGCATAACGAAATAGGTTTCTCGACGTTTGCGGTTCTGGAGCGCGTCTAAACGCGCGGAAGAATTGGCGCGAGGCTTGAGTGAGCCTTAGTGGACGACCCGCAAGCCGAGTGACAAAGCAAATGTGCCGAAGGCCAAGCGAGAGTTGCGAAGCAATCTCGAAGCGCAGTGAGAAACCGCAGTTATGCGCTGTTCCGCGAGCCAAAAAAAGCTATAAATTGCGCGCTAAGGCTAAAAGCGAAAATACGCGCAATTCTCTTTTCCCCAAACTCGCGTAAACCCAAATGAAAGCGAAGCGGAATGGCGCATAACGAAAGAGTCTCCTCGACGTTGCGTCTCCGAAGCGCTTGTGCGCGAAGGAGTTGGCACGAGGTTCGAGTGAGCCTTAGCGAACGGCTCGCGAACCGAAGTGACAAAGCAATGTGGCTTTAGCCCGAAGTGAGGGTCGCATTAGCGATCCCGAACGGAGCGAGGAGACGAAGTTAGGCGAAGTAACACGCACTCCTTAATATAAAGTAATTAAGCGTAATGCTTTTAAGTGTGGGGCATATTCAAATGCCGCCAGAAAACGAGTAGGCATTTCTTGCTTAGTTCTATCTGTTTCCATAAGAATATCAAATTGTGTCACCTGATACTCTCGATTGTATTTTAAATTGTATATATAATTTGATTTAATTTTTCTCAGAATTATATTCCTGAGATAATCTTTATCATTATTGCTAATATTCAGCTTCTTCAAAGAGCCACTTTTATTATTGAGTAAATAGTTGTATTTTGCGTCATCGATAATTATATTAAAAGACGAAATGTCATGTGGATCATCTGAAACAGTGTTAATTGCAATAAAAGTATCAATTTCATCACCTTCTAAAACAGGCCGTTCAATTTTATAGGAAAGAAAGACGCCGTAGTGATCTCCAGGAACACTGTAACATACCAAATCGTAATCTGAGAAATTGTAGCCACTTATATTTTCGTCGGTGATTATAGCTGCAGCCTCCGAATGAGGCTGCAGGATGAATTTTTGAAATTTTAAGTATCTATTAAGCAACGTTGTGCTGAGAAATGTCTTTAATAAAGATGAAAAAGTCATATCTGCATAGCCAACATACGGTTTATAGTTTGAAAGCGACCTATGTAATCTATCGGGGCCTGTTGACGAAAGATTGTTTATATAAACGCAATATATTTGCCTAGTCTCTATTAATTGAAATGGATTTCCACTTGGAATCAGAGCATTATAAAAGGCTTGTTGAATCTTTATTTCAGCGTCATCTTCAGCAATCAAATCACCTACTAAGATGCTGTGACTGCTTTTTGAATCTAAGAAACTTAGTATCTGCGAATGAATCGGAAATCCATACCAACTACTTTCTATTTGCATTCGATCGAAAAAAAGAACCATTTCCTTTCGATCCGGCTTTGGGGTAAGCGACGAACGTAAATCTTCATACCTAATACCTCGACTTGCTAAGAGATCAACCAATTGCTCAAGTCCAGATTCAACTAAATTTTGCAAACCTGAGTTACCGATACTATAATGATCAACAAGGGCTGGTAAAAATAAATAGTCCCTAGCATCTAATGTATGGATCGAAATTGATTTTATAGGCATATGATCTTTTACGCGTGTTATTTCGCCTAACGAACTAGGTTTCTCGACGTTTGCGGTTCTGGAGCGCGTCTAAACGCGCGAAAGAATTGGCGCGAGGCTTGAGTGAGCCTTAGCTAACGACCCGCAAGCCGAGTGACAAAGCAAATGTGCCGAAGGCCAAGCGAGGGTTGCCTTGGCAATCCCGAAGCGCAGTGAGAAACCGCAGTTATGCGCTCGTTCCGCGAGCCAAAAAAAACTATAAATTGCGCGCTGAGACTAAAAGCGAAACCACGCGCAATTCTCTTTTCCCAAACTCGCCTAAACCCAAATTAAAGCGAAGCGGAATGGCGCATAACGAAATAGTCTCCTCGACGTTTGCGCTCCCGAAGCGCTTGTGCGCGAAGGGATTGACGGAGGCTTGAACGAGCCTTAGCGAGTGATCACAAGCCGAACGTCAAAGCAAATGTGGCTTTAGCCCGGAGTGAAGGTCGCATTAGCGATCCTGAACGGAGCGAGGAGACGAAGTTAGACGCAGTGCTCTTTTCAAAAACCTATAGCAGTTCCTTTGGAATGCGACCGTACCTACTAACTGAAGCGATTAATCCTTGGAAATCGGGAAATAGAGTTTCTCCTCTAACATTCATTCCTCCTAATAAGTAGGTGCATTGTTGAACCTTTATTTTTTTCAAATTGATTAAGATCTTTGTATTACCTTCAAGTGCTTCAACAAAATTCGCATAATTTGGCTTTTTTAATACTATTTCTAAATTCAGTTTATCAGAATCATTTTCAGAAAACATTCCAAGAAGATTATTTAGACTCGATGTTCTCGAGTTAGTTGGCATTAAAAAGCAGCCATTCTGCATTATCAACCTTTGATTTTTCCTCGGTGGCTCAATTGGTATCATTAAATTAGGAATATCTGGCTTATGTGATCCCCAAAGGCTCCCCATACTATAGTGTAAAATTAAATTTAATAAATTGTTTTCTTTTTTATATGCTCTTAGTAAATCTTCTTTCCTCCAAAGGGTGTTCGTAAATCTATTTTCAAATTTCGTAAAATTTTCAAATTCCTTACTCTTATCTAATAACCCACTTGCTAATTGTTTTAATTTATCCGTTATTTCATTATTAGATAAACACCAAATTGCAGGATTGAAATCTTCCTCAAGTTTCCAATATGAAAAATATAGTGCTACAGGAAAAGAATGGGTAAAGTCGAGCAGCCTCGTCCTACCACCGTAATGCTGAATTAAAGACCAAATCTCTAAAATGCTTTCAGGATTAAATTTCCACTCGGAATCATAATGGTATGAAGTTTTGTAAAACTTTTCCAATGTACCCGCTTCATCTAGTCCATAACCATATTTTTCTAAATCAGTTAGATCATAATCCCTTTCAATTGTGGTGGTTAACGAGAACTTTTCTTTAGGAATCCCTCTGAATATGTAGGACTTTTTAGTTATTGCTATTGCTCGAATAAAATCCAGGACATTTTGAAGTTCTTCAAATTCATATTTTACTATTTTCATAAATTATTTTTAGAGCATTGCGTCTAACTGAAAATAAACGAAGGGCGTATAAACGCCTAATTCTTTTTTAGGTTTAGGAGATCGAGGGGACTGGCAACTTCGGTAAGACGAACTTGGCTTACATGAGTGTAGATCTCCGTAGTTCTCACACTTTTGTGGCCCAACAAAAATTGGATGTGTTTTATATTGGTACCGGCTTCGAGGAGATGAGTCGCGAAAGCGTGGCGGAGACCGTGGATGCTCACGGGCTTACGGATTCCGGCTTTCTTTTTTGCCATTTCGAAGATTTTCTCTGCGGTTCTCATGTGAATGTGTTTCGATGGGTCCTGACCGGGAAACACCCACTCTTCGTAAGGATTTGCCTTACGAAATTCCTTCCAAAGAGAAGCGCAGGCCTGAGAAAACATCGTAAAACGATCTTTCTTCCCCTTTCCCCCTCTCACTTTCAGGCTCATCCTCGTTTCGTCGATATCCTCGGGTTTCAATTTCACGAGTTCACTCACCCTCAGTCCGCTCGCGTAACAAAAGGAAAGAAGAAGTCTGTGTTTCGGAAACGAAAGCGCATTCAGAATATTATAAACTTCTAAAGTAGAAAGAATATCCGGAAGTCTCTGCTCCTTCTTAGGTCTCGGAAGATTCTTAAACCAATGTTTTCCGAGATGAATTCCAAAATAAGAATTTAATGCCTGAATTCGCAAAGAAACGCTCGTCGCGCTCAATTGTTTTTCCAAAAATGAAACTTCGATAAACTTCAGAACGTCTTTTTTTTCAATCTCCTTTGGATTCTTCCCGGACCATCTTAAAAGTGAAATTACGTTCGAATAATACGTCTGAATGGTCCTCCGAGAAAAATTCTTCATTCTCAGAGACCGAATCCAACCTCGAAGTTCCAATTCTCCCTTGAAAACGACCTGGGAAGAATCCAATCTCTGGAATGTCTCCAAGACGGCTTCTGAAAATGGAAGGACCCAATTCTTCCTGATCGGATCCCATTTGACTTTTGGAATCCTCCTCACGAAATCATAGGCTTCCGAATCGTAGGGAAATCGAACTAAAAGGAATCTTCCTTTCTTTTCTAAAAAGAAACGCATAAGGAAGAATTAGAAAAGACTATATATATGTATAGTAAAAAATAGATATGGCAGAATCCATAGCTTCGCCCCATCAGTCACAAACGTTTGAAAAAAATAGAACGATGTAGTATACGGTCAAGGAGATTCTGACACATTTTGTGGTCTTTGATTTTCTTTTTTCATACATTCATCATTTTGTAATTTAGATTTTTTTTGTCCTTCGATTCCTTGAGGAATTGGAATTTCTTTTGAATGATTTGACATAGATTTGGGATTTTTTTTAAGCACGCATAACGCAAAAAGGCGCCGGCGATGCTTTGGAGAAAGGCGACTTCCAGGAGGAAAATTCTTTCTTCTTTTGAGTTTTTCAGTTTTGGAAGTTAAGGGATTTTCGGCTCCATCAAAACTTGCAAAACGAGAAGAATCCCCGTTCTCTGTAGAAAGTTCGGCTTTTCCGTTTCGACCGGAAATCGATTTACGATTGCCGCAAAAGGACTGGCAGGAACGAAAAAAATAATGCCGTCGTCCTAACGGTATAAATAAAGAATATTCTAAAAACGGAATGTTATTTGGATTTAAGGGAAGAAACCGCTTTGGCCCAATCTCTTTTCAGATATTCGAAGATTCTTTCTTTCTGAAGTCGAGCGTCTTGTTTTCCAAGCTCATACGCGCCTCGAACTCCGATCGGATCCGTATAATCGAAAGAAGTGATCGGAAGCGGTTCCGAAGGAGTTTGCAAAAAACATCTTTCAAGAAGTTTCGGATCTTTTCCTACGATCGTGGTCGGTTCGTAGTAGATTCCGATCGTCTTACTGTCGGGAGGAAACGCTTCTAAGAGAAGATTGTTTGTAAGTCCTCCGTCAAAGTAGTATTCTTTTCCGTGACTCTGGACGGAAACGACAGGAGGGACCGAGGAGGAATTGAGGATAATCTGCTCCACCGTATGAGGATCGTTAAAATCCTTCTCAGTAAATAATACTTCTTTCATATTCCAATTTCTAAGAACTCTCTGCATCCTTTCGGTATTGAGTCCTCGAGCCCGGTCTCTCTCGTCTTCCAAAAACGCTTTTGCGGTTTCGGCGATCAGTCTCGCTAAACGGAATTTATTCTTCAATGAATCGGTTTTAGGAATGGCGCGTAACGTATGAATGAAAACTTTCGTTCCCGATTTCATTATTTTTTTGAAGTCCATCCCGAAACGAATCGTCTTCCGGTACATTTCTTCATGAGGGAACGCGCGCTCCCCTTTGAAAAGGCGGCTAAAATAGAAGTTCTGAGGATTTTTTCTTACGATATTTTCGAAGAAGGCCACACATTCTTCTTCTCCGTCGCAGATCAAACAGAGAACCATCGCGGCCCCCGCGGAAACCCCGGAAACTTCCCTGAATTTGAGTCCCCAGGATTTCATTTCGTGTCCGAAGCCCAATCCGTAAAACGCCTTACATCCGCCTCCGGCGATGGCAAAACTGATTTCATTTTCCATCCAGAGTCCTTGGAAGGCTTCGCCTAACTTCGTCTGGGATTCCTGTTTTCTTTCAAAGGCGATGGAATCGTCTAAAACGGGCGGCACTGAATTCTCCGAAAATACATTTGTCCATAGTTTGACCGACGAGCCTTGCAAGAAAAGAAATTTTATTGGGGAATTTTTTTCTTCCTTCTTTCAATCCGTATTTCCGCCCCGGCAATTCTCAGCGAAGAGGAAAAAGAAGAATGGAATTCGGAGTCTTTACTTTTTCAGATTGTTCCTCCGGTACAGACTGCCCAGATAGGTAACAAAACAGACCGGGCACATAGGTGACATATACCTGACATTGGAGGAAATCC
>NZ_NPDU01000108.1 GCF_002811985.1 Leptospira adleri
AATTCCTTCCACGGTGTTGTCGTTTAAGTTGAGAAAGGAAACCGGTTCTTCCACTTTGTGATCGTCGATGACCGCAAAACCGTGGTTCTGCGACGTGATCTCCACTTTTTTCGTCGATACATTCTGAACGGGTTGGTTTCCGCCTCTGTGCCCGAACTTCATCTTTTCCGTTTTTTTGCCGAGAGAAAGACCGATGATCTGATGTCCTAGGCAGATTCCAAAAAGGGGATATCCTTTTTCCATGATCTTCTTCGTCGCCTCGATTGCGTAATCCAAAGGCGCCGGATCTCCGGGGCCGTTGGAAAGAAAGAATGCGTCCGTTCCTTCTTTCATAATATCCTCCGCCTTCGTAAGCGCGGGATAAACCGTCACCGCAAATCCTGTCGCGTCGAGTAGGCGAAGAATGTTCGTCTTCACTCCGTAATCGTAAACCGCGAGTTTGTATTTTTTTCCGGTATGAGTTCCGAAGATATATTTGCTCGGAGTCGTTACGACCTTTGCAAGATCCGCGTTGATGATTCCTGGAAAGGATTTTACCTTCTCCAAAAACGAGGGGGAATATTCCGGTGCGATAAAAATTCCCCCGTTCGGCGATCCGTTCGTTCTTATAAAACGGGTCAGCTTTCTCGTATCGATTCCTTGGATTCCGGGAATCTTATATTCTTTTAAGAATTGGGAAAGTGTTTTCTGAGATTTAAAATTCGAAGGACGATCCACGTATTCTTTTACGATCAGGCCGCTCGCCTGGATCTTGGAAGATTCCATATTGTCCGGGTGGATTCCGTAATTTCCGATCATCGGATAGGTGAGCGTGATGATCTGATTGCAATAGGAAGGATCCGTTAGGATCTCTTGGTAGCCCGCCAAGGAAGTGTTAAAGACAACCTCTCCGACGGATTCCGCTTCATAACCGAAGGATTCTCCCTCGATGACCGTACCATTATCGAGAACCAAGAACGCTTTCATCTCTTACAGCGTCGATAGTGGTTCGGGCATAGTCAAGGTTTTTCCCCCGCAAATGCAAATCGGTTGAAAAATATGTCCGATTTTCGCGAATGGAAAAGGGGAAACCTCAATTTAGTTCCTGGAAAATAAAAGAATGTATAGGCTGACACTGCCCGATCAATCCGTTAAGGAAATCGCCGAAGGTTCTACCTTTCGCGACTTCATCGAAAAAGAATTACCGTTCTTAAAAAACAAAGCGCTCGCTGTACGCCTCAACGGCACGGATATCCAGGACTTATCCCGAACGGTGACAACGGACGCTGCGATCGAAGTTTTGACTTATTCGGAAAAAGACGGTTGGGAAACCTTTCAACATTCCGCAGCGCATTTGTTAGGAATGGCGGTTCAGAATTTATATAAGAATGCCAATCTCACGGTAGGTCCGGTGATCGAAAACGGTCCGGGATATTTCTATTACGACATCGATTTTGCCGGGACCGTCATTACGCCGGAAGATCTTCCTAAGATCGAAGCCGAGATGGAAAAAATCGTAAAGGCGGATCATTCGGTTTGGAGAAAAGTCGTTCCTAAAAAGGAAGCGATCGAAACGTTTCAAAAACTCGGTGAAAAATATAAAATCGAAATCATCGATCAGATTCCCGGAGAAGAAGTTTCCATCTACGGGATGGGAGAATGGTTCGATCTTTGTCGCGGACCTCACGTTCCGAATTCCGGAATATTAAAGTCTTTTAAACTGACCGCGATCTCGGGCGCGTATTGGAAAGCAAACAAAGACAACGCGATGCTCACTCGTATCTACGGAGTTGCGTTTCCTTCCAAAAAAGAATTGGATCAGTATCTTTTTCAGATCGAAGAAGCAAAAAAAAGAGATCATAGAAAGATCGGAAAAGAGATGGATCTTTTTTCATTTCAGAAAGAAGGTCCGGGATTTCCTTTCTGGCATCCGAAGGGAACGATCCTTTGGAATTCTCTCGCGGAATATCTCAGAGGAGAATGTAACAAAAGGGGATATCAGGAAATCAAAACTCCCGCAGTCCTTTCTTCCGAACTTTGGAAAAAATCGGGTCACTGGGATAACTTTCACGAGAACATGTATTTCACGGATATCGACGAGGAAGACTACGCGCTCAAGCCGATGAACTGTCCCGGGTGTTCTCTCATCTACAAACATCATCTTCATTCTTATCGCGAACTTCCGCTTCGTTTTGCGGAATTCGGAAGCGTACATCGTCACGAGTTGCACGGAGTTCTTCACGGACTTTTCAGAGTGAGAGCTTTCACACAAGACGATTCTCATATCTACGCGCCTTTGGAATTTTTGGAATCAGAGGTGATGGATATCATCGACTTTACGTTTACCGTATATAAGAAATTTGGATTTTCGGAATTTAAGACCTTCATCGCAACGAGACCGGAAAAGTCCCAAGGAAGGGACGAAGACTGGGAATACGCGACCAACAGTCTCAAAGCCTCTCTTGAAAAAAGAGGAATTCCTTACGCGATCAAAGAAGGCGAAGGCGCTTTTTACGGACCCAAGATCGAATTCAATATCAAGGATTCGATCGGAAGGCTCTGGCAGTGCGGAACGATTCAAGTGGACTTCTCCATGCCTGAAAGATTCGATCTGGATTATACGGACAGCGACGGTCAGAAAAAAAGACCGGTTATGATTCACAGAGCGATCTACGGTTCTTTGGAAAGATTCATCGGGATTCTTATCGAGCATTATGAAGGAAAATTTCCTCTCTGGATTTCTCCCAATCAGGTAAGAATTTTGACCGTTACCGAAAAAGTGACCGACTACGCGAAGGACGTCTATCGCGAGTTAGTCGACGCGGGGATCCGAGTAGAACTAGATACGAGAAATGAAAAAATCGGCGCGAAGATCCGGGATTCCATTTTGAAAAAAGCGAACTATCTCCTCGTCTTAGGGGAAAAAGAATTGGAATCGGGAACGATCGCGGTTCGAAAGCTCGGCCAGGAGGAAACGAAAACTCTCACTCGAACCGGTTTTATTTCCAATCTTTTGGAGGAAATCAAGGCGAGCTGAGTTTTAATACAAAAACTCGATGCAAAAGAGAACCTTCTGTGTGAGTTCCTACTTTTGCGGAAAGAATCGGACCGCCGATGATTGAAGGAACTTCATATTCGCCGGGCCCGCCGGATACGGTGCTTTTTTGTGAGAGCGAAAAGTATGAGTTCCTACTTTTCCGGGGGGCTTTACTTTTGAAAAAGTAGGAACTCATACTTTTTCAAAAGTTTCACTGCGAAGGCCCTTTCGAAAGCCCGACTTCTCGGATTCCGAAAGGGGCAATTCCTAAAGACTTTGAATGGAATTGGAGATTTCCATTTCGCTGATAGAAAAACCGCCCGAGCGGGCGAACTCGTCGGAGAAAAATCGCGAATTGCTATGGGAACCGGAGCTTTCGGAAAATCAGCTTGAAATAAAGCCCGATTCACCCGAAATAGAGTCAAAAATCGCTTGAAAACAGGCCTAAGAATAAAATCTTGGAAATCTAGCCGGAGAATGAATGCAGAGGAAACCGAGTCAAAAGTCAGCAACTGATAAGCTTTTCAATCATAGGATCAATGAGAAAATCACTGGCGTATCCAGGGTTCGTTTGGTTTCGGATGACGGGGTTGAAATCGTCACTTTTGATGAAGCGCTTCGAAAAGCACGGGAAGAAAATTTGGATCTCGTGGAAGTTTCCGGAGATCAAGAAGTTCATGTTTGCAAGATCATTGACTATGGTAAGTATAAATTCGAGTTACTCAAAAAGAGTAAAGAAGCTAAGAAAAAACAACACGTAATCAACGTAAAAGAAATTAAGATCCGTCCTCGGATCGAAAGCCATGATTACGATATCAAAAAGAAACACGCACAAGAGTTTCTGAGTAAGGGAGACAAAGTAAAAGTCAGTCTCCGTTTTCGCGGCCGTGAGATGATGCACTCCGACCTCGGGATGAAAGTTGTTTATAGAATGGTGGAAGACCTGAAAGAATTCGGAGCCGCGGAAAGAGATCCGATTCAAGACGGTAAACAGATCGTTGTAATTATTAATCCGAAATAATTCCGGAAATAGAATCGAAGGTAGAGAAGATGCCAAAGTTGAAGACGAACAGAGCCGCTGCGAAGCGCTTCAAGTTCACCAAGAACAACAAAATCAAACGCAAGAGTATGAATACCCGTCACATCTTGACCAAAAAAGGACCGAAAAGAAGAAGACGTCTTCGCGGTTTGACCCTGGTCAACAACTCTGACTGGAAATCAATCGTCAGATTAATGCCTTACGGAGTAAGATAATGCCTAGAGCAGTCAACGGAACTATCCACAAAAACAGAAGAAGAAGAGTCCTAAAGGACGCCAAAGGATTCCGCGGCGCTCGTTCTAAACTTTACAGAACGGCAAAAAGTGCGGTGATGAAAGCGGGCCAATGGGCCTATCGCGACCGCAAAGCAAAGAAAAGAGATTTTCGTAAACTTTGGATCATCAGAATTAACGCAGCTGCGAGAGAAAATGGTTTGTCTTATTCCGTATTCATGAATTCCCTTAAAAAACTGGGAATCGATATGAATCGCAAATCCCTTGCAGAGCTGGCTTTTAGCGACCGGGAAGTCTTCAACGCCCTGGTTGAGAAAATCAAAGTAGCCGGATAATCAATCCTGCTTGACCAGAATCGTCAGCCCTGTAAGTTTACAGGGCTTTTTCTGTTTTCAGAGAACGTTTTTTAAGGAGAATCAGGTATGCTCACTATGGAGACCATTGAAGAATTAGAAAGCAAGGTCATTAAGGCCCTAGAACTCATCAGTGATCTTCGCGCTGAGAATGGTCGCTTAGAATCCGAAAACGAAACTCTTCGAGCAGAAAACGACCAGATGAAACTGGCGATGGAAGAGAAAGAAAAAGAACTTTCCTCCCTCCGGGCTCAACTCCAGAAAACCACCACAGAACTCAATGAACTCAAAGAAAGGGAACAAAAACTAGAAGGAAAAATCAATCAGCTCTTAGGCCGATTGGATTCTCTTCCTCAAGGGGGAAGCGGAGGAGCGACAGCTTCTTCCGCGTCGACGCCTTCCTCATCCGGTGCGGCTCCGATTGCGGCCGCAACAACTGCGGCGGCTGCCGCTACGGCGTCTAACGTTGAAAAGGAAAGCGCTTCCGCGGAAGACGAGTTCGGCGAAGACGACGAAATTATTCTTTTGGATGAAGAAGACGACGATATTTCCCTGATTACCGAAGTTCCCGATAAAGACGAGGACGTGATTGAAATCTCCGAGGACGACGAAACCGTGGAGGATTTTTCACCGCTCGCGTCCGGAGACGATGACGACGATATTATCATAGAAGACGATGACGACGCGATCAGCGTATTCGACGCAGACGAAGACGACGACTTTCTGATCATCGAAGACGATCCTAAATCCTGAGTTGGTCGATGGAGCCCCGCAGGGTAAAAGTCAGAATCCTCGGTGAGGAATATACGATCCTCGGCGAAACCGGAGAAGACTATATCCAAAGCCTCGCCGATCAAGTCGATCGGAAGCTCAGAGAATTGGGCGCGGGGATGCCGGGAGCTTCTCGGCAAAAATTAGCCATTTTAGCCGCGCTGAACTTTGCGGACGAGCTTCAACAAGCGAAAGAAATCAAAGACGATTCTTCCTCATCCGTTACCTCGGGGACCGGGGAGATCGAAGAAAAAACCCGCAAGCTAATTACGATGTTGGAAGAAGGAATCATCGGAGACCTTTGATTCTTCCGTTTTTTTGAAAATAGATCCTTTAGAAATTCTCCTTTGAAATTACAATCCAGAAACGCACTCAGAACCCTGCTTACCCTTTTGGAAGAAAGGGAACAGAAAGATCGTGAAATTCTCCGAATGTTAAAAGAAGTTACCGCCGGAGCCAAGAAGATCATCGCTTATTCTCCCGATAAATGGGAAGTGAAAGTGGATCCGATGGCGCTCGGATGGAATTCTTCCGATAAGGAAATTTATTTCCCGAAGATGATGGATCAAAAATTGGATTTTATTCTTCCGGAAACCTGGGAATCCGGACCTTTCGGAATTACCGAACCAAAGGGAACAAAGACATTGGATTTCCACGAAGCGGATCTGATTGTCGTACCTGCCTTAGGTTACGATGATCTTGGATACCGTCTTGGACGAGGCGCGGGCTTTTACGACAGAACTCTTTACGACGTGAACCCGAGTAAATTGATCGGGCTTACATACGAAGAACTCTTCCCCGCGCACTTCGACAAAGAAGAGCACGACATAAGAGTAGGTCGCGTCATAACGGAGAAAAAAATCTATCAAATCGTCTGAAAAAGCGGTAAAATACTGTCTATTTCCAGATACGGTGAAGAATTTTTAGGTTTAGAGATTTCATTCGTTCGAAATTTCTTGAAAAACAAATCGCACTCTGTTTTATATATTGATCCTGGATTTTGCATGGAGAACCATCTGGTAAACAATCATGGCCTCATTTGATAACCGACAATACCTCGAATCCTTGGAAGCGGATAAAACCACTGAGTCCCAAAAAGAATATTTAACGTTCAACGTGGAACAGGAGATTTTCGGAATCGATATTTTGAAGATTCACGAGATTCTAAAACCGGTTCCCATCACAAGAATTCCGAACGGAGAAGATTATATTTTGGGAGTGATTAATCTTCGGGGAGAGATCATTCCGATATTAGATCTGAAACAGGTTTTCGGAATCGGTTACAGCGAAATCATTCCTTCGACTCGGATCATCGTCGTCGTACACGAAGAAAAACGCGCGGGAATTCTCGTAGATACTGTGAAACAAGTAGTGAAGATTCAACAGGATAAAATCAGTCAGGCGACGGACGACCTGACTCTCAATTACAGTTCCTTGATCGAATCGGTCAGCCAGGCGGACAATACTCTGATACTCAATTTGAATCTTTCCGTCCTGATCCACTTTGAACAGGAGGCAAACTAATGGCCGGAATTCTCGGAGAATACACTGAGCTTTTTTTAGAAGAATCCGAAGATCAAATCGAAGAGCTGAACGCGAACCTTCTCAGACTCGAAGCGGATCATAAAAATCTTTCGATCATCAACGATATTTTCCGCGCCGCGCATTCCTTAAAAAGTTCGGCGGCCTTTGTCGGTCTTTATAATCTTTCCGATCTTTCCCACAAAATGGAGAACCTTCTTCAACTCGCGAGAGACGGAAAAATAGACGTTAAACTTCCTCTCGTAAATCTTCTCTTTCAGTGTTTTGATCTCATCAAGTTTGTGATTCGCAACGTAGCCGAGGGAAAAAAAATCGACACTCCGTTTACGGAGATGATTCAAAAACTGGACGTTTACGAAAAAGATCCCGCGTCTTTTATCGGAGTCGCAAAAGCTCCGGCTACGCCACCTCCACCGGTAGAAATAAAACAACCCGAGTCCGTTTCGGAAACTCCCGCTCCTGTCGCGACTCCGACTTCCGCTCCTGCGTCCGCGGTGCGCGGAAGTTCTTCCAACTCTTTGGATATTCAGTTGGAAGCGGAAGAAGCGAGAGAGCTCGAGGAAGAAATCCGCAAGTCCGGAAAATGTCTGAAGATCTCCGTGACCTTGGGAAAAGATTCTCCGATGAAAGGTCTTCGTTTTTCGTTGATTCTTCAGAACTTAAAAAATCTCGGAGTCGTTTACAAATCCGTTCCGGATCTGGAAGAATTGGAAAAGGGAATCGACGTCGCTTCGATCGCGCTCCTATTCTTATCTTCCGAATCGATCGAGCAGATTCGTCACGCGGCGAACGTCGACATGGTGGAATTTCTCGACGTCCAAGAATACGTTCCCGTGGTTCAGGAAGAAACTTCGGTCGCCAGCTTCAAGATGGACGACGATATGGCCGCGTCCGAATCCAGAGTCACGTTAAAAAGTATCAAAGTATCCTCCGATAAACTCGATCAACTCATGAACAACGTGGGCGAGTTGATCATCACAAATTCGGGATTTCAAAGAATCTACGACGACCTTGTCCGTATCTTCGGCGAAGATCAGTTGTTCAACGACCTCAAGTCCAGAATCGATCTCATCAATCGTATTTCCAAAGAACTTCAATCCGGAATCATGAACATTCGTATGGTTCAGATCTCCACGGTCTTCAGAAGATTTTCGAGACTCGTCCGGGATCTTTCTCTGGAAACCGGTAAAAAAGTAAACTTGGTTCTGAACGGAGAATCTACCGAACTCGACAAAAAGGTCATCGACGCGTTAGGCGAACCCTTGCTTCACCTTCTTCGTAACTCCGTCGATCACGGAATCGAAACTCCGGCGGAAAGATTGGCCGCAGGGAAATCGGAAGTCGGAACCGTGGAACTCAATTCCTACCAAGGCGGAAGCAATATTATGGTCGAGATCCGGGACGACGGTCGCGGTTTGGACTCCGACAAAATTCTTCGCAAAGCGATCGAGAAAGGACTCATCGGTGCGACTGAAGCCGGCAATCTCACGGAACAGGATATCTTCCAGTTTATCTTTCAAGCCGGATTCTCCACCGCGGATAAGATCACCGATATTTCGGGCCGCGGCGTAGGCATGAACGTAGTCAACAATCTCATTCAGGAATTCAAAGGGAAGATTCTTATCAACAGCACGAAGGGGCAGGGAACTTCCTTTGTTCTCTCCTTTCCGCAGGCGCTCGCGATCATTCCTTCCATCCTTGTCCTTATGGAAGAAGAAGTGTACGCGTTTCCTCTTTCCGAAGTCAACGAGACGATCAAGATTCACAACGATCAGATTACGACCCTCGAAGGAAACGAAATCATCAATCTTCGCGGAGAAGTCCTCCCGATCTACAGACTCAATCGTATCATCGGGCTTCAGGACAAAACCGATCGGGAAGAATTTCCGGTTGTCATCGTTCAATATAAGGGTAGAAAGCTCGGCTTTATGGTCGACGAACTCGTCGGAAAACACGAGACCGTCATCAAATCCCTCGAGAAGAATTTTAAAAACGTCCACGGTCTTACCGGAGCCTCCATCATGGGAGACGGAACGATCATCATGGTCTTGGACATTCCCGGAATCGTGGAAATCGCTTCGGAACTCGAAGACTCGGACACTGTCGTTCACTATCATCTCGAAACGATGCAAAGAATCAGCTCGATTCATTCCGCGGATCGGGAGGAAGAACTCTATATTCAAAAAACGACGAATCCTACGAACGTCTACAATCACAAACTTCACGAGATCACGAACCGCGAACGTCTGAAAAAGAAAAAGACCGAAAGATCTCGAGACACAAAACGTGTCGTCGTGGAAAAAGAAGAGGTCTATCGCGAAGAGAAGGAATTGGCGGCGGCTCTCAGCGTGGAAATGAAAGCTCCGGTCGAAAGACAGATTCCTTCCTCGAACGATTCGGATTCTCCCGCGACTCCTATGGCTCCTACGATCACTTCCTATTCTTCCGATTCTCCGTCCGCTCCGAAAAAACCGTTCGTAACTTCCGAAGAGGAATACCGTTCCCATATCACGGACATCGCCCTCGACCAATCTGCGAGCGCCGAGGAACAAAAACGCGCGAAGGCGATCATCGACAGCTTCTTATCTCAGAAAAAAGAAAGAACGATGTCGGTCGGTCCTTCCAAAGATTTCAAGGGCGCGCTTTCCAAAGAAGAACTCAAAAAATTGGAGAACGTCGTCAACACCGGAATGATGAACGCAGGTATGGTTCTTTCTCAACTTCTGAAAAAGAACATCGATCTTTTTATTCCGGAAATCATCATGAACGATCGCGACGGTCTCGCGGAAGAGATTCGTTTTTCAGAAGACCATTTTTACGGTTTGAAAATCCGTATGAACGGGGATCTCAACGGAAATCTCCTCATGATGTTCTCCCGAGAAAACGCGGGCAATCTCGCAAGGGAACTCCTCGGCTCCGAGCCGATTCCAGGAGAAGGCCTGAACGACGACGCAAAGTCGGTTTTGAGTGAAATCTCGAACATCGTTTGTTCTTCCGTCATGAACTCGATCTCGAATAAGGCGAAAGCGACCGTGATGCCTTCGGTTCCCGAATTTTTAGAAGGAACCTTTATGCAGGTTCTGGACGTCGTTAAACCGGAAAGAACAAAATTTTTAAGTATGCTCACCGAATTCAATCACGAAGGGAACGACCTTTTGGGAGTTCTTCTTTTCCTTCCGGACTTTGACGAACTGATCGAGTTGCTTCCGAGGTTCTGATTCAAATGATACCCAGCCCGGTTCGCGCGGTCATTGTGGACGATTCTCTCCTGGTGAGAAACATCATCTCCGATCAGATTCAGAAAGATTCAAAGATTGCAGTCGTCGCCACCGGTAAAACCGGAGTCGATTGTATCGAACTCGCGCAAAAATTACATCCCGACATCATCATCCTCGACGTCGAAATGCCCGTCATGGACGGCCTCACGGCTTTGAACGAACTTCAAAAAAAGAAGATGGGAATTCCGGTGATCATGCTCTCGGTTTTGACTCAAAACGGAGCCGACGCTACGTTCAAAGCGCTCGAATACGGTGCCATCGATTTTGTTCCGAAGCCTTCGAGCGCGTTTCAATTCGATCCCGAAGAAATCGGAAATATTCTCAAAGCAAAAATTCTCGCGTATTTTGAAAGTAAGGTTCAAATCCCTTCTCACGCCGGAATCAAAAGAGTTCCGATCACAACTCTTCCTTCCGACGGAAGCGCCGGAAAAAAATCTCCGGTGCACGCGATCTGCATCGGAACTTCCACCGGCGGTCCTCGCGCCTTGCAGGAAGTTTTTTCAAGAATTCCCGAAGATATTTCTCTTCCGATTCTTGTAGTTCAACATATGCCCGCCGGTTTTACGAAAGCGTTTGCGATGAGACTCAACGATCACTCCAAGATTAAAGTGAAAGAAGCGGAAGACGGAGAACCGATCGAAGCCGGGACCGGTTACGTCGCGCCGGGAGACTCGCATCTTTCGATTCAATCGCGCGCTGGGAGGAAATGGATTGCCCTGAACAGGGAAGCTCCCGTAAATGGACACAGACCTTCCATTGAAGTTCTCCTAAACAGCGCGGTAGAAGAATACAAGAGCGGCATCATCGGTGTGATCATGACCGGGATGGGCAAGGACGGATCTGCGGC
>NZ_NPDU01000109.1 GCF_002811985.1 Leptospira adleri
CGTAGAATGGATTTTGGAAAGATTTCCTTGGAATCCTTGGTTTTTATTCTCCGAAGAATCCGCCTTTTCTCTTTTCAATCGAATCCCCATGTTAAGCGAAGAAGAATCTTCCGAACTTTCGAGGACGATATCCGAAATCAAAAGAAGCGGAATCGAATCAGAGGAAATCGAAAAAAAGTTTAGAATGCTCCGCATTTTATTTTCGATCGGCTTCTTTACTTTTTTGGGTTCCGTTTCAATTCTTACCCTAACTCATAAGATCTTTCGATTGGAAGCCACCGTTGAAAAACAAACGGTGCATATCACCAATTTAGAGGAGACTCTGACCTCCCTTCGTCTCGAAGAACAACAACAGGAAGAAGAGCTTCTCAAATTCAAATCCGAACTCTATGATTCCGTTCCCGACGGGGACTTATCCGATCAGGTTGCAGAAAACAAAACCAATCTGGAGGCGCTTCCCGGCGCGGATGTTGGAAAGAATATCAACCGAGGGAACGTAAACTTTAAGGAAATTTCCCTCACGTTCGATTTGGGAACGGGAGAAGATCTAAAACTACTCTACGAATATTTGTCCAAGTTTCCGATCAAAATTACCTTATTCGTCTCCAACGAAAACCCAGCACTCAAAAACGGCTCTCTTTTCAGCAACACGAACATCTACTATTTAAGAAAACTTTCACAACTCGGGAATCGTGTCGTATTCGGAAATCATACATGGAGTCATTATAATATTCCAAGAAGTTTATACGAATCCTCTCTCCGAAAGAGGGCGCTTTTGACTTATGTTTCGGACGAGATTCCGGATACTAATTTTCTGCAACAAGAGATGAGAATGGTGGAGGAAAAGTTCGAATCGATCACGGGGAAAGAACTTACAAAACTCTATCGTCTTCCTTACGGGGGATTTGATCCCCTCGTAATCAAAACTTTCGGAAAACTCGGCTTTACGCAGCACATATTCTGGAGCAATAACTCCGTAGGCTCCTTGGATATTCCCGATTTCGTATATAAGAAATTCATTTACAAGAAGGATCCTCAAACCGGGAAAACCCGAATTCTCCCGAACCCGAATTATAAAACAAGGGCGGAGGCTCTCGATTTTCTTTATCGTTGGGAAGAGGCGGATAAGAATGGGATGAACGGCGCCATCATCTTGATGCACTTGGGCTCACCAAGACAAACGGAAAAATTGATCTACATTCTTCCGGACTTTATCCAGGAGATGCTTTCCAAAGGTTATAGCTTTGTGACCATTCCCGAAATTCTCAATGATCGGCAGGATTGACAGGCGCTTCGTGTTTTTGAGAAAGACTTTTGCGATCGAATTCTTGTAAGAGTTCCTCTTGATAATTATTTTTTCCGGTCGAGAAATTTTCAGCCGTCGAAAGTTTTAATAGCATGGTCTCCATTTCAATTCTTTCGCCTAAAGTTTAAGGTGGGTAATATTTACAAAAAATTGTAAGAGTTCCTACAATTCCCGCGAAAGTCCATGCTTGCAAAAGCTGAAATATTCTGTTATTAGAATATCTTCCGAATTCTTCCAGCCAATTTCGCCTCGCCCGAAAAACTCATTGTATAGCTCCCATTGAGGTCGTTTGCGAGGCGAGGTCGCCGTGTTTAACTCGAAATTGTCTTTTAAGCGATAATTTCCAAGAAAGTCCTATTTTAGAATCCATTTAGTTTGACTTGAATTCTTTGAATAAAGGATCCCCGATATTTGGCTTACACCGTTCCGCTTTCAAGCCGGTTTATTCGATGTGATTGGTCCAAAGTCTATCTTAACCTTCTTATCGGTTGAACTGGATTCATTCCCGGAAATTTGAAAATAGTATTTGTGAAAGGCTACATAGAATTGCCCGTTTGCAACGTATTGATTTCCTTTGAATGGAATCAATTCATAGAAAGGGGTTTTCGAACCTATAACTCCATTTCTTGCTCTTGTTTTTCAATGGCGATGTCGAATTCGATCAAAGTATAAATCGTCGCCTAAAACGTTCTATCTTCTGATCGATTGAAAGATTTCGTTGAATCTTTCTTATAGAGCGCCTACTCGATATCCCGCCTTACCGGTTCGAATAAACGCTGATAAACGCAAAGAGAACAAAAATTTTCTTCCCTAGAAACTCGTTCCTTGCGGCTTTTCAAGATGCTCTTAGAAAGCGTCAAAGGCTAACAACGAAAAGGAAAGTCAACGTTGACGTTTTCAAAGCAAGTGAAAAGAATTCACTCGGGAATACGTCAACACTTTATGACTTTACGTTCTTCGTAGGAGCCTGTTCATTCTCTCCTGTGCGTTATAGACCGTCTTATACAAAACGGGAACCGCTACCAGAGTTAGAAAAGAAGAGAAGGCAAGTCCCCAGCCGAACGCCAAGGCCATTGGAACCAGGAAAGGATCTCTTCCTCCGATTCCGTAGGCGGTCGGCAACAAACCGAGAACCGTTGTCACCGTCGTTAAAACCACGGGTCTCAAACGTAAGAGTCCGGTTTCAACCAAAATCGAATCGATATCCTCTCCCGGTTTTTCCATTCTCAATTGATTTGCGAAATCCACGAGAACGATCGAATCGTTTACTACGACGCCCGCCAATCCTACAATTCCTAAGAATGCGAGGAAACCGAAGTATTCTCCGTGTAAAACGAACGCAAGAATCACTCCGATCAGAGAGAATGGAATCGAACTAACGACGATTACCGGTTGGATCAGAGAACGAAAGAGAGAAGCCAAGATCATAAAGATGATGATGAAGGCGACAAGAAACGCTCTTCCTAAACTCGCGAGAGATTCTTCCGTATCCTTGTTTTCGCCTCCGAAGCGCATTCGGTAGCCGGGATATTTTTCGATGATTCCTTTTGCGAGTTTTGCGATTTCCGCATTGGCTCTTCTTGTATCCGTTTTGGATTCGTCCAAGTTAGCCGTCACAGTAAGAAGACGTTTCCCATCCAAGTGATTGATATTTGCAAAACCCGGCTCTCGGACATACGTGATCAATTTAGAAACGGGAATCAGCTTTCCGATCTGATTGCTCACGAAGATATTGTTTAGAGATCCGATCGACTTCCTGACTTCTTCGGGAAAACGAACTTTGACTTCGACTTCTTCGTCCGCTCTTTTGATCTTTGTCGCCACAGTTCCCTGAAAAGCGGTATTGATCGCCTGTGCCACTTTGAAAACGGAAACACCGGCCGTGGAAGCAAGAGATTCGCTGACTTTGATTCTTACCTCGTCCTTTCCTTCGTTGAAATCGTCCCCGATATCGGTGACACCCGGAACCTTAGCCATAACTCCCTTGTATTCTTCTCCGATCCGAATCAAGGTTTCGTAATCGTCTCCCCGTATTTCTATGGCGACCGGTTTTCCAACGGGCGGTCCTCCTGAGATTTTTTCAAAGTCCAACGCAAGCAACTGTCCTTTGAATCTTGAAAATTCGGCGGGGAAAGAATTCAAATTGAACGGCTTGTATTCCTGTTTTTTCTTTTCCGCTTCTTTCTTTCGAGTCTCTTCCAAAATCTGAATCGACTTTTGATTGAGGAGCCAGATCGTTTTTTCCCTTACTTCCGAAATGATTTCATCGGTGTTTCTCTTTCTGTTTTCCTCCGGAGTCAGATAAACTAAAATCTGTCCGTAGTGTTTTCCCCGCTTTGTAAAAGGGTCGTTCGGATCTTTTTGAATGATTCCGACTCTTGTTACGTAATTTTCAACTTCCTCCTTCGATAACTTTGCGAGTTCCTTTTCTAAAACAATCGCAAAACGTTCGGTTTCCTGAAGAGAAAGTCCGGTCTGACCGGTGAGTTTGATCTGAAAGACGTCGACGGAACCGGGGAAAAGTTTGAATTTTCCGGCAACGGCGAATAACGCAAAACTTCCGATCAACATCGCAAATAGGTAAATGAAAATTTGCAATCTGTGTTTGAGCGCGAATTTTAAGAGGGGAAGATAGTAGTTTACCTTTAGCTTATAAAACCAGCCGCTTTCTTCTTTGATTTCTCCAGAATGAAACTTGTTTCTATTGATGTCATACAAGTGGGAAGGAAGAATGAAGAACGCTTCCGAAAGAGAGGCGAGTAACGCTATGATCACGACCAACGGAATGCTGTAGATGAATTTTCCGAAAATTCCCGTCATAAACAGCATAGGAGCAAAGGCAGCTACGGTAGTCGTCACCGTGGCAGTGACGGGATCGATTACTTCCGCGGTTCCTTTGAGAGCCGCTTCATAGGCCGGCATCCCTTCTTCCATATATCGGTAGACGTTTTCACAGATGATGATCGCATCATCTACGAGAATCCCAACGACGATGATCAAACCGAACATAGAAATCAGATTCAGAGTCAATCCCAGATAGTTCATGATCACGAAAGTCGCGCCGAAGGAAACGGGGATTCCCAGCGCGGTCATAAGAGCGACCCTCCATCCTAAAAACAGGAAAAGAGAAGCGGTCACAAGAATCAAACCTCCCGCAGCGTTGGAAAGAAGAACGCCCAAGCGTCTTCGAATGTATTTGGAAAGATCGTTTACGAACGCGTATTCAAATTCTCCGTTGGAGTTTTTTCTGAATTCCTCGATGACTTTTTTTGCCTCGTCTACGACCAAAATTGCGTCCGCTTTTTCCCGTTTGATCACGGTCATCGCGATGGTTTTTCTGCCGTTGACTTTGTCGAGATACTCCGCCTCTTTTAGTCCTTCGGTAACGGTCGCGACATTGTCGATTCGTATCGAATTTCCGATCTCGTTGGAACGGATATGCACTCCTGAAATCTCCTTCGGAGAATCGAATTCACCGATCGTTCTCAGGATGACTTCTTTTTGATTTCCGGCGATGTTCCCGCCCGGAAAGTTAATATTACGATTTTTTAATGCAAAGATTACGTCCTGGCTCGTGAGATAATGGGAAAACATCGCTCCAGGATTGATGTCCACCTGCATCTCAGTCTCTCTCCAGCCTCTTTTTGAAATCCTGGCGACTCCCGGAATATCCTCGAGCGCCTGTTCCACTACCTTTGCTTGGGCCTTGAGTCTTTTTTCAGCCTCCACGCTTGCGTCGTCCGATTTCAAACTGATATCGATTTCGATCACGGGTTGTCTGGAAGTAGTAACTTCGTTTACGAGCGGATCTTCGGCTTCCTCGGGAAGATCTTCCACTCGATCGATGGAAGACTTGATATCATCCACAACCTTCTGCGTATCTTTGGCGTCCGGATCGAGGGTGATCACGATCCCGGATCGGTTCTCGATGGAAGCGGAACGAAATTCTTTGATTCCGTCCACTTCCTTGATCGCTTCTTCGAGAGGTTTTGTGACCAGCTTCTCGATTTCGGAAGGGGAGGCGCCCGGAAAAACCGTGACCACGCTCACGATATCGAAGTTGATGTTTGGAAACGCTTCTCGATTCATCCTTACGGCCGTAAAACCGCCGATCAGTATGATCAAAAAGGTGAGAAGATTTACAAAGATGCTTTTAGAAAGGAAATACTCAACAAGGGATTTCATATACTTTTATTTTATTGTTTACTAATCTAGAATTTTTCCGCCGGAGTCCAAGGTATCGTTAAAGCCGAACAATTTCGTGTCCTTCAACCTGTCTACGTAAAGAATACCGAGAAGGTGATCGCATTCGTGTTGATAGACGACGGCCTTGTAACCGTCGATCGTCTCGTCGAATTTGTTACCTTTTTCGTCCATCCACTGCATTCTAATCTGATTCGGTCTTTCCACGTAGCCGCGCATTCCGGGAACGGAAAGACAACCTTCCCAAAATCCGGAACTTTCGGAAGTAAGCGCTGTGATCTTAGGATTGAGAATGACACGGTCGGGAACGTCCGGCGTCCCCGGATAACGTTCGTTATCTTCCGAACCGACGACTACGATTTGTTTTAAGATTCCGATTTGAGGCGCTGCCAGTCCGACGCCTTCCGCGTGACGCATCGTATCGAACATATCTTTGAGTAGTTTTTTAAATTCTTTTGTTTGAATCTCGTCTTCACTGACGGGTTCGGATACTTGGCGGAGAAGCGGATCTCCCATTCTTAAAATTTTTCTTACTGACATATTAAAAACCAGGTTCTATCTTAAAGTTCGACTTTTTTTGGACAGAACAAATCGGTATCTCGGCAAGAATTTTCACGACCAATTCTTTCAGTAGAACTTCAACGGATTTTCGGTCGGCCGATTCGATTCTAAATACCCGATAGGGTTGCAGTCTTTTTCCGGACGTCCTCATTTGTTCCGTGATCGTTCCCGGAATTCCGGTAAACAACAAAGTCGGCAAAAGACTCGATTCTTCCATTCCTCTCTGAAAACTTTTTTCGAGCGCCTCGAACAAACTGTGCAATTCTTCGGAGAATAAAAACCAAGGATTCCAAGGAAATCTTTCCAAAATCCATTCTACGTTTTTCGGAAACCAGGAAAAAGGATCTCGGTTTTTTTCAATCGGAGGATTTACGATACAGGCGGAATCGATCCGATCCGGAAATTTCTTGATTAATTCAAAAACGATTCCGGAAAGACTTCCTTCTCCCAATAATTTAATTTTACCCTTGGTTTTTTGGATCTCTTCGGAAACCGATTCGATCCAATCTTCGTATTTCGGAAATTTTGTCTGAAAAGAATGAATCGAAGTTTCAAAAATCTTGAGCGAGAATTCGGAAGTAAAAAATTCCGACCGAACGCGTTTTCCCGGAAAGTCGAATTCGGAAAGAAGGAATAGAGGCGTTTTTGTCGAGGAGCCCAGCCTTTGAACGGAGATTCGATTTGACATGATTTTAGATTTGACCACGTTTCCTTTCGCAATATCGAACATTCTTTTTCCGCAAGAAAATAGCCATAAAAAAAGGAAGAATGGAAACGGATCCAAGGTTCGATTCTTTTCTTTATCCGGAGATTTGTTTCGATTTCGGTCAAGAATCGTTCGGGGCTTTCGAACCGGAATCTTCCGATGGAAAGAAGTTGTAAAAGAGTTTGACAGAGGTTAGAAAGTTTAAAAACTCAAGTGGCGGAAGTCGTAATTGGAGACGAGGGGAATCGAACCCCCGACCTTTTGAATGCCATTCAAACGCTCTCCCAACTGAGCTACGTCCCCGCTGGAATCAGGTTTTTACCAAATTCCTTGAAGTCAATAACAAATACAGGAGTGTAAGGATGGGTGAATCTATCGAGGATTTACAAAAAAAATTAAAGATCCAGAACGATATTATCAAAGGTTATGAAAAGGTCCTAAGGCTCAACGAACAGGAATTAGAAAATGCGGATGAGATCATTCGTATGTATGAAGGAATCATTCAGTATTCCGGTTCCGAACTCAAAGACGCGAAAGAAGCTTTCGATGCGACTAACTTAGTCACAAACCTTTCCCGCGACGAATTGATGGGAGCGCTGACCCGCATTCGCGAATTGGAAAACGCAAATAAGAAACTGAGAGAAGAATCCTTAAAGTTTCAGGCCGGCTGAACCTCTGCTTTGATCTCGAGTAAAAAACAAGATTCACTCCTCAGACAAACTTCTGATGGAAAACTCTACCTGGAAGACAACCCGGGTTTGACGATTGTTTTTGAATCTCTTCTCACGGAAATCATTCAACTCACTTCCGCAAAATTCGGTATATTCAATTTTCGTTTAGAAGACGGAACCGTTCGTTCGATCTTGGGAAATCCTCCGCCGACCGCAGTCGAAGAATCGAAACTCGTTTCGGATTTTTGTTTCAAAACCGGTCAGGACATCAATCTCAAAAAAGGAAAGAGTCCGAGCAAACTCATCTCGCCGCTCAAATACAACGCGGTTTGTTGTGTGCTTCACGTGGGAGAATTGGGAGTCTCTTCCTCCGAAAATCAGAAAAAAATATTCGGAACTGTCTTTCTTGGAAGATCGGACGAAGAGGGCGGAGAATTCAGAGAATCCGACTTCGAACACCTAAGGGCGACAACCCGAATCATCTCCGATCTTTTAGAGGAATCCTTCATTTCCGGAGAATCTTCTCTCGTGGTTTTGTCTCTCATGACAACTTCCCGAGTCGCCTTGGAGTCGGTGCAGATTCGCAAACAAACCGATCGTTTCGATTTTTTACTAACGGAAATCATTCGAGTTTCCGGTTTGATCAACAAGTCTCTCGATCTTTCCCAACTTTTGGAAGCGATTATGCTTTCGTCCAAGTCCGTCTTTCGAACCGAAGCCTGCAGCGTTCTTCTTCTCGACGATTCCAAAGAATATCTCTACTTCCACACGGTTCTCGGTGAAAAAAAAGACGAGGTGACGAAAGTAAAAGTTCCGGTCGGAAAGGGCGTGGCGGGGATGGTGGTCCAAGACAAACAACCGATGATCATCAACGACGCGATGAACGATCCTCGAGTTTACCGAGAAGTGGACAAGGTTTCCCATTTTGTGACTCGAAATATCATGGCCGCCCCTCTTTTGGTGGAAGGTCAAGTCATTGGAGTGATCGAAGCCATCAACACGATCGATCGTAGTTTTTTTACCGAAGAAGATATGGAGTTGTTTCTTAGTTTTTCGGGAACGTCCGCGCTCGCGATTCAAAAGACAGGTCTTCTTCAAAACTTAGAAGCGGCCAATAAGGATCTTCGGAAAAAAGTTTCCGAATTAGAAAGTTTATTCGAACTTTCTCAAGTGGTTTCCTCCGCAAAAAATCAAGCGGACCTGATGAAACAATCCATTCCCGTGATCCACGGCGAGATGGACGCGGGTAAGACCGGAATTTTTCTCATCAATCGCAAGATGGGAATTCTTACCTCCATTTCTTATACTTCCGAAAAAACGGTCGAGATCTTTCGCACTACGAGTTATCAAGGAAGTTTTATCCACCGCTCCATCGAGGAGGAAAAAACTTCAGTCAAAGAAGATATTCAAAATTTTGCATTCGATCACGAACTCGATTTGGAATATCTCAAAGGTTCTTATATCGTTCTTCCTCTTACGCATCAGGGCAGAAGCGCCTTCGGTGCGATTACGGTTTCGGATCGTGTGGACAAACTCTCCTACAACCATTCTCATCTGAGACTTTTACAAACCTTCGCATCTTTGATTGCAAGAGGTCATGAAACTCTCAAACTTCAGAATGAAATGATTTCGAGAAAGGCGCTGCAACGTTCCTTGGAAAGAGAGATCGAAATCACGAGAGAGATTCAGAAGAATATTCTTCCGGAACCGAAAATCTTTCATTCCAATTTTGATCTCGGGGTGAAATCGGTTCCGGCAAAGGAAGTATCGGGAGACTTTTACGACTATTACCAATACCAAGACGGTCAGTATTCTTTTTTGGTTTCGGACGTTTCCGGCAAAAGTCTTCCGGCAGCCATCTTCATGGCGATGAGTTCTTCCATCATTCGGACCTTAGCCAGAAATCACGATCTCAATCCCGAAGAAATTTTGAAACAAGGGAACGCGCTCGTCTACGAAGATTCTCATAACGGAATGTTCGTAACCACGTTCTTCATCCACTACAATCCTGCGATCTTTACTTTGGACTACGCTTCCGCGGGGCACAACGATCAGATTCTCATCCACAAAGACGGGACCTGGGAATTGATCAAAGGATCCGGTCCCCCGCTCGGCGTGATTACTTCCGCGAGTTACAAGGGCGGAAGCCTCACCGTGGAACCCGGCGATATGGTGATTCTTTATACGGACGGAGCCATCGAAGAAAAAAACGCAAAGGATGAAGAATTCGGTTTGGAAAGAATGATCCAAGAGATCATCGCGAGAAAACATCTTCCTTCCGCACAAATCATCGATGAACTTTTCGGTTTGGTTCGGGAATTCTCGGGAACACCGGAACTCTACGACGACTTCACCGTGATGATCTTGAAGTTCAACGACGACTATCAATTCTCCAGAGAATTCGATGCGAGCACTTCCGCGATTCCTTTGTTTAGAGAATTTGTGTATGAGACGATCAAGGTTCGCGACCTCGACGAAGCTCTGAGAGACGATATTCTTCTCGCTTGCGACGAAGCTGGGACGAACATCGTGATGCACGGTTATGAAAACACCGCTTTGAAAAATCCAAAGTTTGAATGTAAAATACGCTTTACAGGGGACTGGATTACCATTGTATTAATTGATTCCGGGAAAGTCTTTCAGAGAAAAGAAGTTCAAGAACCTTCGATCGAGGACAACCTGAGCGGCAAAAGAAAAGGCGGATTCGGCGTCTATCTGATCGAGAAGCTCATGGATTCCGTCGATTATTCGAGTGAAGGCGGTAAAAACGTTTTAGTTCTCAAGAAGAATTTTCAACACAAGGCTTCGAATGGAAATCACATCTGAAATAAAAAATCATTCTAAAATCATCCATCTGATCGGAAACTTAGACGTTCACAACACTCATAAAATTGAATCTGTGTTTATGGATCAGATCAAGACGGGCAATTCTCCCGTTCTTATATTAGATCTTTCCTCAGTCGAATTCATATCTTCCGCCGGTCTTCGTATCATAGTCGCCGCCCTCAGAGAATGTAAGGAAAGAGACGTGGAACTTCGTCTCGCCGGAATCAAACCGGCCGTAAAAAAGGTTTTTGAAATCATCGATATGAATTCGATGTTCAGCATTTTCGAAACGCTCGAGTCCGCTATAAAATAGCAACGTTCTTCGACTCCGCGTCGAATTTAACTTTCCCGAGAATCCTTTTCTTAAAAACTGGATATATTTCATTCCATTTAAAGGTTCCCGTATGTCCGAAGCAAAATACTCACTGGAAAATCCATTCCAATCCACGACCGAACCTGACGTTCCGAAAACTCGCGGTCTTTACGAAGAGGCCAACGAATTAGGAAAAGAACTCCTAAACAAACCCCTCGCGGGCGGAGGAGTCGACAGGATTCTCGTTCAACATTCGAAGGAAAGAATGACCGTCTGGGAACGGATCAAAGTTCTTACCGAACAAGAACCCAATATTCTTTATCAAAACTGGGGAAAGAGTCTCGACGGAGCCTCTCTCGTCACCGGAATTTTAAACATCAACGGAAGAGACGTCGCAATCTACGGACACGACTTTACACTGCGTGCCGGTTCGATGGACGCGACCAAC
>NZ_NPDU01000011.1 GCF_002811985.1 Leptospira adleri
ATCGCCCGATGGAAACACCGAGATTTCGATTTTTCCATCGCCTTTAAGCGCTTGAATCGCGTTCTGAATCAAGTTGGTCCAAACTTGATTCAGCTCGTCTTGATTACAGACAACCGCCGGAATTTCGGAAAAATTCCGGACGACCTCGATTCCGTATTTCAACTGATTATGAAGAATGACTAACGTTGTTTCCAGACCTTCGGTGATATTTGCCGGAGACAACGTTTTGGATTGATCCAAGTGAGAATACGACTTCAGCGCCTTTACGATCCTAACCACGTTCCGTATCGCATAACGTATGTTTTTGATGTTTCTATTGATATGAGTCGCGTTCTTGAGCATCAAGTAGCCGCGGTCGTCTTCACCCATAATCACTTTATAGATATATTTTCTTTCTTCGCCGACTTGATTTTCGATGATAAAATTCGAAAGTTCCGAGGAAATCGAATCACTGAAGTTCATTCTTTTCATCTCTTCGCGGAGTTGATTTTTCAAACGAAATTTTTCCCTCGAATCCAGTTCGGATCTTTTTTTATCTCTGAGAAGATGAAGTAGCGCTAATTCGAAATTCTTTCGTAGAACCTTATTTTCGGCTAAGAGAACGATGTCGAAAATATTCCTCACCAGATAATTCATATTCTGATCGAGGTTGTCCGCGGCGCCGTTGATCACACCGGCCGGCGTGTTGATTTCGTGCGCGATCCCGGCGACCATAATACCGAGCGAAGCCATTTTCTCGGACATAATCAACTGAGATTGCGCGTTCTCCAGTTCTCGAGTTCGGATCCGAACCTTTTCTTCCAGAGTTTCCGTCAACTCGATCAACCGTTCGTAGAAGATCGCGTTCGACAAAGACATCACGGAGACGGAACGGATTTCGTTTAGTTTTTCGATCTCTTGGGAAGTGTATTTTTTTTGATTCTTTCTTTCCCCTAAAACGATCATGCCCAATAAACTTTTGTTTAAGATCAACGGGACGACGAGTTCGGCGTTGGTCGTGGAAAAAAAGATAACCGCCGAATTTCGGATTTTACTCAGTTTCGGATCAGTTTCGAATTCTTTAAAATTGTAAATCTTATCGTTTTCGGTGACCCAGAGCAAAAACGGATCGAAAATAAAAAATTGAATTTCGCCCGAGTCCGGAAACGGCGCAAATTTTCCCATCTCCTCCTTCCACAAAAAGATCGTTACCTTTTTGGTCGGAATTACGGTCTCGATGAACTTTAGAATTTTCTCACATACCAGTTCGGTCAGATTGGTCGCGATAAGATCGTTTTTAAATTGATCCAATACGGAAAGATACTTTACGATCTCCACGTTCGAGGATTGAAGAAAAGGAAAAATTCTTCCTAAAAATTTTCCCGAAATTCTTCTTAGAATTCGAACGGAAACGATATAAAGTAAAAATCCTAGAATTGCTCCCGGGATAAGAGTTAAGAATATTCTAAGAATTTCGAAAGAAAAGAAATGGAATGACTGCAAAATTAGGACGGAGATAAGCTGAAAACCGGCTATCAAAAGAATTAGATAAACGATTGGCCCTAAGGCGTTGAGTCGTCGAGTAGGCATAGAAAACGCGTAAGAATCATGTTAGATCAGGATAAATCAGTCAAAGAATTTTTTACTATTTCCCGCGTTTACGGAGCTTACTACGAAATTTATTCGCCGGAACGAGGAACCGTAAGGGCATTTCTGAGAGGTAAGTTGCGTACAATTTCCGCGGAGGAAAGACATCCTTTCGTGGTGGGAGATCGGATTCTCGCCGAACCGTCGTCAGGTCAAGACTGGGTGATTTCGGAAAGAATGGAAAGAAAATCTTTCCTAACACGGAAAAGCCGCGAAGGTGATACTCAGGTTCTTTGTGCGAACGCTGATCAGACCGCGGTTTTGGTTTCCCTTAAATCTCCTGAAACGAAGGACGGGTTTATCGATCGTTGTCTCGCCGCGGTTTATACGTCGGGAACAAAACCGCTGATATTATTTACAAAATTGGATTTAGTTACGAAAGAAGAAGCCGAACTTCGTCTTAAAGTCTATCGAGATTTAGGTTATCAAGTCCTTGGAGTTTCCTGCACCACGAGCGAAGGAATTCCGGAATTGCAGGAATATCTGAAGGGAAAAGCGACGTTTTTAGTCGGAAATTCGGGAGTCGGTAAGTCCACGTTACTCAATTTATTGACTCAAAAACAAATCCAAAAAACTTCCGGGATCAGCATCTCTAAGGATAAGGGAAAACATACGACTACCAATTCCCTTTTGATCGTTTTAAACGACGGAACCACTCTGATCGATTCTCCCGGAATTAAAGAATGGGGAATTCTCCATTTAAAAAAGGAAGAAATAATGGAGAGTTTTCCCGAACTCTTTAGTCAAAAAAAGAATTGTGAAGAATCAAATTGTTGCATACTTTCATCCAATTGCGCGATGATCCAAGCGTTAGAAAGCGATCGTATTACGTCTGAAAGAAAAAAGAGTCTCGAATCTATGCTTGCAAGTCTTGAAAATCCACACAGAGTCACCCGGAGAGATAGAATTTCAAAATGAAAGTGACCCATTCCTGCATTGAGTTTGATTCCATCGATGATCTTATCGATTTTACGAAAGAATTTGAAACCGGATCTATGATTCGTTTTCTTTCCCCGATCGAGGACAATTCGGGAAACGTACTCGTAAAAGAGGAAGTTCAAGTTAAGGAATCCGCACTCGCTCGTTTGAAAGATATCAAAGGGCAATACAATCCCAAATTTGACGTTAAACTGAACAAAGAACTTTTAGAACAGATTCAGAACATCCTCGCCATGAAGGTTGTGGATCAGCTGAAGGCTTCGGACATGAAATTCCTGAAATTCATGTATGAGAATTCCATTTACAATTACAAAGGGATTATTAGAAATTCATTAAATTCTAAAAAAACGGTTCTTACTCTTTTAAAAGCTTATATACAAAACGCGAATTTTTTCAAGTACATCAGCGAGCTGGGACTTTTATCCTTGGGGATCGTGATGATTCCCGATACGATGAAGTTTCGTCTATTGAGAAGATATGCGTTTACTGCGGGAATTCTTATGGATATTCCGAGGATCAACGTGGATAAGTTTACAAAACTTCCATCGGAAGACGGTGAAAAAATCCGTATCGCAAAAGCCTGCGCAGATATATTACAAAAATTAGATCTTCAAGAATTCACTTATCCCGCCATCGCAAGCCACATGCCGTTGGGAATGACGGATAATCCGGACAAACCGATCTCGGTCGAAAAGCTGACACCGGAAACTCCGGACGAAACATTTTTCGACGACATTCTATCCAACGACGGCGAGAGCGATAGCGATCAATCCGCAAAACGGGAAGACGCAATTCCTGAAAAGGCTTATGACTTTTTTCAGGCATTACTTACGGATACTTTGAAGCTCGCTCGATACATTGCAAACGTTAGCCACAATGCGACTGACAAAGATTATGTGATGGAAGAATTGGTTTATTACATCGCTTACAACACTTCCCGAAAATACTTCGACGAACTTCTCGCAAATCCGTTGGTTTCCATTTTTAAGGAATTTGAAACGAATGTAAAAAGGCTGCGAAAGATCGCCGAAGTCGAAATGAAATGCGTATATCCGCCTTCCGCTTGGGCTTATCCGAAACCGAAATCGAGCCAGGTGCTATGTAAAAACAAAGTCTGGGGTTGCCCGAACATTGTGATGGGTTGGGATATTCACGTCATAACGGCGCAAGAAGCCTTCGGTTGGGTGGGAACAAGTCTTCCGATAGACAATTATCCGAAATGCAAACTCGAAGAAGAATTGGACGATATATCGATAGAGCCTGAAAAACCGAAGAAAAAGTAGTTTGTTTCCGATTTTTATGGAATTTAGTTCTATCCGTGGTATAACTAAATTCTAATTCTTGCAATTTTTTTCTTGTAAGTCTGTTAGTAAAGATGCATCCTTTTAATGTTCGGGGGTAATATGAAACGTTCTCTATTAATAACAATTAGCTACGGTCTTTTAGCTTTGCTGATGGCGTGTAGCACAAATAAATCTTCCGGTAGCGACCAGGTTAAGACGGAATCCGATACGGCAGTAGCGAGAATCGTATGGGTTCTTGGAGATGTAAAAATTCTTTCCGAAACGGGAGAGAAAAAAGCCGAGCTGGGAGTCTCTCTCGGAGCTACGGATCGTGTGGTTACCGGTTCTAACGGCGGTGCGGAAATCATGGTCGCTGACAGCGGCATCATCAAAATGTCCAAAAATTCGGACATCGCAATTTCCAACCTTATGAATCCGAACGGATCCGACACCAATGTTCAAGTGAACTACGGTAAGATTGTAACGATGGTAAAAAAAGGTCAGAAGAATACCGAGTTTACCGTTTCCACCCCGACCGCTCTTGCCGGTGTGCGCGGAACTTCTTTCCTGACTTCGGTGGAAAGTCCCGAGGGGTCCAAAGTGAATTGTGCAAAAGAAAGTTGTACGGTGAGATTTGCGGTCATCGAAGGAAGCATCGCAGTTTCCAAAAAAGGAGATTCTTCCGAAGTGATTCTCAGCAAAAATCGTGAGCTTAGAATCGAGAAGAATCAAAAACTTACCGATAAGCTGATTCGTTCTTTGCAAAAAGATTCCTTAACCGAAATGAAGGAACTGATCGTACTTCATAAGAATGAAACTTTTGAATACGGAAAACTTGTGGAAGAGCTGAAATCTTCCAGCGAAGAACTTAAAATTTTAAGTCAATCGGGTTCTGTGGACGAGGTGAAAGCCGAGTTCCAGAAACGGGAAGCTACTCGGAACAATGCGGACGAGGTGACAAAAACCGCAAAGGCTGTGAACGAAACGAAATACGTTCAGCAAGATGTACAAAAGGAAAAGTTGAAATTAAATCCAAAAGAAACCTTTTAGGTTTTCAACTACCCTGAATTAGGCGCAAAACCGGGGATTTTTCCCCGGTTTTTTTATTTTTATTCATTCCTCTAAAATTACGGATGATCCATTCCGTGAAATTTTTTATACTGGATTTCTCATTCAACTTGGTGGAAAATAATTTAATTATTATGAAATTTATTTTTAAACCTTTCAGAGTTCTTTTAGTCTCTTATTCCTTTTTGCTAATCCTTATCGATTGTTCTTCGGTTCAAAAAATTGAAAATTTCAATTCGGTTTTACAAGAACCGAATTATAAGGCGCTCAAAGACGAAGAAGTCGTTCTGGGAAACAGTTCCGATACCGATTATAAAATTCGAAAAGCAGGAAACTCAACGCCGCTTTTTGCGTTTGCTCCTATCAAAGTTCCGAAAGATTTGGACCCGAAGTTGTCCGCATTCTTATCGGATGAGGTCCGATTGATCTGGGCCAAAGTAAAAGGAAAACAAGTTCGAATCTCCGACGCAGTCTGGGAAAATCCGACTCAACTGATCGAAGAGTTTAAAAAGCAGAAGGTGGACGCCGTCGTTCGTACGGATATTCGAGAGTCGGGAGGAAAATGGATCGTTACTCAAAAAATTACGGATCCAGTGAAGGAAATCGTTTACGGAAACGTTAGCGGTTCATTTCAACCTCCTTCCGCACAAACGGAAACTCCGATCAATCAGGTATTTTACTTAAAACACGGATCGGGTGTTCTTGCCTTGGATCCGAAATCTTCTCTGGTTCCGATCTGGGAAAAGTCTCTGAATTCGAGCGAACTCGATTCTATCCTAAAAAAATCGATTCAAGGTTATTTGTCTTTTAGCGCATCCTCCGCGGATACGGAAGTTTTATTCCAAGGGGAGAAAATCGGCGTCGCTTCTTTCCGGAATTTTCCGTTGCCGGAAGGTTTGCAGCAGATTCAAATCACTCGGCCCGGTCAAAAAGATATCAACAAGTCGATTCAAGTTCGGTCCGGACAAACCGTCACAATCTATCAAGAATGGAAAGAAGATAGAACGTTAGGCGGTCTTCGTATTTTGAGTTTTCCGGACGCCCTTCAAGTGGCGCTCGACGGTTTTAGAACGGGGGAGACTCCTTTTTATCGGAGCAATCTAAGTCCCGGCGCCCTACAATTGGAGCTTGTGCGGGATACAGAAAATGGACCGCTCGTTTATTACGAAGGACAGTTGATCGTGGACGCTGATAAGATCACTGAAATTGCGCTTCCTTATAAAACCGGAAATTTGATTTCCGAGCCTGAGTTTTGGAAATTATCGGGTGAAAAGGGATTCCAAGCCATTTCAGGAAATACATTAGATTTTCAGAATGTATCTAGTTTGCCGCCGGGTTGGTTCGGTGTTTTTTCAACGCCCTTCGTTCCGGAAAGTCTTGAGATTCGAGGAATTATTCCTATCGCAGCGGAAGCGGACTCGGGGATTACGGCGATTTCTTTCCATACCGCAAAAAAAACGTTCAGCCTGGAATATGAGAAAGAAAGGCTGAGTCTTTATTCTTTTCCATCTACGGGTTCGAATATCGGAACCTATAAGTTTATCAAAGAAGAAAAAGAAGAGGGCCGTCCGTTTAGAATCGTAACCGATACGAAAGAAGGGAAAATCCGTCTTTATCTCGGTTATTCGAAAATTTTGGAAGACACGATAGAATCTTCAGGTGTTTGGAGAATTTCGATTCTCACGAGAGGCGAAAAATTTTCCAAACGATCTCCGTTAAAAAATCTTCAGATAGAATACAAAGGATATAAATGAAAGGTTTGAATTTCATGAAAAGTAATATTATATCGTTCCTAATTCTCGCATTGATCGGCGGGCAATTTTTCGTAAATTGTTCGAGTAAGGATTTTAGAAAATCGCAGACTCAAGACGGTGTTTTGGAAAAAGACGCCGCAACCCGTGACAAGTTGAAAAGGGTTTCAAAAATTCTGAACGACGGAAATTCTTTTTTCCAAAAAGGTAATTTCGAAAAGTCCTTAGAAAAAGCGAATCTTGCGATCAACACCTATCCGACCGCGCCGGGTTATTACTTGGCCGGTATCTCGGAATATAAACTCGGAAAGAACCAAGAAGCCCTTCTATCTTTGAAAAAAGGAACGGACGTCGATCCGGAGAATGAACAAATTCTTCTTACGTTAGGCATCATCTATACGGCGGAAGGAAAAAACGAAAACGCGATCGAAGTTTACGGAAAATTGGAAACGCTTCCGGTTAAAGATAAATACAACTATTCTTTTAAAAAGGCTGTCCTTTTAAAAAATCAAAACAAATTCGAAGAAGCGTATTCTACGCTGAAAAAAATTCCTTCGAAAGAATTTGCATTTCCCGCACAGTTGAATATGCAGCTCGGCGACGCGGCGGTTCAATTAAAAAAATACGAAGAGGCGGAAGCCTATTTTGAAGAAGCGAGAAAGAACGACCCGGAATTACTTTCCGCAAAAAAATCCGCTTCCGTAACGCGTGTTGCCTCCGCATTGGAAAGCGGTAATCAAGCGATGCGTCGCAAGAATTATAAGGAAGCGGCAAGTCACTTTCAAACCGCGGTCCAGAACGATCCCAAAAATCCCGCTCCGTATATCTTCTTAGGAAATTCAAAAATTCTACTCGGTGAATACGAGGCTGCTCTCAAGGCGTTTGAATCCTCTCTTTCCTTAAAGTCCGATTATCCGGAGGCGATTTCAGGAATCGCAGCGGTTCACTACAAGACCGGAAATTTCCGCAAGTCCGTCGCCGTTTTGGAAAAGGCCACATCTTTGTTTCCGAACAATGCAATCTTTCAAAACCAAATGGGTTTGAATATGAAAGGCTTAGGAGAACCAGCGAAAGCTCTCGTGTATTTTACACGAGCGCAAGAATTGGATCCTACCTTCGCCGAACCGGTTACAAACTTGGTATTTTTGCTGATCGCCGAAAATAGATATAAGGCCGCGAGAAAAGAAGCGGACTCGTTAAAATCGGAAACCGAGAAAAAACAGATCATCGCTTTTATCGACGTCTCGGAACAAATCTATGAAGGGGATCGACATCTCAGAAAAGGTGATACGAAAGGAGCGAAAGTTTTTTATGAGAAAGCTAAGAAGGCTTCCTCCGAAGAACCTTCCGTCTACAACGCGTTTGGTCGATTGCATTTTATTTCGGGAGAACCCAAAGCATCCGAAGAAAATTTCAAAAAGGCTCTTTCCATCGATAAACAAAATATCCCCGCGTTGCAAGGTTTGATCAGACTTCATTCTTCTCAAAAAAATCACAACATGGTGAATCAATATACGAAGGAACTTGAAAATCTTACGGGCAACGACCCTTCCGCGGCGATCGTCTTAGGAAGAACCTATGAGGATAAAAAAGAATACGATAAAGCCGAGACGGTTTATAAGAATCTTCAGAAAAAATTTCCAAACAACGAAGCGGTGAATTTTCGTTTGGCGATGTTGTATTATAAAATCGCTCTCGAAGAAAATGAAAAGAGCAATCACGAATCGGCGCTGAATTGGATCGGAAAAGCGGAGAAGTTATCCAAGGATATTCCGGAGATTTCAGAAACTAGGAAGACGATTCAAGAAAACCAAAAATTTGCCACCGTAATTCCGACCATCCAAAAGGCGAATAAGCTGTTCGACACGGCCCACTATGAAAAAGCGATTCCGCTCTATCAGGAAGCATTTCAGAAAACGGGAAAGTTGACGCTTTATGTTAAGATTGCCGAATGTTATCTTGCTCTCGGAAACGAGGAAAAAGGAATTTCTATGTTGGAAAATCCTCCGCAAGGCACGAGAAATCTGCAGAGCCGCGAGGCGATCTACGCGTTCTTATTGAGAAAGGGCGAAGTTGATAAAGCCGAAGAAGGATTCAAAGAGATTCTCGCAAAAAAACCGGATTCTTATTATAGTCACTATCAGATGGGAATTATCCATCTTCAGAAAAAAAAATACGAAGCCTCGATCGACTCTTTTGATCGTTCGATTCTTCTCAATACTGATTTCGTAGCGGCGAGAATCGGAAAGGGAATTTCAACCTATCATTCCGGAAATAAAAAGCTCGCGAAAGAAGAATTCGAAGCTGCTATGCAGCAGGATTCCGATAACGAGCTCGCTCCTTACAACATCGGAATCATTCTTTTCAATGATAATCTCTACAACGAAGCGGTTACGATTTTCAAAGATATCATCCAGAAGAATCCTGATTTTCCGGACGCGCATTACGAGCTTTCTTATATCTATTATAAGCGCGGAGATTTTGAACTGGCTGAAAAAGAAATTCGCAGGGCCTTGGAATTGGAAAGGAGCGCTCGAAATATCTTCGCTCTGATTCGAATTCTTTCGGAACAAAAGACGAAATTGGCGAGTCCCGCGATTAAAAAAGAAGTTTTGGAATTGGGAAGAGAAATCGCCGAAAAATTTCCGACTTCACCTTACGCAAGTCAGGCGGAAAGATTGGTTATCGCGGACGACGATAATCCTGTCATTCTTCAATCGTATCAAAGCCGCGGGAAATTGATCGGAGTTCCGATTCTAATCAACAACTCCGTCATTTTGAATTACGGAACAAGCGTAGAATCCTTGGACAAAGATCGGGGAATTCGTAACTGGAGAATTCAAACTTCCACTCCACTGAAGTTTATCTTCGCGGACAAAAGATTGGTCGGCATCTCCGAAAAGAAAATCGAAGTATTGGATCTCAAAACCGGAATCGTATTACGAGAATCTAAACTGCCTTCCGGAGAAGTGAGAAAGGCGGTCATTTCGGGAGAAAATATTCTAGTTGAAATCGTTTCCGGAAAGAATTCTAAGATTTATAGTTTTTCGGATCAGTTGGAACAAACCGGTTCCGTCGCGTTTGAAGGCGCGTTTTGGTCCGGAATAAAATCAGGCTCGTTGTTCGTCGTTAACAATAAGAATGGCATCGAAGCTCAGGTTTTTGATTCTTCTTTGAAAGATCTAAACGCCAGAAAAATTCAACAGAAGGGAACCGGTGATCTTCGATATCTCGGTTCCTATGAAACTGGAATTTTCTTTCTTTCCGGAAAAAAAATCGTTTCGATCGACGATAAAAATATCGCGTCGGTCGACCTTCCCGCGGAATCCGCTTCGCTTTTCGTTGTTCGCTCGCCTTATCTCTGGTTTCATTCCGGAAAAACCGTATATCGAGTCGAATCCGGTTCTTTGAAATCGGTTTCGTTTAACGTTGAGGCATCGGATATCGAAGGAATTCTTCCTGGCAAAAAGGATGACAGCATCGTTCTTTTTAGATCTGGAAAAGCGATCCGTTACGGTTTGGACGGAAAGCCGCTCTGGACTTATCCTCTGAAAGACGAAGAGGGAAAGATTTATTCTTTAGTGTATCGCTGATAAGAGGTACACTATTTATTTCCTAATCAGAATCTGATCTATGTAGTAGATTCTTTTCCCTTCTTCCCGTTTCTTTCTTTCAAAGTGAGAAACGGGAATCTCTGATCTTTCCAATCTTAATTCGAATTGTTCCGGTCGGAACGAACTGGAATCACGGAAAAGCCGAATCGCTTTTCTTGCGTAGGGGCCGTAATCGGTCGCGAAGGAAAATTTTCCCCCGATCGGTAGGAGAGTTTCCAGAGAATGAAGAAACTTCGAATTCATTGTTCGTTTTTTATGATGTCTTCTTTTCGGCCAAGGATCGGGGAAGTTTAGTAGAATTTCCGAAAAAACATTTTCTTCGAATACGTCTTCTAAAAACCAATTGAAGTTTACGCAGAGAATTTTTACGTTTTCGAGTTTGTTTCTTTCGATTGCGCGCATCGTATGTCGAATTCGATCGAATTTTTTCTCCATAAGAACAAAGCCCGTGTTAGGTCTTTTCAAGGCCATAGAGATCGCGACTTCTCCCCAGCCGGAACCGAGCTCTAAAAAATATGTCTCGAATTCTTTTGAGAATAAATTTTCTTTTTTCAGTTTCCTTACAGGGCTAGCTTGTAAAAAATATTCAGAAGCGAATGGAATCCCGCCTGCGATCGACCAAAGTTTTTGTTCGAGATCTTGGATCATGGGTTACCGTCAGAGAATTCTACACATTTCGTTTGTCTAATCTAATACAGTGAAAGTAAAACTATACGGCGTAAGGGGTTCCCTTCCCACTCCATTGAGCGAATCCGAATACCGGGAAAAAATCCTCAAAATTCTGAAAGCGGCTCACACTGAAATCAAGTTGAAGAACGGAAGTTTTTCGGAAGAAGAATTCTTGGATTCTTTAGATCCTTCTCTTTCCAGAACCGTCGGCGGAAACACAACCTGTGTTTATATTCAAGCCCAATCCGGAGATCGTTACGTGATCGACTGCGGTTCCGGAATCCGTCAGTTAGGAAACGATCTTCTCGCGGAAGGTCTTAAACCCGGCGATAAAATCCACATTCTTATCACTCACACTCACTGGGATCACATTCAGGGCTGGCCGTTTTTTAAACCCGCATACTTTCCAAATGTGGAAATTCACTTTTATTCTACCATACCCAATCTCGAAGAAAGGTTTGAAAGACAGCAAAACGAGGAAAATTTTCCGCTTCCCTTATCCGGGATGATGTCGAAAAAAATCTTTCATCTTTTAGAAAAGAATCAAGGTAAGGAAATCGGTTCCGTAAAGATTACCCCTTTCCTTCTCAGACATCCAGGAAATTGTACGGGCTTTCGTTTTGAAGAACAGGGAAAAAGCTTTTTGTTTTGTACAGACGTGGAAGTTCAAGAACCTGATTTGGACGAATTTCAGGATCTAAGAAATTCTTTCGGAAAAACGGACATGCTCATCATCGACGCTCAATACAGTACGGAGGAAGCGGAGAAAAAAGTCGGCTGGGGACATACGTCGGGAAGGGTCGCCGTTCGATGCGGCGAAATTTTAGAAGTAGATCGATTGGTTCTGACTCATCACGAGCCGGACCACAAGGATGACGAAATTCTGAAAATTTTTCAGAAAGAATCCGGAGCTTCTCCAAAGATGAACGTTTTTCTGGGACGTGAAAACGATTCTTTTTTTCTTTAGTGGAAATTACTTTATTCATTACATCTTTCGATGTAAGAGCTTTTTAAAAAGGGTTTTACGATCTTATTCTGAAGGCTTTCAAAAAATTTTCTTTTCATTCAATCGATTTGAGTTATCCTGGATGCGCTATGCAAACTGAGATGGGACAACAAAAAAAAACTGCTAGCGATCCTCTGTCCGATAAACGTTTTTATAAACGTTTTCGTAAGAATAACCTAGTGAAGATGATTCTTGGTAAGAACGAGATTCTTGGAAATTTAGAAGATATCAGCATGATAGGGGCGTCAATCAGCTCAAGGGAAGAAATGCTTCTTGGTCAGCGGGTTCGATTTATGTCGCCTATGCTTTCCGTAGAAATCGAAGCGGATATCATTCGAAGGGATTTAGTTCAAGAAACGTATAAGTACGGACTTGTATTTCACGATCTTTCGGATGCTGCCATCGTTGAGATTTTGAATAAGATTGCTTCCTTTGATTGAGAGTCGTTTTAGATTTCCTAACCTTTTTCTCGAAGAATCAGATCGGTTTTAAAATTTAGAAATATTTTATAAGCAAGCCCTTAACTGAGGTTTGTCCAGGCCGACACTAGTATTAGAATGAGAATCGGCGGCGAACACAGAATGCAACTGGGAATTCCCAGAGATGAATCTTTGCATTATATCGGACATGGACAATTGGAAAGTTCTCCTGCGTCTACGTCGGTTCTTCATGTAATCTCGCACGAATTGGGCCACGTCGCCGAATTTCGCTCCGAGGCGATGAGAGATCGCGCCGACATTCGTTCCTTGAACATGAAAATTCACTACGAGTTTCGAAACGGCAAATTGGTTGCGGTTTCCGGGGAAACCGAAGCAGTCACCGTAAAAAAATCCGAAGAAAAATCGAACCCTGAAAAACTATCCGAAACACAGTCACCGAAAGAAAAAGAAGCCGCTGAAAAGGAAAAAAAAGACGAAACTTCCAAGTCGGAATTAGAAGATAAGGAAAAACAAATTCTTTCCGAGATCCGAAGAGTGGAATCGGAACTCAAGGCTTTCGAGTCTGAAAAAGATTCCGAACCCGAAAATAGAATCCGCTCGCCTCGGAAAGCGGAACTGGAAGAGAGAAAGAGAAAATTGGAAATCTCTCTGAATCAGGAAAAACTGAAATCTATTTTGGAAAAAACTCTGGATACGTTCGGCGAGTTGATGGAGAAACAAACTCGAATGAGTTTGAGACTTTTGAACGCGGGCAATTCGGACAAAGTCGGTAAACTTTTGGATACGAAGGCTTAATTTTTTTTTTAGGAAATTTCCTCGATTCTTTCCGTAAAGGACTCCACCGGATTTCCGACCATTCCAATCAGAGAATCCACTATCTTTCTTAACTCGAGAAGTCCCTTTCCGGACTTATTGGAAACAAGAACCGTTTCCAGCATCGGATACAATTCGTGGATGTTTTTCATTTTTTTTCTTAACTTAGAAAGATCACTCTGATTGAGTTTATCGATTTTTGTCCGAATCAATACAGGTTTTATATTTCTTTCAAAACAGGTTCCGATCAATTCTAATTCTTCTTCCGGAAGATCTCTTTGAGCGTCACAAACTAAAAACAAGGATTTCAAATCTTTCGCATGATTCAGATAGTCCATAAGAAGATCCATCATCGCTTCGTGATCTTTGTGAGAATTTGCCGAATAACCGAAACCCGGTAGATCCACCAAGTAGATGGATCGATTTACAAAGAAAAAGTTGAGAAGTTTTGTTTTACCGGGAGTCGCTGAAACTTTCGCTAATGATTTTCTTTCAAGAATTGCGTTGAGAAGAGAGGACTTACCGGCGTTTGAACGACCGGCAAACGCGATCTGCGGGATCCCCTTCGAAGGGATCTTGCTTGCTTCGCCGTAAGACGAGTTGAATTCAACGTCTTTGAAAAACGGCTCGTCCTTTTTTTGAGGATCCTCGTTCATCTTCCGGGCTCCTGGAAGTCAGGTAATATTTCCTTTTCTCTGTCCGCTACGATATCGCTAATTCTCGGATCCCATAGGCTCAGACAGATCACATCAACTTTCCCTTCCCCGTAAAGAATGGGTAGCATTTTTCTAACCGGAACCGGAATCTCTTTCTGTCTAAAGATCTCTGAAATTTCCACGCTCATCCCGTTTTTACGGATTTTTGCACCGATAGGACAAAAATCGGGAACAAATCCAGGCGGAATTTTTTTTTGATTTCCGTTCCAACGCAAGATCATTTCTCTCGGTTCAAATCGAAACTCTTTCAGAGCCAATGAGTTTTTTGGAATTAAATAAAGATCCGAGCTTGTCGATTTCCAAAACCAGGCCTCTTTGTTCTCGAGGCTGAAAGAATTTTCGCGTTGAAGACAATCGTTTAGATCTTCGAAAAAATTGCGGGTCAAAGGATGAAGATCCAAAGAACGAAGATATCGATCCAAGAAGAATTTTCGTTCTCTTAGGGATAAGTCGTTTAACAACCAAACGTCGATCCTTAAAAAGGAAGGATTTTTTTTTCCAGTGAGTTCGGGAGATAGAATTCCCGGAATCGGTTTTTCCATTCGATGAAAATTTTTATAAATTCTATCGGGATCCGCACCTTCTTGGATCAACAATGGAACGATATGATTTCGAATTCGATTTCTTAGGTATTCGTCGCTTTGATTTGATTCATCTTCGAAAACGGGCCAAAACTCGGTTTGTAAGATTGTTTGAATTTCATTTTTAGTGAAAGCGAAGAGGGGACGAAAACGATTCTTCTCATACCATCCTAAAGTGCGAAGTGAATTCCAGCCGCCGCCTCGGATTAGATTGAGGAGAATTGTTTCTAAATAATCGTTAGAATGATGTCCTGTAACGATGTAACCGTCGTATCGATTCGAAATTTTTTCCAAATCCTTATAACGGAACGCTCTTCCGGTTTCTTCGATCGTCTTTCCCAACTTGCGGGATAAAACCGGAACGTTTTTTTTTTAAACACCCTCGGAAATGGGAACGTATTTTCCGCGTAATCTAGAATTTTCTTTTCCTGATCCAAGTTGAATCGGATCGAATGATCCAGATGATAAACGCAGGGTGCGGGAATTTTTTTTTCAATCCAAAGCCAGAAATAAAAATGAAGCAGGATCGAAGAATCTTTTCCGCCCGAGTAGGCGATGATCGCTGGTCGGGTTAGAATCATTTCCTGAAAAGGTTGAATTCTTTTCCAAGCTGATTCGAAAATCTTTCGTGTTGTCTCAGAGATCTTATCTCTCATAGGTAATCGCAAATGCAGTTCTAACGGATCCTTCGGATTGCGGCAAGAGTAATATCGTCCATCTGTTCTTGGTTTCCGGTAAATTTCCTTATTTCGGAAACGATTCCGTCCAACATCGATTGTAACGGTTCTCCATGAAATTGAAGAATCGATTTTTTAAATCGATCCGATTCGAACTGAATTCCTTCCTGATTCGAAGCCTCGAGAACGCCGTCGGTGCACATGATCAATAGATCTCCCGGTAACATTCTAAACTGATTTAAGTTTTCGAATTTGGAAATTTCCGGATCGATTCCTAAGATGATTCCTCCCGTCGGAATCTCTTCGATCTTTTGCGTCGAACTTCTGAGAAGATAGAGCGCGCCTTGACCCGCACCGCTAAAAAGAAATTCATTTCGATTCATTTCCCATTTGATGACGGTCATCGACATAAAGCGGGGAGATGCGGATTCGTTATAGTTCTGAAAGATATACGTATTTACGGTATTTACGATGTCCCAAGGACTGACTTTTTTGCGAACCAAGGAATGAATGATAGTTCTTACCGTCGCCATTACGATTCCGGCGGGAACGCCCTTTCCGCTTACGTCGCCTATGCAGATCACCGTTTCCGTGTTAAACGGATCTGTTATAAAATCATAATAATCCCCGCCGACTCCTCTTGCAGGGACCATCGTTCCGGCAAATTCATAGCCGTCGTGTTCCGGCATTTTTCGAGGAAGCAGGGATTTTTGGAGTTCCTTTGCGATTTCGATCTCCTTATCCAATCTTTCCTTTTGAGCCCTTTGATCGAAGAGATGATAATTCTGAATCGAAATTCCGGCTTGGATCGAAAACGCATTCAAAACTTCTAATTCTTCGGAGTTAAAATGACGGTCTTTTCTTTTTCCTAAAATGATCACTATATCCGATTTGTCCGTGTGAACGACAGGTAGAAGAGCAAGATTTAATCCCCACATTCCGAATTTTTCCAATTCCGGAAAATCCGAGGAAAACGCTAGTTTGGATTCGGTGAGCTCGAAAACTTCCTTTAAAAGAAATTCATATCGTTTGATCGGAATCGACATTTCTCCCGGAATCGGTTCGAGTTCTTTTCGAGAAATTCTTCTTTTATGATCGCCGACGGTTTCTGCGCCTTCGTCCGTCGTCTGAATTCTTATCTTGAACGTGGATTGTCTCGCCATATCGACATCCATTCTAATTTCAGGACTTGTAATGTTTCCGGTAAGAAAATGACCGAAGAGAGTATGATTGTCTTTATTCCATTCGAAAAGAGAATATAAATCGTTTTCCGAAAATTCGGTTAAGGAAAGAAGAATCACTCGAAAGATTTCGACTTTGTATATAAAACCTAAAGAGGAAAGTCGAAGCGCCGCTGAATGAAGCGATCTAAAATTCCGAGACTGAGTTTGAGATACTTCAAATAGAATTCTGTTTTTTAACGTCACCGCGAACTGCGCCGCGAGAAGCTCCAGAAAATACCGATCGTTCTCGGCCTTTTCGGGATCGTCTCGATTGTAATCCACGGTGATGATTCCTAAAACTTCGCCGTTTAAATGAATCGGAACCGCCAGCGCGGATACGGTCCGATTGAGTCTCGCGTATTGTTTGAAGTGTTTGTGTTTTTGATCCGCGAATTTGTAGTAAATCGATTTGCAGTGTTCGATACATTCCGTCAGGGGTCCGTTGTCTTCCCCCTTTTTGATTTCGAAATGTTGAGCGACTCTGGAAAGGGAAGTCTTTTGATTCTTCACTGACATCACAGTCATTCGATCCAAACGCGGTTCGTAGATCATCACGCTCACGCCGGGGATTCCCAACTTGTAAAATGCAAGAGAAGTAAAACTTTCCAAAAGGTGGCTTAGATTGGGGCTCGTATTGAAGAGGGATAAAAACTCGAGAAGAATCTCGTTACTGAAGTTTGTGTCCGTTGGAGGCTGAAGGCGAGGGTTCTTTCTTTTTTCCAAAATCCATTCTCGACCGCAGGATCGACAGAAAAAACGCCCGTTTCGAAATAAACCGTCCGGTGTTTTAAATTCTGAGCAAAATGCACAGGCCATAGACGCAAAATTATAAAAAATACGCTTTGTTATGATACAAATAATTTGCAAATAAACACAAAAAAGACGCTCGAAAATTAAGCGAAGTAAAAAAAATCGATTGACCCCAAATACATCAAATCGCAAAAATTTTAAGCATGTCAGGATATGTGAAGCCAAGTCCCTTAAGATCTATACAAGAAGTTGCAACAGCGATGAATTCCACTTTGGATCCGGACAAACTTCTGGATTTGATTTTGGAACGTTGTATCCAGATCTGCGAAGTTGGGTCCGGATCTTTGATGCTCATCAACGAAAAAGAAAATCTCCTGGATATCGTTACGTTTCGCGGGATGAACCCCTCCATTAGAACCAAGGTAAAACTCAAAGTGGGGGAAGGGATCACCGGCATCGTCGCGGCTTCCGGAGAAGGTATGATCGTAAGCGATGTTACCGCAAATCCGCATTACATTTCTATAAAAGACGATATTATGTCCGAGCTCGCGGTTCCTATGATCGTGGAAGACGTGGTGATCGGAGTTATCTCATTGGATTCGAGCCGCAAAGGCGCGTTCAACGAAGAACATCTTGAAATCATTTCCACGCTCGCAAATCAGGCCGCTCAGATTTTCAAGAACTTACAGATTTTCAGACAACTCGAGCAGAAGAATAAGATCCAGCAAGTGCTCATCGATATTTCGAGAACCGTTACTTCCACTTTGGTTCTTCAGGAAATTTTCGAAGATATTATGGATCGATTGGAAAAATCCCTGAATTTAGAAAGAGGCAGCATCGTTCTCTTTGAACCGGAGAAGGCGATCCTTAAATTGGAAGCGGCTTCGGGTTTGACGGCGGAGGAAATGGAGAAGGGAGTTTATCTTCCGGGGGAAGGTGTGACCGGAAGAGTTTTTGAAACCGGAGAACCGATCATCGTGGAATCAATCGCGAACGACGAAAATTTTTTGAATCGAGTCGGAAACGCCGCGCATTTTAAGAACAATCCCGAGAACGTAAGTTTCCTCGCGGCGCCCATCAAATCCGATACGGACGTTTTAGGAGTCGTCAGCGTTTACTTTGTTCATAAGAAATACATCGACCTAAAAACTTATTTAGACTTTTTGCAAGTAGTTGCGTCGGTCATCTATCAAGCCATTCGGATTCAGAAACTGATCGACGAAGAGAAAAGAGAAATCTCCAGAGAGAACGTACTTCTAAAAAGAGAATTGAAGAACAAATATAAGTTCGGTTCTCTCATCGGAAAATCAAAACCGATGGAGAAATTGTTCGAAATGATTCATCTCGTTTCCGATTCTCGCGCTTCGGTTTTGATTACGGGAGAATCCGGAACCGGTAAGGAAATGATCGCTTCCGCGATCCATTATAATTCTTCGCGCTCCGATAAACCTTTTATCAAAATCAATTGCGCCGCTATTCCGGAGAATCTATTGGAAAGCGAACTTTTTGGTCACAAAAAAGGATCCTTTACGGGAGCCGTCGCGGATAAAAAAGGAAAGTTCGAAATGGCGGATACCGGAACGATTTTTCTGGACGAAATCGGCGAAATGGATTTGAACCTTCAGTCCAAACTTTTAAGAGTTCTTCAGGAAAAAGAAATCGAGGCGGTCGGTTCCGTTAAACCGAAGAAGATCGACGTTCGAATTATCGCTGCGACTAACGCTAACTTAGAAGAATTGATCTCAGAAAAAAAATTCAGACCGGATCTTTTTTACAGACTCAACGTAGTCAATATGGTAACTCCTCCTCTGAGAGAAAGAGCGGACGATATTCCCCTTTTGATCAATCACTTCATCGCAAAATACGCGGAAGAGAATGGAAAGAAAATCAACGGCGTTACCAGGGAAGCTCATAAACTTCTGATGAATTACAGTTGGCCGGGAAACGTTCGTGAACTCGAAAACGTGATCGAGCGCGCCGTTGTTCTTTCTCAATTGGAAATGCTCGATATTCAAGATTTCTCGGAGATCAACGGAAGACTTCTCTACGGGGACGAAGACTTTGATCCGGAAGTGAGCGATCCGGAAGCGTCGGTGGAAATTGCAAATTCTCGATTCTCCTCTTCTCATTTGGACGCTTTGGACGGACGGGCGATCGAAGTCGTCGTAGGAGAAGTGGAAGCGCGTCTGATCAAATATGCGATGAAGAAGTTCAAATATACGAAGACAAGGGTAGCCAAATTTTTAGGAATCAACCGGAACACACTCGATAAGAAAATTAAGGATTTAAAAATCGATTATTGATCGGAGTTCCGTCCACTAGGAACGCATCGATTTTGAAACGATTTTTTCTCATGTCCGAAAAACGAATTGCGCTCCGCTCCGACCGGTTTGTTTTTCGAGTTCTAATTTTCGCTGAAAGAATTCCGTCTTTTCAAAAGTATGAGAATCGTATTTGAATTCCGTTTGTCCGCGAAGATAATTCAATCCTGCTGAGGATAGGTTTTCCGATCCTTCGGAAGCAAAGGAGCGAAGAATTATTTTCCGCTCGCAAGGTCGTCTTTTCACTTTTCGGAAAAGAATCCGATCCTACCGAAACGCTTATGTCTTGCTTGCGAAGCGAAGGATCGCTTCTTCTTGGGCAAAAAAATAAGTGTAATTTTTTCGAGAACGTCTAAGAGTAGTATCCTCTTTTGTTCGGTAGTACGATCGACAGAAGCAAGTTTGGACGAAGGAAGAGTTCGCCTTTGCGATTCTTTTTTGCGGAATTTGCAACCGAGCGAAATCGATTCTAAAAAATAAAACATCAATTAGGTGAAAGAGATGATCGAGACCGCAGATAAAAAAACAAGCGTAAATACTGAAAATTTCTACAAGTATCTTCCGTTCCTTTCTTCTTTTACCGAAATTATAGAACCTTCCAACTACTACACGGTTCCGGACGATTGGAATCTGATTGTCACCGACGTTGTGAATTCTACGGAGGCGATCCGCAATGGAAATTATAAAGACGTAAATATCGCCGGCGGCGTGACTGCGATGGCGGTTTCCAATTTGATGGGCGATATGGATTATCCTTTTTTATTCGGTGGGGACGGAATGACTTTGCTTTTACCGAATAGCGTTCTTCCGGGAGTGAGGGATATTTTATTCTCCATTCGAGAATTGGTGAAAAATAATTTCGGTTTAAAGTTAAGAGCCGGAATCGTAAACGTCGGCGACCTCAAAAGATCCGGAAAAGAATTAAAACTTTGTAAACTTAAAATTTCTGAATTTTACAACCAAGCGATTCTGACAGGAAGCGCTCTGGACTCGGCGGAGGATCTTGTAAAGAACGACGATTCTTCCAATCCTTATATCATACCGTTGACTCATAAACCCAAAATCAAACCGGATTTTACGGGATTTACTTGTCGTTGGCAGGACATTCCGAGTCACCGCGGAGAAACCGTTTCCTTCATCATTAAATTGAATCCGATGCAAAATTCTACGGATCCTAGTTTACTGAAATTGATCTTGGATCAGATCGGAATTCTTCTTGGAAACGATACTCAAATCCATCCTCTCACCGAAGAAGGAATCAAGGTCGATATGAGCGGTAAATATTTTAACAAAGAAGCTACGGTCCATACGAGGAGCAAAAAAGGATTCTTCCATTTTTTAAGATTTCTTAAAATCAAAATGGAAGGTTTTGCGGTCAATCTTGCCGTTAAAACACAATGGAAATTCGGTCCTAAAGTCAACGGTATGGAATTGCGGGAGCTCCGAAAATCTCAGATTATCGCGTCCGATTTTCGAAAATACGACGGAACTCTAAAGATGGTGGTCGCTTGCGATACGAAGTCGAGAGAAGCCTTTATCGATTTTCTAAAAGGGCTTTATAAAGAAGGTAAGTTGTATTTCGGTTATCACGTTTCCGATCGCGCTCTGATGACTTGCGCTTTGCACGAAGGATCAGTAAGAGAAGTGCATTTCGTTGATTCCGCGGACGGCGGTTACGCTCTCGCGGCGATTCAGTTGAAAGAACAAATCCGATTAGGAAGCTGATCCGAGTTTAACGTTCCAATTTTCATCGAAGAGTTTATAATTACAAGTGAGCTCTTCACCCATTCGAATCAATCTTGTCGCTCTGTCTTGTCCCATCGGGTTTGTGTGATCGCTCGTAAAATCTTCTTTCGTATTCGGGTCGTCGCTGTGATTCATGAACTTGGAATTATCGGAACAATAAAACCAGTTCCCGCCGGTTTGATATGAATAAGTGCGGAACATTTCTTGAACGGCGGGCGGAAGGGAATTGAGTTCTTGATCGGTTAGAACCCAGACAGTCTTCGGATGATATTTCCAAACCAATTCTCCTTTTTGAATGTCTCTTCCAGCGAAAAGACCAAAACCTCCAATGGGAGAATCGGCAATGTATGTGGGCACTAAAAGCATTTTGAAAGTCTAAAATAGTCCGGAAAAAAATTGCAAGTAAGAAACGAAGATTCCTCAGAGGACCATCGCTTGTTGCTCCGGTTCCGGTACTGCGAACCTTTCCAGTTTTCCGTTTCGTATTTGAAAGACTTGATCCGCTTCACGAATCGTGGAAAGTCTGTGAGTCACCGAAATTACGGTTCTTCCTTCTCTCAACAACGAAAGTGTTTTCATGATTCTCGCTTCGGTTACCGGATCCAACGAAGAGGTCGCTTCATCCAAAAGAAGAATCTGCGGGTTTCTTAGAAAAGCGCGGGCAATCGCGATTCTTTGTCTTTCGCCTCCCGAAAGTTTTGTCCCTCGATCTCCGGTATTCGTTTCATAACCCATCGGAAGGGAAAGAATCAACTCGTGAATTTCCGCGCGTTTCGCGGCTTCGATCACTTCTTCCAAAGACGCGCTCGGTTTACCGATTCGGATATTCTCGAAGATCGTAGTATTGAAAAGAAAAGTTTCCTGGAAAACGACCCCGACCAAAGATCGAACGGAGCTTCTCGAAACCGAATTCAAATCGATTCCGTCGAAAAAAATTCTTCCTTCGTTGGGTTGTACCATTCCAAGAAGAAGTTTGATAAAAGTACTTTTGCCGACTCCGGAACCGCCGACGATCGCGGTATAACTTCCTTTCGGAATCGTGAGTGAAATATCGCTTAAATTTTTAGATCGGCCTTTGTAACGAAAGTGAACGTTCTCAAAACGTATTTCCTGTTTTAACTCGGGGATGGACGAGTCTTCCGGGTTCGATTCGAATACGGGAGCCCGCAATAATTCTAATATCCTTTTTGCGGATCCGCTTGCATGATTGAGCGCGGGAAGATATTGAGAAAGATAGAGGAGAGAATAACTTAAATTTAGGAACGGAGGTAAGAACGCCGCGAGAGTCCCGATGCTCAGAGTGTTGTTGTAAGCGAACGCGGTACCGGCTAACAAAAGAACTCCTTGTAAAAGAAGAATTCCGGAACCAGCGGAACGTTCCAGATAAGAATTCGTAAGGCCCAGTCTCAGGGAAACCTGAAACAACCTCTCACAATTGTTCTTAAACCGGCCGAAAAAATAATCGCTTAGATCGTAGGCGCGTATGAGATTCTGCGCAGAAATGGATTCTTCGACCATACTCAATACTTGCGCTTCTTCTAATTTTCGCGAATAGCTGATCTCCGTGGATTTTCTCGAAAGAAAACCCGGACCTAAAAAACTGATCGGCCAGATCAACAAAGCGATCAGCGCCAACTTCCAATCCAAAAGAAATAGAAGAATGGTTCCGAAAACCGCTTCCAGTAAAGGACCGAGTCCCCAGGGGATAAAGGCGAGTAACGCGTGTTCCAAAGACGCAAGGTCGTTGAAAAATCGGGAAAGAATATCGCCTAGTTTATTATTCGAGAAAAAATCCAGACTCAGTTGATCCAGATGTTCGTACATTTGTAATCGGAGGTCTTGTATGATCCTGGAAGAAGCCCAGTTGTATAAATAATCTCGAAGCGTTCCCAGAACCGCGAAAGTTACCGTTCCGATCGCCAAATAAGCTCCGATCCAATAGAGAGCGTTTTGATTCCGATTGATCAGCGCTTCGTCTATGAGATATTTAAAACTAAAGGGAATGCTCGCGTAAAATCCTATCTCGAAACAAAGAAGAGCGATGATGAGAAAGATTCTTCCTTTGTATTTTTTTACAAAACGAAAAAGTCCGAAGATCAATAACCCGGGAGCGCCTTCGTTTTCCGAGGACGGTTTTTCCTTTTTAAGATTAGGGGCCTTCCATTTTTTAGAGGTTCCCTTTTCTTTATCAAGAGGCAAGGGTTCCGACTTTTGGATCAGCTCCGGGTTGTATTCGAGAGGTCTTTTCATACCGTTTTGGAAATTACAGTCCTTTTATTTTCGGCAAATATCTTTCATTTCCACTCTACTTTGACTCTTTTTCCGGGAAAGTCCGAGGCAAGAATTTTTCACCGGATAAGAGACAGAATCCCCCCGGAAAAGACTCGTTTTTTTAGAAACCGCCTATTATGGTAGTAAGTAGGCTCAATTCGATGATTAACTTTCACTACAAAGAGGAAAATGGACTCTACACTGTGACCCTCAAAACTTCCGAAACGGCTCCCGGAACTCTTCATAAGATGGTGAAAGCGATGTTCTTTATGGGTTGGGAGATCGTATCCGGAGATATTCAGACGATCGAAGAGAACGGTCAATTATTCAGTTACGACGTTTTTACCTTAAAATCGGAAGAGACAGATTCTAAAATTAAGGCTTCTAAATTGGGAATTCTTATGTCGTCCGTATTTACGGAAGATTCCGCGTTGGAAGAGATCATTCACCATTCCAGTGAAATCGATCTCAGAAATACATACCATCTCAGTAACGATTCTAAACTGGAATTCGAAGACGTTGAAGGCGGCGCTCGGACAAAATTGTATTTGGAAGCCCCCGATCGCAAAGGACTTCTTTATTTTGTTACGGGCGTTCTAAAAGAAAACGGAATTAACATTCATTCAGCGACAATTCGGACGGACCGGACGGGAAATCAAGCTCAGGATACGTTCATTCTTACGGATCCAAAGGGCGGCGGTTTTGCGGGTTCTTCTTTGGAAGAAAGGGTGAGCAGGAATATTCTTGAAATCAGTTTGAATTCTTCCTGGAAGTAGTTTGGAAAATATTTTTTTCGTCGCATAAGAAAATATTCGGTGCAAACGGTGCATTCCTGCCTTTTATTGGATTAAGAATGGAATTTCTCATAGAGAATTTTTCCACGTTATGTAACCTTAACCGCTTCTAAAAATAAATTTCAATTTCTCGAAGATTGCATGGACGCACAAAAAGATTTACAGAAATTCGATTTCACTGAAGAAATCATCCAACATTTTAAGATTAACAGCGTCATTCCTGTGGACTTTTATAACAGGAACGGTCAGATTCTAATTCATAAAAAAGAAAATGCAAACGGGGAAGATATAACAAAACTTCTTAAGTTTGAAAGCCAAGGAATTTATTTCCTCAAATCGGAATTTGAAAAAATCTCCGGTGGAAAACAATCTTCCGGTCCGAACAGCGTCAACGGTCGTGAAGTCAGTTTTTCCAAATTAGTAAACTCAGAATTAACCGTGGATCTCGCGAAAAACGCCGCGGGCTTTTTATCCGAACTAAAAAAATTCCCGTTAAACGGCGGACAAGTTCGACAACTCAATAAATCCATCGATGGAATTTTAGAGGACTTCCGTTCCACTCCCGATATGGAAAACGGCCTGGTCAATATCATCGAAGTTATGAGCGCCGCCGGGGTTCCGATGGATTCGGAAGTTTTGACAAAGAGAACCGTCATATCCATGGCGATGAAGGTGAGAGCCGGAAAGGCTTTTACAAAAGTCGACATGGAGCAAAAAAAACTCGATCAGATGAATCTGATGATGTCTTCTTATTTGGCCGACGTCGGTTATACTCAGATGAAGATTCCGGTTCAGAAAGATCTGAAGACGGAAGAATTCGAATACATCAAAAATCATCCTATCATCAGTTATCTCATGGTCGCGAATATTCCCGACCTCGACGACAATATCAAAACGTTGGTCCTCAATCACCATCGTCCCCACAAAGGCGAAGGTATGAACAACAATTATCCGCAGCCGAAAACTCTCGTGCAGAAACTCAATCTTTATAAAGAGAAATACAAAGATGATCCGAAACGAACGGTCTTGGTTGCGGATATTCAAAAACAGATTCGTAATATTCTTACAAACAATCTTCCGATGGATGATATCGGCGTGATCTCCATCGCTGGGGAGTTCGCGTCCTTGACCACAAAACAAGAGTGGCGCGACGCTTACGAACCTTTGGTTGCTATGAAGCTGATTTTGAATAACAGTTTTTTTGCATATAATGAGAAAACTTTGCGGGATTTCTACGATCATATCGGGTTGTCCCTCTGCAATAACCAGCCTTTTATTAGGGAAGGCGATTTTGTAATCGTCGTAACGCAGGATTCCAATCAGAAAGTCTTCTTCGAAGTTTGTATCATCCGCGAAATGTATCGAACTCAAATTCGTCCTATGCTGGAAAGGATCGGGACGATTCGTCCGAATTTCAGCAATATGGGAAAATTAAGAATTTCGGGCTTCGACCTAAATTCATTCAAGCTCGATCGAAGAAAGGCGATCTTTAATTTGGAGAAGAATCAAGACCCAAGAAGAATCGTTTACGTTCTGGACGCGGAGATGGACGGATATCTCTATGAGGAATTGGTCAAACAAACCGGAGAAATTCCGAAAGAAAGCGCGTGAAACTTTCCTAACGTTGTTTTGAAACCTTGAACTTTTTCGTATTTTGATCTCCTCGGTCGGCGGTTTTTAGGAGTGAAACGGATCAATCGTTATGCGACACGGCGATCCTTAGTCGCGCTTAAAGATTAAACATTTGACTTTGATTTGAAATATTACAAAAGAATTTTATCCGAAATGAATTTTTATTTCCTAAATCGGAAATAAATTGTAAATCGAAGTCTCTTAAATAATTTTTTTCCAGTCGTATGTTCTATTCGCAAAGAATAGGATTGCTTTGTTCTTCCATAGTACGCAATTCTCTTCCAAAACGAGGCCTACGGGCAATTTAAAAGAAGAGCTGTAATATGAGCGTTAACTCACATTCTGTAAATAAGGAACTCCTGGAGAAGTTTGAATTTACTTCCGAGGTTATTAAGAGTTTTATTAGTCAGAACGAAATCCCCGTAGATTTTTATAATAAGAACGGTCAAATTCTAATCCATAAAAAGTCGGACGCCTCGGAAGACGATATCACGAAACTGCAAAAGTTCGAAAGCCAAGGTATCTTTTTTCTAATCTCCGAAAAAGAAAAAATAATTAAGAATAAAAAACCGGACTCGGTCCATGGTCGTGAAGTCTCCTTTACGAAGTTGATCAATACGGATCTTACCGTCGCTTTAGCAAGAGAGGCTTCGGATCTTTTGGAGGAGTTGAAACACTTTCCTCTCAATAACAATCACATTAGAAAAGTGCAAAAAGGAATCGATGACATCCTTGTGGACTTTAAGTCTAGTTCTGATATGGAACTCGGACTCGTCAACGTCATCGAAGTGATGAGACAAGCCGGAGTAAAAGCGGACTCGGAGATAATGACAAAGAGAACCGTCATCTCCATGGCGATGAAACTCCGAGGTATGAAAGCTCTGAGCAAAGCCGAAAACGAACTTCAAAAAGCAAAACAGCTGAACGTTATGCTCGCTTCTTATATGGTCGATATAGGAAAGTCCAGAATGAAACTTCCGAATCATTCGAACCTAAGGCCGGAAGAATTCGATTATATCAAAAATCATCCTATCATCAGTTATCTTATGATAGGAAATCTTACCGGAATCGATTCCGAAGTTAAGTCCGCGGTCTTAAACAGCCATAGAACGTTTCGAGGAGAGGGCCTAAACAATAATTATCCTTCTACCAATATGTTGATTAGAAAGTTGACCGAGTATCTTCAGAAATACAAAGACGATAAAACGAAACAGACTCTTATCGAGGACATACAAAGACAAATTCATCATTTGTTGAACAGTACTTATACGGACGAGGATCCCGGAATCATTTCGATCTCGGGGGAATTTGCTTCTTTGAGTTCCGATCAGGATTGGCGTCCTGCGTACGATCCGCTTACCTCGATGAAACTTATCCTGAACAATAGTTTCTTCTCTTACAACGAAAAGATCGTTCGGGACTTCTTCGATTTAATGGCTTTGAGTCTCTGCGAAAACCAAAGCGTTCTCAATCCTGGGGATTATATCATCGTAGTTTCTATGGATTCTCAGAGAAAGGTGCATTTCGAAACCTGCGTCATCAAAGAGATCTACAGACATCAAACAAGACCGCTTTTGGAAAGAATCGGAACGATTCGCCCTTTGATCACCAACAAGGGAAAAATTAAGATCGAAGGATACGATCCTCATTCTTTCCGTGAAGATAAAAGAAAGGCCGTTTTCAATCTGAACAATAGCATGGATCCGAGAAGAGTCATCTACATTATCGATCCTGAATTAGAACCGAATCTTTTCGAAAAGGTGGATCAGAATTTTAGAGGAAGCGCTCCTCGTTCCGTGGCCTGATAAAACCAAAGGATTCTCCCAGAAACGCGCTTTATCCCTGAGCTTTACCTTGTTTTCTTGGTATTATGCCTTCAAGTTGGGGAAAAATTTTTAAAGTCAGTACGTTTGGAGAATCTCACGGAGAATCTGTGGGGGTTGTCGTGGAAGGAGTTCCCGCGGGAATCCCCATTCGTTTAGAAGAAATTCAAAAAGACTTAAATCGAAGGAGACCGGGCCAGAGCAAATTGACCACTCCTCGAGACGAATCGGACACGGTTCGAGTTGTCTCCGGTGTTTTTGAAGGAAAGACGATCGGAGCTCCGATCGCGTTGATCGTAAACAATCAAAACACGATTTCAAAAGATTACGAAAATTTAAGAACTACATTTCGTCCTTCCCACGCGGATTATACTTACCAAGTGAAATACGGATTTCGCGCGCACGTAGGCGGAGGCCGTTCCTCCGTAAGAGAGACGATCGGAAGAGTTGCCGCGGCGGCCATCGCAAGAATGATACTCAAGGACGATTTAGGAATCGAAACCGTAGCTTGGGTGGATTCGATCGGACCTGTTCAGTCGAAGATCGGCGAAAATTATCCGAAGTCCCGGGAAGACGTCGATCAAAACGAAGTCCGTTGTCCGGAACCGTCCAGCGCGGATACGATGAGAGATCTGATTCTTAAAATGAAAGAAGCCGGCGATAGCGTGGGAGGAACGATCAAATGTGTTTCCTACAATCTTCCCCCGGGTTTGGGCGATCCGGTTTACGATAAGCTGGACGGGGATCTGGCGAAAGCGATTCTTTCGATTCCCGCTTGCAAGGGTTTCGAGGTCGGTTCCGGTTTTTCAGGAACACTTCTCACAGGAAGCTCGCATAACGATGAATTTTATGTCGAAGAAGGGACGGGTCGAGTTCGAACCAAGACGAACAATTCGGGCGGACTTCAAGGCGGAATATCGAACGGGGAAGAACTCGTGATTCGCGCCGCGTTTAAACCGACATCCACCATTTTTAAAAAGCAAAATACGGTAACTCTCAAAGGAGAGGAAACGACGTTGGAAGCAAAGGGTCGTCACGATCCTTGCGTGCTGCCGCGTGCGGTTCCAATCATCGAGGCGGTTGTAAATTTGGTTCTTGTCGACGCTTATCTCTACCAAAGGGCGATCAATCCGCTCTGGTTTCAGAAATGGGCCCGCGTTCCCGATTATTACAAGGACTTAGAACTTTAAGAATCAGTCTCAAAATGGAAGAAAGATTTTCATCACGATCTTCCAAAGAAACGGAAAGCAAAAGAGCGAAAACCGTGAACTTTTAGAAACGGGTTGCCAGAATGAGAATGGTACGTTTCTATAGAATTGTTTCCCAATACCCGGGTTTAATCAAAAGGATGATTCCATGGTAAAAATCAAAATCGACGGAATCGAGTATGAGGTAGATGAAAAGAAAAACCTTATCTCTGCGGCGAAAGACGTCGGAATAGAAATTCCATTCTTCTGTTATCACCCTAAACTTTCCATCGTAGGTATGTGTAGAATGTGCCTCATCGAAATCGAAGGGGTTCCAAGACTTCAGGCCGCCTGCAATACCAAGGTCACAGAAGGACTTTCCGTATTTACTAAGAATGATCGAATCAAAGAAGCGCGCGAGGGAACGATGGAGTTTCTTCTCGCAAATCACCCTCTGGATTGTCCCGTTTGCGACAAAGCCGGTGAATGCCAGCTTCAGGACAATGCTTTTAAAGAAGGCAAAGGAAATTCCCGTTTTACATTACAAAAACGGAATGTTCCTCAAGAAGAAATCGGATCCAATCTGATTATCAATCACAACCGTTGTATCGTTTGTTATCGTTGTGTTCGTTTTGAAGAAGAGATCGTGGGAGAATCCAATCTCGGACTTTTTGAAAGGGGATATCATTCGATCATAGGTCTCGCAAAGAATGAACCGATTCAGCACAACTTTCAAGGAGCGCTTGCCGATCTTTGTCCCACCGGAGCGCTTCTTAACAATAAGACCTTATTCAAGTCGAGAGTTTGGTGGTATAAAAACGCGGAGTCGATCTGCCACGGCTGCAGCACGGGATGTAATATCACTACCAACGTAAGAGACAACAAAATGTATCGTTATATGCCTCGAATCGACGAGGAAAAAGACATGTATTTTCTATGCGACAAAGGCCGTTTCGACGTGGACTGGCTGAACGAAAATCGTCTTTTCGCATATTATCAAAACGGAAACTCTTCCGAAAGCGGAATTGTTTTGCCGGCGATCGCCGAAAAAATAATAGCCGCGAATCAAATCGCAATCTTGGGTGGAGCATCCGAATCCAATGAGAATTTAAAGTCGATTCTACAATACGTAGAATCTTTCGGAAAATCGGCGATTTTCGAAGTTCGAGTGGAATCGGTTCAATCAAAACCGCCGGAACAGAAGGATTTTTTAATGACCACCGATTTAAGGCCGAACACAAGAGGTGGAGTGGACGCCGGGTTCGTTTCTTCTCAAGGGATCGAATCGATTCGTAAGTCCGTCGAATCAGGCGCGATCGATCTGGTCTTTATAGTCAAAGAAAATGTAAAGGATGTATTGCCGTCCATATCCCCTAAAACTACGGTCGTCGTTCTCGATACGAATTTGACTTCGGATATTGCGGACGCCTCTTACGGAGTTCCAATTCAAACCTTCACGGAACAAGCAGGTTCTTTTACGAATAAGAACGGATTGAATCAACGTTTTCAAAAAGCTATGGATCCGCCGAAGGGATTGCTGAACTCAGGTTCCGTATTTCAGAGGTTAGCGGAATTGGTGAAGGAATTGTCTTCTTCTCGGAAGGAGGTTAGCTCAATTGGGAACGGTTAATGTAATCCATGTCGCAAGTCGGCATAAACTCACTTGGTATGAGAAGTTCTATTTTTATTCCGTCGGAAAGGGACTCTGGATCACTCTTAAACATTTTATCAAAGCCTCGCTTCTGAGAGGAGCGGTTACGATAGAATTTCCCGAAAAGAAAAGAAAGTATTCCACTCGTTTTCGCGGAATGCACACGATGAAACGCGACGAGCAGGGAAGAGAAAGATGTACGAGTTGTTTTTGTTGTATGTGGATTTGCCCGGCTGACGCGATTTATATCGAAGCGGCGGAAGTGACTCCGGAAATTCAGCATCTTCATCCCGAAGATAAGTTTGCCAAGAAATTTGAAATCAATCTTTTGCGTTGTATTTTTTGCGGGCTTTGCGAGGAAGCCTGTCCCAAGGGTGCAATTTATTTGGACGGACCGGGAGAGATGGCGGCGGATAACCGGGACGATCTGATTCTTACAAAAGAAAGAATGATGCAAAAAGTGGGCGGACCGATCATAGGAGAAAGAGTTTAGAAAACTTTCTCCTATTTTTGATTTGAATCGTATGCAGGATTCCTAATGGAGAAATTCTAAATTTTCAGACTACTTTCCGTTTCAGATATTCGTTCTGTCTCGCGATATCCAACTTTGATTCTAAATATGCAACGGAAGCGTCGATATCGTCGTTCGAAATTCCGGGATATTCCCTAAGAATTCCTTTTCTCGACATTCCCGATAAGAGTAAATCCAAGATTTCTAAAACGCGTACTCCGGTTCCTTTGATGAAGGGTTTTCCCCCCAAATATCCTGGAATCATTTCGATAGAAGTAAACTCATCGTCACTCATATATATTCAATAACATTGAGACCCACCGAAATTTGTAACGGATTTGTTTTTTTCGAAATTGTTTTCGAGAAATTCTTTAAGTATACTGTGTTTCAATAAATAAAATTCGGAAAAGAATTCTAACTATTATTTTAAATTCGGAACTCGGTCGCCCTTCTTGGAAATCGAATTCTTTTCTATTTCGAAGAGCTGCTCGAAGAAGACGAAGATTCGGATGGACATTCGGGAAATAGATTGCTGCAGGCAAGCAGCAGAATCAACCCTGAATTCGATGTGCAATAGTTCGTAAATGGTTTGTCCGTACTTACAGCGTTGAATGCACAATAGAAAAAAAGTCTTTCATAACATTCGTTTCTCTTCTTGGTTTTTCCGGCACAACTGGAACTTTTCGGTTCGAAATCGTGGGCCGCACATTGAAGGAGAAAAATGCAGATTAAGAATAGGAATATCCAAATAAACTTTTTCACCAACATTCTTGAAAGCGTTCGATTTCGGCCGTTTTTAGGCTGATATGACATAGTTTTTAATACACTGGGGCCCTTGGAAGTTAGGATTTAATTTCTTTTTTGTGCTTTTAGGATCGCAATTTCTTTGAAAAACTGCAAAAAACCCTGTTTTCACAGCATTTTATAAATGGTTCGATCCGATTCTACAGATTTTTCAACGCTTTATGAAGAAAACCATCGGACGGTTTACCACTTTCTTCTCAAAATATCCGGAGATCCGGAAGTTTCCGAAGATCTAACGCAAGAAGCCTTTTTAAAAGCATTCACTTTTTTTGCAAAGTTTGATCCAAAGATCGCGTCCTTCAGTACATGGACCTGCTCCATTGCAAAAAACCTGTATTTTAAACATTATAATAAACAGAAAAAGGAATTTGGAAATCTGAGCATCGGTGATCTGGTCGTAGATATAGAAGTAAATCCGGAAATCCCCGAAAATTTAGAGAAAGCTTTTTTGGAAAAAGCGATAAAAGATTCAATTGAGAGTCTTCCCGAACCCGAAAAGAGTATAATACTGTTTAAGGAATTAGAGAGAAAAACTCTGAAAGAGACGGCGCTCGCGCTCGGAATTTCAGAAAGAACAGTCAGCAGACGACTGATTTCCGCCGTCTCTTTACTTAGAGAAAAAATGGAAAGTCAAGGTTTGCAATTCTAAAAATACACAATGAAGTTGAAGGCTGATAACATAGAACACTTTGAAGACCTATTGGGGAAATACCTCTATGGTGAATTGAATACAGAAGGTAAGAAAGAATTACTCAATTTCGTACTCAAAAACGACAAGGCCCGTTCTATGTACCAGTCGGCTACACAAACAAATTCCATTGTATCCTTTGGTCTTTCGGAATCGAAGGAAAGAAAAAATTCCGGCGGCGGTGACAATCCCTTCGGAAAGTTATTGGAATTTAAGAATTCGATTTTTCAGTCCGGTTGGGTTGTTTCCGGTTTAGCCGCGGCAGTTCTTCTTGTATCCGGAATTTCAATTTGGCTTGGCTTTTCATTGGATCAAGATGCAAAGTTAGACCAAGCGTTTATCCATTCTTACGGAGATTGCAAGATCGACGGAGTCGCTTCTCAACCCGGCGCGAATCTTCTAAACCGGAAACTGGTTTCCGGAAATTATTCGATTTGCGAATTCCAAGTAGAAGGTTCAAAGAGCGTGGCCGTTCGGGTTCTTCCCGGTTCGGAAGTCTCCGTTACGGGAAACCGAAAAAATTCTTCCGTGAATGTGGATCACGGTTCGATTCTCGTTGATTCAGTCAAAAACGAGTCCGTTGATTCGGATGGATTGCTCTCGATTCTTTCTCCGGACGTGCGCGCGTTGCTGGTCGGTACAAGAGTCGTTTATTCTCGAAAGGTCGGAGATTCTCATTCCGAGTTGGATCTCAATGTTTTGGACGGTACTGTCGAAGTTGAAACAGGACCTTCCGTTGCTTTCGAAAAAACCGCGAACACTCTCACCGAAGAAGAGCGAGAATTTTTAAAACTCAACTTTCCAATTCTATTTCAAAGTAAAAAAGTCGAAATCAATCGGGGGCAGTCCTTGTCATGGAAAGGAATTCCTGAATCCGGTCTTAAAAAAATTCGATCTCTGGAAAAGAGCATTGAAGAAGCAAAAGCCAAAGGCATCAAAGTGGAAGGCGATTTTGTTTTCGCTCTTTCCTCCGACGTTCAAAAATTAAACGGGGATCAGATTTTTGCGTTCGATCAGAATCTAAATAAAAAGATTAAAAATCTGCTTCCAAGCGAGGAAAAGGATTTAACCGCTAAATTTAATTCTATGGTTCGTTTTCCGCCGAGCGATCTGCGCGAAGTTGAAAAACTCAAATCCTTGGTGGCTAAGTTGGACAATACTCCTTTGATTGAAATCTTGAAGGATAAGAATCAGCCGGATATTGAAAGAGTAATTTATTTTAAAGACGGTTCCAAAGTGAAGGGTTTCGTCTATCAACACGATAGTTTTTACATTCTTTTAAAATCGGATGGAAATCTGTTGTTTCCGATCGACGCCGTCGATTCGATCGATTTCGAATAAGGAAAAAAAATCGGATTATTTTTTATTGTACGCGGAAATTTTGTAAGTTCGATTCGTATCTACTAGATTGGACGGATATGCGGCCCCTTTTGAAACCATTCTTCTCAGATTCAAAGAAAGATAAAATTTGTTCCGTATTCTTCAAATTTTCTTTTTGGCTCGTTTTCTTTTGCTTTTGGAAAGATCTTTCCGCCGACACGCTCATTCTGAGAAACGGGATCGAATACAAAAACGTTAAGACCACTTTGGGAAAAGCCGCGGTTACGATAGAATCCGAATCCGGTTCCATTATTAACATACCGATCAGTTCGATCAAATCCATTAAATCGATTCCAGTTCAGTGGGGCAGCGGATCTAAGAATTCTTTGACGCCGGAAGAGGAAAATCGAACGTCGGAAAACGACGCGTCTAAGGATCTTTCGAAAAACAATCGGGATCAATCTTCTTCCAGTCCTTTGAAAAACTCGGAAATCGCCAAACTTTCGTTTCGAGACGCATTTCCGAGTTTGATACCTGGATGGTCCAATCTGTATCGATTGGGATATCCTACGTTAGGCGCTTTCTTTTCCATTAGCGAACTCTATCTGATTCATCTCATCTCACTTTATTCGAAACCGACCGTTCGTTTTTACGACGATCCGTTGAATCTCCTTTCCTCTTATGCGAATCTTGATCCGAACGTTTCCTCGCAGAATCCGAAATTCATCAGCTTAGTATTTTCCTATGAAAACGCCTCTTTGGTGAAAGATCCGATTTCCGGCGGTTATACGACGCCGGAAAAAATTAAAGAAGGAAGAGAAAGAGCGGTAACGGGTTTGATTTCGGTTTTGATCTTGGATTTTTCAATTACCCAAGTGATTTCGATGACGATCAAAAAAAAGGAGATGGTTTCGAAGGAGAGTGGTTCTTTCGAAATAAAATTCGGGAGTCGCTTTCGGCCGGAGGTCGGGGAATCGGAATCTAAAATTTCTTTGGTTTATTATTTTTAAAAGGGCCACTTTTGTTCGAGCGGCCCTTCCTTTCGGTTACGCAGTTGCGGAATCTCTTCCTATCTTTCCTAAGAAATATAAAATTACGCCGCCCGCAATCAAACCCGCTCTAATTGCCCAGCCGGTGGAAACTCCCCAATTGTCGATCCACATAAGAATCTTTAAGTTATAGTTAAAAAAACTCAAAGCTCCAGAAACGATTCCTGCAAAAGAAAGAAAAGCTCCAAATGAGGAAATCTTATCCTTGATTTGATCCATAGTACTGCACCTCTTTAAATGAATTAGTTATCTGGTTAACAGATGAAATCTTCTTTTTTCTCCTTTTTTAGCGGTAGGATTTCTTTCTTTCCCATAAAATTCTTATTTTGATAAAAAACTTGCGACCGCTTCTAAGTTTTTAAATTCTGACAGTCTAATTGAAAGATAATTCGGGGACGAAATTGGTTTCGACTGTTGTTGTCAGGGATTATGTGGCGTGTAGAGGTTGTAGGCTCCTCTCAAAACCTTCAAACAATAACCGCTAATAACGAATTAGCCCTAGCAGCTTAATCACTGCTACGGAACCTTGGTTCTTTCTCCTGAGGGCCAAACGTTCTGACACTTTTCGGGAGGCGTCTCTTTTGGTTTTCGGTTCCTGAGAGAGATCGTATTCGAGCTGAATAGGAAAGAGAGTCCTGTCTGTGGGTTAAACTCGATCCGACAACTTTATACATAGACTACACACGTAGAGGCTAATCTGGGGCGCAATAGGACGCGGGTTCGAACCCCGCCGTCTCCATCGCATTCATTGGTTCTATTTTCGATCTAAGAATTTATTAAAATTCTTCGGTCCGATTGTTTCGGTTCCCGCATAATTAAGGTTCGTTTTAAGAGCGAAAGCTGAGATTTTTTTCTAAGAAGAATTCTTCAGACTTTAAATTTAAACTATAACTGTAGATCCGCAGTCTGAACTGTATAAGAAACTTTCCCAAAATCGGGACGGCTTTTTGGAGCTTGGTCTTTCAGCAAAAATAAAGCTTTGGTCAAGCTGCAATAAACATCGGCAAGTAAAGTAAGAGAATCTTTCTGCATTCTTACGCAAATATCCGCAATCATTGAATTGGATTTTCTCCTCTTTAGGAGTTTAGGAGATAGGAATTGGAAACAAAAATTTCAATTTATTCGGACGTGGTTTGTCCTTGGTGTTACATCGGAAAAAAAAGAATAGAGGACGCGATCGAACTTCGTAAAAAGTCTCACCCCGATGATAAGATTGAAATAGAATGGAAAGCCTTTCAGTTAAATCCCGATCTTGCGCCGGAAGGTGAAGACAGGGTTCTACACATGACGCGCAAGTTCGGTTCTTTGGATCGGGTTAAAATGATGGTGCAAAGAGTCGCCGATATTGCCGTCGCCGAAGGACTTCCGTTTTCAACTGAGCAGCAAGGTCATCAGCCGAATACGTTTTTGCTGCACGCTCTGATTCGAAGGGCAAAGGAAAAAGGAAAGGCCTCCGAACTCGCCGAAATCTTTTTTAAAAACTTCTTTGCAGAAGGCAAAAATCTATCAGATCCTTTGACTATTTTGGAAAGTTTGAAACAGGTCGGTCTCGATGAAGGGGATTTAAACTACGTAAAGGAAAACGAAACTTTTTTAAAAGAAGTTCAAGAGGAGGAGTTGAGAGGCAGACAACTCGGCGTTTCCGGAGTTCCATTTTTTGTCTTTAATGAGAAGTATGCGGTTTCCGGCGCGCAAGAATCGAATCTCTTCTTACAAGTCTTTGATCAATTGGAAAAAGAAGCGCCTTAAACAGAACGCTTCTTTTCGTTTTCATTTGAGATCGTATACGAGTTTGTATGCGGTCTCTTCTTCTTTTGACCAAGGCAATTGAAAAGGAACCTTCCTCACTTTCGAACCGGTTTCCCTTAGAAAATTCCGAATCTCACTGTCTCTAAAAATTGCTTCCGAAAAAGCGATTTCGCCGGCGTCCGTGATTCCTTGTAATTTTGAAGCGTAGTTTACTGTGTTACCGAAATAATCGATATTGCTGTTCAGATTCACCGCCAAACACGGACCTGTATGAACGCTGATTCGGATTTGAATTCTGTTTTCGGGAGAGATTTGGAATATCTTCTGCAATTCAATCGACGCCCGAATGGAGTCCAACGGACTTGAAAACGACGCCATGACCGCGTCTCCGATCGTTTTTACAACGGCGCCTTTGTTTTCTTTGATGATTCTAAACACTTGGACGAAATGTTCTCTGACTTCTTTAAACGCGCCGGTATCTCCTTCCGAAATGTAGAATCTCGTGGAGCCGACAATGTCGGTAAAAAGAATCGTTTGAACTCCGATGTCCAGTTGAAGATCGGATGCGATCGCTTGTTCCGTAAAAAGGTCGCGAAAATCCTGAAAGTTGAATAATTCCGCGGGACGCAGACTGTAAGCGTCCTCTTTTTTTTCCTCGATTACGAAAGTTCTCGGCGAAAGTCCGCTGTTGTAAATTTGAACGGTAGGTCCGGGTTTTGCGACGAGTTCTTGTTCCGATTGATCCGCGGTCCAACGGATCGTTTCGTTCGAAGAAGGTTGTAATTCCAGAAGATTATATTTTTTTTCTCCCGCGATCCTCAGACGATAGATTCCGTCGTTCAATAATAAATTTGTAATGTACTCTGATCCGGGCGGAATCGTTCTTTGAAAACGAATATGAGATTTCGTCGCGGGTTCGGCGGCGCAGAAATATCTTTTTTGAACCTCTCGTACCGACGGATGAATGTGAAAGGTGATTTCGATCGTATTGAGCTTAGAGGATTCAAAATCGATTCCGCAGACGTCGCAGGAATCTTGAGAAGGAACGTCTCCCAAGTTATTGAGTTCGGATCGAACACCTCTGCAATGAGGACAGATAACGTCCCAAGAAAGCGTAAAAAGTCCCTGTCTGCATCCGTGTAAAAAAAGGAGAAGAAGACTTTCCTGCGGAACTTTCCATTCCAAGGCCAATTTTTTAATCCGAATTCGGTAGAGTTCGTTCTCGTCTTCCGAAAGAATATAATGAATCACTCGATCGATCAGAGTCTCTTCGATACCCTCACGAACTAAATTATTTCTGATTTGTTTTAGCTTGAGGCTTTCGGCAACCGGTTCCGATTCTTTCAGAGTATTCTTAAAATTGATAATCGAATCGTTTCTTTTTCTGGTTTCAATGTCTTCCAGAACTCCCAAAAGTCCTTTCTGATAGTCTTTAAAAAGTTGTTTCATTCCCACGGGAAGGATCAGCTTACCCAGAATACCTCTGGGGATCCAACCGAAGTAAACCGTGAGTTTGGTCCTTTCCGGTGAAAGTTTTTCCACGATATAACGACATCTAACGTATTTACCGAGTCCTTTGCTGTAGATTCTCGCGTTGTTCAAACCTTTGCAGTATTCCCATTCCCAAGGAACTTCTTCCCATTCCATAAGAATTCCTGCGTTTCTGGAGCGTCCGAACAACCTGCCTTCTTTCTCAACGTATTTCATTTCGGGAATGCCGATCCTTTTGTTAAACGAAGATGTGTCGATAAGCCAAGGCCAAAGGGATTCCAAGTCGATATCCAATTCGAACTCCCAGAGTACATCCAAAGGTTTTCCCGATCGGGTCCATTCTTCGTCCCAAGGATATTGTTTTAAGAATTCTCCGAGGTCTGAAATTTCCTTGGATCTGAGTTTGTTCTGATTTATTTCCATGTCGATTCTCTGGTTCCCGTACGAAACATATTTTATTTATAATCCTAAATTCTGCGAGGTAGCGTTAGAAAATTCTCACCATCATAAAAGGAATGGGAAAACGATCCGATTCTTTCCAAAAAGAATCTACAAAATTTCTCTTTTCGTTTAGATTCTGTTTCCTGCTATTGAGTTCGGAAGAAATTTGGTACGGTATGCAATATTCTCAATTCGGTCAAAAATTCAAGAAGCAAACGGGGATCGGACAACTTATGGAGGATCTGGGGAGTCCTCCGCCCGGCGCTTGTATGTTGGGCGGCGGCAATCCTGCACTGATTTCGGAAGTCGCCCAGGTTTGGAAAGAGATCGTATCGAAACAGATCGAATCGGGAAGTTTCAAAAGAATTCTAGGGAGTTACGAATCTCCGGCCGGGATTCAAGAACTTAGGGAACGCGTTGCGTCCATTTTATCGGAAGAATCGGGAACCGCGATTTCCGAAAATCAGATTGCGATCACCAATGGAAGTCAGAACGCGTTTTATCTTTTGTTGAATTTTTTCTCGGGTAAATTTGAAAATGCGAGGAGTAAAAAAATTCTATTTCCGATTCTTCCCGAATACATAGGTTATACGGATCAAACTTTGGAAACGGATTCTTTTCTTTCGTTTCTTCCTAAAATTCAGGAAATCGATTCGCATTATTATAAATATTATATCGACAAGGAAAATTTTGAAATCGTTTCCGATTGGAAAGAGCAAGCGGGCTGTATCTGCGTTTCCCGGCCCACGAATCCTACGGGAAACGTAATTACGGAAGCGGAGCTGGAGTTCCTGATTTCAAAATCGAGGGAGGCCGACATACCGTTGTTAGTCGACAATGCCTACGGTTATCCGTTTCCGGGCGTCGTTTTCGAAAAAACTTCGTTTATCCACAGGCCGGGAATGATTCAAGGATTTAGCCTTTCTAAGCTGGGTCTTCCGGGTGTTAGAACCGGTTTCGTTTTGGGGGATTCCGAGACGATCGAACTTTTGCAAAAAGCAAATTCGGTTATCAATCTCACGAGCGCAAGTCCGGGACAATATATCGCTCTGGATCTTTTCCGCTCGGGGGAATGGAAAAATTTGTGCGAGAACGTTATTCGACCTTACTATCAAAAAAAGTCCGAATTTGCAAGGAACGCGATTCTTCAAAATTGGAGTTCGGCATTGGATTATAGAATTCATCAAAGTGAAGGCGCCTTTTTTCTTTGGGTCTGGGTAAAGAATTTAAAACTTACGGTTTCGGAGTTATATCCGATCCTAAAAGAAGCGGGTGTGATCGTAGTTCCCGGAAAAACTTTTTTCCCCGGCGCGGATCGGAGTTGGTCTCATAGAGAAGAATGTTTTCGTTTGAGCTTTGTGAAAGAAGAAAAGGAAATAGAAGAAGGAATCGTAAGAATCGGTCGAGTATTGGAAAAATTCTCCAAATAAAAAGGTTTCGTCCAGTCATTCGGAATGGAAGACTGGATACTTAGAAAGATTCAATTTACCGGAATTACCTTGTTACATTGATAGGAAAAATGGAAAGTACTGAACAGGACATAAGCTTTGAAGAACTGGCGGCGAGTAAGCCGGTGGAAATCCAGTCTCTTATGCCGGATTATATTTTTTTAAACGAGGGAGCAGTCGGGCTTTCCGCTACCGCGCGTTGTATTTTAGACGAACTACGGGACTGGCATAAAAAAACTGAAAAACACGGTTCGAAAGGAATTCATCCATCTTATTTGCTCACGTTAGACAAGCTTTCCGAACTTCTCAATAAATATAGAAATTTAAGCGAACAATCCAAGTCGCCTCAAAGCGTGGACTTTGCCCTGCGGCAATTGGTGGACTATGAGAAAAAAGGAAAAAATAAATCCGCTTATATATATCCATTCCTCGTTCGTAACGGAGCCAAGGTCTTAGCTCGTATCGCGATTGCAAGTCCGCAAAAAGAGACCAAAACCGACGTGACTCCGTTTCGAGTCGCTTGTTTCGAATTTTCGGAGGAGATGATCGATCTGATCCTTCAGAACCGAGCCAAAAAACCGAAACTTCCGGACGAGGATAGCCCGGGCGCTTTTTTACTTCATAAGAATAAAGCCGGAAAGACCTGGTTATTTCCGAAACTCGCTTCGATCGAGGCGGAGTTTTCCACCCTGTTGAAACGAGGATTTCAGCCTTACAGTTATATTCCGATGACGGACTTCTTGCGGGACTTCTTAACCTATTCGCTTAAGAAGAATTATGTGATGAAGATTCTCCCGGATTATCATATCATACTGGACGATCTACAGCTCAATCCCGACGGTTCGTACGTCAATCAACCGGAAGTGATCGCGCATTATCGTTGTCAGGCGGACGCACTTGAAAAATTCGCGATCCCTTATCTGAAGGAACTCAGCGAAAGAGCGGGTTATAGTCTATTTAGGACGAGAATCGCCGAATTTGAACAAACTCATATTCAACTAGCGGAACCGGGAAGAAGACAAAACAGCGAAAAGGTCAAAGCCCTCATTTCGCTTATCAATGATTATCCGTTCGATCGGGAAACGGACGAACTCGGGAAAAAAGTCTCCGAAACCTGCAGAGCGTCGATTCAAATTCTTTCCAGACTGATCGAAGAAAAAGACAAGCTGGTCCAGAGAAAAGAAGAGAACGTTTTTAAATCGTTAAAAACAAGAATATTGAGTAAGATCTCTGAGACAACCCTGCAAGATCAAACGCTCTACCGGTTTTCACCCGAACAAAAGCTGAAGTCTTCGGGGTTGCTTGACGAAACGCGTTATCCGTCATTGGTAGAGGAATTGAAAAAGGATATCGCGGCGCAATTCGGAATGAAAGTGATCGAAAAACCGGATCAGACTTCCGAGATTTACGCCGTGGATCCGGGTTATATGGCGGCCGTTTTACACAAGTTAAGCGGAATGGCGACGAACAATCCTTCTTACCAAAAAGATTTGGACATTGCGAGAGAAATCAACGCGACTCTCAGTAATCCTAAGCATCCCGGTCTGAACGCCAAGTTGAAAGCGGATAGCATCGTCAAATTGCAACAGGGAATCCAGGCGTTGGAACAACTTGAAGCGGAAAAACAACGCTCTCAGGAATTTGCAAAGAAGTTCAATCTTCCGATGGGAATGCTCGGTTTTGTCGCGAGTATGATTCTTTTTTTGATAGCTTCCGTTCACTTTAAAACGACTGGAGTTTTGTTCGTGGGAATTCCTGTAAGTTTGTTCTTAGGTTTGATGCTCGCATTTTATTTTAGAGATAAGGACAAGTCGGATATTCTCGGCAACGGCGGCGGCGCTTCACTCGGATCCGGTTTTAAGGGAGAATACGGAGCGGCCACTTCTTCTTCGTCGGACGGATTTTATTCCGGAGGCGACGATTCCGAGGATGAGCACGCGTATACAAAAGGAGAAACGCCGAAAGAGAAAAAAGTAAGTCTGATCGCAAAAGGAGCCGAAAGATTCGTCTTTCCGAGCCGATTTACAAAGATCACCGACAAAATTCACGATTCACGTTCACTTCGTAAAAAAATCTATGAGAATCTGGACAACATTCGAAACAACGTGGCTCATCTTAAGGGTGAGAAAGACGACGACAAGGTGGCGTCTACGATCGAATACGCGTTGTTGCAAAATTCGTCTACGATTCTCATTCCGGACGATTTGGTTCCTCAGGGAATGCCCGGTTCTATCATCCTAAGTCACAACGACTTGAAAGCGCCGTTGATTCGGGATCAGATTTCCGAATTCTTACGCAACGAGGCTCAAAAGAAAAAATACGATAAGAAGCTGGTAAAATATTACACATTCTTAATCAACACGATTGAAGTGGAATATTATAAGTATCTGCCGAGCCGGAAAAAGAAATAAATTTACCTCTTTCGAATCTTAATCGTAGAACTTATTCCGGCGTCTTTCCCGTAGAATTAGAATTGACTCGGATGTCCTATTTTACCTAATTTGAAACTATCGATCGATTTCCCGAGTCTTCGTTTTGATATTGATAAAATAAGAATTCCATCGAAGTTAAATTCCGTTTTTTAGTTATAGATTCTAAACTTATGCGTTCTTTTCAAAAGAGTTTTCTGATCGTTTTCATTTTTTTTATTTTTTTCGAATGTGCAAGAATTCAAAGTTTGAATCCGGGCGACGTTAGTTCTTATCCATATTACGAAAATTTAATTATTCAATGTATGCTGGGGCAGACTTCTAATTGTTTGTCGCCTTCGATTCGAAACGTGCGGAACTCCGGAGTCATCCAATCCGGTTTTTTGACGGGAGACACCGCCCCCTTCGCTTCGACCGTAGAGGTCTCGTTAGACGGAGGTTTTTTCCAAGGCGCTTCGGTTGTCGGAAACACTTGGTCTTTTCCGTTACCTACCGGCATTTACGCTTGGAAACAAAATTCTTTGCATAAGGTTTCCGTTCGATCGGGCCCTCTTTCCTCCCAGTATTCTATTCAAATTAGAAAAGGAAACAATCACGACGTAAACGGCGACGGTTTTCCGGATATGATCGTCGGGGCCAACCAGTTCGGAGCCGGAACGGGGAAGGCGTATATATTTCATGGAGGTCCTCTGGGAATTCTTTCGCAAGCCGCAACTTCGGCTAACACGAGTATTGTGGGCGTTCCCTCGGGTCAATTTGGATGGTCGGTTGTGTTGGGTGACGTAAACGGGGACGGCTATGCGGATGCGATGGTCGGAGCTCCGGGTTCGGGTGTTGATTCCGTTTTTATCTATCATTCTTCGGGAAGAGGGGGCGTTCCAAACGGCGCGGCGCCGAATTCCATTCTTAGCGCGGGTTCCATCGTATTTTTTGGAGGCGCCCTCGCGACGGGGGACATCAATGGGGACGGGTTTGAAGATCTTGTCGTCGGATCCTACGGTTATTCGACTTCTACCGGCAGAGTTGACGTTTTTTATTCTTCCGGAACGTCCGGAGTTCCGACCGGAGGTTTTTCTTCGGCCAAATCGACTCTCATCGGACCAACTTTGAACGGAAGATTTGGAATCTCGGTTGCGACCGGAGATTCGAATGGAGATGGATTTACCGATATCTTAATCGGAGCCGATGGAATTTCTAAATCTTACCTATTTCATTCCGGCGGAATCGGTGGAATCTTGGGACAGGACCTTTCCGCGGGCGGATCCGTGAATACGCTTTTGAGCGGAGAAACCGCGAGCCAATTTGGAATTTCGGTTTCAATGGGCGACGTCAATGCGGACGGTTTTCAAGACGCTCTGATCGGCGCCCGATCCTACTCCGGAAACCAAGGACGCGCATACATTTTTCATTCCGGTGGAAACTTTGGGATTTCCAGTCAGGATTTATCCGCTTCCGGAATCGCAAATACGATCTTAACCGGTCAAGCCGCTTCGAGCTTTTTTGGAATTTCAGTTTCTTTGGGAGATGTAAATGGGGACGGATTTTTGGACGCTCTCGTCGGAGCTTACGGAGTCGGGCAAGGAAATTCATTCCTATTTCTTTCCACGGGATCTTCGGGAATCGTCAGCCAAAATCTTTTGAGCGGCGGCGCCGCTCATACGACATTTATCGGTGAAACGGCCGGAGACCAATTCGGAATTTTCTTAAACTTTATAGATGTAAACGGAGACGGATGTTCTGACGCGTCGATCGGGGCTTATGGATATTCGGCCGGAGGAAACACGGGGAGGACTTATATTTTTTCCGGTTCTTCTTCGGGAATTTTAATCGGAACTGCTCTCAGTGCGAATTCGATTCTTACGGGAGAGCCAGCCAGCCAGTTCGGTTATTCGATTGCTTTCAATGAATATAAGAGTTTATTATTGTTTCCTAAAGATTCAAAATCCATATTTAGACCGATTCTTTATAGAGAAGAAGAAACTGAAATATCTTATCTTTGATTTTTATACCTTCCTTAAAGTATATTCGTATTTTTGAATTCTCAAAGATCTAAGAATTTGTTTCCTTTTTCCGTTGTTAGACCACTCGAAGTTTTCTGATGAATTATAATTTGGGTCCTTTCCTTTGATGCATTCTTTGAAAAAGAATTGAAAATAGAAAAGTTAAATTGTAATCAATGCATCGTCCTTTGATAAAGAGAGGAGATCGTCTTGACCCGATTCTACATTTTGATTCTGCTGCATCTGCTTTCATCTAATTTGATCGCCGAAACCATTACTCCTCTACAAGTCGCCTTATTCAATCCCATACAATTGACAGAGGAAGAATCGGACGTTTTTGGACTTCGTTTGAATTTTATTTACGGAAAGAATCGGAACCTATACGGACTCGATTTGGGGCTCGTCAATTCGGTTGCTGAGAATTCGGGCGGTCTTGCGTTGGGAATGGTCAACTATAGCGGAAGTCACAGCGGCTTACAAACGGGTGTTGTCAATTTAAGCAAACGCAGGTTATATGGCATTCAGTTCGGGATCGCAAATTACTGCGACTCGCCGTTCGGATTGCAGCTTGGTTTGGTGAATGTCGGCAATGAAGCCTATCTCCCTATGCTTGGAATTTTTACAAACGTGGCGAGAAAGCCGTATCTAGGTCAATTCACCGTAGGCTTTAATCAGGCCAGGGAAAGTTTTTTTCAAGTCGGCGGTATTTTAAACAATTCGAATGAAGGACTCATTCAACTCGCGGGCGGCTTAAATTTCAGCGAAAACTCTATCCTTCAAATTTCAGGACTTTCTAATCTATCGGAGAACGGCGTTTTTCAACTTACCCTCGGAGTCAATCGAGGCGCCGACACAAAATCGCAGTTCGCCGGTTTATTGAATATTTCCGGAAATTCTTTGTTACAGATGGCGTTCATCGGAAATTCGATCTTGAGCGAGGGGTTTTTGCAATTCGCGCTTCTTGGAAATCACGCTCGCAAGAACCAAATTCAAATCGCGGTTTTGGGTAACTACGCGCAATCAAGTTATTTGCAATTTTCGAGCCTTCTGAATATCAATACCTGTCCTGACGGATGCAAGGCGAACGCTCAGATATCGACGTTCCTAAACTATTCGGATCAAGTAAACAGCCAATTCGGTTTAATAAATATTGCGAATCAATCAAATCTTCAAATCGGAATTCTAAATCTAAGCGATTCGAGCAAAAAAGGACAGGCGGGTATTTTTAATCGATCTCCCAAAACAGAAGGATTTATGATCGGATTGATAAACGAAAGTCACGAGCTTTTCGGTTATCAAATCGGTCTTATTAATATCGCGAAAAACGCTTTTTTTCCGTTCACTCTATTCTTTAACTCCAATTATGAAAATAGAAACGTTAAGCGGAACACAGGTTTGCTTGAAGGACGCTATTCTCTTTTTCAGTTGAGTCTTTATTCTCCATTACAATTTTTCACCTATGAAACGCCTATCAATGGGGTTCGATTAAATCTTTTCTATGGAAAGAGTGTTTCGATTTTTGGACTAGATTTGGGTCTGTTCAATCTCGCCTCGGAAGTGAGAGGTGTTGAAATCGGAGCGTTCAATCTCATCCGCAAAGACTTCGGAGGCGTTCAGATCGGCCTATTCAATTCTTTAGTCGAAGATTTTTACGGAATGCAGATCGGTGCATTGGGTCATTACAATCGAAAATCATTATATGGTTTTTCGATCTCACCGATTGCCGTTACAAAAGGAAACGTATATGGGATGCAGATAGGACTTCTTCTAAATTCAGGGCAGAACTTTCCGTTGCCTCAGTTTAGTTTCGGTTTCAATATCGCAAATTTTTCCGCCGGGCAAATCGGAGGAATCGGTAACTATGCTTCCAACAACGTAAAAGGGGCGCAGATCTCGACCGGGTTCAATTACGCGAAAGGGAATGTCTACGGGCAGATTGCGGGAATTTTTAACTATGCAGAAGGAAACGTCGTTCCGGGACAAATATCTTTATTCTTCAATCGTGCGCTTTATACTCCGTTTCAACTTTCTTTGTTCGGAAACCATGCAGTTGAAGAAAGCGACATTCAGCTTGCCGGTCTATTTAACATCGTAGCAAGGGATATTCGTTCCGCACCTTTCGGACGAGGCGCCGATCCGTATGCTCAAGTATCCTTGGTCTTCAATCTTTCGCGAAAAACATACTTTCAAGCGTCGGCATTCAACATCGATAGAGGTCATAACTACGTTCAAATCGGCGGAATCAATTTTGCAAGGGACGGTCATTTTCAAGCTGGAGGAATCAATATAAGCGTAGGCATGCAAGGTGTTCAAACGGGACCAATTAATTTTGCTGACGACGGAGCAGGGACTCAAATCGGAATGGTGAACATTTCCAATCGATTCGAAGGCGTATCGGTCGGAGCTTGGAACCTCAGCCATTCTTTTAAGGGATTGAGCGTTGGTATCTTTAACTTTGCCGAATACTTGACAGGGGCTCAAGTCGGTCTTATCAACATTCACCTTCGCGGAAAAATTCCCGTGATGGTAGGGGTCAACGCCGGAGCGACCGGCGAGGATTGATCATTTCAAAATAATTTTCACCATTTTAATAATTTTAGATTGACCGTACAAACCGGTACGCGACTGTGACTTCAAGATTCCTGGTGACTATAGAGAGAGGGCCACACCCGTTCCCATCCCGAACACGGAAGTTAAGCCTCTCATCGCTGATGGTACTGTGTGGTTCGCTGCATGGGAGAGTAGGACGTTGCCGGGTTTTTTTATTTTAGGACAGAGAATTGATTCTGACAATTCTCCTCCGGTCGTTCGGGCCTTCCTCAGGGATTTTCTTTTTCCTGAAATTCCACAAAGAATAGAATCCCGACGGACAAACTCACACTGAATCAGTGTGAAATGGTTGACTTAGACCTTTTTCAGAAAGCTTCTGTTAGAAAGAGTGTTGGATTCTTCTAAATAGAAAAGAAACGCAATCATTAACGCCAATCAGGGATAATTATGAAAAGAAATTACCAGCCCAGCCGAGTAAAAAGAGCGAGAACACACGGATTTCGCGCGAGAATGGCTACTTCCGGAGGAAGAAAAGTTCTTTCCCGTAGAAGGAAGAAGGGCAGACACAAGCTCACCGTTTCCGACGAAAAACTCGGTAAAAAATACTAAGAACTAAGTCATCGAAGAGACATTAAAATCCAGGAAGGAGATACAATCTCTTTTTAAGGCTGGAAAAAGAGTCTCCCGCTTCCCGATCGTTCTTGTATATTCTCCTAACTCCTTATCTAAGAACCGTTTTTTGTACTGTCCGGAACGTACGGTAAAGACGGCGGTTCAAAGAAACCGGATCAAAAGGAAACTACGTTCGGTCATACACGAGGAAGAGAAGAACTTTCTAAAAGGCTTTGACATCGCAATATTAGCCAAAAAAGAAATTTTGGATCTAAACCACGGGGAGCTGGTTAAGATTCTGGTCTCTCTGATCAACCGAATCTTATGAACCAACTTGCAATCAAACTGATTCAGCTTTACAAACGGCTAATCTCTCCTTTACTCCCGCCAGCCTGTCGATTCACTCCAACTTGTTCCGAATATGCCGCACAAGCATTTCAAGAATACGGATTTTTCCGCGCATTGCAGCTGAGTACTTGGAGAATTTTGAGATGCAACCCTCTCTCTCGGGGATTCGAAGATCCCTTACCACCTAACATTAAAAGGACGAAATGATGGAAGATAGACAAAGTAGATTATTTTTAGCTCTGATTCTAAGTATGGGAATTTGGATGGGAGTGAATTATTTTTTCTTCCCTTCCGCTCCTCCCAAAAAAAATCCTGAAACCAAGGAAGCTACTTCGGATAAACCTTCGGACAATAAAAAGGAAAACAAAACTCAAACCGAAAAGACGAAAGAAGCTCAGATCACCGCTCCAGTAAAAGAAGCAAAGGTTGCGCTTTCGGATGCAAAGAAAACGAATATCGTCACGGATTCTTATATCGTAGAATTTAGTTCCCTGGGTGGAAGAATCTCCAAATTCTACGTAAAAGATTACGTGGGACCTAACGGCGATTTGATGCAAGTCGCTCGTAAGAATCCTGAGACCGTAACGGTAGACGGTAAATCGTATCAGGCAGTAGAACTTTCCAGAGAGAAGGGATTTGACTTTAACTTTGCAAATTCCTTAACCGAGCTTCCCGAATCCGATTGGAACGAAATTCTTTTTACATTAGAGGAAGATAAAGCGAATTCTTCCTTGATTTTCAGCGCCGTTTCTCCGGACAAAACTTTTCAACTTAAAAAACATTATCGCTTTTATCCGGGTGAGAATTATTTTAAAATTTCTCTTTCCATCGTAAATCTAACGAAGGAAAAACTTTCCTTTGCTTCACAAAAGAACACAAGATATCTCAGGACTTTTGGAAGTCTCGGACCTCTTCCGAAAGACCGAGCGCTCAACGATCGCGATACGGCGAACTTCTTTCGTTTCTATCATATAGGCGGTTCCTTTAACGATACTCTGGACGGAAGCTCTTCTCTCGGTTTTTGGTCTTCCGTAGGAAATTTCTTTACAGGGAATTCCGGTGCGGACGAAACCTTTAGCGTGAAATCAAACGCGGAATCCGGAGTCGATTTTGCTGGAACGGGTTCGCGTTACTTTATCGCGGTCGCGGATCCTCTCGATCATAAACCGCAAGGCATCGTTTTGGATAACAGAGCGAAAAATGAAACCGGCGCCGTATTATTGTACGATAATATTTCCTTAACTCCCGGTGAAACTTACAATCTCGATTTCGGAACTTATGTCGGAGTTCGCGAGAGCGAAGGAATGGTTTTTAGAAATCCGGAACTTGATCCGAATCAAGCGAAGAATAGTCCTTTTGCAGGTTTGAGCGCAGACTTAAATAAATCTTTCAACCAAGGGATGACGACACCTTTTAGAAATGGAATCATCTGGGTTCTGAAAAAAATCTATCAGTTCACGGTTCCTAACTACGGCTGGAGCATCATCATTTTCGCGATTCTTTTCAAACTCGTATTCTATCCTCTCAACCAAAAACAAGCGGATAGTATGAAGAAGATGCAGGAACTCAGTCCGCAACTCAAGACGATCAACGAGAAGTTTGCGAACGATCCTAAGATGCGTCAGCAAAAGACTATGGAACTCTATAAGAAGAACAACGTAAACCCGGTCGGCGGTTGTCTTCCTATGGTGATTCAAATCCCGATTTTTATCGCTCTTTATACCGCTTTCTCTGATACAATCGATCTTTGGAACTCTCCGTTCTTATGGGTGAAAGATCTCAGCGAGCCGGACGTTATTTGGACTTCTCCTGCGATTCCATATTTCACTCAAACCGGACTCGGTTTGAATCTTCTCGCTCTTCTGATGGTTGGAACTCAGATCTTCCAAACAAGAATGACTTCGGTTTCCATGGATCCGAATCAGAAAATGCTAATGTATGTAATGCCCGTTATGATGCTCTACATCTTCTGGAACATGCCTTCCGGCGTTACTCTCTATTGGACTTTTCAAAACATTCTTTCCATCGGACAACAGTGGATTACGAACCACCTAAAAAAGACCGAGGAAAAGAAAAAGGCAAAGGCCTGATCGCGCAACGAACTCATTATCGAGGATAAACACATGGAAAATTACATCTTTGAAGCCGAGGCCAAATCGAAGTCCGAGGCGGAAGATTACACTCTCAAAACTCTCCGACTGAGTTCGGATGAGGTTCGTTTTGAAACCGTTGATTCCGGAAAAGGCGGCTTTTTCGGAATCTCTCAAAAAAAGCCGGCCGTTGTCCGGGCTTACGTTACTTCTCGGGATCTTCCCGCGGAGAAAATCATCCACGGGGTAGTTCTTACCGTTCTTAAAAAAATGGGGATCGAAGCCGAAGTGGTCGGAATGGGCGACGTGGATGGAAAAATTTACGTCGAAATCGCAAGCAAAGAATCCGGTTTGGTGATCGGAAAAAGAGGCGCTACGTTAGACGCTCTTCAGTTCATCTTCAACTTGATGGTGGATTCTAAAATCAGGCACGGAAGAAAAATCGTTTTGGATATCGAGTCCTATAGAGACAAAAGGGAATTATCTCTTGTACGTTTGGGAAAATCCGTCGCAGCGACCGTCGCAAAAACCGGAAAATCCAAACTTTTAGAACCTATGAACCCTTTTGAAAGGAGAATCATTCACATGGCTCTTCAGGAAAACGAAAAGGTCTTCACGAGATCCGAAGGGAACGGCACTTACAAAAAAGTAAGAATCATCCCTATGAAAGACAAGCACAAGTACAAAGACGTTGCTGAGAAAGGTCCTAACAACGACCTCCTCGAAGAAGCGAACTTTGAATGATACGATAGCAGCTATTTCAACCGCTTCCGGATCCGGGGCCATCGGTATCATCCGAATCTCCGGGCCGGAAGCCCTCACGATTTCTTCTTCATTTCTTTTTTCAAAAAATACTTTTCTTTCTCCGGACAAAATCCAGCCCCGAATCGCGATCCAATGCGTATTTCAAGTCGGGGACAGAAAAGTAGATCAGATTTTATTCTTCTTTTTCAAGGCTCCCAACTCTTACACGGGCGAAGATCTTTGTGAATTTCATTTTCACGGAAATCCGATTTTGTTAAGAGAAGCGTTAGACGCCATCTTCAGAGCGGGCGCCCGTCCTGCGAAACAGGGAGAATTTTCTCGTAGAGCATTCTTAAATGAAAAGTTGGATCTAACCGAAGCGGAGGCGATCGGCAGATTGATTTCCGCTCGTTCCCGTTTCGAACTCGAGTTGGCTCAGAAAAACGTTTTCGGAGAAGTTTCCCGTTTTACTTCGAATCTCAGAAGCCAACTCATTTCTCTCAAAGCGGAATGCGAAGCGGAGATCGATTTTTCCACCGAAGATCTTACGTATGAATCTCTGGAAGAGAGAAAGGCTCGGATCGAAAAAGTCAGGACGTTGTGTCAAACGGTGATTTCCAAATCCGACTCCGCGGAAAAACTCATTCAACAACTTAGAATCGTTCTCTACGGAGAACCTAACACCGGCAAATCCAGTCTGATGAATTTGATCCTAGGAAAAGATCGTTCCATCATTTCCGAAATTCCGGGAACCACCAGAGATTATATCAGCGAAGAAATTTTGCTCGAAGGAATCCCGGTTCGACTCGTCGACACGGCCGGCGTGCGCGAAACGGAAGACAAGATCGAAAAATTAGGAATCGAAAGAAGCGAGAAAGAATTTCAGTCCGCCGATATCAGACTCGTTTTGGTTGACACTTCCAAAGAAGAGGATTGGAAACAATATGTTGATAAGAATCGTGTCCGACTTTCGGGTTCGATTCTTGTCGCGAACAAGATCGACATCCGTGATTCTTCCTGGAATCCGAATCTTTTTTCAAACATAGAAGACCTTACTCTTTGCGAAATTTCTTGTAAGACCAAGGACGGCATTTCCATTCTTCTCGGAGCGATCAAGGAGAGGGCGGGAAGCCTCGGTCACTCGGAAGATTATGTCCTCTTGGAAGAAAGACAACGCTATCATTTTGAAAGCATCGTCCGTTGCCTAAACAACACGCTGCATCTGATCGCTGAAGGCGCACCCGCGGAAATTTATATCAAAGAAATCGACTACGCGCTTTCCGAAATCGGCGAAGTCAACGGCCGCGTGGACACCGAAGAAATTTTAGGGAGAATCTTCAGCAAGTTCTGTGTTGGCAAATGAATTGTTATCGTCTCACGGTCTGAATTCAAAAATATGGGAAATATCGTATGAGGGAAAAATCACTACAGTATCACTCGCTCCATCCAAAGGGAAAAATAGAAGTGGTTCCAACGAAACCAACTCTGGATTCTTATGATCTTTCCCTCGCGTATTCTCCCGGCGTCGCATATCCTTGTTTGGAAATCAAAGACGTCCCCGACCTCGTTTACGAATATACAAACAAAGGGAATCTAGTCGGAATCATCACCAACGGAACCGCGGTTCTCGGTCTCGGCGATATCGGCGCGTTAGCCGGTAAGCCCGTGATGGAAGGCAAGGCGGTGCTTTTTAAAAAATTTGCGGGGATCGACGTCTTTGATATCGAAGTGAACACAAAAGACCCCGACGAATTTATCAACGCCGTTAAACTTCTCGAACCGACCTTCGGCGGCATCAACCTCGAAGATATCAAAGCTCCGGAAAGTTTTTATATCGAAGAAGAACTGATAAAAAAAATGGAAATCCCCGTGTTTCATGATGATCAACACGGGACCGCGATCATTACGGTCGCAGGTCTTCTTAATTCTTTCGAAATCACCGGTAAAAAACCGGGAGACGTGAAAGTAGTTATTTGCGGAGCCGGCGCCGCTGGAATCGCGATCGCCGAACTCATACAACATATCGGAATTAAAAAAGAACAAATTTTCTTAGTCGATACGAAAGGTGTGATTCATCACGCTCGTACCGATCTGAACGAATCTAAAAAAAGATACGTTCAAAAAACGGATTCTACAACTCTCAAAGAAGTGATGAAAGGAGCCGATATTTTCGTCGGTGTTTCCGTTCAGGACATGGTTGACGAGGATATGGTTCGCTCCATGGCAAAGAATCCTGTGATCTTCGCATTAGCAAATCCTGATCCTGAAATTCCGTATCAAGTCGCCAAAGCCGTTCGCTCCGATCTAATTATGGGAACGGGAAGAAGCGATAATCCGAATCAGGTTAATAACGTATTAGGTTTTCCTTTTATATTCCGCGGAGCTCTTGATGTAAGAGCGCGTCACATTACTCTGGAAATGAAATTGGCGGCCGCGCGTTCGCTTGCCGAATTGGCTCGTCTGGAAGTTCCGGACGCGGTCAGTCAAGCCTACGGCGGAGTTAAATTTCAGTTCGGTCCGGAGTATTTGATTCCGAAACCCTTCGATAAACGAGTTCTTTTCCACGTGGCCCCTGCTGTTGCCGAAGCTGCGGTCGCAAGCGGAACCGCGCGAATTCCGTATCCCGGAAGAGAAAAATATCTCGGTTTTCTGGAAGGAATTATTCGGAGCTGATTTTTTTTCCCGCTTTCGAAATCCGATATTCATAAAGACGCGAGGCTTTTGCGAATTTCTAAAGTCTCTTATCAATATACCCTAATCGGGTACGTAATATTATGTCCAAATCTGAAAATCAAGTTCCCACACCCGAAACCTCCGCCGTAAGTACGGAAGATACTCAGGACATGATCACGGATCAGGAACTTAAAGTCTTGATGCTTCAATTCAATCCGGGTGCATTTAAAGATATTGATTTGGTTGAGAAGGGTGTGGAGAATTATTTTCTTTTCAACCATTCTCCTTTTGCTCTTACAAAGATTGAACAGCTTCAGCATCTCAAACTTCAAGATATGAAATTTCTCGAGGAAAGAAGAGGAATCCAATCCTATCAGTATCTTCACTTCCAAAAGGAAATCAGAGAACTTCAAATCGCAAACGTCATCATAAGACCTGCGTCCTTAAAAGCGGATCAGATCATAAAGGTAAAAAGAGGATGTCTTTTACAAAGTGTCGCCGCGATTTTAGAAATGCTTCACGCGAGAGATCAGTTTATTTTAAACGTTTCTAAGAATTCTGAAATCGAGGATTGGGTTCATCAGAATTATATCAACGTGGACGAGAAGGGAACGCCGATCAATCTTTCCGATTCTAAATTCCTCGAAAAGTCCATGCAGAATTTGGAATCTCTTTCTCTGGAATCTCTCTTGAGTAGATTACAAGTAAGAGGCGATCTTTTCAGTCATATTTTTCAATTATTGGATCATAAGCCCGGAGAAATTTTAAATCAACTTTCCGTTATCAAAGTCGAAGTCGAGGTTTTACCGGTTCTTGAGAAAAGAGGATCTCGTTCTCCGCTCTTGCAGCTTCATCCGCGCTTCCATCTCTTTCAACCTTCCCTGGACGAACTTTTGAGTTTTAGACACGCGAAAGAAAAGGACGAAGAAGGAAGGACCACCGAGTTAGAAGTCATATTCGAATTATTCACGGTGATTGCCCGTAAAATTCTTTTACAAATCCTTCCAACCGAAGAATCTTCTTGGATCGAACTTACCGGAAACGCGCAGGCTGAAAGATACGCACAAGAATTGAAAAAACATCCCGCGTTTGTGTCCGGAAAAAATTGGGTCGGGGGCGGAGATTTCATCAAAGCCTATGAAATTTTGATTCAAACCATTCGAACTCTTTCCAATCTAAAAAAAGAATCTTTGATCAATCTTATCACCGGCGAAAATTTATTTCGTTTTAAAGAATCCAAGGAACCCGTTCAATTCGATCTTTCCAATTTTGAAGTCGACGAAGTTGCGCTTAAATCGGTGGGAATGAGCCGTAACGAATTATTTCGAGAGGTTTTGGAACGGATTCGCGCGCGAGAAGATTTTTTAAAGAAAGAACGTAAAGGTCAAGGCGGCGATGTCATCGGTCTACAGATTTTGGCGAAGAGTATGATCTTACGCGCGTTCACCGAGATTCGTCCAAGACGAACTTCGATTCACAATCTCGTAAGACAAAACGGATATTCGAGAGGAATTTACGAATTCTTACGAGAAGTTTCAGATGTGAAAGACGGACAAGCGGCCGTGGACGAACAGATTCGACTCAGCAAAGCGATCGCAGAATGGGAAGAGGACACTGAAAAAGAAAGGATCCGATCCGAGCGCGCTTCTAAATCGATCTTGGAAAGACTCATCGAATTCATTCTCAGCCTTTTTGGAATTTCAGTAGCCCCTAAAGAAAGGGAAGTTTCAAACAAAGGGTTTGTTAAAAAAGATCAAAAGGTTTCCGATTCAGAAAATTCTTCGCAAGAATCCGCTAAACCGAAAAAGAAACTTTCCCTGGGCGTAATCGTTGGTCCGAAAGAAAAGGAAATGATCGTTCCCGCGAGACTTCAAAAAGCGATCGATTACGTGGATCGCAAAAACAACGGTTTGATTTGGCTTGATGAAGTGGTGGTTGCCGTTGCGTCTCCTGAATTCGGAAAAGACAAAGTGGCCGACCTCATTTACTATGACCAGAAGCGGAGATATCTCGAAATCAGAGCGATGAACCAGGTTCGTCACGTTTTTATTCGCAGAGAATTAGAATCGGATCCCACTTGGATTCAATCCACTCTGGATTACCTTGATAACGTTTCCGCAAAGAAACCAGAGTTTTCCGCTCTTGCGGATACTCTGAGACGATTCAGAGAAGAGTAACGATCTCTTTTTGATTCTAAAGTATATTAGAATTTTATAAAGAATCATTTTTCTTTTTTGGAAAACTTATATTCTAATTAATTACCTATTCGGAGGCTTCATGAAGACCAGGATCGAAACGGATTCAATGGGAGAAATCGCTGTAGACGACTCGAAATATTGGGGTGCACAAACGGAACGTTCCCTTCACCACTTTCATATCGGAAACGACAGATTTCCAAGGGAAATGATTCGCGCGTTAGGCGTCTTAAAAAAATCAGCAGCGATTGTAAACGCTGAACTTGGATTGTTAACCGAAGAGAAAAAAAATCTTATCGTTCAAGCCGCCGACGAAGTGATCTCAGGAAAATTAGACGAACACTTTCCTCTGTCCGTTTGGCAAACCGGGTCCGGCACTCAAACGAATATGAACTCAAACGAGGTCATTTCCAATCGAGCTATTGAAATCGCCGGGGGAGTTATGGGTTCGAAAAAACCTATTCACCCCAATGACGACGTAAACAAAGCCCAGTCTTCCAACGATACGTTCCCCACTGCGATGCACATCGCCGCCGCGGAACAGTTAAATCAGAAATTGATACCGGCCCTCGTTCAACTGAAAGATACCTTGAAAAAGAAAACGGTAGAGTTTCAGAATATTATAAAAATCGGAAGAACTCATCTTCAAGACGCGACTCCGCTGACTTTGGGGCAGGAATTCTCCGGATACGTTCAACAATTAGAATACAACATCTCAAGAGTCAAAGCCGTTCTTCCTTCGGTTTATCGACTTGCGTTAGGCGGAACGGCCGTTGGAACAGGCTTGAATACTCATCCTCAGTTCGCTGTAAAAGCCGCGGCGCAGATTTCAAAGGAAACCGGACTTCCATTTATAAGCGCCGAAAATAAATTCGAAGCGTTAGCCGCTCATGATTCTCTCGTCGAAGTAAGCGGGGTGTTAAAGACTATTGCGGCTTCGTTGATGAAAATCGCAAACGACGTACGCTGGCTTTCTTCCGGTCCTCGATGCGGAATCGGTGAAATCAGCATTCCGGAAAACGAGCCGGGTTCTTCGATTATGCCGGGAAAGGTGAACCCGACTCAATCGGAACAGATGACGATGGTTTCCGCGCAAGTGATTGCGAACGACGTGGCTGTCAATATTGGCGGGGCTTCCGGCAATTTCGAGTTGAACGTTTTTAAACCGTTGATTATTCACAATGTTTTGAATTCGATCCGACTCCTCTCCGATTCCTGCCTATCTTTCGAAGAACACTGTGCTCGTGGAATCGAACCGAATAAAGAAAAACTCAACGAACACTTGAACAATTCTTTGATGTTAGTGACCGCTCTTAACCCGCATATCGGTTATGACAATGCGGCTAAAATCGCTAAGAACGCGCACAAAAAAGGAAGCACACTCAAGGAATCGGGGATCGAATTGGGACTTTTGACCAGCGAACAGTTCGACCAATGGGTTCTCCCGGAGAAGATGATTTCCCCTTCCGTGGACTAGGATTTAAATCGTCCGCTTTTGCGAAGACCCGTTTTGAAAGAACGGGTCTTTTTATTTCTTCTCTTTATTCAGAACTAGAATCTAAAATGCAAAAACGAAAATTAGAATTAGAAAGTAGGGAAAACAAAAATCGCAGATTGTTTGAGACAAAGTAGAAAACATACGGAAATTTATCTTCAAAAACCGGAATTCCGAAAGCAATAAAAATTAAGTATATTATATAAATATTATATATCAATGCGCTGCCCCGTAGAGATTGTCCTAATTCTCCCGAGGCGTATTCAGTCCCAAGTTTTCCTTATTAATGATCCTTATACAGACGGTTTATGAAAAGCCAAAGACAGGCGGCAAAGGCTCCGATAAAAAACCAAACAAAGAATGTCCAAAAGACCGAATATCCGAATACTAAGGTCACGATCTCAAGCGTTTTCACGGAGCGACTTCCCACTCTTTTGTTTCATCTCTACGCTTTGCGGAAGATTCGCCAAACCATCGTACAAATTTATAAACATAATTTGCGCGAAAAAAACTCATCCCGTCCTCTATGCAGACTTCCTTAAGAATTTTATCCGCCGGCTCACGAAAAATTTTCGGATCTAACTTTTCCTCTCTCATCAATTGATACAAAGCATCATGGATGAGCGATCCTCTTATAAATGTTTTTGTGTCGATGGTCGGTCCGCTAGGGCCGTCCCAGGCGTATCCGGATTCGATTTTTAAAAGTCCATCCGAAGAAAGTTCGAGAAAAATTTTTACATCGGGGGCTCCGATCTTACAGGAGGAATTTGTCCGTATTTGCGTTTGATAGTTATAATTTTTTATCAGCTGATACTTATAGTTTCTAAGATTTTTGAACGTGATCTGATTCATTTTGGCACCCTTTGACATTTAAGAATGAATGGAGGAGTTTCTTTTGTTCTCGGCTATCTTTTCAATCGTGGTCTGAGAAACGCCCAACTTCCTTTTTACGAAGAGAGTCATGGTCGAAATATTCACAGTTCCGAACTCGTCCAATACCGCGTCGCTGAAGTCATTGAATTCCAGATCCTCGAGCTGAATTTTGAGCTGGGCCTTAAATGTTGATAACATGTTCCTCTCCTTGTTCTATTTTCCAAATCGAATTACTGAAATAACGTTCTATTAGAATTCTTACATATTCAGTGCTTTCCGCAATTTTGATCGTGAAATTTGGTCTATCTATCTTAACTTTCAAACCTTGAACTTCTTCGTGTGTGAATCGGGAAAATCTTTTGGAATATTCAACGAAACTTTCCCAATCCGTATTTTTAAACGTTTGTATCGACATTAGGCTACCCCCAGGCCGACTTCGATTTCAATCTCGGTTTCGTTCGGCGTTATGTAGAGGCGTTCGGATTCTTCGTTGAGTTCGATACCGATTTTTTGCTCTGCTCTTAGTGGATCAGCTAGAATCCGTTCTTTGTCGAGTTCCAATTTTAATCGGATGTAAAGACCTCCTAATTTAGAAACTAGAGTATTCAGCTTTTCTAAAATACGGTTTTCGGAGAGAATTTTTTCCAGAAATTCTGCGTTTCCACGGGTTTTAACGGAAGCAGGGAGTTTTCTGAGTTTTAATACACCCGTTGTCAGTTTGCAGGTTTTGTACTCGGGATTGGGAAAGAGTTCCGTCTTATGATGATCTACGAAATACTTTACTCCGGATGCAATGTGTTGGATTCTTAAATCGAAAGGAAGAATGTCCTTTTGAAGATCCAGTTGAAGTTTGCTGATTTGGTCGTCGGTTTTGTTTTTGATTCGATCTCTTTCACGTTTGATCTCGCCGAGCAATTGAATTGCTCGGACGAGGTCGGTCCGATTCTTGTAGTGGTTGTCCGTTAAACCAACAAGAAGATCTTTCTTATTTTTGTTCTTTGGTTTTGACATATTCTCTCCTATTTTGAAGTCATCTCGACTATCACTCCGTTAGTTGAATAAGGAAAAACTTTCGCATTCGGAATCTTCTTGGCGGAGGATCTTTTTTGTTTTTTTCTAATTTTGGTTTTATTTCCTGAATTATTCATATTTTTCTCCCATATTTTTCTCCCATATTTTTCACTCGCTTTGCTTTGATTTTAAGAATTCAAATATTTGAATATACTCATCGCTGATATCTAAATATTTCATTCAGAGATGCTCTTTTCGTTTTCGGCTATTTTTGTTCCTGTTTGAAATTTGTCGAAACGGGAGGCTTTGAAAATCCGGGAATACCAATCTGTAAATTCTTGAATCGATTCGGGATCTAAAAGGTGACCAAGTCTTTCTCTTTCCTTGTCTTCTCGATAGATGGTTCGGATCGTTTCTATAGGGAGCCTCCAAGAATCTTCGATCGCAATTACGTAACGAGGAGTATTTCGAATTCCTTTTACTACATCCGCTAAATGCTCGCGATAAATCGGTCCTGAATTCTGAGTCCGATCTTTAGAAAGATCGTAAGAATATTTAAAGGCTATGTCCCTGAGATTCAGTTTGGATTCGAAGACAATCCGCTCCAAACGTTGAGATAAGGATCGCCCCCTCCTCCAAAATCCTTTAAAGTGAACGACTTCTCCGTTCAAGATGCTTCTTTTTGTTTCAATGAAATGATTCATTTTATTACGCGACCGCGATCTCCTTCTTTGGGACGGCTTTACGAACATAAGAATCTTTGATGTCGGTTTTTTCGATAATCGGTAGAATGTGACATGTCAGATAATCCGCGAGTTCTTCCGCTCTAAATCTGCGAATCATTTGTTCGGGAACTTTTCTCCAAGCCTTTTCAAGAAGATTTTTATCGGCGCGGATCGTTTTTAAAACTTTTTGTTTTTTTGTAAGATTCATACGGCTCCTCTGAATTCATTCAAAACTGAGACTCGAGATAAGTTCGGATCTGAGGAATAACGTTTTCCGGAGATGGGAATCAAACTTCTGAATTTTTTTCTTAAGCAGTCCTTGCAAAGATCCGTTTGAGAAAGAGATTCGTTTTGTTTGCAATGGTCGCAGATTTCAGGTTTCATATTCTAAATTCTCCTTGATTTTTTGTTCGTTTACCCATTCTGAAAATTCTCCTTCCAACTTATTGTCTTGTAAAAATGCGTCGATGATCGCGGAGCGGCTTAAAAGACTTTCAATGATTTCGAAATGGTTTCTTCTTGTTCCGTCCTTTCTATAAAGTTTGGAAAGAAGGATTCCCCTTCTGAGCAAAGTAATCTTTTCACGAATACGAATCATTCTCCGTATTCCTCTTCGAGAATATATTCAAGAATTCTGATAAACTCTTGAACTCTACTTTGGTCTTTTCGACAGATCTGAACGATATCATTTTTAACTAGAAAAAGGGACGTTACCGCCTTATCCGTCATTTCCGAATGATCGTCCCATCTCCAATCAAAAGTAGGGAATTGATCTTTTACAAACTCCGCGATTTGTCCGATCATTTTGTCCTCAATGTCCGTAAGGACGATAGGATCTAGATTATCGCGGAAAATGCTTTGTTTACGTTCTATCAAAGTCGATGTTGTTTCTCTCATTTATTAATCTCCTTAGTTTTAGTTTATTGTGAGTCCGTAGGGTTTGATTCTTCCAAAATTGAATATTCGATTTCTTGAATTCGTGAGAAATATCGCAGTAGATTTCGTGTCTGCCGAGTTCTTAAATATATGCTCACAACTAAGCTCAACTCCTTTGAAAATTTGGCGGATGAATCCTTTCGAAGGTAGATTAGAGACGTACTCCTCCAGCTCGACTTTGTTCTGGCTGATCATTAAACCTCCTTTTTGTGATTGCGATTTCGCTTCCGCTTGCGATGCTTGGGTCGTGCGATTGGCCGAACTCCGCAGAGAAACCGAATGGGTTCCGTCCACCCGAAACAAATATACGTTAAAAATGTATAAAGTCAATCAAAAAATACGATGAAAATGTATAAAGCTGATAAAAAATTTCCTGAACGGTTGAAGAAGCTCATTGAAACTCTTGAAATTTCACAGGCAGAATTTGCGAGATCGATTGATCTAAAGCCGGCCTTCATAAGCGATCTCATAAACGAAAGAGCAAAGAGTTTCTCTCAAGATTCATTATTGCGACTTCGTATGGAGCATAATGTGAACCCGCTTTGGATCATTGCAGGTGAAGGTGAAATGTTGATTTCCGAAACGGAAGCGAGGTCAGATAAGGAGACGGATCGTTACAGATCTTTTTTGAGAAAAATAAAAGCCAAGCCGCAAATCGAAGATTTGTTGGAGAGTCTTTTAGAGGTTCCTGATTCGGAATTGGATGCTTTAAAGGTCGTGATTGAAAAATTTCGCAAAAAGAAATAATTATTTTTTTTCAAGAGTTAAGAAGACGCGATTAACGATTTCAAGCGCGTACGTGTGTCTTAGAACTTGAATTGGTTCGGGAGAAACTTGAAAATCGTATTCGAACTTTTTAAGAGTTTTTTCCACTTCCCAAAAAAGATAATCGCGTAAATCTTTTGTATTCTCCAAATTCTTACTCCAACATATAACTATATATATGTTTAGTATATTTTCTACCCCTGACAAAATCCATCTTTAATCCGAAACTATGGCCTTTTTTTGTTCCTTTTGAATCAGTTTTTGGAAATTGATTTGAAAATCTTTTTCAGAAACGGAAATGACAATAATTTCAATATGTCTCATTTTTACCCTGCCTTCCACCTTTCTAAAAATTGAAATCTTTCGAGTTTACGAATTAGATTAAAAAAAACGGATTAGCAAACGAAACTCTTATCTTTTTATATAGGGTAGAATCGGCTCAGATGTGCGAAGATAGTTTAGTTTTGAGTTGCCGATTCTTATTCTGATGGAATGTGTAAGATAGAGAATCGATTTCAATTTAAAAGGACCAAATCGGATCTTCTTTTTATCATTGAATTCATAAAATAGAATATTCTAAAAATATGTTTTGTTTTGGGACCGTTGGTTTAGATAATATTAGGCTTGACAAACCGGACCTAATCAATGCAAACCTGCTTTCTATGTCTGAGATAAAAGGTCACACAAGAAAAGGTTCTCTGTTAAGAATAAATCAACGTGCTCTCCCGGATGAAGGGAAATCGCTTGAACAAGAGCAAGAACTCTTAATTCCGCAGGATAAAAACCGAGTTTTTAAAACAAAGGATGCCGCAAAGTATTTGAATCTTTCAGTAAGAACGTTTACCCAATACGTCATCGATCACGAAATTCCCTTTGTGCAGTGGAGTCCGAGAGTACGACGATTTTTTGTTTCCGATCTGGACAAGGTTGCCCTTTCTCTAAAAACTAAGAAGCGACTCTACTGATGCGAAATCAAATTTTCGCTTCTTGGATTTCTTCGATAATTTTGTAAAATCATTCTCCGCAAATCAGCGGCAGATACGGCGTTTACGGCCGTGTTCACCCCTTGGATACTAAATCGCTTCGTGTTATTCTCTTTTCACGATCGGAAACGATTGAGTAGTATCATAGCCCGCCGCCGCGCGGGTCATTTTTTGAGGGACGAATGGAGAATTCAAAATTGAGTCAGATAAAGCTTGGGATAAAAGATTTTCTCGTGATCCTAGGTTTTCTAATCTCGGCGATCTTTCAATACAACACAATGTATAAGGATCACGAAGTTCGGATCGTAAAAATCGAAACAGAGATGACCTCCATATCCAAAGACTTGGCGGAAATAAAAGCGGACGTAAAAGATTTAATCAAGATCACTTCCGTAAAAATGAGGAGGATAGAATGAAGTTTATTTGGCAAGATGATCGAACCGGAATGAGATCCGATACAACTCTAAGAACTTGGATCGTATTCTTTCTAGTTATATTTTATTTGATTTCACTTTGTGCGTTATCTGTCCTTTCTCCCGATTCTTTAAGAACGTTGCAAATGGATCTTGTTCAGTGGCTCATTATATTTTACGGGGCGGTCGGAAGTTTATATTTGGGAAAACGCGTCAACGAAGAACTAAATTCCAAGAGTAAACTTTTTGAAAAAGGTTTGAATAGGATGCGGGAAGATAAGGACTCCGATCCTTCTGCGAATATGGACAAAGGAAATATGAAACTATGAATTCCTTTCTTCTTTGGTGGAATTTACTTTCTTTTGAGACAAAGATTTCGGTGATTCTAATATTCTTAGTTCTTATTATTCTAATATTTGCGAGGGGCAACTCCGTCGTTTCTTATCTGATGAATAGAGGAGATTTTCCTGAAATTCAGGAAATTCAATTATCTCCCGGCTCTGCTTACGATTCTGATTGCGTGCCAGAGTCAGGGAAATCGTGTCCGTGATCAAAGAAACGATGAATGTAAAGGAGGTTTTCGATCCAACAACTTTGCTCTGACTAAACCGATTGAGACCGGAAGACCTTCCGCAATCGAAATCAAAGGGGAATGGTATGTAACGTCGAGAAGATATAACGCCTATCGAGTTCGTGCGAAGGATCTTTCTCGTTGTCTATTGATGGAGCAATGTGTGCGAAAATGGACGGAATGGGAAAGAAACTGCACTGAGGACCGAATCAGAAGTTTGGAGTCGAGTCTTTTACCCGGAATTTTTTCTGTTCGCGGCGGCTGCGATTTGATTCGGCCAGTTTGTTAAACGAAGAGGAAAATAAAGAATGATCTCTCATATATCTCATCCGATTGCGCCTTGGAATCCGCAAAGAAAAGATCCCACCACGCCTCGTCTATTTCTTCACGACTATCAACAGTGTATGGGGAATGTCTTTCAAGACTTCATCGTTTATATCGGTTTGATTTATAGAATTCCGGATTTTATTCGTTTAACAACGTATAACTATTATGCGCTTCTTGAAGATTGGGTGATTAAAAATCATCGAAACGTTTATGATTCCTTCGATCACGCGGAACATTTTAATCTGTTGATGAGGGCAAACGAGATTCCTTTTAAAATCCTCAAAAAAAATGGGGATAAAAAAGAACTCTGCGCTTATTTTGAATCCGGTAACTATCCTTGCGGTTTAGGCACGTATCTAACCAAAAAAGGACATATCATTCGCGGTATTGGAATCGTAGAATCGAGCGAAGGAAAAAAATTCTTAAAAGCCTCGGATCCTTACGGAGTCGGTCCTCGTTATATCGATCCATACGGTCATTTGATTCAATATGAACTTGATGAATTGTTTGAGCTCGGAGTTCCGACCATTTTTTATTTAGAAAAAATATTCCATAGAATTTGAGTCTTTCGTTTCTAAGCGAGTGAATCGGTATTCAATACAATGGCAATCCATGTTCGAAGAATTCTTTTTCAAGAATCTTTTGATAGGATTAAATTGGTCCGACAAACGAAGCCGTTCCCAAAAAAAATTGACTGTGGACATTCAATGTGCACGAGCGATTCTTTTTTTTGAGAATTTAGGATGGGATCTTAGGACAAAGAAAAAGCAAAGAACTTCCGGATTCTTCAGCGTAGATCCTACTTCGATTTACGATTCGTGAAGTTTTCAACGGTAAAAATTTACGGTTTTGTTTGTAAGTTTTTTCGAAATTCTTTGTTTTGGAAAAAGAATTTTCTCCAACGAATCAAGATGATATCGTTTCAAGTTGAAGGAAAGAATGTGAGCTTATTTATGAACCTTGTTTCAACAAATGAAAGCCGACTTTCAATCCTGAAATTGCTTCGTATCAATAAAAAAGGCGATGATTTCTCATCGCCCCTTTTGAATCAGATTTCTGATTGATCTGTTTATTGTTGTGGAGCTGAAGTTGCGAAACGGAAGGTTACTCTTCTGTTCTTCGCATCTTTTGCGTCTAAACCGGAAACAGGTTCGGAAGAACCGGCGCCTTTCGTAGTGATACGGTTCGCAGGAATTCCTTGTTTGATCAGAGCTTGTTTCACGGCGTTTGCACGCAGTTCTGAATAGAAAATATTTCCTTTTTTATCGCCTTCTGCTTGCTCAGGTCCGATTGCATCGGTATGTCCGGTAATTTCAAGAGCGTAGCTGTCAGGAAGTTTTCCGAGACCTTCTTTGATCACAGGGGCGTTTACTTTTGACCACTCGCTGAAATCACCAGCGTTTACGTCCGCTTTTTTGTAGCTGAATCCTGGGCGAGTCAATCCGTCCGGATATCTGAAATCTTTCAACTTATCGTTTAAAGAATCTGCGATCGCTTGTGGGGAATTTACATCAACGTTTCTGTTTGCTGCAGCACCCTGCTCTTGTTGAGACGGCTCAGGAGCGCCGGATTCCTCTTTTTTGTCAGCGGAGGAGCAAAGAGTGAATGAAAATGCAATTGCACCGAGCAGAATCAGATTCAAAATCTTTTTGACCATGTTTCTATCCTTCCTTAGATTCTAAGGGGTTTTGGGTTTCAGTGTGTCATATTAAGGCTTAGGAAGGAAAATGGAAACTGTTTTTTTAGAGTGCTAAAAACGCGTCCGGTAAAAATCTGGAACCTTTCTCCCAATTCAATGAACTTAGAACTAAAAGCAGAGGTCACAGAAGAATTTTCCGGAAATCGTCTCGATCGATTTCTGAAATTCTCTTTAGGAGACGAAGTCTCCCGAGCATCCATTCAAAAATGGATCGAATCGGGTTACGTTCGAAACCAAGACGGAAAAATTCAGGACAAAAGTTCTCTCAAAGTGAAAGAAGGAGATCGATTCTCCATCTCGGTTCCTCCAAGACCTCCTTTGAATTTAGAACCGGTTCCGATGTCTCTGCCGGTGATTTTGGAAAGAGAGGATTTTCTCATCATTCATAAGCCGGCAGGAATCGCCAGTCATAGCGGACCGGGCGACCGTTCTCCGAGTCTTGTGAACGGGCTCCTCTATCACTTCAAGGATCTTTCCAAGTCGGGCGGCGAGGCTAGGCCGGGAATTGTCCACCGTTTGGATAAACCAACGGAAGGGCTGATTCTGATCGCGAAAAATGATAGAGCCCATGGAAAGTTATCCGAACTCTTCCGCAAAAGAGAGATCGAAAAAAAATACTACGCTTGGGTGCAAGGCCATCCTCCGGAAGAATCTGGAACGATTGATCTCCCGATTTCCCGACATCCGGTCGAAAGACTCAAGATGACCATTTCTCCGAAAGGAAGAAGGTCCGTGACACATTATAAAGTACTAAAATACATTAACTCCAGAACGGGACGAAAATTCAGTTTTGTGGAAGTCGGCTTGGAGACGGGAAGAACTCATCAAATCCGAGTCCACTTCCAAAGTCAGAGATGTCCAGTAGTCGGAGATTTATTGTATTCGAGAGCGGGCGCTCAATTCGAATCCTACGGATTACAGCTGCTTTCCTTTTTTCTAAAGTTCAAGGATCCTTTTACGGGCGAAGTGATCGAAGCGACTCTTCCTTTGAGCGAACGGTTTCTTAGATTTGAGAAGAATGCACCGATGATCTGACTTTGATCGTTTCCGGATCCTTTCGATCCTTCAAAACCGGAAACGTTTCACGGTATTCTAAGATAGATTTTTTTTTCGCCTTGAAAAAAAGAATCGTCTCCACTTCGTCTCCCGCGTCTATAAAATCACCGTTAGGCGATACCGCGAGAGAATGTCCGTTGTGATGGACGCTTTTGTTATAACCCGCGATACCGATCCGATTGACTCCGAAAACATAAGCCTGATTTTCCACGGCTCTCGTTTTGAGTATGAGTTCCCAGTGATGGATTCTGGGAACCGGCCAGTTTGCGTGAATCGTAAAAATATCGGTTTCGCCCGCAACCCTCCGAAAAATTTCCGGAAATCGAATGTCATAGCAGATAAACGGAGTGATCCGAAATCCGTTTAGATCATAACTCAAAATTTCGGAACCGGAAGAATAATGCCGATCCTCTCCGCCGAAAGTAAACGGATGTATTTTAGAATATCTTAATATGACATTTCCCGCCGGTTCGACCACGCTGACCGTGTTGAAGGGTTTCCCTTCCTCATTCTTGCGGATCCAACCCGCGCAAATATAAGCTCCGGTTTCCTTGGAGATTTGTCTTAAAAAGATTTCGGTCGGACCTTCGTCGGGTTCGGCGATTCTTTCGGAACGCATCGTAAATCCCGTCGCGAAAGTTTCAGGAAGAAGAATCAAGTCGGGTTTTTCTTCTTTTCTTTTATCGAGAGTGGAATAGATCAATTTACGAACGTGTTCGTAATTCGCGTCTTGATTTTCCCATGAAAGATCGCATTGAACAAGAGCTACGTTGAGTTCACCGGGATTCAATTTTTTCAATTCTCCTCAGAAACATTTTTTGCATCGTCATCGAATTAAGAATCGGATCTTGCTTCGTTTTCGTTCTTCCGAACGAATGGTTTTTTAGAAACACGATGTAGTTTAGGACGAATCGTAATTTCGGTAAAACCCAAATTCTCGGGACCGGAAAGAGCATAGTCGAACGCTTTCAGAATTTCGGAAACGTTCAAATAAGAATTTGGATCTTCGTCCTTTCCGAAATCGAGTCGATCGTAAAATTCGGTGTCGACGATATCGGGATTGATGCTTACTAATTTGACTCCCGATTTTCGAATCTCTTCGAATAAATTTAAACCGAAATGTCTGAGTCCGGCCTTTGTTCCCGCGTACGCCGCACCTCTCACGGATTCTTTAATTGCGGCGACGGAATGAAGTTGAAAGATCCAGCCTTCATTCTTCTTGAGATCTCTTAACAACAATTTGGCGATAAGAATCGGAGAGACAAAATTCAAAAGAAGCATCTTTTCCAATTCTCCGATCGGAATTTCTTCGTGCGGTGAAAAATTTCCAAAGCCGGCGTTGTTAACAAGAATTTTCAGAGGAGGTTCTTCTTTGATCAGTTCTTGAAGCGACGCCACTTCCTTCGTTTGAGAAAGATCCATTTGGATATGACGATAAGATGAGGAATTTTTTAAAAGATCCGAATTCGGCGATGTCCTCGCGATTCCAATCACTTTGTATCCTTGTGAAACTAAAAATTCCGAAATCGCTCGTCCGATTCCTTTGGAAGAACCGGTAACGATCGCGGAGAATCCTTTTTGTTTTAAGGTGTCGTTCATTTTGATTCCATCTCGCTTGCGACCAATCTGTGAATCTTGTCTTGCGAAACAAAACGGACCAGTTCTTTTTCCATTTCCGAGAACATTTCCTTTTCTAATTCTTCCGGATAAGCCTTGATCGAATCGTGAGTTTCCATCGGCAAATAATACAAATAAGAATCCGATCTTCTCCTTTTGGAATTCTTAAAATAGTCCGAGTTCATTCTGAAAACTCCGAGACTGATTTCCCTCAACCGGTTTCCATCGATCGATTCAAAGATTTGCCGAACGAATTGCGAATAAACTTTTTTCCAATTCGGAATCGCCAAAATCGGATCCAGACAAAGACGAACCTGCCAACCGGCGTCTAACGCGTCTTTTATATTTTTCAATCTCGAAGAAAGTCTCGGAGTCAAGGGTTCGTGTTCTCTGATTACGGATTCCGGAGAAAGAGTCCATGCGAGAATGACGTTCTCCGTCGGTTTGAGATCGGCGATGGATTTGAAATTCGCGCTTTTGGTTCTCAACTCTAAGATCAGATCCGGATTCGAATTAGCGAACAAAATCCATTCTTTACAATATCCTAATGTGTTTTCCAAGGCCAAAAGATCGGTGTCATAAGAGATACAAAGATAGAGCGGTTTAGCAAGTTTAAGCTGTTCCTTCGTTTCTTCGATATATTCTTCGTTGTTTACGAAGACTACCAGGTTTGCGGAAGAATACATCCCCTGCAGATAACAATAGGAACAATTGTAAAGACAATTGAGAACCAAAGCGTTGTAATAGAAAAAACGATAACCGAAATCGGGCGCGACTCCGGAACCGGAATATAAAAACTGTTCCTTCCTTTTCGCTAAAATAAGTTTCGGACTTCTTTTTTGAATTTGGAAATTCTGGGAAGACGGATTAAAAACTTCCTTATAAGATTCGATCGGAATTACGATCGAGTTCGGAAACTTGGAAATAATTTCTTTTGTTTTCGGATGATTCTTTGCGGATTCCTCCAAATAAATATGAGAAAATCGTTTAGGACTGATAAAATTGTCGGAGCGCATACAATCCTTTTTTACCTTCTTTTCTTGTTCTTACTTTATCGTATTCCGAACCGATATTTTGATTTAAGAATTTGATTCCCCCTTGCGAAGGCGAATTGCCGGTTCTAATCTTATAACCGAGCATCCAATCCTTTAGCTGGATCGTTTCCGTTTCCGATAAACGAAGGAATTCGGTCAGAGAGTCGAGCGTTTTTAATTCTTCCACGTCGAGAATAATTTTCTTTGGGGTAACGATCGGGATTCTTAAAACCGAATGAATTTCGGGAATGGCCGATCGAATTCTTTCCGAAATTATATCCGTTAGATCCGAACCTGAAGATGACTCCAATTTTGTAAAATGATCGGACACGGTTTTTACGATTCGGATTCGATCGGAAGTGAAATACTTTTTTGCGGCCTGAAAAAAACCGAAGGCTTCCATGTCGACTAACGTGCTTTTGTATTCCGAGGATTCGTTTTTAAAAACGGGTTTGTCCACAGTTACGAGAGAGGATTCCTTGAGGGGGGATTGAAATACGAGATCGGGATAAACGTTTTTGCCGGAGCCTTGGTCCGTGACTTTGTGGATCAAAAAAGATTCTCCGATCTTAGTAAATTCTTTTGGAGAACCGCAGATTCCGTAATTCAAGATCCAAGAAGATTCTTGAATCGAGTTCTCGTATCGGCTCAATAGAAAAGAAGTCGCGATGGCCGAGGAAATTTTTCCGATTCCGGAAACCACCAGAGAATAATTTTCATTTTGATAGATAGGGAAAGCCGTTTTTTCCCGTAGAATCTTGAGCTCTAAAGATTCTATCAAAGGTTTTGCTTCCGGGAAAAGTGCTGTAGAAATAAAAATCATCTTTCTTTCTTGATACCTGGAAGCAGAATTTGGGACAAGAGAGAAATCTATTTCCGATTCGGAAAAGGAGACTTTATGGATCTGATCGAAAAAGTAAAAAGAGAATTTTGGCCGAAACTAAAGTCGGTCGTCTCCAAGATCCCGTTTACGGAAGACCTAGTCGCGCTTTATTATTCCATGATGGATCCCGAAACTCCGCTTCGAACCAAACTTATCATTGCGGGAGCTCTTGCGTATTTTATTTCTCCTTTGGATGCGGTTCCCGATTTTATTCCGGGCGCAGGATTTCTGGATGACGCAGGAGTGATCGCCGCCGTACTGGCAAGTGTCCAATCCGCAATCCGTGCCGAACATCGCGAGAGAGCGAGGAAGAAGCTGGAGATAGAATGAGCTTAGAAAACGAAATTAAAATCAGATACGAACATTTCCTGAACTTTGTTCCGAAGGTGATGGAATTTTTGGCGGAAACTCAGGAAGAGAACGATCTAGGAATCGCCTACAAAGGAGAAATCGATTTAGTGACGAAGGCCGACAAAGGCTCTGAAGAACGGATCATTTCCGAAATTGAAAGAATGTTTCCTGCGGACGGAATTCTCGGAGAAGAAGGAACCGATAAAAAAGGGACTTCGATTTTCAAATGGATCGTGGATCCGTTAGACGGAACCGTGAATTATTCGCATCGTCTTCCGTTGTATTGTCTTTGCATCGGTTTGGAAAATCTGGAAACGGGAGAAGTTGTAGCGGGCGTCGTACCTTTTCCGGGAACCGGCGAGGTCTATCACGCCAGAAAAGGATTCGGAGCTTTTAAGAATAAAAAACGGATTCAAGTTTCTAAAACGAAGGATCTGAAACAATCTCTTCTCTGCACTGGTTTTCCCTATGATCGAGAAAAGAAGATCGATCGATTGATGTTCTACTATAGAAATTTTTTACTCAAAACTCGAGGTGTGAGAAGAACCGGATCCGCTGGCGTCGATCTTTGTTGGACCGCCGAAGGCAGATTCGACGCTTTCTGGGAAGAAGGTCTCAAACCTTGGGATATGTCTGCGCCATCAGTGATCCTCGCCGAAGCGGGCGGAAAACTATCCACTTACGACGGAAATATTTTTACGCCTTATATTCCGAATCTCGTTGCAAGTAACGGAATTTTGCACGAGAAGATGTTGGCCGGTATGAGCGAGTATCTTCACGACTTAACTTAGAGGTTGTCCTAAAACCTGAATGATGTGGGAACTCAAACGTTCTTGCAATGATGGAAAACGATTCGAAATTTTAGGGAATGGCCTATGAGACGTAATTTGTAGGATCTCACACAAAGATCGGAATCTATAAAACAGAGGCTTTCTCGCTTCGTAGAGGTTTTAGGACCGCCTCTTAGAGCTCCACGGAGTTGTTGGAAAATCATCAAATAATATGATAAAATTTTAATATTATTTGATTTAGAGAATTAATAAAATTATACGAAGTGTTGTTTTTGAGATGGACCTTTCGATTCGACCCGTACCGGGTTCAAGATTTTTTTATTACGGGCTCCGGTCGGAACAAGGCCGCTGAGGAAGGATTGGCCTATGTTGAAGCGGGATTTTTCCTATTTACAAGTTGAGCCTCAATATCGAAAAATATTCTATATTTAGAATATTCTAAATATAGAAATGATTGGATGGTTTTGAAACGTAAGAAATGACTTATTTTCCTTTCGATCCGGCTTTAAGCCCGAAACAAGCTTTTTTTCGGAAAGGTTTTGTAGGAACTACGAGAAGAGATTCTTTTTTAACTGGAAGTTTTTCCATTTTCGAAAAGGACGTCATTTTTTAAATTCCGGCGTATTTTTTTTGAATCGTCCTATCGATCAAACGAAGAAGTTTTTCACGAACGACTTCCGGATTGAAGTTTTGCTCTACGTAACGTTTTCCGTTTTTTCCCATTTCCGAAGAATCCTTCGGATGTTCGAGGATATAGTTCAGAGTCGCCGAAAAACTTTTTTTATCGGAATAGAACAGTCCACCGTTGCTTCGTAGACAATGTCCCTTGAGAACGTCCGACCGTCCGTTTACGAGTACCGGTTTTTTTGCGAGCCACGCTTCCATGAGGACGATTGAAAAACTTTCCAAAGGCGAAGAATTGATTAAACAGCTGCAATTTTGAAGAAGTTCGATCTTTGTCTTCTCTTCCACAAAACCTAAGAAAGATATATTCTGATTTTCTAATATTTTTGCCGGAATTTTCGAAGCGATCTTGCCGACGATTTTGAGTTTATGCGGAAATTTCGAATTCTTCTTCCAGTCCAAAAACCATTCCGCCATTTCCAGAAAACCTTTTCCAAGATCCACACGCCCGACATACAATAGAAAAGGATCTTGTTTATCGTTCGCGGGATTTTCCGATAACGAAAGATCCTTCGTCACGGAAGAGGATAAATTCTTATCCAGATTCAAGTTCATTCCGGTGATCGAATACGTGCTTGGAGTAAATCCGAGAATGCGGCGAAACACTTCCAATTCTTCCGGAGTATTGAAAGAATAAGAACTCAGATCGTTGAGAACTTCTTTGTAGATCGGAAGATGCGCCGGAGCTTCGTCGTGAAAAGTCGGAATGATGATCGACTTTTCCGCGACAAGAGGTGAACCGAAAACGAGAGGATAATAAAGATAACTAACGAAGAAAAAAACTTCGAACTCGCTCTTTCGAGATTCTATAAACTGAATCATTTCGGGAACGTAAGGACCTTGTTCTTCGATCCAGTGATTTACGTTTTCCCGATTTTGAAGAGACGGCTCTTCCAAAATCTTCTTGGAAAGACGATTGAACTTGTCTATGTTTCGATCTTTTTCCACGGTAAACTGAAGAATCTTGTATGTTCCGCCCAAAGAGGAAGTCCGCTCTTCGATGCCAATCGGTTTGGAAGGAAGATTCGCCTCTTGCAGAGTCTGATTTTCACGGATCGGAATCGTATTCTTCCAGGAAACATAATCGAGACTTCGAGTAGTAAGAACGGTGATCTCAAAGTTCTTTGCCAATAACTCGACGAACTGGAAGATCAGTTTTTCCGATCCGCCGGAAACTTGATCGGAAAAGATCGGAGATACCACCGCGATTTTTTTAAGAGAGGTTTTCAATCGCTTTCCTAAGAACGGATTTCGATTCTATATTCTTAAATTCTTCCAAACGCTGATTTTGTCCGAGCAATATTCGATTCTTAAATTCGGAGTCCGTTAAAATTTTATCGAGCAATACCGCCAGTTCCGGAAAATTTTTTTCCTTAAAAAGAATTCCGGACCCGTTCAGAGTTTCAGGAACCGCCCCGCCGGCAAACGCAAGGATCGGAATCTTATGAACCATCGCTTCGATCAATGGAACGCAAAATCCTTCGTGTTCGCTCATCGAAACAAAAACGTCCGCCTCTTGATAGAGATTGTTCAATTCGTAGTCGGAAAGAAATCCGGTGATCAATACGTTCTTTCTCAAACCGTAAAAGTCCAACATTCGTTCCAATTCTTCCCTATAAAGAAAAAGTTCTCTGGAGCTAAAACCTGCGAGAAAGAATTGAAATTGATCCGAATACAATGTTTTGTACGCGTGCGCAAGGCGTATAAGATCGTCTTGTCTTTTGTTAGGTGTAATCCGTCCCACAAAAAGGATTTTTTTGACGGGAGAAACAGGCTTTTGTATTTTCAAAGTCTCTTGCGATAATTGATATGTGATCGGAAGAATTCCCACATTCCGAAAACCTAATTCTTCCAGCTCCGCTTGGTTGAATTTGGAAACCGCGAATACAAGATCGAAACGGTCTTTCATTTCCTTGAGTTCTTCTCTTCCCTTTTTTAGAAGATAACTCATCTTGAGATCGTAGGACTCGAAAAAATGATGCGGCGTTACATTGTGATAGATAAGAATTCTAGGAGATCTGAAACTTCTCAGAAAATCGAAAATTCCCGAGTGGATCGAATGATGATAAAATAAAATATCCTTTGAGGACTTGTTGTAAGTTTTGTATTTTTTTACAAATGGAAGTTTGGACGCTCCGATGTTTTCGGAATAGATGTCCCCTTTGTATTCTAATTCCCTTAAGTAGTTTCTAATCTCGAGCATCTCATTGCTTATCGCGTCGCCCGGATTAAAACCGGCCGAAAATTGTTGAACGGATCTCATGCCAATATCCGGTCTCTAAAAAGATTTTCAAAAGGGAAACGATTGTATTCTTCTATCACTTCCTTCTCTTTCTGCGAAATTTGTTCTCGAAGATTTCTTTTTTCAATCAGGTTGTCGATCAATCCGGCCAGCATGGTCATGGATTCGGGAGATTTATTTTTAAAAAGAATTCCGCCGTTTTTCATCGTTTGCGGCGTCGCGCCTGCGAAGTAGGAGATTACCGGAATCCCCGCGCCGAACGCTTCCAGGACGGGAATATTAAATCCTTCGTGTTCGCTCATACAAACATAGAGATCCATCGAATTCAGAAAAGATTCCATCTCCGCGTCGTTCGCGTTTAATCGGATTTGAACGTGCCCCATAAGTCGTTTCTGTAAAACGAGCTTTTTTAGAAAAATATAATATTCTTCGAAAACGGGAGAAACGTTCCCGCAGATCAGAAGTTGAACGTTTTGTCTGAATTTGAGAATCAGAGGAAGAAGTTCCAAAAGATCCTCCATCTTTTTGTTCGGGGAAATTCTTCCGATAAATCCGATCGTAAATTCCCTTTTGTCCTTGGGAACTCCTTCGCGAATTTTATATTTTCTCACGATCGGCAGGACGAGTTGATTTTCGATATCGAGCGAGCGCAGAAATTCCGCGTTAAACTCCGAAGAAGGTAAAAAGAGATCGGTTTCGTTTTTTAGCGAATAGAGTTCCAGAAGAGAACGTTTTTCCTCCAATTGGAGGGTGTTGTAAATTTCAGAACTTACAAAATTTTTAAAATAAATCGCGGGAGTAAAACTCTGATAACGAATGATTTTTTTACCGGGAAGGCCGCGAAACCAATCCAAAGGATAACCGCATCCTCCGTAGTTTAGGATGTGGACGTCATCGGTTCCGAATTCGTGCGCGACCGGATGAACTTGAACGTCGAAGTTTTCTTTTGACAGATTCTTAAGACATAGAATCGAATTCGGAATTTCTAATGTTTTCAGCACGTTGGAAATTCCCTTGATATCGTTTCCGATTCCGTCTCCGTCCCGGAACTCTGTAACGTGCTGATAGACTTTCATTTTCTAAACGATAGAATCGTAAATCCGTCTTCCGATTTTTTTTCGATAATATTTCTAAAACCTAATTGTTTCAGATAATCTCGAATCAACGGTTCCTGAATTCTTGTAAGTCTCAAAGGTAAAAACGGGGAAGGGTAGTTCGAGTTTTCATTGGAGAATCGAAAACGGATCTCCGTACCGGAAGAGACGTTTCTGCTCAAAGAACGAAGCGCTTTTTCTATCAGCCAATGAGGATGGATCGAAAGATTTTCCGATATTATAATTTTAGAATATTGTGAACAGTTGTTCGGAATCGAGCCCGGTTCTTCCAGGCTGATTTTCGCGGTGATCGAGGTTCGGATGAATTCTTCGCAGGAACGGTTCCAAGTCACAGAATCGAATTGCGCTCCCAATTTCAAAAGCTGTTTCAGAATTTTTCCCCAACCCGGAGAAAGTACCAGAACGTTTTCGGAAGGATCGATCGACTCGAGTAAGAAAGTTTCGCTTTCTTCGATCGTATCTTCGGAATAAAGATTTTCGTTCGCCCAAAGAAATTCGGGTCGTACTTCTTTTCCGATGGCCTGATTCCATTCTAAAAATTCGGAATAGAAGGATTCCATTTTACGTTTGAGATTTTGGTTTTCGGAACGAATGAGAATCAGTTCGTGTAGGACGCTGTAAAACGCGCGGGTTCTGTTTTCAGAAAGTTTTTTATCTAAGAAAGAATAAAATTCCGAAAAACGGATCAGCAACCATTTCAAAGGTCCGCGCACGAACCAGAGTTTTGGATTGGAGAATTTAGGAGCGGCGATTCCTCTTTCAAAAAGATGAGCGATTTCCGCGGGGTCGAAATCTCGATATCCTTCGGGACTCGGAGGAGAGAATTTCCAATGGGTGAGTTTTTCGATGTCTTCTTTTGTGGAAGGATTCTTTTTGAGTTTGGATTCTATTTCTTCCATAATTTCCCGGACGTTGATCCGGGAATCTCTGATTTCGAATAGTTCCTGAAATTTATCTTCCATGCGGCAAAGGGAGAGAGAATTTTATTCGATTGTTTTTTATTCATTTTCTAAAACAACAGTATTTTTACGGAAAAGCAAGAATTCTATGAAATGCCTTATTACGGGAGCCGCTGGATTTGTTGGTGTTTACCTTCTGAAAGAGCTAAAGGATTCTTATTCGGATTTTTTGGGGATCGGAATTCTTCCCGGACCGAACGTTGAGGACGATCCCGAACTTCCAAAAACATATCGTTCTACAATTTGCGATATTCGAAACGGAAATCAGGTTCGGGAAATCATTCAAGAATTTTCACCGGACGCAGTATTTCATCTTGCGGCACAACCTTTCGTTCCGCGTGCAATCGAAGATCCGGTTGAAACTTTGGAGATCAACGTTCAAGGAACGTTGAACATCTTGGAAGCCCTTCGAGGCATGAAAAAGAAAGTTCGTTTTGTTTATATTTCCTCTTCCGATATTTACGGTAACGTTTCCGAGTCGGATCTTCCGGTTTCGGAATCTGTGATTCCTGCCCCGCTCAATCCTTATTCTTCCTCCAAATCCTGCGCGGAAATTTATTGTCTTCAGTATCATCGTTGGGTCCCTGAGATCGAAGTGGTCATAGCCCGACCTTTCAATCACACCGGTCCGAGACAGAGTTTAAACTTTGTAATTCCGAATTTTTGCGCCCAAGTTTTGAAATCCGCCAAACAACCCGAAGGTGAAAGAAAGATTTTCGTCGGTGATCTTTCTTCTACACGGGACTTTCTCGACGTGCGCGACGTTGTACACGCCTATCGGGTTCTTTGCGAAAAAGGAAAACCGGGCGAGATCTACAACATCTGTTCCGGTAAAGAAGTTATAATTCGGGAAGTTCTGGATCAGATCATTGCCGCATCCGGAAAACAAATTCCGGTGGAAGTGGATCCTTCCCGTTTTCGCGCGGCGGAGATGAGGCGTTTGTCCGGAAATAATCTTAAACTTCAGAAGTTGGGTTGGGTTCCCAGGTTCGGCTTAGCGGATACGATTCACGACGTATATCATTGGGTCGGAACGCAAGTTTAAGAATTCAGAAAATTCTTCTTACATATAAAATTTTTAGAATCGAATCCGTTTCGCATAACGCAATGGATGTTTTGCGCGTTTAAACTTCGTTTTCCGAATTCCCATTGAAAATCGGATTTCGATTTCCAAGATGAAAACCGTTTCCTTGTTCTTCGTTTCGAATTCCTTTTTAACTCTTAAGAAAATTCAAAGTCGATTTTTTTTGTTTCAGGCGACGAAAGAAGAATTTTCCAAAAAACTTCCGCTCGATACAAAAAGAATTTAGAGCACGGATCCTTTCCAGGTTTTGATCCCGCTTCCTTCGATCGGAAAAGGATCTCCCAAATATTTAGGATTCGTTTTGAACAGATTCATATCCACCCACGCAAGCGTGCGCGCGAAAAATTCGCGGATACGACTGAAAGGGCCGCTCGTATAAATTCTTCGATCCGCTTCGAACGCCTGGAATTTGAGTCCGATTTTGTTTGCGAGAAACGCCGCTCTCGGTTGATAAACTCTCTGACTTACGAAGATAAGATCTTTTACTTGAAAGATTTCCTTCGCACGAACAAGCGTGTCTAACGTTCTAAAGCCGGCGTGGTCGACGAATATGTCCCTTTCATTCACTTCGTTTTTAAGAATGTAGAGAAGCATCGGTTTCACTTCGTTGTAATAGATAGAACCGTTGTCTCCTGAGAGAAGAATTTTGCGCACTTTTCCCTGGTGATACAATTCCAAGGCGCAATCCAATCGATCCTTCAAAACGGGAGAAGGTTCGTTTTTGTAAACCGAGGCGCCGGGAACTACGGCGACGGTTGCCGGTCTTGCGGATCTGTGATTTTGAAATCGTTCGGTATGAAGATACAATTCTTCAAAACTGAAATCGATCGCAATCGGAGCGGCGACGAGAAGGAACAGGACGAACCCGGCCCAGACGTAAAATTTGGGTTTTTTCAAGAATTTAAAACGAAACACGGAGGAGCGATCCGTCAAAATCAGGAAGGTTTTTTTAGGGCCTTACAAGCCAAATTCAAAAGGAAAACCCTTTTTTTCTTTCCAACGAACCGGAGCCGGCAAAAATTTTCGAAACAGGAAACAAACCTTTGCGCTACGGGTCTTATATTTTGAGCAAATACCTCATGAATCTCCTGAATTCAATTGTCAGAATGACCGTCGCCGGTTGCTTTCTTGCGCCGGCGGTTATTTTTTCCCAGGAACTGATGGGGCTTCGCTCCGGTACGGATTCCAATACTTCGGCTCCGGTTCGACAGTTGGCGCCGATCCGCCAGCTTAGAAGTTTCGGATTGGTATTCGGAAACGTGGATACGGTTCGGGAAAGATTTGCGCTTTCGGAACAACAGTTGGACGAGATTTCAAGAATTAACGAAAAGCACAAACAGGCGCATTTTCGCTGGCTTCAAAAAATTTCTCCGATCGAAATCGAACTTGAAGGTTTATTGATGGAGCCTAACGTCGATTTAACGAAGATCAGAAAACTTTTGATCGAGATCGGAAGATATACCACCGAAATCCGAATCAATCAGATTTCTCACCGCCTTGCTATAGAAAAAATATTAACGCAGGATCAAAAATCCAAAATCAAAGAGCCTTCTACTCGCCAAGAAAACGGATTCCCAGTGAATCTTTTTTCTCCGGAAAGAATTATACTACCAATACAGGGAATCCTACACTGAGGTATCCATGGACCAGAAAGAATTTACCGAGCTAATCGATTCTACAAAACATATCGTTTTGTCCGCGATTAAGAAAAACTTATTCGAAGAATTTCACGACTCGATCGACGACGTCGTTCAGGAAACTTATTTCCGAGCCTACAAAAGTCTTTCCGCGAACAAGTTTCGCGGAGATTCGGCTGTGAGCACTTGGCTTTATACGATCGCCAGAAACGAATCTCTGAGAATGAACCAAAAACGTTCCAGACAAACCGCGCTTGCGAGCAAGCTGAAAGAGAAAGTGATTCAAGATCATTCCATTCAAGAGAAGGAAGCCGCGTCGGCGAGTTTTACCGATTTTGAATTGAAAGATCTTTTGGCGATGCTACCATGGAAATATAAATCCGTGCTGAGTCTGGTTGGAGAAGGATACAAAGAACAACAGATTGCGGAGAAACTCAGTATTCCAGAGGGAACGGTTAAGTCGCGCGCCTTTCGGGGAAAACAGATGTTGAAAAAGATATTCGTTGAAAAGTGAGAGATAGGAAAAATACAACATGAAATCGAACGGATTCGAAAAAGAAATTTCAGACAGACTCTGTAGTAAGGTTTGGAGTTCTAAAATCTGTGATGGAGTTTATAAAAAACGCAAATGGAAGATGATTCAATTGGCGTTGATCACATTTTTATCCGCGTTTTTTTCGAGTTCCATAGTATGGCTGGCATTTTTTGAGACGGATGAAAACAGTATCGCTCGAAACGAACTGCATTCCTGGGTTCAGGAGCAAATTCACGGAACGACCGCGGAAGCGGAATCGAAGGTGAAGACCACATTCTTCAAAGAGGAAGAATCTGCCGCGACGCCCGTATCTTTGGATGTGGATACTTTGATCGAGGCCTCCCTAGATCGAAGATGATTCTTAAAAGAAAAAGAATACGGTCGAAGTGATCGCGACCCCGATCGTATTCTTTTTTCCCGTCGGAAATAAATTGCGGTTGAAAAAATTTTAGAAATCCTCTTATTCGTAAAATATAAATAAAAAGTAATATAAGAATTTTATTCTTTTGTTAAAAGTGTCTCGGCTGGAGTCCGGTTCGATCCGGAAAAAATCAAACTTGGAGAATCCAATGTTTTCTTTAAACTCCAGTCTTTCCCCGAAAAAAGACTCACAAAAAATCAAATCCCCTCCCGGTTCTTACGGCTTTTTCGCGCTTCGTCATCTTTATAGAATGCGGAGAGACATTATCGGATTCTTTCAAGATATGAGAAAGAAACACGGAGACGTCGTTTTATTCGGAATCCGCAAAACGAGAATTTTTATGATTCAAAGTCCGGAGGACATCCGTCACGTTCTTCAGGAAAATAGCGGCAACTATCATAAGAGCGTCTTTTATATCGAACTCAAGAGAATTTTGGGAAAGGGACTCCTTACTTCCGAAGGTGATTTCTGGAAAAAACAGAGAAGGCTCATTCAACCCGCCTTTCATCGTCAAAGAATTTCAGAATTCACCCAGATCATGGCTGAAGAAACTCAGAACATTTTTCGAGAATGGGAATCCAGACAAAAGAACGGAACTCTCAGAGTCGATCTTTCCGAAGAGATGATGAAACTTACTTTTGCGATCGTTGGAAAAACTCTCTTCCGCTCCGATGTGAAAGAATATTCGGAAATCATAGCGAAGAACGTAGAAATCGCGATGCAGGAAGTAACCAAACGTTTGACGATGGTCTTTCCTCCTCCGATTCACTGGCCTCTTCCCGGAAATCGAAGGCTGAGAAAATCGATCGAATCGATGAACGAAGTCATCTACGAGCTGATCGAGCAAAGGAGAAAAAATCCTTCGAATGATTTGATCAGTATGCTTTTGGAAATTCAGGACGAGGAAACCGGCGAGGAGATGAGTGTGGAACAGGTTCGAGACGAAGCGATCACACTTTTACTCGCCGGACACGAGACGACTGCGAACGCGCTCACTTGGGCGTTTCATCTTCTGTCAAATCATCCTGAAATCTTTGCCAAACTCAAAGCAGAAGCGAAGAATGTTTTGGGAGATAAAATTCCTTCGTTGGAAGACGTCGGATCCTTGACTTATTCTAGAATGGTTTTGGAAGAATCGATGCGTTTGTTCCCGCCGGCTTGGACCGTGGAACGATCCGCCCTCGGTTGGGACGAGGTCGGCGGTTACAAAGTTCCTCCCGGAACAAACGTTTCGATTTGTATTTATACGATTCACAGAGATCCGCGTTTTTGGAAAGATCCGGAAAAATTCTGGCCCGAAAGATTTTCCGAGGAAAATTCAAAAGATCGTCCGAAATATGCTTACATCCCGTTTGGCGGCGGTCCGAGGATTTGTATCGGAAACGTATTCGCGATGACCGAAGGAATTCTTATCTTAAGCATGATCGCAAGAAAATACGATCTGAAACCGGTTCCTGGACATAAAGTCGAAATGGAACCTTTAGTCACATTAAGACCCAAATACGGAATGTTGATGGATCTGCTTTCCACTTGACCTATACTTCCCCGGAATAGACTCTTTATTTGGAGTCTGTTCCATGGAAAAGGAAATCCGCAAACGACTAGATCAAGTAAAGGAAAAGGGTCACCAAAGACTCACAGTACTATTGATTCCTCATGGATTCGATAAATCGTTCCATTTTCAAATATCGGTTTTTACGATCTTCTTCTTATTCAGTCTTTTGGTTTCGATTTTAGGAATCGCCGTGTTCGGGATCGTAAAATACAATAATACCAGAAAACAAATCAACGCGTTGGCGCAGGTTTACGGTAAATACTTCGACGAATACATCGAATATTCCGAACAGCTGGAAGGAGTACAGGATGATTTTCTTGCCCTTACCGAAAGTCTGGAAGAGATCTATTCTCTTGTCGACGGACAAAGGGATGAAATGCTCAAACTTCCGGACGAAGCCGATATCGAATCGATCGCTCTCGCAGAATTAAAAACGGAAGAATCGGCCGATAAGGATTTGATGCTGGGAAGAAGTTATCTTTCGGAAATTTACGGTTATCGGACCGCGAGAGTTTATATGGATAAACAACGTCCGCTGATGGATAGCGTTTACGACTTTCTCAATTCAAGATACGATATCATGGACGCGCTTCCTTTCGGTGAGCCTCTTTATTCTTACAACTTAACTTCTTATTTCGGAACAAGGCGTTCGCCTACGACCGGTTATATGGAATATCACGACGGTATCGATCTTGCGAACGTACCGGGAACTCCTATTTATGCGACCGGAAACGGCAGGGTTCATCGAGTGATCTATTCCAATCGGGGTTATGGAAATCATATCGTCATACAACATGCGAACGGTTATTTTTCTCTTTTCGGACATTGTACTAGGATTTTCGTAAAAGACGGACAACAGATTCGAAAGGGAAATTTGATCGCGACCGTAGGATCGACCGGAAACGTAACCGGCCCGCATTTACACTACGAAGTTTGGCTTGGAGAATCCAATCGTACCGATCCGATGGAATTTTTAAAAGTCCCGGTTTATTAAACCCGTATTCGATTCGATATGGCTAAGAAAAAAGAGACCGCGGGCAACTCTCTTTCCGAAAAAGAGGCTCAGAAAGAAATAGCCAAGTTGATGGATGAAATCCGCGTTCATCAGCATTCTTACTACGTAAAAAATAACGCGACGATTTCCGATTTCGAATTTGATAAACTCTTTCGTAGATTGCAGGATCTTGAGGAGCAATTTCCGCAGTTAAAAGATCCAGCGAGTCCGACTCTGATCGTAGGTTCGGACTTGGATAAAGATTTCGAAAAGTTTCAGCATAAACTTCCCGTTCTTTCTTTGATCAATACTTACAACGACGACGAACTTTTGGATTGGGTAAACAAAACCGATCCGGAAGGAGTTTACTCCGTAGAATGGAAAATCGACGGAGCGTCTATCGTATTATATTATGAAAATGGAATATTGCAGAATGGGGTTACAAGGGGTTCGGGCGGAATCGGAGACGACGTAACCGATAATATACGAACGATCAGAAATATTCCTTTACGTTTGCCGAACTCCGCGAGCGTATATTTGCGGGGAGAAGTTTTTATGACTTATAAAGACTTCGAAGAATTCAACGAGCTTTCCTCGGGTAAATACGCAAATCCCCGAAATCTCGCGGCGGGATCCATTAAACAAAAGAATTCATCCGATACGGCAAAACGTCCTCTGAGAATTTTCACTTACGACGCTACCTTTCCGAACGAAACAAAAAAACTGAAAACTCATCAAGAAATTCTTTCCCAACTTGAAAAATTAAAATTCCCTTTGGCGCCTGATACTGTTTACGTTACCGGCTCGAAGATCGCTAAGACGATCAAGGACTTTAAAAATAAAAAAGAAAGTATAGGTTTTCCTACGGACGGGCTCGTGATTAAACTCAACGATATTTCTAAAAGGGATGCATTGGGTTATACTTCTCATTCTCCGCGTTGGGCCCGCGCGTATAAATTCGACGCGGTGATGAAGGAAAGTAAGATCGTAGACATCACATACGCCGTCGGACGCACCGGAAAAATTACTCCGAGAGCGGAAATCGAACCCGTGAGCCTCGCCGGAACAACCGTGACGTTTGCCACTTTACACAATCAAGATTATATCGACGAGCTCGGAGTCGGAATCGGCGCAATCGTAAGAGTCGCCAAAAGAGGAGAAATCATTCCGGCGGTGGAAGAAGTTGTGACGCCGGGGAAGGACGTTTTTAAGATTCCGGATTGTTGCCCATCGTGTAAAACGAAAACGATCAAGAAGGACGGCTTGGTCGATTTGTTTTGTCCGAACTCGGATTGTCCAGATCGAGTGAAGAACGGCATTATCTTTTTTTGTCAGAGAAAACAAATGGACATCGAAGGACTCGGAGACAAACAGATCGAATTCTTATACGACCACGATTACATCCGGTCCATCGCGGATCTTTACGATCTGAAAGATAAAAAAGAAAAACTCATGGAGGAAGAAGGTTTCGGAGAGAAGAGCGTTTCCATCATTCTCAAAGGAATCGAAGAATCCAAACTGAAAGACTTTCGATTCGTTCTTCCATCGATCGGTCTTCCCGAAATCGGCCATAAGGTGACTGAGTTATTGATCGAACACGGAGTCGATTCGATGGATCAAATTCTGAAAATTTCAAAGGATTCAAAGAAGATCGATTCTCTTTTGGAAATTCCCGGAATCGGGCCTTCCACGGTTCAGGCCTTTGGAGAAAATTTCGGAGATAAGAAAATTCTAAAGTTGATCGAAAGGTTGAAAAAAGCCGGACTCAAGATGAAAGCGGATCCGGTAAAAGTCGCCGATCGTCAGCCTTTCGCCGGGCAATCTTGGTGTGTGACCGGTTCTTTTGAAAATTTTCAACCGAGAGATAAGGCCATGGACCTGATCGTTTATTACGGCGGAAGAAAGGTGAGCGCCGTGAGTTCTAAAACGACTCATCTTTTGGCCGGTCCAGGTGCGGGATCTAAATTAGAAAAAGCGAATGAACTTGGAATTACCGTCTTTGACGAAAGTCAATTTTTGGATTTTCTGAAATCTCAGGGAATCGATTTCAAAAGTCCGATCTAATCCGATATTGCGCTTATATTTTTCCTACCAGAATCCGAATTCTTAAAACTATATTCTCTGAATCCTTAAAAAACCTCTTCTGAGATTGAATCGAATTTCAAATCGGAATTTTTCGTTCCGAATCGAAGTGATAAAGAATTTTCGGCTTTCGATATTTTTCTTCGATTTATACAGATCCAATTCCGGTCTTCAGAGGATTTCATCTTGGATTGGTAAAATATTTGTGATTTATCGAAAACCAACAAAAGTCGGTTTTGGTTTTTAGATGTAATAACGCTTTTATTGAAAATGAACATTCGTTTATTATGTTTCAATTTAATCGAGTTTCACAAAAAGAACTTGATAGGCTGACTTCGATTTCTATTCTTTCTGCCGAAGAGAATATTCTATCGTCGAGGGAACGATTTTGGAGACTGATTTTAAATACTTATACGATCTTTTGGAAAGCTCAGCACGACGTTTTCCTAACAAAGAAACTTTTTGCAAGCGGACTCCGAACGGAATTCAGGGAAGAACCTTTTCCACCGTCAAAGACCAAGTCGATGAAATGACCGCCGGTCTGATTGCGGAAGGAATTACGAAAGAAGATAAAATCGTTTTTCTTTGCGATTCAAGTGTGAACTGGTTTATGGCCGACTTGTCGATTATCAGTTCCGGCGCGGTCTGCGTTCCGAGAGGGACTGACGTCGTCGACGAGGATATTCTTTACATCGTCAATCATTCGGAAAGCAGATATGCGGTGGTTCAGAAAGACAAAGACAAGGAAAGGCTTGTTCAGCTGGCTTCTCAAATTCCCGGTATCAAAAAAGTTTTTGTTTTAGAAGACGATAAAGGAGAATTAAGATCCGGACCGGATAGCGTTTTGAGTTTGATTCATTCCGGAAGAGAGTTTCTTAAAACTAATCCGAATGTGGTTCGAGATCGTTTGAAAGAAAAATCTCCGGATGAACTCGCAACTTTGATCTACACTTCAGGTACAACGGGCGCTCCCAAGGGAGTGATGCTCAATCAAACAGGATGGATTTCCGCGGTCGAAAAGGTGATCGGTTTCGCGGGTTTGACTTCTGAAGATTCGGGAGTCAGCCTCCTTCCTCCTTGGCACGCGTTCGAAAGGGCGATAGAATATTGTACGGTTGCACTCGGGGTAACATTCTTAATTTCTAATATTACGTCTTTAAAAGACGATCTCAGGGATTTTCGTCCGACGTTGTTCCCTTCCGTCCCGAGAATCTGGGAATCTCTTTACAACGGAATTATGGCGAAGGTTTCCAAAGAATCCGCATTCAAACGATCTCTGTTTCATTTCTTTCTGAAGATCGGAATGATCTGGTCGCTTAATAAATCGATCCTTTTCGGTTATGATTTTCAAATCGAAAAACCTTCCTTTTTTAAAGAATCGGCGAGAAGACTGGTCGCCTTTTTTAAATTAACGTTTCTTTCTCCGCTTAAACTTTTGGCGATTTTTATCTTTTCCTCAGTCCATAAAGCGTTAGGCGGAAGACTGAGAGTTTCCGTTTCCGCAGGAAGCGCACTTCCGAGCGTAGTCGATAAATTCTTATCCGCGATCGGATTGATCGTCTTGGAAGGTTATGGAATGACGGAAACTTCCGCGGTAACGTCGATTCGAAAACCGAAAAAGCCTTCTTCCGGAACGGTCGGAATTCCCGTTGAAGGCTACGAATACCGTTTGAAGGACGATGCAGGAAATCCGATTCCGAAAGGAAGTCCGAAAAAAGGAACTCTCTGGCTCAAATCCAAACAGATTCTTATGGGTTATTATAAACGTCCCGAACTCAACGAGGTCGTCTTTGATAAGGACGGTTTTTTTGATACGGGCGACATCATGCGCGTAAATTATCGCGGGGAACTTTCATTCGCCGGTCGAGCCAAAGATACGATCGTTCTCGCTGGCGGTGAGAATATAGAACCCGTTCCGATCGAGGATCAGCTTCTTAATTCTCCATTTATCAATCAGGTGATGGTGACGGGTCACGAAAGCAAACATCTTGTTGTTTTAATTGTGCCTGATTTTGATAGAATGAAAACGGAGATCGAAGGAATTCCCGATGATCCCAAAGAGTGGAATCAAAATCCAAAGGTGCGTGAAGTTTTTAAGAAAGAAATTTCATCAAGAATTTCTCGTAAAGGCGGATTTAAGGCTTTTGAATTGATTCCGCAAAACGCTTTTTATATCGTGCCTAGGCCGTTCGATCCGGATAAAGAAATGACTCGGACTTTGAAAATGAAGCGGAACGAAATATTAGAGAATTTTAAAAAAGAAGTAACGGAGTTAACAAAATAAAATGTTGTTCTTAAATCCATATTTAGATAGTGAAGACAGAGATTTTTATATCACGGTTAAGGAATTTGCAAAGGAGAAAGCCCTTCCTACCGTTGAACAAAGAGACGAAGACTGTACGTGGGACGACGAACTCTGGAAAGAAATGGGAAGTATGGGATTGCTTGGAATTCCTCTTCCGGAACAATACGGAGGGCAGGGAGGAACTTGCTTTCAGTGTTGTCTCGCGCAAGAAGCGTTTAACGCAGGTTCGTTGGACTCCGGTTTCGGACTTTCATGGGGCGCCCACATGATCATCGGAACTCTTCCGATTCTTTTTCAAGGAACGGAAGCTCAGAAAAATAAATACTTACCGAAGCTGGCTTCCGGCGAATGGATCGCAGGTCTCGGTTTGACCGAACCTGATTCGGGATCGGACGCCGCCGGTATGAGAACATTCGCCGAAAAAACTCAAGGAGGTTTTATTCTCAACGGAAGCAAGATGTACATCACGAACGGCCCGATCGGACAAGTTTTTATCGTGATGGCTCGAACAACGAAGTCCCGCGGCCCGATGGGAGTTTCGGCGTTTATCGTAGAATCCAATATGAAAGGATTTCGAGTTTCTAAGGTTCTAAAAAAATTGGGTCATAATACTTCCACAACGGCGGAGCTTTCCTTTGAGGATATGTTCGTTCCCGAAGACAATTTACTCGGTCCTCTCAATTCCGGTTTTTTAAGAATTGGAAAAGCGACGCTGGAATGGGAAAGAACCGTTCTTCTTGCGGCTTTGATGGGGGGAATGGAATATTCCGTAGAGAGTTGTCTGCAATACGCTTGGAATCGGCATCAGTTCGGAAAACCGATTTTGTCCTTCTTTGCAATGAAGGAAAAGATTGCGAGAACTTGGGTTTATCTCTGCGCTGCAAGAAGAGTCATCTACTTTGTCGCACGCAAAAAGGATTCGGAACCTGATGTAAGTCTTCCGATGGAAAGCTCGATCGTAAAAGTTTACGCTTCCGAAGTTTGCGAGGAAGTCGCGTCCGATGCGGTTCAAATTTTCGGCGGAATGGGATATATGAGAGAAGTTCCCGTTAGTCGCCTTTTCAGAGACGTAAAACTCGGGACCATTGGCGGCGGAACTTCCGAAGTGCAAAGAAGTATCATTTCCGCAAGCTACGGCGGTTACGATAAGTTTAAGAATATCATAGAGAGTGCAGTTTCGGAAGAAACCCGAATCGCTTCCTCGAAAAAAATCAAAGACACCCCGGTGGCAATACTGATCGAAAAGCTGGATAAACTCATTCAAACGGTGGGAGACAATCCTGAAAGAAAAAAAAGACAACCGTTTGAATTCGGTTTTGCGGATCTTTTGACTTTGACCACGATTCTTAAATTGAGCGTTTGGGATTTGATCGAAGACAGCAACCACTATAAGATTTCCGATAAAGAAAGAGACATTCAGATTCTTGCATATTATTTGACCGCTCGTTATATCCGTGGAATCGGTTACTTGAAAGAATTGGATGAGCGAGGTGTTGATGAATTCCTAAAAGCCTTCGGAGACTTGAAAGTTCCGGAGAAAGAAATCGAAAATTGTATCGAATTCTTAAAAGAAGGAATTTTAGGCGCCGCGGCGGTTTCCGCGTAATCCACGGAGAATTTGGAATGTATCAAAAAGGGAAATCTTACGAAGAAATACGAATCGGCGATAAGGCGAGTTTTTCGAAAACGATTACGGAAACCGACATTTATC
>NZ_NPDU01000110.1 GCF_002811985.1 Leptospira adleri
AATACGGTCGGCGCAGTGTCCCTATCGCGGGATTCCGGGTCATCCACGGTAATTCGCTTATCAAGTTGGAATTGGAGCGATTGTCAGGCGGCATTTCCGTTCGGATGTAGAGTTTTGGACGTTATGTTTTCGGAGATGGAATCCAGCTGCGGTGGTGTGAATGGATTCGGCAGTTCTGCGGACTTTAATCTAACGAACGCCAAATTCGATTTTAACGCAAACAACGGCGCCATCCCCTATCCTGCAATACCGACTTCGCCCAACTACCCTGTGTATAGCATCCAAATAAACGGATCTGCTACGGATATATTAGGCAGGCCGCTTACACCGTTCAATTTTTCTATGGTGAGCCAATGATATTCAAAAAAAAGAATCTATCGAGCAAAACAATGAAAAACACTCTGATATTGATATCGCTCTTTATTTGCACTCTACAGAACGATTGTACGATGTTGAGCAGAAGCGCCAGATCGGCTGAAAAAGCAGAAAAAGTAAAGGCAAATTACCAAATCGGATATTTGGAAAATAGGGATTTCAAATTCGACCCGTTTAGAGTTAAGAATTTTATCAGCTTGCTAAAATTCGAAATTATTCGCGGCGGAAACGGAATCGTAGAAGAAGGCTCCGAACCGGAAATTTCGAAACCGAACCTGGTCGCACAAGCTCAGACGCCGACTGCTACTCAAAACCCGGAGGCAAAAGAGAACCCCGTATCTCCTACCGTAAACTTACCGTCTGCCGGAACCGCTGCCGCCGAGATGATTAAACCTGCGTCCCCGATCCCAGCGGCTGATAATAACTCCAAAGACACCAAAAAAATATTAAGTGAAACGGAGATTAAGAACTTAGCGTCAAAGATGAATTTCGATTATTATCTCCAGGGATCTTTCGGAATTTCAGATAATGGAAGTATCTTGGAAAAGAATTTTACGACTTTAATATTTATCGACGTCCATGATAAATCGGGAAAGCTACTTCGAACCGTTGCCTTCTCTCAGGAATCAAAAAATTTCTCGGAAGCGGAGGACCTAAAACAAGCAAGTCTTCACCTCGCAGAAAGAATCGTGAAAAAACAGGAAAATCAAGAAAATAAGGCGTGGTGGAAATTTGGACTTTAAAGCGGAATACGGCGAAAAAAATAAAATTTTCCTTTTGCTCATATTTTCTTGCTTCTTATACGGCGGTTGTGGCCCTTCCGAAAAGGAAATGGAAGCAATGTATGAAAGAGGTACTGCCTTATTCGTCGCCAATCAACGCGACGAAGCGTTAAAAATATTTCAAGCGCTCGATAAAGAAGACGACGAATACAAAGACGTAAAGCTCTTAATCGGAAAACTTTTATACTATAATCGTAAATTTCAACAGGCTGAAGAAGTATTTCAGAAAATTTCCGACGACGACCCTTCGAATTACACAGCGTTAGGTTGGCTGATCAAAGCTCAATTTGCAGGAACCCCTCTCAAAAAAGAATTAACAGAAAACTTGCAGAAATTCTTATCGAAGGATACTGAAAATGCGGAAATCCTTTTTATCAGCGCTCGTCTGTTAGAGGAAACGGGCAAGCCCGATCAAGCAATTCTTGCGTATAAAAAGATTATCTCACAAACCGGAATACTTGCTTTATCACATCGTCAACTCGAGACCATTTACGAAAAAGCGCGATTGGAAAAAAAGGCTGCTTATCATCACAGAAAATATTTAGAACTCTCTGGAAAATCGGATTCCTCCAAGGAATAGTCTTTTTCATCCGGAATTTGCGTTTGTCTTCAGGAGGATAACCATTTGATCATAAAAATTCTTACTTCGAAAGCCGGTAAACTTATCTTAGGAATCGTTATAACCTACTTTTTAGCTTCTTTATTCTTAGTGCGGATTTCCAAAAATTCAAATAGTAGAATATTAAAAAATACTACATCAGCGATTACAAAACCTATTTCCTTTGCTCTGCCTTCCTTTGAAAAAACGGACAACGAAGAAGAGCAAACCGAAAAAATGTCTATCTTGGCGATGAACGTTCAAAGTGAATCGATAACCCCGATGGTCGAAGCCTCTGGGATCATAGACTTCATGGAAAAGGTGGACGTCTATTCGAAAGTATCTGGTAGAATTGAAAAAACCTACTTCAAAGAAGGTGAAGAAATCTCTCAGGGACAAAAGCTCTTTAAAATGGAGACTTTACCTTTGGAATTGGAGTTATTAAAACAAGAATCCACTATGGAAAGTTCCCGGTCGCAAGTCAAATTAGCCCGCGAAAAATATATAAAAGCGAAAGGAAGCGTGCTCGCGAGAATTCAGGAGTACGAAAAAGCGATCTCGGTCTCGGAAAAAACAAAACAAGAATATGAGAAAGCAAAAAATACGTTCATAGGAATTGAAGAAATTTACAATGCCGGCGGATTTACGAGAGAAGAATTCGAAAATGCAAAACTCAATTTAAGTTCAAAAGAAATTTCGTATCAACTGGCTGAAAGGGATGTGGAAATTCGAAGCATCGGCCTAACAGATAAGGATATTTTAAGGAATAACTATAAAATTCCTGAAACAAAAGAAGAAAGAATAAAAATCTTAGAAGAGATCAATAGCCTAATTGAAAAAGCCGAATGGGAAGTCGCGGAAGGAGTGTTAAAAGCCCATGAAGCACAGGTGAATTCTACGAAAATGCAATTGAAAGAATCTCTCGTTTTTTCTCCTATCAATGGAGTCGTTGCAAAACAATTTAAGAATGAAGGGGAAATCCTGACTAACGCAGGTCCGGGTCAACACGTATTATCGGTTATCAATGTCAAACAAGTTTATGCAGTACTCAATATACCTGAATCGGAATCCATAGATCTACGAAAAGGTATGAAAATGTCCTTCTCTGCGGATATATACAAAGGACAACAGTTCACAGGAATTGTGCAGATGGTCAGTCCTATCATAGACCAAAAAAGCCACACTGTGGAAATAAAAGCGCTCGTGGATAATAAGAGCAAACAACTTAAACCGGGAATGTTCATCCGAGCCAATATTACCACAGGACAAGAAAAGCCTACTATTAGGATCCCGAGTACGGCAGTCCTCTTAAATGAAGACGGGGTGAGCGGTACCGTATGTTTGGTCAGGGACGGAAAGAGCTATCGTAACGAGGTAAAACTTGGGTCTCAAAGCGAAGGGAAAATCATTATTTCAGCAGGATTATCGGACGGAGATACGATTCTATTGGAAAGAATATCTCAAATAAGAGACGGTATGGCCGTAAATCCCCTTTTTGATAAAAGATGAAAGCAATCGTCAGTTTTTGTATTTCTAAACCTGTCACCGTATTGATGACTTGGATCGCAATCGTAATATTTGGAACGATAGGATTAAAAAACGCTAAAATTACGCTGCTGCCCGAAATAACATTTCCTCGAGTTTCTATTATCACGAGTTACCCAAACGCTTCGCCGGAAGAGATAGAAAATTTAGTTACAAAGCCGCTTACGGATTCCATTGGAACAGTAGGCGGAATTGAAAAAGTAACTTCCGAATCGTTGGAAGGAATTTCCATCATAACGGTTCAGTTTTCTTTTAACAAATCGATAGACTTTGCCATCATTGAACTTAGAGAAAAAATAGATCTTATCCGCGACCAGCTACCGCAGGACGCAAGTAGACCGATCGCAACTAGGTTCGATCCTTCCCAATCCGCTTTTCAAGAAATCGTTATTTTTCCAAAAAACGAATTGGATTCGAAATCACTTCGCTCCTTTGCCGATGAGAATATCAAAGTGTTCTTTGAAAGAATCGAGGGGATCGCTTACGTTCAAGTTTTCGGAGGATTTGAAAAAGAAATCCGCGTCGAAATTGATCCGGAAAGAATGACCACTTACGGCGTATCTATACCTGAAGTTGAAAAGGCGATCCTATCCGCCAACATAAACGTTCCCGCCGGAAGCCTCCCCGTTGGAAATAAGGATCTACTGCTGCGAACGATCGGCGAATATAAAACCTTGGACGATATAAGGGATACGGTCGTCGGCACGAACAACTCCGGGGTTCCGATACAGATTGGATCGATAGCTTCCGTCTTAAGCACCTTCAAAGACCGCACCGGCTTAGCTAAATACAACGGCAAAGACTGTCTAATATTCTATCTTTATAAAGAATCGGGAAAAAATTCAGTCGAACTTTCAGATCGGGTCCAAACTGAATTAGATACCATCAATTCCAAATTTACGGAGAAACTTTCCGCGAAAATAGTATATGACGAATCCATCTTTATACGAGACTCCGTTTTAGGTTTAATTTGGTCTTTGGTAATAGGCGCCGTTCTCGCGTTCTCCGTACTTCTACTCTTAATTCAAAGTTTTAGGGCGCCTTTAATTCTTCTTATCATCATACCTTTTTCTTTATTAGCGACATTCCTACTATTTTACGTATTTCGAATATCTTTAAATATGATGTCTTTGGGAGGGTTAGCTCTCGGTATTGGAATGTTGTTCGATACTAGTAACGTCGTATTTTCCTCGATTGAGCGCAATCTGGCTAAACGAAAATCGATCTATGACGCCGCAATAGAGGGAACATCGGAAGTAACAGGATCCATCGTCTCCGCTACCTTGACGACGATCATCGTTTTTTTACCGATAATTTTTATTAAAAGTTTCGTCGGTATTTTATTTTCCGAAATGGCAATCGCAATCGTTCTATCCATTTCAATCAGCTTACTTGCTTCAATCACAATCATTCCGACCTTATATGTCATATTCGACCAAACTAATCTTTCGAAGGCGTACGAAAACAACCTTCTCTTCGTTAAATCCTCTCAAATATATAACGATGCACTTGCGTCTTACGAAGTTAAACTGAACGAATACATAGATCGACCTCGAAAATTATACTTATTTCTTTTCGCCGCTTTAATAATCTCAGCGCAATTTTTGTTTATTCTTCAGAGCGAGTTTATGCCTGCGGTTGATAACGGGGAGTTTATCATTAATGTAGAAAATAGCCAAAACTCTACGTTAGGAAGTACGACGAATATAGTTGAAACTCTTGAACAAATGTTACTTTCAGATAAAAATGTCGCGAGTGTAATATCGAAAATCGGGTCAGACACCGAAGATTTTGTTTCCAAGATAAATGGAGGCTCCGGAGCTAACGTAGCAAAACTGAGAGTCTTACTTCATCCAAGTTCATCGAGAACGACGAAGGAAATCATTGAAAATCTTAGAAAAAAAATTTCCTTTACGGACGATATTCGCATAAATTTCGAAGGAAACGGGGACGTCATAGCCAAAATTTTAGATCCGAACAGCAGCCAATTGAATTTGGAAATTCACGGAGAAGATTTGAGGATTTTAGGCGACATCGGAAATAATTTAATATCCAAACTCGAAAAAAATCGTATTGCCACCGACTTAAGAAGCACGCTTGAAACAAAAAAACACGAGTATCTAATCGAATTTGATCCGATCAAAGCAAGTTCCTTAAAACTCACCAACGATTATATATCTCAATATGTTAAAGTTGCAAGCTACGGTGAAAACATTTCCAGAATCCGATTGCAGGACGAAGACCTAAATATTCGCCTCCTGATCAAAAGAGACCAAATCGACAACTTAAACAAACTCAAGGGACTGAACATAAAAACTCCAACCGGAGAATTCATCAGTATATCGCAAATTTCTAATATTACAGAAAACCGTTCTTCTGGATCAATTCGCAGGTCGGGCAATTCTAGGGTAAACATGGTTTACGGTAATCTTGAAGCAACCGGAACCACCCAAAAAATCAACGAACTCATATCAAATCTAAAATTGCCTGCCGGCTATTATGTTAAAATCGGCGGAGAATTCGAAAATATTGAAAAATCCTATAATGAACTTTTGTTTGCCTTCTTACTAGCCTCCGTTCTGATTTATATGCTTCTGAGCAGCCAATTCCAATCACTAAAACTCTCTGCAATTATGATTTGTACGATTCCTTTGATGTTCATAGGAATATTTCCGGCGTTATTTTTATTTGGCAAAAGTTTCAACATCAGCGCATTCTTAGGACTCGTCTTATTATTGGGAGTTGTGGTTGACAATGCATCTCTCTATTACGAGTACCTCATTATTTCGTTAGAGGAATACAAAGATTTTAAGAAGGCGATCATCGAAAGCGGAAAAATCGTATTCCGACCGGTTTTAATGAATAACCTAACGACCATCCTAGGCTTAGTTCCGGTTGCTTTTGAATTCCAAAAAGGCGCCGAATTCCAATCACCGATGGCAATCGTAGTCATCGTAGGTTTATTATCCTCTTTTGTATTCAGTCTATTTTTACTTCCAATTCTTTTCTTTTCATTGCTGAAGAATCGAAAGAATCAGATCGCTTGAACAAACTTATATGATCTTCAATAAAACAACGAGGCCGTCCAAAATTACGATTCAGATGATCGTAATTTCACTGTTGCTTTTTGGAGTTATATCTGCGTTTAAATTAAATTACTCTCTATTTCCTGTGATCAAAAATCCTGCGCTCTCTATTGTAGTTGAATTTCCCGGTGCGGATTCCGAAACGGTGGAGAATACGATAACGATCCCACTGGAAAACAAAATATCAGCGACTGGCGGAATTACTGAAATTCGGTCACAGTCTGAAAAAGGGAAATCTCTAATTCGTTTAGATTTTGAAAGTAACACGGATCTAAGTTTCAAGACATTAGAAATCAAAGAACGAATCGAAAATGTCGTAGCGAATTTTCCTAAAGAAGTTCGAAAACCTAGAATACTAAATTTTGATCCGAATGAGATGCCAATAGTAGTAATGTCACTCAAGGTTCCAGACCCTCAGGCGATGGGCGATTTGCGGGTTTACGCTGATACCGTAATTAAAAAACTCATAGAAGGTATAGAAGGAGTCAGCAAGGTTACGATTTCGGGAGGAAAAGTAAAAGAGATCCTCATCTCCTTCGATATTCAAAAATTAAATACTTATAATATAACCTTAGCTGAAATTCATAGTGCAATTCACTTTAATAATCGCTCCTTAACCCTAGCTTCCGTGGAAGAAAAAGGAGGGCTTTATCAGGTAAGGCTCAAAGGAAAATTTAAAACGATAGGCGAACTGACCCAACTGCCAATAACAAGTTTGTCATTGGGAAAAACGGTCACTCTTGGCGACGTTTCAACTGTAAAGAGTTCGTATAGGGATGACGACAATTCTTATCGCGTCAATGGAAATGAAAATATTGGAATTTATATCTATAAAAAACACAACGCGAATATTCTTCAAATATCCTCCGAAATAGACAAATCCGTCGCCAGCCTGAACGCAAAGAACAGCGGCATTGAGAAAATATTCGATCAGGCCGAAAACATCAAAGATACGTATTTAAATATTTCTGCGGTCCTCTTCGTCACTTTCATAATATTATTTCTTTTTTTCAAAATCAAAAAATACGAAAAGCCCTTGAGATTGATCTCATTTCTTCTACTTCAATCGGTTTTAATTATTCTAATTTTTTCCTTTATTCATTTTCTTCTTAAAATCGATTTCGATTTGTTGAGTGTTTTGTCATTTTACCTTTCTTTCATTATCTGGACTACGTTGTATTACAAGATTGGTGGTCTAGAAACACAAAGAGGACGTAATCTATTCTTTTTAATTCTTTTATCACTTCCGTTACTTTTTTTACCGACCATGTTGCTAAATCCTTTGATAGCAGCAAATCTCATAAGAGTTTCCTTATTAAGCGCAATAGGAACGTTGTGCATTCAACTTTCTTTTAAATACGCCGCCGTTCTGAAGGATAAAGATCCGGTTCGATTGGAAGAGATCAAAACAGTACCGGAGACAAATCCCCATCGAATCAGCGATACTGAAAAAAAGCAAAAAACCGATTGGAAGCCGCTCTTATTTTCCTTAGTCATCATTTTCTTCTCATCGATCATGTTTCTCAGAGCAAACAAAGAGGTTTATTTCAATATCGAAGACGATCGCGTTTATGGCTACATTGAACTACCGTCGGATTCGAGTTTTTCATATACGAATAACATTGTCCAAAATATCGAAGCAAAACTTTTAAAAAATACGGATGTAAAGGACGTCATTTCTCAGATTGATCCGGGTCATGCTTTTCTAATAATTAATTATCATAAGAATTTTCTATTTAAGAAAGATATTATAGCTTCGTTAAACGAATCCGTTGGGAAACAAAATCCCGCTTATTGTTACTTTACGAAAGAATCGGAATTGGGAAGAATGAAAGAAATCTCCTTGGATATAATCGGATCAAATCATAATGATTTAAACAGTTCAGTTCCCAAGATTGCAGCTTCATTAACTAGCCTGCCCGGAATACAGGAAGTAATTCTCAATTTTAAACCTCCTCGCAGCGAACTCCAACTAGACTTAAATAGTAGAAATCCTTTAATACAGAACTCAGACATCGGCTCTTTTTTAAGAACCGTGATACAAGGATCCGTAGTCAGTAAGTTTAGCGAAGAGAATAACGAGTTGGATATTAGAATCAGAGCTTCAAAAGAATACCGAGACTCCGAAAGACAACTTAATAAATTCTTTATAAAGAATAGCACGGGGCAGTTTTCTCCGATAAGCAATCTTTATAGCGGAAAGGAATCGGTGTCTCCGATAAAATTATTCAGAAAAAACAAACGTCCTACCTTATCGGTATCGGTCAGAACTGGATCTTATAATGCCAGAGAATTGCTGAAACTTGCGGAGAAAAATTCGATAGGGCAATTAAAAACGAACGAACGCATTGAACTAAACAGCCGGATCGAAAAACTTTCGGAATCCAACTCAACTTTTATCACCTATTTGATCCTAATTTTTTCCGTTTGTTTTTTCTTGTTCACTTGCTTCACCGAATCATTAGAAACATCGTTTAATTATTTTTTTTCTCTTATAGTGACATTTAGCATTTTTTTATCTCTGTATTTGCTCTTTTTTAAGACCTACGATATAGGCTTGCATATAGGCGGCGTCATCATTATGGTTATTTTAATGATACAGATACTATCCAAAAATACAACATCGCCTCTGACAGGAAGACGTGAAGACAATTTTGATCTTACTATTATCTCTTTTATTGTTTATCTACCGTTATTCGCGTTTTCAAGCGCAGAGCTCACATTAATAAGAAACGCGACCGGCATCTTCTTAATTTCAACGATACTTTCCAGGTTTGCACTTTTTAAATTCAATATTGATTACACAACCTTACTTTGGCATGCGAAAAAGAGAATCTCATCCGGCTTTCAAATGTTGTTCAATAGGAGAAACTAACCTTGTATCAAATCAGAATCGTCGCATTCTTAAAAAACGTAGCCATATTTTTCAGTAGGCTACTCCAAAAATTGACAGCTACAAAAACGGGAAAACTGATAGTCCTCATTAGTACAGCTCTTTTTTTGTTCTTACTCGTAACTATTTATTTCAAGATTACCAAGTTTAAATGTTTGACGGATAGTTGCGAAAACGGTTTCGCTAAGATGCAATATCGAGGCGGCGCTTATTACGAAGGCTATGTGAGAAATTCACATCCCGATGGCTACGGTCTATTTAAAAATGAAGAGGGACATTTCTACAAAGGCGAATGGAAACACGGAGTTAAACACGGGAACGGGTTATATAGATACCCGGACGGCTCTTCCTATTTCGGAACATTCGTAAATAATAAAAAGCAAGGTCAGGGAATTTTCGAATGGAGAGACGGTACAAAGTTAAACGTTAGATGGCACCAAGACGAGCCCGATGGATTGGGTTTATTAGTATTATCTGATGGAACAAAACTAAACGGAATCTATAAAGAAGGAAAAATTTACGATGGAAACGGCGCTTTTATTTATCCTGACGGATCTTTTTACGTTGGATCCTGGCGAGCGGGAAAGAGAGACGGATTCGGATTGCTAAAAAATGAATCTTGGCAAATAATCTATAAAGGAAACTGGAAAGACGACAAAGAAGCGTTGAATACAGATAAATAGGAAAGACGATGCAATTACTCGAAAAAATTAAACAATTAACCTCTGATAACCTTATTAAAAGGGAGATAATAAAGACCTTTCAATTTCATTTAAGACCGGAAAAAATTAAAGAAATTCAAGACAGGGAATTTTTTACTATAACCTTAAAAACTCATCTAATATTTCTGACGCTCTACATCGTAACAAATTTCCTTCTTTCACTATTAAATCTTTCTTATCTGGTCGAATACTCGGAAATTATGAGAGGCTTTTTAATAGAAGGTAAAATATCGCTTTTTATGTATCTATTGAATTCCTTTCCCTACAATATTTTCTTCTTTGCCTTATCGTTAGTAATCTTCGAACTTTTCGTCAGTGTATGCTCATATCTTACCGTAAGAATTTTCGGAGAAAAAGACGCGAGTTTTCTCAAATGTTTATCATTGACTATTTCAAGCAATTTCTATGTTCTATTGTCCCTTTTCCCGATTTTAATATTATTCAGCCTTATGCCAAATTCAGCAAAACGAGATATTTTTTATATGGTTCTTTTTCTCGGTTTTGTGAGCCTGTTCTTAATTGCCGGCTTCGTATTACAGTCGATCAGCTATTTTCGAATGGTAAAAACCGTTTTTCAACAAAATAACGGCAGAGCGTTTCTGACCTGGTTTTCTCCATTTCTTATTCTTTTAATCTTCTTTTTATGGATCTATAGACCGTAACGATTCGTCTTTCGAAAACACTTTATATTTTTTGCATATTACAAGGGGCTTCCTTGCGTTATAGAGTTTCTCCGCTTCCTCATCTAAGAGAGCGTTCAGGATAACGTCCAAAATATTTCGCAGATTTAAGAATGAATGAGAAGGCTCTCCTTGCCGATTGAGTTTGTAACGATCAAATTCAAAAAAAGG
>NZ_NPDU01000111.1 GCF_002811985.1 Leptospira adleri
GTATTCGATACGGTGTGCCTTTCCATCCTCTTGAAAACTCCGTTCCATTGAAGGTAAGGATTCACAACGGAAGTTATTTTTTTGAATATTCTAAAAATACAATGTAGGAACGAAAGAGACATTGTTTCCGATCTTGAAAAATTCAGAGTTTGTCCGAGAACTTTCAAAAACCGCGCACAAGACTTTGTCGGATCGTAATAAAAGCGATGGAGTTCCCACAGATTCGGTCCCTTTAGCGTTTTATAAACTTTCTAACGGAAGATTGTTGTTCAATTTTTATGGGAGTTCCCACATTTTGCGAAACCTTATTTCTCGCTTCTATTAAGTTTAGCCGATTTTTGGGTAAGTTCGCATCTTTTCGACGGACTTTACCGTAGTTTTAGATCAAGGTGGACGGAACTCCGGCCAGAAAGATTTCAAGGAAATAATTTGCGGACTACGTTTAGGCGGAGTTTATTAGATCTTAAAATTCTAACCTTCTTTTCCCTGCGTTGCAATGAACGGCTCTTTCGGAGAAAGAAAATATCCGCTTAGGCTCGCGATCAGAACCGGAGTAAAATTATACAAACCGGTCAGCTCGGACAAGAGTATCGTGGTAGAAATCGGAGTTTTGGTGACCGAGGCGTTCACCGCGGCCATCAAACAGATCATGAGAAAGGATTCATTTTCAGTCGGTAAAATTCCGAAAAGAAGTTTTCCGGCGCACGCTCCGAGAAAAAAAAGAGGAATGATTACGCCTCCTCTCCATCCCGTGGTAACGGTCGTCGTTATCGCAAACGTCTTCCAAAAAATCAAACCCGCAAGAAAAACAAGAGTAAATCTTCCCTCTACGATTTGATTGAGTTGATCGTGACCGAAAAACCGAGTTAACGGAATCTGCCATGCTATGATTCCCAAAACCAAACCGCCGAGTGCGGTCTTCCAGTAGATCTTTCCCGGAATTTTAGAATAGATCCAACGATTGGTCAAAAATAAACCGTGAAACATCCAGCCGATACCCGCCCCCAACGCTCCCAAAAAAAGAGCATATAAGAAATCTTGAATATCTCCCGGAACATACTGAGGGAATTGCCAAGTCGGTTGAAGTCCCGCGTGAGTCATCCATAGGAAGACGAAAAAGGCGGAAGTACTCGAAAGAAACGCCGGTAAAAGTGCCTTGTAATATTCGACTACGTGTCTGTGTTGTAGGATTTCAAGTGCGAATAACGCGCCGCCCAAAGGAGAACCGAAAAGAGAAGTAAAGCCCGCGGCCATTCCGGCGATCGTCATCGATCGGTATTCTTCCCCGGTCAATCCGAGCTTTTCGGCGAACCAGTTTCCAAAAGAACCGGTGATCTGAACCAGAGGAGCCTCGGGACCGGCGCTTCCGCCGGAAGAAATACTCAAAAGGGAGGAAAGCGCCATGGAAGGATTCTGGCTCGCTTCCAGTTTTCCTCCCCTGAAACGTATATTATCGATTACTAATGAGATTTCGCCGGGTTCCCCGAGAAAGTGAATGATCAAACCGACCAAAAGTCCTGAGACGGTCATAAAAGGAATGGTAAGAATTCCGCTTACGTTCGACGCCCAATGAGTCAGATATTCGATGAGCATCCAAAACGCCGCGGAAAACAGACCTCCCACAACGCCCAAGATGACGTAAAAAAAAGTAAGTCTCGAGAGCATAAACGGATTCTTTCTGGAAATAACCAGAAGCGGAGACCGCAGAAGATCAACGAGCTTAATCATTTCTTCGCTGTTAGACGAACTGAACTTCTTCTTTATTACCGGAGACGATCTCCCCGATCCAATGCACGGATTCTCCGGAGGATTCCAAAAATCGTTTGGCGGAATCCACATTCTCCTCCGAAACGATCAGCATATAACCGATTCCCATATTGAACGTTGCGAAAAGTTCCAACTCTTCGAGCTTTTGATCCTTCTTGATCTTTTCGAAAAAATATCCGGAAGGAATTTTATCTTTGAAAAATTTCGCCTTAGATCCTTGAGGAAGAACTCTCGGAACATTCTCCTGATATCCTCCGCCCGTGACATGCACCATTCCCTTAACGGGAACCTTTTGCAAAAGTTTTAATATACTTTCCACGTAGATCCGAGTGGGTTTGAGCGCGTAGTCTCTTAGGAAGTTCACCTGTTCCGGATCGGACGGAAGATATTTTCCATCCTTCAGGAGCAGCTTTCGAATGAGGGAAAAACCGTTGCTGTGCGGCCCGCTGGATTCCAACCCGAGAATCTGATCCCCCGGTCGAATGGAACTACCGTCTATCATCAGATCTTTTTCGACGGCCCCGACTACGAAACCCGCGAGATCGAATTCGTCTTCTTTCATCGTGCCGGGGTGTTCCGCGGTTTCGCCTCCGAGGAGAGCCGCGTTAGACAGCTTGCAACCTTGTACGATTCCAGAGACGATCTGATCCATTTTTTCCGGATCCAATTTTCCGCAGGCGATATAATCCAGGAAGAATAACGGTTCTCCTCCGCAAACGAGAATATCGTTCACACACATCGCGACCAGATCGATTCCGACCGTGTGAAACGTATTGAGAAGTCTCGCGAGTTCGATTTTGGTTCCGACTCCGTCGGTCCCGGAAAGAAGAATCGGTTGATTGTATTTTTTAAGAAAACTTACGTCGAAAGCTCCCGCAAATCCGCCGAGGCCGCCGAGAACTCTGGGACCGTGAGTGGATTCCACGTTGCGTTTGATCTTCTGAACAAACTCTCTTCCTTTTTCCGTGTCCACACCGGCGCTTTTGTATGTAATCTTTTCTTCCATTCTTAGGATCCCGACTCTTTTTAGAATAGCTTGGAAAAGACAAAATCCCTGCACACAAAAAAAAACCGGATCCATACGGGAAATCCGGCACTTAAGGACGAAGATTCGGGAATTCAGGAAATCATTTCATCTGGTCGATTTGCTCCATCGCGGAGAGTTCTTCTTTGGCTGCGACTCTCGTTTTTAATTCTTTTTCGCCCGGTTTAAGATCGACGGCTTGGCCCGCTTCAATCAGAACCTTTGCGTTATCGGACTTACGAGTGATCTCGACGGAACCTTCTCTCACGGCAAAGGTGCCGGATTCGTCTTTACCGTTGACTCTTCCCCAAAACTGAGTTCCCCGCACCGCGGCAACAACGGTGGGAGTATCTACAGTAAGGCTCTGGCCTTTTGTAAGTTTGGAGGCCTTGATCAAAACGTTGCCTTCGGCTACTTGAAAGGAAACGGTTTCCGCATTGAGAGAAGCGACGGTCGCGGTACTTCCTCCCAAAAGACGAAAACTTCCGAGCTTGGATGTCAAGTCCAGCACGGAGTCGTTTTCGGTTTGAACCGATTGTTTTTCCGCAACGTTCGCGAGAGGAGAAAGTTGTTTGCCTGTGTCCACAACGGAAGCCTTCCCTTTTAGAAAGGTGACTACCGCGTCCGAACTTTCGGCGACTTTCGGCTTACAAACGTTCAAAAAGAATAATACCGCGATTGCGGTCACAAAACGGATCATATACTCTCCGATTGAATCCTCCGTGAGGAGTTTTCGTATTATACACGAAATCGGAAAAATCGGATCGAAATTTTAGCGTTTATTTAGGAAATTTATTTCAAAATTTTTTAAACAGACTTTGGAAATTTATTTCCAAAGAAAGGCCCTTCGAAATTTAGGAAAAAAATTTCTCGGATTCGGCAAAGTCGGCGGCGCCGGCAACGATTAAGAATTCCGCGCCCTTCGAAGTGGAAAATTTCTTATGAAAGGAACCGGGATTCGCGCGATGAAAATCTCCAGCCGAAATCGAGGTGCCCGCTATGCTCAGGTCGCCAGAGATCAGATAACAATCTTCGGAACTTGAATGAGCGTGCCCCGGAAAGACGGCTCCGGGTTCCATGCGAATGATAAGAGTGACCGTGTTGTGGATTTTATCCTTGTTTAGAATTTTATAATCTACTCCCGGGAAAGCGGACTTCTTCCAATGAGAATCGGACTTGCGGACGAAAAGAAAATTTCCTTCTTCCGTTTTTTGTTTCAAAATGTTGGAAATAATTTTTTTCTTTAAGGAAGAATCCGGTTTCACTTCGGGAAGTGAAAAAATTCCGAATCGATGAAAGATCTCCTCCAACTCTTTTTCGGAAGCAGAAGAGGAAAAGACATCTTCTGGAAAGACAAAACTTTCCCAGTTCTCAGTCGAATCCGTGTTTCTATCTTGGTTCATCTTTGAATTCCTCGCTAAAGAATGGGATCCCTTAAATTCTTACGTTTCAAGTTGCGATCCGGATCGTTTATTTTCAGCGAACATTTTCGTTTTTTATCGGCAATCGAAGGAAGAATAAAAGCCGCCGCCGATAAAAAAGCTGAGCTCCTGCAAATCGAATCCGAAGCCTTTGTCGGAGTTCCGACAAAGCGAAACGTCGATTTTCTACTATGCAAGATTCGATTTTTCCGATATACGGAATTTCGTCCGATTTTTTCCCGCGAGCCCGCCTCCTCCACCCGATGAGGGTGGGGGCCGAAATTCACGGAGGAACGTCGTAGTTCCCACAAAGGCCGGATCTCAAGTTGACTTTTTTCTCTTTTTCCGAATTCTCGAAGAGCAGGAAAACCTACGTTATCTGTCACATCCAATCCAAAAGAGCCGACAAAACGAAACTTCATCCGATTTTCGTCCTCCCCTTTCATCCTAAAAGTTCCAACCTTTGAGCTGATCTCTGAGTTGAGACAAGCCGTTTCTAATCCGGGATTTCACGGTTCCCAACGGAAGTTGAAATTTCTCGGCAATCTCGCTCTGGCTGAGCCCGCTCCAATACGCTTCTTCCAGAAGAATCGAAATTTCCGGCGAAAGATTTTGAATCGCTTCCTTCATCCGACTCCTCAAGGAAGAATCAAATACCTCCTCAAAGGCCGGATCTTTTGCGGAAGAATTCGATGACAGAGTTTCTTGAAATTCGCGCGTTCGATTTCGATTCCTAAAATCGGAGGACCGGACCTTAGTAATCGCCGCGTTACGCGCAATCGCAGACATCCAAGTCAAAGGAGAAGAACGTTCCGGGTTAAACTGATCCGCCTTTTTCCAAAGTACGGTAAACACTTCCTGAAGAACTTCTTCGCTTTCCTCTCTCTGCATTAGAATTTTGTAAACTATCGAGTAGAGAAGATTCCCGTATAGATCGTAGAATTTTTCAAGACAACGGGCGTCTTTTTGTGCGATCCCTGCGATTAAACGCAGGGCCTCTGAAACGTTTTTTTCCGAAGGCCTAAAATCCGAATCCGACAACGGATCAAACCCCTTCCTCTGAATTCAAAAGAAGGTCCGCCAATCGGAAATGAAAATCCTCTTCGCTGTTTAAAAGAAGTTTGTATTTTGTTTTTTCGCTCCCGGCGAAATCGGAACTTGTCGCCGATTTTCCGAGAGAATTGAGAAGGTGTTTGATCGTACCAGAATTTCCGTCATACAACTTCAGATCCGGAATATTTTTTAAAAAAATATCCTTTAGAAAAACGTAATGTGTGCATCCCAACACCGCGATCTCCACGCCTTCTTCCCTGAGATCCCTCAGGATCGGCTGTAAGTATTCCTCGGCGCCGGCAAAATCCCCGCGGTCCACAAATCCCGCAAGTCCTGGACAGGAAATCGGAAGAAGCAGATCGTCCGCGTTCAATTCTTTTTTGAGTTTCTGAAGTTTCTCTTCCTTCTGAGTGACCGGCGTAGCCAAAAGTGCGACCCTCTTTCCGGGATTTTGTAATATCGCAGGTTTGATCGCGGGTTCCATTCCGAAGATCGGTATGGAGAATTCCTTTCTCAGCGTTTCGGCCGCCGCGGACGTAGCCGTGTTGCAAGCGAGCAAGATCGCTTCTACTTCTTCCCGGATCAACCGGTTGCAAACGTCTCTCGTGAGATCCAAAACTGCGGATACTTTTTTTTCGCCGTAGGGGCTGTTTTTGAGATCTCCGAAATAGACGACTTCCAGGTCGGCTTCGTATTTTAGAATTTCCTTAAGTACGGAAAGACCGCCCATCCCGGAATCCATCAACCCGATCTTGAGCGGCCCTTTCAAATTAAAAACCCCATTCTTAGAAGAAGTTTAACGTTAGGCAGAAGCGATATACTCACCGATTTTTTCTCGAAGGGTTTTGTAGATCCAATTGAATTTTTCTTCGTCTTCCTCGAGCAAAGTCACTCGGAACCCGTCCATCTTTGTACAAAATGCGGACAATGGAACCACGCAGATTCCGGTCGAGGCGAGAAGATAATAGACGAATCTCCGATCGTTCGCGGCTTGCGCGAGAAGCGGTTGTATAAAATCGGAGGCCTTCTGATTCTCCACTTTCAACTTCATGGAAGAATTGAGAACCCCGTTCTCGAAAGCTACAGTCAGATAAAACGCGCCCTTAGGTTCTACGACCTTCACGCCTTTGAGTCCGGCGAAAGCTTCGGTCGCGAGCCGTGCGCGTTTTTTAAACTTCTCGTTTCTCCTCTTGAGATGAGGAACGAATTCCGGATGGGAATAGACTTCGGGAATCGTCATCTGAGGCAGGGTCGTGGAACAGACTTCCAACATCTTTGCGTCTAACAACGATTTCACGTAACGGCTAAAGACCGGATCCTTGTCCTTGTTGAATATCTCCAACCACCCACAGCGTCCTCCCGGCCACGGAAATTCCTTCGATATGGAACGAAGAGCCATTCCCGGAACCCGGTCTCCGATCACTTCGGAAAGATGAAGCGGTCCCGCGTCCGAATAATTCACGTGAGCGTACGTTTCGTCGCAGATCAGCATCAGATCGTATTTTTCACAGATCGCCACGATTTTCTTCATTAGAGTTTTATCATATACCGCGCCGGTAGGATTGTCCGGATTGATAAGCAGAATTCCCGCGATCGAGTCGTTGTATCGGACCTTGTTTTCGATGTCTTCCAGATCCGGCATCCAATTGTTCTCAGGAAGAAGATTGTACGTTAAGTGTTCATATCCGCTGTGAGCGGCTTCCGCGGATGATATCGTGGAGTATGCAGGACTCGGTCCGAGAACGCGGGCTTCCCTTCTCATAAAACCGAAAATTTTTGCGACAGCGTCTCCGAGTCCGTTGAAAAAAAGAAGATCGTCCGCGGTGATCTGCGCTCCCCCTCTTTCGTTCACTTTTTCCGCGAGGAATTTACGGGTCGGTTCGTATCCCTGTGTGGCCGTATATGCCCAGGATTTATCTTTGAGAACCAGATCGGAAACGATCTCCTTCATCCAAACGGGAATCGTCTCCCCTTTTTGAATCGGATCTCCTATGTTTTCATAAGTGATCTGAAGTCCCAATGCCTCCAGTTTTTTTGCGACGGCTACGATCTGTCTGATTTCATAGATCAGAGCATCCGCTCCGCTGTGAACGATGTTTCTTCTCATCCCGTCCTGCCCTCTTTTCTATATTATCGATTTTGCATGAGTTTTTTGAAACTGCGATAGCGATTGCAGCGGAAATTCCTTTAGGAATTGCAGCGAAAAGCGCGGTCGCGAGCCTTCTTTAGAAAGAAACTCCGCGAGCGAATCGCCCCGAAATTTCTTTCGCCCAACTCAGTTTTTTATTTCTGAATCAATTTCACCGGAAGTTCCAACATCGTTTTGTCCCGGTAGATACGGAGCTTGATCTTGCCCCCCAGTCCCACTATTCCAACCTGTTCGCGCAGATCATTAATATTTTTGATCGGAGCTCCGTTCGCCTCGAGAATAAAATCATAACGTTTGATTCCGCCGACTTCCGCAGAAGATTGAGGATCCATATCGTAAACCAAAACACCCGTCCAAGAATCCGGAATTCCCAAAGCCGTCCTATGATCCGGAAGAGGCACCGTCGCCATCACTCCCAAGATCGCGGGACGGATATGTCTTCCCTGGTTGGATTCGATCATTCGTATGATCTTGAGCGCGTAGTTGCTCGGGATCGCAAAACCGATTCCGGAGTTCCTTCCGGTCTCGCTCCGTATCAGACGATTGATTCCGATCACTTCTCCGTAGATATTCAAAAGGGGTCCGCCGCTGCTCCCCGGATTGATCATACTATCGGTCTGGATATGAGTCTGACCCGTTTCGTCCAAATCTTCCCGATACTTTGCGGAAACCACTCCGACGCTAAAGGAACGTTCGAGACCGAAAGGAGAACCGATCGCGATCGCCCAATCTCCGACTTCGATCCGATCCGAATCTCCGAAAACGATCGGTGTCAAACCGGAACCTTCCCGGATTTTCAAAAGCGCGATATCCGCTCTTTCATGGCTCCCCACGTATTTTGCGGAATGAATTCCTCCGTTCGAAGTGATCACTTCGATACTTTCCGCGCCTTCGATGACGTGATAGTTCGTGACGATATATCCCTTCTCGTGCACAAAAAATCCGCTCCCAAAAGACGCGAGCCTTTCGTTTCTAAAATCGAAGTAGTGATAAGGACTGGAAATCGATTCGGTTTTTTTGGTTCGGATCGAAACGACCGAATCTTTTACGAGGTGATATACGTTTCGAAACGAATTCTGAATTTCGATCGCGGACTTTTGTTCTCCGGCTGAGATCGGTCTTTTACCGGAGAAAAGAGAAGACAGAGCGCAATCCTTCGGAAAAATCAGAACTCCAATGAGAGCGACCAGAAGAATTCCGTTTAAAACTACGATCCTCGGAAGCGTGCGAAGTAATTCCATGTTAGAACCTAAATTCTATCCTGGCGATTTTCCAAACAACCGTAAATCGAAAACTTTGATCCGAATAGGACGAATCGCGATTCTTCTTTTTTGCGTCTTGAGTTTTCAAAACTGCGTGGGTTATCTCTGGCACTTGGGAACCGGACAACTCGACATCCTTCTCAAAAGAAGATCGATCGAAGAAGTCATCCGAGATCCGGATACGAAAGAAGAATTAAAACGCAAACTCAGGGAAGTGGAACAATTCCGCGAATTCGGAATCAAAGAATTGGCCCTGGAACCCGCGGCCGGTTTTAAATCCTTCGTTCAACTCGACAGAGAAGAATTGGGTTGGCACGTAGCGGCTTGTTATCCTCTCAAGTTGGAATCTTACACTTGGTGGTTTCCGATCGCGGGAACCGTTCCCTACAAAGGTTATTTCAGTTTAGAAAAGGCCAAAGAGGAAGAAAAAGAACTCAAAGAAAAAGGATTCGATACGAGAATCCGAATCACCGCCGGATATTCCACGCTCGGCTGGTTCGAGGATCCGATCTTTTCTTCCCAGTTGGACGGAAAACCGCACGAGATCGCTTCCTTGGTGTTTCACGAAATGGCCCACGCGACGGTCTACTTTCCGGGTGACTCCGTCTTTAACGAGAGTTATGCGAGCTTTGTCGAAGAAGAAGGAGCCTTTCGTTATCTCGAATCGATCGAAGGAAAGCAAAGCCCTCTGAAAAAGGAAATTCTACTCGGAAAGGAAGAATCCAAAAAGTTAAAGACCTTTCTCGTGGAAACCGCCGCCAAACTTAAAGTATTGTATGAAGGTCCGGAGAACGATTCCGAAAAACTCGCGGGCAAAAAAAGAATCCTGGACGAATTCAAAAAATCAATCCTCGCGGCGAAGGAAGAATTTAAGACGATTCGTTTGGAAAAACTTTCGCAAAGAGAATGGAACAACGAGGACTTTATCGGATACTTACGTTATCATTCCGGAAGCGATTTTTTTAAGATGGAATTCGCAAAGGCCGACTTCGACTTCCCCAAGTTTCACGAAAGAATGAGAAAGTTAGTCTCCCTTTCCAACGAAGAAAGAAAAAAACTTTTGCGGTAAACGTTATCTTGATATACTTTGAAACAACAAAATCATTCACTCGAAAAAAGCAAAATCTTAACCACAAGTGGACTGAATCTTTAGAAGAATCTGTCGTAAGAACGACAGTCCTCAGTGAAAGCCGCGCGCCCCACCCTGATTGGGTGGAGGAGGAGAGGTGGCGGGAAAAAATCGGGAGATTTTGCTCTATCAGAAAAACCTTATCTTTACAAGTAAAAAACTTCCCACTAAATGTAGGAACTCCTACAAAATTCCCCTAAAAATCCGAGTGGACTCGGAATCACTTTCCGACTTGTGGGCGACCCAAGGGTCCCGTAGATTCGAAAAAATCGTCCCGTCCCTGATAAAAAAAGGGTCAGTCCCGAGATCGTTTCAAAAAGACGTTTTCTAACCTCATTCCTCCAAAATAAAACTGTTCGTATAAAGACGATAACCGTTCCAAACGCGATCCAACGGATAAACTTCCTTGATCGCATCCAAAGATTCCTGAAAACGAATGTAGAGAGGAATCCTCGATCGACTTCTCTTTGTTAGGCGTTTTAAAAAATCTACGTGAGCCGTATCCGCCTGATCGCCGATAAACACGACGCCCGGACCGATAAAACCCTGGGCCAACCAATAAAAAGCGTCCCTATAATTTACGATATCGTATCGATCTTCCTCCAGATAAGAAGAAGTAAAAATCCAATTTCCCTTTCTCTGCGGACCCAAGGAATCGGAAACGTTCCTGCCTCCGATCGTAAGACTTACCTGGTTTACGATTTCCAGAGGATATTGAAGCACGTACAGACGACTTTTCGTATCGGAACCGAGATCGCCGGAGCCTACTTCCAAGGCCTGTAAATCCTTTAAGGTTTTGCGCCAAGATTCATCCGTTTTGGAACTTGCTAAAAATTGAATCTGATAATCCGAATTGAATTCTTCTTTGGTCGAAAAAATAGGATTCGCGATCAAAGAC
>NZ_NPDU01000112.1 GCF_002811985.1 Leptospira adleri
CAAGACTGTCGCGAAGGAAATTTCAAAAGGTATCTATCACCTTTCGGGTCAAAAGACTTATATCACAAATTCACCGATCGCCGATTATTGTTTAGTTCTTGCCAGAGTTCAGGATCTCAACGGAAAGGAAAAAGGACTGACACATTTTTTTGTGGATCTCAATGCAAACGGAGTTCAGAGATCGGCGCCGATGGAAAAGCTCGGACTCAAAGCGTCTCAAACGGGAGCTCTTTTTTTTGAAGACGTCGAAGTTTCATCGGAAGATATATTGGGAACGCTGGGAAAGGGATTTCGTCAAACGATGCAGACGTTCAACATGGAACGGCTTTCACTCGCAGCTTGGTCGATCGGACTCATGGAAGCGTGTTTGGAGGAATCGAAATCGTTTTCTTCAACAAGAAGAAGTTTCGGGAAACCGATCGCTCAACACCAGTCAGTCGGAAATCTTTTAGCTGAAATTTATACGAAACTCGAAGCCTCTCGTTGGTTCACATACAACGTGGCCTGGGAAATGGAAGAAGCTGAAAGATTAGAAAAAGGGAATATGCATCTTTCCGGAAAATGCGCGTCCTGTAAACTGTTCGCAACTACCTCGGCGAGAGAAGTCACAAACCTCGCCGTTCAAATTCATGGAGGCGCAGGCTTTATGGAAGAATACAAAGTCTCCAGGCTTTACAGAGACGTTCGCTTGGGTGAAATCGGCGGAGGAACCAGTGAAATCCAAAAACTCATCATAGCGGGAAATATTATGAAAAACTAATGTTTTTAAAGTAAAACGTCCGAGCGTTCCTTACCATTTCCGTTTTATGAAAAACGTTTTTATCGTTTTTGTGTAGAAATCCTCAAAAAATGTAGAAAAAATGCCTGATATGCGTCGCAAATTTTCCCGCGCGGCGCGTCGCCCCGGCCCTTTCCCCGAAAAACCAGATCGGATCCCCCGAGCCGCAAGAGAGCTAAGCGGCGGACGTTCATCGTAAAAACCGTCGAAAATGCAATGAAAACGGTCTTTTTTTCAAATATAAAAACCGATTTAAAAATATTTCCGCTACGAAATCAGATCACGAATACCTGATCTTCAATTCTCAATGAATCGAAAATTTTTCCGGTTCTAAATTCCACAAAGACAAACTTGATGATCCTTTGCATCCGTTACTCTCTCTTTACGATCTAAAATCGATTCGGATGAAAACAATAGGAAACAATTTTCTCGAGAACTTGATTTTCCTCTACGATTCGGAAGCTAAAATCCTCTGCTCGGACGATGAAGTGAATGCCTAAAAATTCTAAATGCGACGACCGCTCCCCGGTGTGTCCACTGCGCAATCATCGCATTTAGCTTTTATAATATATTTTTTAAGTTAACTTTTAAATCGTTTCCCAACTCGTATTCTTTTTAAACCGCGTTCCTTACTGCTTCCGAATTCGCGTTTCCATAGTATTTCTTTTTCCAATCCTCCAATCTCCAGTCCATAATTTTATACCAGAGAGGAGGAATCAGAGCCACTAAAACCATCACTTCGTAACCGTACGGCAACTGTGGACTTTCTTCAAAATGACGCAATGCCGAATAACGTCTCCCGGCGTTCGCATGGTGATCCGAATGTCTCTGAAGGTGAAACAAAAATGCGTTGCTCACCGCGAAATTCTGATTCCAAGAATGAATCGGCAGAACCCTTTCGAACTTTCCTGGAGCGATTTCCTTCCTCTGAAGCCCGTAGTGTTCGATATAGTTTACCAATTCCAAAAGCGAAAACGCGATAAAACTCTGGACAAAAAAGAAAACCGGCACTTCCCAAGCGAATCTTCCCGCATAAAGCGCGAGACCCGCTGTTACGATTCCGATAAACAAAAGTGGAATCACGGTCGCTGAAACCATCTCATTCTCCAATGACCAAGCGGACTTACCTTGTTTCGAAAGTCTTTTTTCTTCCAGCTTCCATGCCGAAAAATAAGAGCCGAAAACGGTCCTTGGATAGAATTTATAAAAGGATTCCCCCTTTCTGGAAGAAGCCGGGTCTTCGTGCGTGGAGACGTTTACGTGATGTCCTCGATTGTGCTCGATAAAAAAATGCATATAACAAACCGTCATAAGAATAAATTTCGAATACCACTGTTCTATCTTTTTACTCTTATGTCCTAACTCGTGCGCCACTGTGATTCCGATTCCGCCAGTATTGATTCCGATCGCGAGAACAAATCCGAACCATTCCAGACCTGTGAGATCTTTGGTTTGAATTTCATAGAGAGCCCAAATCACTAAACCCATCTGAACCCAGGCCCAAATATAAGTGAGAAATCGAAAATAAAATTCGTTCTGCAAAGAAGGAACTTCTTCCTCGATCGGGTTGGATGAGTCGGAACCGATTGCCAAATCCAAAATGGGAAGAACTCCGAATACGATGGCGAACGTAAGAAAATTATACGCTCCGCCTAAATAAAAACCCAACACTGCGAACGCAGGAACTAAAAAACAAACAATGAACGAGTAACGTTTCAAATTGGTCATATCACTTTCTCTCCCTATTCTTTTCTGATCGATCGATTGAATCTTCAATCATTGCCGACCTTTTTAGATTCCATAAAAATACCGCTCGTCAAAAACGGAGCAAAGACCCGAACGATCGCGAACGTTTTTTCAAAATCGACCGTCCCTTGATCCATCATTCTTTGAAAAATGGTCCCGATCAAAACGCTGAAAAAAAGATTTTCGATCTCCGCATTCTTTAGGCCGAGATGACTCTGAATTGCGTCTCGAAAAACGAGAGAACATTCCTTTAAGATCGCCTTCGCCGGTTCCGAATCTTCCCGTCTGTAAAGATCACAGGCGAGCAGGATCAGATCCCGGAAATGTCCTTCCCTTTCTCTCACAAAATCAAAAAGTAACTCGAGCCTTTCCGCCGGACTTTTCTCGTGGTTTTGGTCACGGATTTCAACTAGCTGTTTTGCATCTTCTCGAACGATCCACCGGGCCATTTCCTCGAACAAGACCTCTTTCGTCGGAAAATAATGGTACAAAGAACCGGTAGAAACTCGAAGTTCCTTGGAAATTTCCCTCATTGTAACCATCGCATATCCCTTTCTGGCAAAAAGACTCAAACATCGGGTCAGAATGGTAATTCTGTAAACTTCGTGATCTACGAGCTTCGGCACTGCATCTTCCTCAATTTCGAACAAACGTTTTTATAGAACAACAGTTATTATATAAAATAAGAAAGGAAAAACAAGAAAAAAATTCAAAAAAGCTCGTTTTTAGAGCACTGGAGGAGCTCCGCTTTTCGATTTTACTGACAATCTTTCAGAATTTTAAGGAAAATAGAATTTTGAACTTCGAAAATAGCGAAATGCGCCACCACCGTAGATTGCCTTCGAATTCTGGATCAATCGAATCTTCGTTTATAAATCGAATTACAGCCGCAGCCGTTGATAGCTTTCACCGGAAAAATACCGACGTACAAAAAAGCCTCACTCAAGAGAACGGATCAGCGAACTCGCTTTCGGCTTCTTAAAAAAACGGTTACTTTGATCGGAGACGAGCGAAATGATCAAAGATGACGCCAGGAAAAACAAAGTTAAAATGAAATTAAAATAAAATAAGAATCGGAACAGAATCCGAAGAAGAGAGTGTTCTCTAAACGCAAAAGACTGCAAAACCGTACAAGGATTCTTTAATGTCGGAACCGCGCTTCCATTCGCGGCTTTAAATTCTTCCTCAAGATCTCCGGCGCTCAAAACTTTCCAGCGATGAAAATTTCTTCTTTCCCAAATCCGTCAGGACCTCTTATCCGAGTTTTGAGTAAGCGAGCGGTCCTTTCTCCACCTTTCCTCGCTCGATTTTGTTAAACGACAATCATTTACAGGATCTTTCCCCGTCTGTGCAATCCTGTTTGTCATACGTTTGATTTCATTTTGTTCCCGTTTTGTCTAATCGAATCCTGAATCGTTCCCGAAGACTCATATCTTATTCCATTCTTAACCTGGATGTAATCCATTCGTAACAGAAATCAGTGAACTTATTATCCAAAAAGATAGTTTATCCGGGACAAAAAAGAAATATTTATGAAGATCTCTAAGAAATCGTTAGTAGGAATTATTCTTTCCTTATGTTTTTTGAATATTCCAATCCTTGCTCAAGGCGCGGGTAAGGTCCAAGGTCAAGCTCTGGATGCGCAAACAGCAGAACCTATGTTCGGCGTTACGGCAGTGATCAGAAGTATCAATAAATTCGGAAGAACTGACGTAGACGGAAATTACGAAATCCTCGGCGTTCCGGACGGCAATTACACGGTCGAATTTATCATGCAAGGTATGGAGACGCAGAAAAAATCGGTCTCCGTTTCCGGCGGTAAAATTTCACGAGTAAACGTCGCGATGGGCGTTAAAAGATTGGAAGAAGTGGTTGTAGAAGATCGCGCGTTAAACGACACCGAAGCGTCCCTTCTGAAGTTTCAGAAAAAAGCTGCGGCGGTTTCCGACGGGATTTCAGCGCAGGCGATTCAAAAAACACCGGACTCAAGCGCGGGTGACGTCATTCGACGCGTAACCGGGATCACTCTGGTCGGCGGAAGATTCGTTTTCGTTCGAGGTCTTGGCGAAAGATATTCCAATACCTTGTTGAACAACTCACCTCTTCCTTCCACGGAACCTAACAAAAGAATCGTTCCTCTCGACTTATTTCCCGCGTCTCTGATCAAAAACATCGTCGTCTCTAAAACTTTCATTCCGGAAGATCAGGCCGAATTCGCGGGCGGGACGGTTAAGATTGAAACCAAGGATTATCCGGATCAGTTTTTCGTGAAAGTCGGTCTTCAAACCGGTTATAACAGCAACACTACGTTTCAAAACTTTAAAACTTATAGCGGTGGCGGCCAAGATTGGCTCGGACTTTCGGAAGGAAACAGAACAAGACCGGATATCGTCTCCACTCTTCCCGACGCTCCTTTCAAACAAGTCGGCTCCGGTCAGTACGGTTACAATGCTGCTATGGTCACGATCGGATCCCTGCAATTCAGCAACCAATGGACTCCTACTCAAATGAACGCGCCTCTGAACAAAGGTTTCAACTTTTCGATCGGTAACAAGTTCGATCTTGGCGGAGATAGAAAGTTAGGCTTGATCTTTGCGATCACTTACAGCAACGACTATCAGTATAGAAGAGAAACCGACGTCCTGAACAGAGCCGGCGCGGTCGTCTCTGGAATTCCGGTCGGCGATAAAAACACGAAGCTGAATCCGGCTTACAGATACAATCAGCAGATATATAACGAATCCGTAAACTGGGGAACGATCTTAAACACCACTTTCCAAGTCGCGAACGGCCATAGACTCCATTTTAAAAACTTTTTCAGCGTTAACAACGACAAAGAAGTAATGGTTTACTCGGGACAAAATTCCGCTTCCGGGCAAACGATCGGTTCCGCAAAACTCAATTACATCATGCGAAATCTCTATAGCAGTCAACTTTCTGGAGATCATATCATCAACCTCGGCGGCGTTAAAACCAAGTTGGAATGGAGAGGAGCTCAATCCGAAGCAAACCGGAACCAACCCGATATGAGAGATACGATTTACGCGGTTCAAACCGGCTTGGAAGGACAGGCTCCCGCGGTTCTCCAAGGTGGAACCCTGGGTAGTAGCCAATTCTTCTCTAAGACAAAAGACTTAAGCAGACACGCGGGTTTTGACTACGAGATTCCCTTTAATCAATGGGACGGCCTACAATCCAAGTTAAAGATCGGTTATTCCGCAGTTCAAAGAGAAAGAGGTTTCGAAGCGGAAAGATATTTCTTCAGAGGACCAAGCTCCGGCTCCCCGACCAATTTTCTGGGCGGCGCGACTCCGGTTCCGAATTATCCGGTTCCTCCGGAAGTTGTCTACAATCCTCTCAACAGAGGACCGAAGGGTTACTACGTGGATGAAGCCACACAGCCAACCGACCAGTACAACGCGAAACAAAAATTATTCGCGAAATATCTGCAAGTGGACATGCCCCTTACTCCGAAGTTGAGATTTATCGGAGGCGCACGATACGAAGACAATTATCAAGCGGTTGCAACTAAGAACCCTTTTGATCCGAACGCTTCTTTTTTCGACAGCTTCAACTTTAAATCTTATTTGAACTCTTACGAGTTATCCGTCGTCGATCCTAACTTCCGTTCTCCCGCGGCGATCAACGCCAGCAAGAACCTTCTTCCTTCTTCGAACTTTGTCTATGCTCTGGACGACAAAACGAACCTGAGAGTTTCCTACACGGAAACGATCTCGAGACCCGACTTTAGAGAAATGGCTCCTTTCCAATTCTTCAACGTCTTGGGCGGAGGGATCGAAAAAGGAAATCAGTTCTTAACGAAAACATACATTCACAACTACGACTTCCGTTACGAAAAATTTCCGAACCCGGACGAGATCATTGCGATCGGCGTTTTCGGAAAGCAGATGTCGTCTCCCATCGAGAAAGTTATGGAAGTGGATTCTCAATTTAGATACACATATACGAACGCGAAGTCCGCGTACGTTCACGGTATAGAATTGGAAGTCAGAAAATCCCTCAGTATATTTACTCCGAAATTGGAGCGTTGGGCGTTCGGTTTGAATACGTTCTTTATCAAATCCGAAGTTCAGTTTCAGGATTGGATTTACTATCAGCTCAGCGGAACCACACAAAGACCTACGAATCTTTCCAGACCTCTGCAAGGCCAATCGCCTTACGTCTATAACGTGAACCTCAGATACAGATTCGACGACAACGGAGATCATACGCTCACGATGTTATACAACGAATTCGGCCCGAGGATCAACGCTGTGGGCGGTATCGGAATTCCGGACACGTATGAAAGACCTGTGGGAATGCTCGACTTCGTCTACAATCTTAAGTTTCTTGAAAAATGGGACATCAAACTCGCGGCGAGAAACGTTACGGACAGCAGAATCAAGATCGTTCAAGAAAACCCGATCTTGGATTCCACGGTTCACTATAACTCGGGCTTCAATATAGGAAACACGTTTGTTCCCGTCTTCGGTCATAGTTACAAAGGTGAGACGATCAACTCCTATCGCCTCGGACCAACGATCACCTTCTCCGTTACTTACAACCTAAACTAAGTCTCTTTTTATCTTAAACCCTCCGAATCTTCGCGGATTCTGGGGGTTTATTCTTTCTCTTCCTCAATTCTTACCAAATCCTAATCAAAACGAAACACAATTGAAACAATAATTCTGTTCAATATGAGCATCAAATTAGGAGATTTGATCGAACATGAATCTATCCATGAAACGAGTGGGAATTTCTCTCGGATTAGCGGCCTTCGCGCTTTTCGCAGTGAATTGCCACAAGAAAAAGAACAACAACGACTTATTCATCTTAGCTCTATTATTAGGCCAACAGCAGCCTGGAGTTTATATTTCAGGAACCTTAGTAGATAAGAACAACTCACCTTTGGCGAATGCAACGGTTCAAATCTTAGGAAGAGGAGAAAGTTCAGCGGTAGTGCTTCCTCCGAACTGGATCAACAACAATGCAGCCGGTAAATCAAACGGTGGTAGCTCCGCGAATAACGCAGTTCCGGGCGGTTTCCTTTTTAACAACTCTGTGGGCGCGGCAGCGACTGCAGCCGATGGAAGCGCTTGTATCGGATTTAACTCTACCACTCTCGCGAACACGAACGCTAACTGTCCTACAACGTATATCACTAGTTTGGCGGACGCGGTCGCAGGCGCTTCTGCCGGTGCCCAATTTGTTGCGTCAAAATGCGGAAGCTCTCTTGTTTCTCAGATCAACGCTTCGTACGCGGCGGTCGGAACGAATAACGTGAACGCGGCCGGATCGGAACCCCTTCAATACGGCAAGGATCAAGTCAGAATCTATTGCGACGTAGCCAACTTGGAAGCGGCTGCAACTGCTGCGGGAATCAATACCGATGTCCAACCGGCGGGAACCGTCATCGCTTCTTTCACCACGGATGCGGCGGGAAATTTTGCGAACGTTAAGTTCAACGTTTCCAGCTTGGGAAATACTTATAAAATTCTTGTTACAGATAGTAACGGAACTACGTTAAAACCGCGTCGACTCAAAGTAAGCAAGAATGGGGTCGCCACTCTTCTTAACCCCGTTTCCGGTAAACTGTCGAACGGTCCTCTGGAACTTTCCACTGGGAAAGACATCACCGCGCAAGAAGCGAATAGCTGGACTTCGATTTATCCTTCCGCGGAACCTACGAAGTATGCGGGTTCATACGACATTTCGTTTTCAACCGTTTCCCTAAACGTCGTATATCCTAGAAATTACAACACTCTCAGCGGAACGTTAGGCGCAAACACCACTCTTACAAAAGCGGGAAGCCCTTATCTCTTAAGCGGAACCGTGATCGTTCCGAGCGGAATCACTCTTACGATCGAAGCGGGAACCACCGTTTACGGAGCGATTTCACCTGCGGGAGCTCTTTTAGTAAAACCGGGTGCGAAACTGATCGCGAACGGAACCTCTGCTGATCCGATCACTTTTACTTCTTCTCAAAACGCGGGTTCAAGAGCCCCAGCGGATTGGCAAGGAATCATCCTCCAAGGAAACGCAATCCAGACATTCGGTGGACGCGGTTCCGTTGCGGTGGGTGAAGGAGATACCGGTTCTTTCGGCGGTGGAAGTTATTCCGACGCTGCGAGCGCGAGCAAACTCAGCTACGTCGTGGTTCAATTCGCGGGAGCTCCTTTCTCTCCTGGTAACGAAAGAAACTGCGTGTCCTTGATGGGCGTCGGGCAAGAAACCACGTTAGATCACGTTCAGTGTCACATGGGATACGACGACGGTTTCGAACAATGGGGTGGAGCTTTCACAGCAACCTACATGGTTTCCACAGGAAACAGGGACGACCAGTTCGACTTCGCGGACGGATTTATCGGAAAGTATCAATTCGGAATTACGCACCTCTACAAAGCGTCAATCGCTGCTAACGACGACACTTCTCGTTGTATCGAAGGTGATGGAAACTCTGCGCTTTCCTGCACCGGTTCCGCAAGAACCGGCGGCGACTGCGCGGATCCATACTTCGCAAACATCACTTGTGTTGCGTCCGGTAATTCGGGAGACGTCAACCACGGAGACGCGATCTTTGTTCGTAGAGCCGCGGCAAACATTCCAGTCGGAGATTACACAAACTTCTTAGTCGCTGGATTTTACACCGGTGGCGCGAAATTCGCCGTTAAGTGTGATAACACCGCCGGCCAAGTTGCGGACATTCGTGCGACGAATATCTACACGAACGACGGAACCGCAGTGGGCGGCGCTTGCGCGACTGCTCCCGGTATCACCAACTCCGGCGTTACCATTTCGACTGCTCTGACCAACTACACTTCGCCGAACTATGCTCCAAGCGCGGCTAACGTGAGTGCGCAGAATACGACCGCAGTAACCAATTTCGGAGCCGGTTTTTCGAGCGCGACCTACTACGGCGCAATCGACTTCTCCGGAGCGGATTGGACCGCGGGTTGGACCTCTTACCCAAGCAACTAATTTAGAAAAAATTCTAAATCAAAGAGCGAAACCCACTTCAGAAATGAGGTGGGTTTTTTATTTACAAAGAAAAAAACAAACAAAGAATCGAATCATGAAATTTTACAGACCTTTACAAATCCTATTTCTAATTTTTACCCTTCATCACTGTAACTATTTTACGAATTATCCGATCTCGAATCTCTATCCGACGAAAGAAGAGGTAGTAATCAAAGCGATCGACGCACTCAAGAAAAAAGATCTAAAGGGAATCGAAGATCTTATATTGAGTCCGGAGGAACACAATACGATGTTTTGGAAACACGTCGGCGAAAAATTCACGAGCGATCCCGGGATGACTCCGGAGCTCGCCTACGATCACATGAACACCGAAACGAATATCGTAATCAAGGAGCAATTCCACTATCTGAGCGGATCCGATTTCGAATTCAAATCCGTAATTTGCAGAAGAAAGCCGGAACAATACGGACCGTTCACTCTTCACTTGGGGTGTCTCACCACTTTGGAGAATTCCAAGGATCATACCACGATCACCACAAGATCATTCAGTACATTTTTAGAATATAAGGGAAAGTTTAAGCTCTATCACCTCAAGAGAGAATAAACTTCGTGAAATGATCGTCTTTGAGCGATATCGATGCCGCCGGACCGTTTCTTAACGGAAAGGCGCCCTACTTCTACTTTACTAAGATTAAATTCGGAAAGAATCGAAAAGGACTCCAATTCGATATCACAAAATTTTTAAAAATAAAATCGACGAAAAGAATGTTTTAAGACTCGCGTTCTCTTCCGAAAGACGCGCGCGTAAACTTCTTCTTTGTCGCGAAATCCCAAGAATCAAAAAATAATTTATCATCCGTAAGAGCGAAGACGCCGTCGATTCGAAAAAATCTCGGGATTCATTTTATGAAAAGTTGAAAACCTCGGAACGGTTTTCAACTTAGGAAGAATCTTCGAGACGAAACGCAAAAGAAGAAGGAACACAAAAACTTTCCGACATTACTTTTATCTTTCCGGTTCTACTCAAAACTCTTCTTTAAGCCGAATCCGTTCGTTTTATCCTACTCCTAAGTTTCGGATCCGTAATCTTTTTGTAATTCTGCGGTAACAATTCTCTCTTATATTACAGTCGTGGAAAGGGAAATGAGTCCCGAAAGGATGAGTGCGGTTGTCACCCATTTGAATTCTTTTTTTA
>NZ_NPDU01000113.1 GCF_002811985.1 Leptospira adleri
TTTCCCTTTCCGAAACGTCGAGGCCGCCGAGCGCGTTTCCAAGAAAGGATTTTTTAGTAACCGATACCATCAGAGGTGAAAATTCTTCGCGGAGAGTTTTGATTTTTCTCAGAACCTCGAAGCTGATTTGAAAGTCCGGACTCAGAAAAAAACCCATCCCAGGATCAAAGATCAATTGATCCCGGGAAATTCCGGATTCTAACATTTCCTTTTTTCTTTCATTAAAGAATAACCGAATCTCCTCGATTACGTTTTCCACTGTTAGGTGAGAAGTTTTTTCAGGTCGATTGGAATGATTGTGAGAATACATCAGGACGAACTTTCGATTCGTACCGGCGAATTTCGAGGCTTCGAAGATCGATTCCTTATCCACGAATCCTCGTATATGATTGATAAATTCCGCGCCGGCTTCTAAGGATTTTCGAATCACTTCCGGTTGAAACGTATCGACGGAAACTCGTATTTTTTTTTCCGCCAAACTCGGAATCAATTCCTTCATCCGTGTCCATTCGATATCCGGTCCGACCAAGCCGGAATGGACGTTGGAAGATTGAGCTCCGATATCGACTACGTCCGCGCCTTGCGAAAGCAGAGATTTCACTTTGTCTTGAGAGGCGGAAAGCGTAAGATATTTTCCGCCGTCCGAAAAAGAATCCTCGGTAATATTGAGAACTCCGAAGATTACCGGAGAATGTGGGGAAGAATTCGGGTCCTTGCTAGTTTCCATCTTTAAAAACTCTCGTTCAAGACCGATACTTTAAAGGAGATCCCGAAATTAAACTAAAAACGGCCCCTCTTCGATTTTCTTTTTGGAGCGATTCATGCGTACTTTTTCTAAATTCTTTTTATACTTATTGATCTGCGGTTTCTCTTCTCTTTTTTCACAGCCACTTCCGGACTTACCCGAAAAACAATTCGGGCCGCCGCTCAACACACAGAACGACGAATACAATCCTCTGATCAGTCCGGACGGAAAGTACATCGTATTCCAATCCAATCGTCCCGGAGGTGAAGGTGGGATGGATATTTGGATTTCTGAGAACGTTCAATATTTAGATAAGGAAGTTCCGGCGGAATGGACGAAACCAGTGAACATGAATCAAAACATTCGGGAAGAATTAAGACGCGCTTCCACGGCAGGCGTTCGTAAACCGAATCTTTTCAATTCGAATGCGTTCGAAGGAGGAATCTCGATTCTTTTCGACGCAAATCAGGCGCCTTCGGAAATTTATTTTACATCGACTCTCAATCCTTCCGTCGCAAGAACTGGCTTTGAAGGTTTGAACATCTATCGTACGATCAAGGATAAAAAAACCGGACGTTGGAGCGATCCGGAACATTTGAGTGAGATCAATTCCAACTTCAACGATAAGATGCCTTCGATTTCTCCCGATGGAAACTTTTTGATTTTTTCCTCGGATCGTCCGGGAGGTTACGGAGATTTCGATCTTTGGATATCGGTTCGTAATAAGAAGAATGGAACCTGGTCCCAACCGAAAAATTTAGGCTCTCCTTTAAACTCTTCCGAAAGTGAAATTCTTCCATTTATCCACCAAGACGGGGAACAACTTTATTTCAGTTCCAATCGGGACGACGAGAGAAAGAAATTTAAAATTTACAGAATATTTCTTAGATACAAATCCGCGTTAGACAACTTGCTCGAAGACGAAGAAGACACAGAAGAAACAGCCGAAGTTAAAACCGCCGATTCCATAATTCCTAAAGTGGACCAGTCTTCGCTTTTTCTTTTACCGAAACCTTTTAACTCCGAAAAGTGGGAAGGCTTTGACAACGAAGGGATCAGCTTTGATCAGGATGGAATCTGGGCTTATATTTCCTCTAATCGAACCGGCGGCGAAGGTCAGTTCGATATCTATCGATTTCAAGTTCCGGAATCTCTTCGAAATTCTTACAATCTTAACTTCAAGGGTCTGGTTTTAGACGGGTCTGAAAAAACGATGATCGGACTCGATTCCACTCTGAAAATTTACGATGGGAGTAAGCCAGCCGTCGTCATCACTTCCAAAAGAATCGGCGGAGATCTAACAAAGGGAAAACCGTCTAACTTTGCGGCTACGCTTCAAACGGGAAAAATTTATAAGATAGAAATCAGCTCGCCGGGTTTTCATCCTCAAGAAGATATTCTAGACCTTCGCGGTAATATTGGGAAGAATCGCAAGGTTTATCGGACTTATGTCTTACTTCCGATTAAAACGGGAGAGGGGAAGACGGAGGAGACGACGAGAGCGGAAGAAGCTCCCGTTGCGAATAACCAGCAGACCGTAGCCTCCGGATTGAAAGTGTTGGTTGTCGATGAAAAGACTAAAGAAATTCTCCAAGATGCAAAAGTAACGCTTTTTACACCGATTAATCGCAAAGGGGAAACGCTTCCGCAAGAATCCGATAAAAAATCCTTTGTAGTAAATAAATTGCCCGATTCCGATTTCGAATTATTCGCGATCGCGCCTAAATACATTTCGGAAAGCGTAAACATCAGTCAAAAAAATATTTCCAAAAACGGAACCGTTACGATTTTTCTTAAAGCTGAGAAGGACGTAGATCCGATCTATAATCTACGCATTTATTTCGAATTTAATAAAACAAAAATCACGGATGAGAATAAAAAGTTATTAAATCCTCTTGTAGACTATCTGTTGAAAAATGCGTCCGATAAAATTGAAATTGGGGGACACACGGATAACGTTGCCTCTAAGGAATACAACACGAGGTTAAGCGCCAAAAGAGCTCGTAACGTTTATGAATATCTAATCTCGAAAGGAATTTCAGATAAAAGAATCAAAGCAAGAGCCTATTGGTATTCGCAACCGGATGCAGAAAATGAAACAGAAACTGGAAGAGCAAAAAATAGAAGAGTTGGTTTTAGAAAGCTCTAAGGAGTTTTCATGAACGTAATGTATCAAAAATATTTACAGGCCCCTCGTTCCTGGGAAACCATCGAGGACCTGAATAAGATAAAATACATCCTTAAGGAATACATTCACTTTCAAGGATTGCTGGTAAAAGAATCCCCTTTTCACCAAGAGCTGAAACCGATCGAAATAAGAGAGGACGGCTCGTTTGTCTTCCCAGTGGATACTACTCTTACGAATATGGACGACGAACTCGTACTATACAGAACTCTTTCAAAACATATCGAAATCGGATTTCACGTAATGGAAAAAAACGATTCTCAAATCGTTTGCAAACCGGTTTTCGCTAAGATAGCCAAGACTCAAAGAATGTCCCCTCGCATAGAGGGACTGATCGGTAAAGTCGTCGCTCACAAATTTCTAATACCGCGGAAAGAATTAGAAATCAGTAAAGTATTAGGTACTTCGGGACAGATCATCCTCAACGACCTTAATCGTAAGATAAAGCAGATCTATCCGAGCGCGCATTTGGTATTTAATTCTTCTGAAGAACTTTCACCTGAGGAAGAATTGGTAAAAAAACATAAAAAGCCGATCTACATCAGCGACACAAATACGATGTCATCGGAAGTAGCGGACGATCTCGCCGAATTGGAAATTCTCCCTATAAAAAAAATGCTCCAGGAAGAATTGATCTTAGAAGAAAGAATTCGTTTTTTCAAGAGCGGCAAAGTTCGCTCCCTTTTGATTTTTCCAATTCTGTTTAAAAGCGGCGGCGAATCTCAGATTTTCGCGATGGGAGTAATCGAATCCAGCGATGGCCCCGTTTCTGAAAAAGTTGTTCCTCTCTACTTGGAAATGGAAGAAATTTTCAATTCCAGAATGGGCGATTCGAATACAAAGGCATTGGATATAAAACAAAATGTCCTCAACATATCGGAAGGCGGAATTCTTTTAGAAGTTACCGAATCGCAGTTGATCGAGTCTTTTTTGCACAAACCTTCGTTCACTGCGGACATTACATTTAAGATGCAAGCCCCGTTGCGCTTTGCTTTTCATATCCGACATATTTTCCAGGTCGGAGAAATCTACCACGTAGGCGCAGAAATAGTTGGCTCCAATGATGCTAAGGCAAATATGACTCTATTGAAGAAAAATATGAACTTCATTAAGACTCAGTAATTTGCCTTGGAAAATCAGAAGAACTTTTTAACCACAGCCCCTTATAAGGGAACCAGAGACTTTTACCCGGAAGAGATGCGTCTTCGCAATTGGATGTTTTCCGTAATGCGGGAGACCGTGTTGTCTTTCGGTTATCAGGAATACGACGGTCCTATCTTAGAATCTTTCGATCTCTACAAAGCCAAAAGCGGCGAAGAAATCGTTGAACGACAATTATATGATTTTATAGATAAGGGCGAAAGAAGAGTTGCAATTCGTCCGGAAATGACCCCGACCCTCGCAAGAATGGTAGCCGGAAATCTCCGCAACTTACCTCGACCGGTTCGCTGGTTTTCCATTCCTAATTTATGGCGTTATGAGCAACCGGGCAAAGGAAGGCTTCGAGAACACTGGCAGTTAAACGTCGATCTTTTCGGAGTTGATACGTACCGAGCGGAACTAGAGATTTTACTCATCGCCGATTGCATTCTGAAAAAATTCGGAGCTCCTGAAGGAAGTTACCAGATTAAGGTTTCCCACAGAAAGCTCCTCGATAGTTTTTTGAAAATTACTCTGAAGCTGAACGAAAATCAGGTTCACGGCGTTTCCAAACTTTTGGATAAGAAATCAAAGATAACCGCGGAAGTTTTTGAAGCCGAAATCAAACCCCTTTTGAACAACGCTCCAGAACAACTTCCTCTCATTGAAACTTATCTTTCTTCCACTTTGGATAATGTTTCTGAGATTCCTGGGATCGACTCTGATTCCATTTCTTTCATTCGAAATCTATTTCAAGAATTAGAAGAATTAGGAGTTGGTAAACAACTTACCTTTGACCCTTCGATCATCAGAGGATTCGATTATTACACAGGTTGTATTTTCGAAGTCTTCGATACAAATCCCGAAAATAGAAGATCTCTCTACGGCGGAGGGCGATACGATAACTTGATCGGGTTGTTTTCCAAAGAACAACTTTCTGGAATCGGATTCGGTTTGGGAGACGTGACTCTTAAGAATTTTCTCGAAGGTCATAATCTAATTCCCGAGCTGGGAAGACAAACTACCGTATTTCTTCCGATTATGGACGAAGCTTTATTTTTGGAAACTTCCAAGCTCTCTAAAGAGCTTCGTGAGAATGGAATCCTCACCGAAACGATGTTAGATTCCGCAAAAATAGGAAAACAAATTCAAGTCGCGGAAAAAAAAGGTTATCGTTATGTATTGTTCCTAGGAGAATCGGAAATCGCATCGGATTCCGTTCAAATGAAAGATCTGGTTTCCGGAGAACAAAAAAGCCTGCCTAGAAAAGGGCTTTGCGAAATTCTTAAAAAAGACTTTCAACTTTGATACAAATCGTAGATAAGATCGACTTTTCACTTTCAACTTGGATCCGTGCAAATCTGCACAATCCTAAGTTGAGTCATATTCTTTCTAAGATCAATCGCGGAGAAGTTTTCCTCCTCATTCTTCTGCCCTTTCTTTTTCTAAAACAAGATTTGCCTATCGCTTGGTATTGGGTGCTTCTATTTACCGGCGTTGTAACCTATGCGAACGACCGATTCGTTTTATTCTTAAAAAAGTTAATAGCGAGAAAGAGACCGTTGATTACGGTCGCTGGAAAAGTAGATTCCAATCCGGATATGAAACATTCGTTTCCTTCCGCGCACGCAGCGAATTCGATGACTGCGGTTTTAATTCTCGTATTCTTGTTTAAATTTTCTCCGGCCTTGATTTTGATCAGTTTCTTAGCCGGATTCGGAAGGTTGCTTTCTCTCCATCACTTTGTAAGCGACGTGATCGGCGGATGGATCATAGGATCCATCTTCGGAGTAGCGGGATTATTTCTTGGAAGCGCTCTTCTTAGGTTTTGCTGCGCCTGATTTCGATCCAAGTGCATCCAATGTCAACTTGTGTCTGATTTCCCCGCCGTGAGTGATCGTCGTCGAGGAAAGAATTTCGTCGTTCAGGTCCAAATTGATTTTCTTTTCCTTAATCAATAATTTCAAAAAATTCAAAACGTTTTTGCTGAACATCTTCGACGCATCGTTCGGAATCGATCCCGCAAGATTTTTATGACCGATCACTGTGACGCCTTTTGGAGTTATTACGTTTTGACCGTGTTTTGTATATTCACAATTTCCGCCCATGGAAGAAGCAAGGTCGACAACTACGGAACCGGATTTCATATTATCCACGATTTTCTTAGTGATTAGAAGAGGAGCTTTTCTTCCGGGAATCAACGCAGTCGTAATGATCACATCCGCTCTTTGAGCAAATTTATCAATGGCTTCTTGCTGGCGTTTTTTGTATTCTTCGGTTTGTTCTACCGCATAACCGCCGGCTGCCGCAGAATGTTGAGCGCCTTCGACTTCTACGAACTTCGCTCCAAGAGACTGAACTTGTTCCTTTACTTCGGGTCTTGTGTCGAATACGTCCACTACTGCGCCCAATCTTCTGGAAGAAGCAATCGCTTGAAGGCCGGCAACTCCAGCGCCGATGATCAAAACGGAGGCAGGAGTAATCGTTCCGGCTGCAGTCGTAAGCATCGGAAAAAATCTAGCTAAATGAGAAGCGGCCAAAAGAACCGCTTTGTAACCGGCGACGGTAGCTTGAGAAGAAAGTACGTCCATTGATTGCGCTCTCGTGATTCTCGCAATAGCATCCAAACTTAGAACATCCACTTTTTTCGATGCGAGTTTCTGAATCGTCTGCGCGTTCATCGCAGGTTGAAACATTCCGAGATAAATCGTTCCCGGTTTAATTTTAGCAAGCGTTGCGGGATCTGCAAGATGTAGACTTACGATAATATTAGATTTACTGATGATATCTTGGCGAGATACGAGACTGGCTCCCGCTTTTTTATAGTCTTCATCATGATAATAGGACTGCTCTCCCGCTCCCTTTTCAACCAGAACAGTAGCGCCGATTTTCTTAAGCGCATCAATGATGTCAGGAGTTACGGATACTCTTGTTTCTTCTTTAGCTTCTTTTAGAATTCCAATATTCATAATTTATTCCCGGTGATAAATAGCGCGTTCCGGACGCGTTTCGTCAAAGTACGTCCAGATTTTCTTCGCGTAAATTTAATCCAAGTTATTTTTAAAGTATTCGATCGTTTTCCGAATTCCGTCAACGAGCGCAACCTTTGGCGCGAAATCCAATCGTTGTCTCGCTAAGGTTAGGTCGGGTTTTCTACGAGCCGGGTCATCCTGAGGCAGAGGTTTACGAACGATCTTGGAGGAAGAACCCGTTTCCTTTAGGACCAATTCGGCAAGTTCTCTCACCGTAAATTCTCCGTCGTTTCCGAGATTGACCGGACCCGAAAAATCATCCGTGTTCATCATCCGAATGATCCCGTCGACAAGATCGTCCACATAACAAAAAGATCGTGTTTGCTCTCCGTCTCCGTAAATGGTTATGTCTTCTTTCCTAAGCGCTTGAACTATAAAGTTACTAACTACTCGTCCGTCGTCCGCCAGCATCTTCGGACCGTAAGTATTAAATATTCGGATTACACGAATATCCACCTCGTGATTTCTCTGATAATCAAAGCATAAAGTTTCCGCTACGCGTTTTCCTTCGTCGTAACAACTGCGTATGCCGATTGGATTTACATTTCCCCAATAGGTTTCTTTTTGCGGATGCTCCAACGGATTACCGTAAACTTCGCTAGTAGAGGCTTGCAAAATTCTCGCTCCCACTCTTTTTGCAAGACCAAGCGTGTTCATCATTCCAAGTACGTTTGTCTTAATCGTTTTTATCGCGTTCGATTGATAATGAACCGGACTAGCAGGGCAGGCCATGTTGTAAATCTGATCCACTTCCAGTTTGATCGGGTCCGTCACGTCGTGCCTGATAAATTCGAAACTAGGATGTTTAAAAAGTTCTTCTATATTTTTCTTTCTTCCCGTGTGCAAGTTATCGAGACAGATAACTTCGTTACCCTCACTTAATAATCTGCTGCAAAGATGGGATCCGATAAAGCCGGCTCCGCCGGTGATAAGTATTCTTTTTTTGCTCATTGTTCTTCTTTTTCCAAAAATTCGGCGGGCAAGGGTTTTCCGTTTAAGTCGAGCCCCTTGCTGAAAAACCATTCCATGACTTCGGGAGTTACGTCTCCCGGAAACGGTGATTCTGCATTTACGCCTTCGGGAAAGTGGAAAGAATCCTCTTCTTGTAAGAATTCCGAATCTTGTGTTTTGGTTTGGAAAACTTTTTTCACCGAGACGAATATGATGGATAAGCTAAAAAAAGACCAGAGGAGGGCAATCAAATATCCCAAGACGATCACTGATTTCGGAATGCTTTGGGAAGAATTTGCACCCGTGATCCACATCGCCATAATTCCTGCGTCGGTAAAAACGATGTTTCCGGTAAAATCCAATAAGTCGTATAAACTATAGAGCGTGATACTCGTTCCGATAAAGACCAATATAAAATGATTTATCTTAAGATTAAAGAATCCGAGCAAAACAAATCCAAGACCCCAAAGAATTCCGGTGTACTGGGCAAGATTGCCGGGCTTCGAGTAGGAAATCGTCATAAGAAGCAGGATCGCACCGAACGAGATCAAAGTCGGTCGAATCATCTTGCCGGAAAACCCGCGGTTCAAAAGAAAGCCGCCGATCAAGCACGAACCTAAATATCCGGCGGACACCACGAAGATAAAAGAGCTCTTACCCGAACTCGGAATTGCAATCGTCTCCCCGGATTCGTTCCCGTGGAGTTCGATTGCATGTACGGTTCCTCCGGTTAACAACGCGGCGATCGCGTGTCCGATTTCATGAATAAATACGATGAAGTCTTTGAGATAACGAACGAGATGATGATCCCAAAAAGAAAATAACGTAATTGCAATCGAAATAAAAATCGTCAGTCTTAAGAATCGATTCTCCACGATTAAAATATCGGCAAAATTCTATTTTAAGAGAAACAAAATGATCCCCTGATCGAGCTTAATCTATTAATTTATTTTAGAATTCAACTGGTCCTAAAATGTCTGAGAATGTCCTTCAACTTGATTGCTTTATGGACCGACTCGTCCACGGTTAACTTTATCTCTTCGGAAGTTTTTGCTATCGACTCGGAATTCTCCGCGATATTCTGCATAGACAACGCAATCTCTTCCGAGGCAACTTTTTGAAACCGAGAAGATTCCGTTATGGTCTCTCCGAGTTTGTTCACCTGATCCGTGTTCTTTCGTATCTCGTTTAATTTTTCGGCTTGAGCCGCTAAGGAAGCGGTAACTATGGTTGCGGAAGAATTCACTTCGCCAATGTAATCGGTTAATTCTTTGACGATCGATAAAGATTCCTGAAATTTTTCGGCTCCAAAGTCCACGGCCTTAGTTGTGTTACCGATAAGACTCACAATGTCCTTGATGGAATTTCGGGTTTGATCGGCAAGTTTGGAAATTTCTTCCGCTACTACGCTAAAACCTTTTCCCGCTTCTCCGGCCCTTGCGGATTCGATCGAAGCATTGAGTGCAAGTAAATTTGTTTTTTCCGATATGGAAGTGATAATTCCGATGATTTTGGAAATCCCGTTCGAATATTCTTTGATCTCGTCCATCGCAAGAATCGCTCTGCCAAACGTATCTTGACTTTGAGACGCCTTTTGTTTCACTGAAGAAGTTTGAGTGGAAAGGTTATCCATCGATTTAGAAACATTTTGTATGGATTCGTTTACCTTTCCGATGCCTTCATTGATAGCGGTCAGCCCGGAAGATTGAAACTGGATCGACTTCACAATCTCTTCAAGAGTGGAGGATAGCTCATGAGAGGCGGACGCCGTCTCTTCAACGGAAGTCGCCTGAGAATGAGTGTTCGCCTGGAATTTTTCGGAGGATACGGAAAGATACTTATAAAGTTCGTTGTTCTTTTCAAAATTCTCTTTAATCTGAACAAGTAAACCCCAAACGCTAATCACCAAAACCCGAAGTGTGGAATAGATTTCAGCGACTTCGGAATATTCCCTTCTTGCGGGAATTTCTTTAAGAAAATTTCCCGCGACGATTTCTTTTTGAATCGTGATAATCTCTCTAATTCTTTTTCTATATCCGAAAA
>NZ_NPDU01000114.1 GCF_002811985.1 Leptospira adleri
CCTTTTTTTGAATTTGATCGTTACAAACTCAATCGGCAAGGAGAGCCTTCTCATTCATTCTTAAATCTGCGAAATATTTTGGACGTTATCTTAACGAGGGCAACAAGAAGGAAACGTAAATCGTCTATCCAGCGCCCCGATCGCAACGCGTTCGGGTGGCGCGGCTCTTGCCGGTTAGCGATGCAAGAACCGTGACAAATAAAAAACATTCCATAAATTTTTCTACGCAATACTTTCCCGCAACATATATCCAATAGCTGAACCCTTTTCGATTAAAAAATTCAATATGATAATAAGTTTCAATTTTAGCTCTTTTGTTCTTTTAATTTTCTCACGATTATTGAAAGCATATTTTCTACAGATATTCTCAATATAATAAATAGTATTACTTTCGAGTTTCTTGTTAAGATTATCTTCATTCTTCTCAATAATACTCGAAATCCATACTATGCCATCATCTATAAAGGGTGCCCCGATAGTATTTAATAATTTTGAAATAGAATATAAAACAGACGGTAAATAACCAATTCTTTCAGAAATTTCCTTAAAAAATCTTTTATCCTTATCTTTTAAGGAATCCCATTCTTTAGTAGTATCCTTCCAATCGACCTCGGCGAAAAGGTATGCTTTTACAATTTTTTTTGCATTTGATTGCATACCTTTCTTACAAATAGCAATAACCTTTTCTTTAAACATATTCCAGATAAACCAAAACTTATCATTTGTACTCAATTTATCTTCAACTAAGATAAATTCCCGAAATAAATCCGCAATAATCTCTGAAGCAATAAAGCTATCTAAAAAAGGTTGCAAATAATTCTGAATTTCAGATATATCTGAATTTAAAACAAAGTAAGCATATGCATTCAGAAATTCGTATTTAATATTGTAATCAATTCTATTTTCATTATCTTCTTCAAGAAGCAATTCTCTAGCAAATGTAGAAATAATTTTTGTAGCGATTACTTTTTGACCTTCCTTGTCAACGTGGTAGGGAATAAGTTGGAATGCAATCTTCAATGTCCGCAAATTTAACTTCTCAATATCCTCTAAATTTTTTATTGATATTTTATTAGTTAAAAAATTTTCTAATTCAGCCTGATTCTCTTGAATAAACTGTTTCCTGACTCTATCTTTTGCCTCGACATAATTTCCTAGATGGATTCCTTTTTTTAATTCATTATATCTTGGTTTTAACAATAAATATCCATACAAGAAAGACTCTGCATCCTCAAAATGTTTTTCCCATAATCGATTAATTGCATTAATGGAAAAGATGCTAAAATTCCCTCTTGCAAATAGGCCGCCAATAGGAGATTCATTAAATAGCGATAACAATAAAACAATTTTAATAGACTCAATTTCATCTGGGAAAATTTCAAACAAATTGGGAAGAGCTGAAATCGCCGCCTCTACTCCGTCAGATATTTGATAAAGATAGTCAGGGCTAAGTGAAAAACGCATAGCTTCAAGTATAATATCTTTGCAAAAGTTTTTGTCTTCCTGAGAAAGTTCATTAAAACTATGTTTAATTAAAATTACGGCTACATATGTAGGAGTTGCATGATTCATAAGAGAAAAATTTTCTTCTTCCAAATACTCTAACTTATAGGGGGATGCAGGTTTATTCGATTTTAGTTTATCCAAGATCTCTTTAATTTTATGAAGTGCGGCATGAGGATCTTTTTCATATTCCTCATATTTCATATAATCTTTATCATTATTAAATTTAAGTTCCGCCCATAATCTCAAAGAAATATATTTCAAATGCTCGGAGTTTTTTGATGCGGATTGATTGCTATACTCCTGCAAATCAGACTCCAAATTAGGTTGAAACAGAATTGCTACATTACCGTCTACTACCTTCGCCTCTATTCCCATGTTTCTACGATCCATCCGTGCCAAAAATAGACGCCATATTTTATCCGAGTCGCTTTCCTTATTCTTTTTTGGTAGTTTTTTGTAATAGTTATCTAATATTTCCCATAATATTTTACGTCTCCGATCTCCTTCTTCATCACTTGTTGCTTCATTTTTAAATAATTGATAACGTAAAAAAATATCTTCTAATCTCCATTTACGATGTTTGTCATCGCAGGTAGCTATTCGTTCGTCGTCAAAGAATTTAGTAACATTTCTACCGATATTTGTTCCAATAGAATATAAAGATCTTGCACGTTGATCAGATATAAATCTGCTCGTATCTTGAATAATAAATTCTTTAGTTTGAAAAAGGATTTTAGCTACATCGAATGTTTTTTCCGGGTACGCCAAAACAACACTAGTTACAATTGCAGAAATAGAAGCGGAAATAGAATTTCTGAGAAGATAAATCAACCAAATTTCTAATGTTTCTGCATTTAAAACCTCCCCTATCTCTAATAAATATTTTTCCAAAGCCATATGCAAGGATTGAAGTAAATAAGGACTAACTGGAGAACCCGTACCTCTGTACATATTCCAAAGGCAATGGCTAATAAATTGCTCTTTTTTCGTTTCTCCTACGATAACTTCAACCTTCTGAACAGAGCTATCAAAGTCTGAATTTGCATAATAATCAATCGATCGATTCGTAAATTGCAGAATAAAATCTATTGTTTCTTTGAATGAATATTGAAGAAGCCAATATGTCGGAGTCTGAAACGCGCTTGCAGGGTGATATTCGGAATGTCTCACATCCAAACCAAAGAATTGTTCTATTTCACCAGAATGATAATAACGAGGATTTTTCTTTGGAACATGAGTCCAAAATATATTCGCTAAGCCTAATACACTTGCAGGAGATATTTTAACAATCAGAACCCCTTCAAGTTTATTCAAAATCATTTTTGATAATTCATAATATGGATCTCTATGTTTAATCCATTTATTTTTAATTACTTCTTCAAATATATTCAAAAGCTCGTTTTTAATTTCTGAGGAACCATAAAGTATAGTTTTCAAGATTTGCTCTTGCTCACCGTCATTAGAAAAATAGTGATTCACATGAAAGGCCCATTGATAATGCTCTAAAGCTATCAAAGCCGCAGCTCGCGTTGTTTCACCCATTCTAACGTTATAATTCCAATCATATATTATTGGTAAAAAATAGGTAATATTGCTAATTCCAATTATTTCTATATTCTTAAAAAGAAATTTAATAACACTTTCCCAACCTTGACCCTTAGGCTTTGTTAATACAAAATTTAACGAAAAAATATTGAGGTCCCTATGGCCCAATTGACTTAAAGAAACATCATCAATATCTTTACAAGCCAGTCTTAGAATAAAAATAATTCTTTTTAAAAGTTTTTGGTCTTCCAATAATAACTCTTTTTTAAAAAATTCAAAAAACAAATCTGCATAGCTTGAAAGCAAAACTGAAACAAAGATCTCATCCTTCCAATGCGATTCAACTTTCTGGTTTTCAATTGCATCTACAATGAACTTCTTAATATCTTCGTTTTCAAATGAAAGTTTTTCTGATAACCAGCTTCTAAAAGATCTGCGAATCGGAAGAGATTGCCCTATGCTATTAAAAAAATTTTTGGTTCCTTCTTTTCTAACAAACTCACTTTCTATAATTTTTTCTAATGCCCATTCCTCATATATATCGTGCGTAATAAAATAATTTGCAGCCTCGTAAGCCAGTATTCCATCTTCAACTAATTCATTCATTAGGACTGTTGATTCATAATTTGAATTAATATAAAATTGACCGTTTTTTGCTTTTTCGAATGCAATCTTTAAAAAACATAGTTCTCTTTCCGGCTTCGATTTTTTTATGTTTTTATTCCACAGCTTAACTTTAAATTCATTGTACTCAATTTCTTCTCTTGTATTGTGATATTTAAGATACTCGCTTAAATAAAAGGGAGTTTTTATTAAATCTAAGATTTTTTCATCTTTCGGCAAAATAAATGAAAGCTCTTTTGCAATAGATTGCAATTCTGTTAATTCTAAATTGCTTACGGTAATATTTTCTGGGACAATCTTATAAACTTCAAAGAATTGATAGTTTAAATCTTCTAAATAACTTATTCTTGTAGTAAATATGATTTTCCATTGCTCGCGAAGAAGAACCGATAAAAATTCTTTAAAAGGATCTGAATTATTCAAATCTAATAATTTTTCGGATGAATCTACTACAATAATTTTATTTAAAACGTCCTCATGTGCTTTTATGAAATCATTCAAACCTATATTAGGAAATAAGTCATTTACATTTCTTAGCTCAAATTCAGTAGCTTTAAATATATAAAATGGTATTTGTTCATCTATCTGTTTATATAATTTTTTAATAAGAGATGTTTTTCCGACACCTCCGGCACCACTTAATATTAGAACCTGACTTGAGCTATTTTTTAATTTATCTAATTGCTGGCTTCTATTGATTTCATAATTATTGTTGTTTAAGGAAACGAAAGTTTGAATTTCATTCAGTATATTTTTAGAGTGTTTTGATATATTTTCAATTAATGAATATGCACTTTTTTCTAAAGTAAAAAAATGTTTGGCGATTACTTCATTTTTAATGGAAACGAATTCAGACTCGAAATAACTTGCCGTCCTCCATTCTATAGAAATCGACAAGCTGGCCCCTCTTTCTTCAACATTTAAGAACCCTTGTGGTTTGTTGCCTTTGTTTTGCCCCCATTCTTGATTAGTATAAAATATCAATTTATTAATATTTGGATAATCCCTTTTTACTTTATCAATAGTGTTTAGGATTTCATCGTTATGATTTGAAAGAGAAGAATCATAAAACTTTGCCTGCCAACCTATTAGGTTATCATCTATTTCAATAGGATCAGTCTCTATGGCCGCCTGATTTTTATAACGAAATATACCGAAAGGCCTGTTAAACTCTTTACAAAATAGTAAATAACAAAACCATTCAAAGTTATTTTGCGGGTTTTCACTAAATTTTACTTTGAATATTTCCCAATTTGGTTTTATCATTTTCTTACACAATTTTCATGAATTATAAAATCCATTTTAAACTTTATACTTATTCTGAAATTTGATCAGGCTGTTAGCAAAATTTATAACGAATAATGTTTTAAAGCCAGCCAAGGATGGCTGGCGTCTTAATGAGGGGCGCGGCATTGCAGATAACGAAATAGGCTTCTCGACGTTTGCGGTTCTGGAGCGCGCTAAACGCGCGGAAGAATTGGCGCGAGGTTTGAGCGAACCTTAGTCGCGTCTCGCAAGCCGAGTGACAAAGCAAATGTGCCGAAGGCCAAGCGAGAGTCGCGGAGCGATCTCGAAGCGCCGCGAGAAGCCGAAGTTAGGCGAAGTGCATAATCTGAAATATTATTTAATTCTAATGATTGGTCTTTTTATTTTTATCTTATCATTTAGCAATAATTTCAATGAGATATAGTTTTCAACAAATTCATACTTAGGGCCTATGAAAACCTCAGTTACTGATTCAATATCAAACCAGTAATTATAAAATAAGTGAATCCCAAATCGCCCAGGTTTACAGTCCAAATTACTTTTTTCTAAAAAATCGTTAAAATACAAAAGCCTCCATTCTTTTTCTTCTGAAAAAGCGGCTGACTTGAAAAAGCAGGAAATAATAAATAGCAATCTTGCACTATGAAAAATTAATTTCTCGGAATTGATCTCATCCTTTGATAAATGAACAAATAACTTTAAAAATTTTTTTATTATAGAATATTGTTCCTTTTTCCTATATATAACTCTAGAAAATACTAAATTATCATTATTCTCATCAATTAATTTTTCCATATTAAAGCCTATTGAAAATCCTTCTCCGAAATTGGAGTATCCTTTCCATTGGCTCAAGCTATCACCGCTTTCACTAAAGCATGTTATAAATATTTTGCCTAATTTTGCATTATCTTCATTTTGTTTCAATCGTTCCAAAATTTTTTTAAGAAACGGTATGTCTTTCCTATTGTAATCTTTCTCAGCAATGGCTAAATCATATAACTCAATTAATGAATTCATTGTCTCTTGTCGTGCGACAGAACTTCCATAGGCAATTTCATCCTTATCATTTAGAAATTGATATTCAGTTAAATGTAGGTTTTTATTTTTAGCAATGCCCAACAATCCTTCGTTTGTTGTGTAATGGTATAATTTCTTTTTGAAATTATTCTTTATAATTGCATTTATAAATTCTTGATCTCGTTGCATAGAACCTCATGCATTTCGCATAACGAAAGAGTCTCCTCGACGTTTGCGGTTCTGCAGCGCGCCAAACGCGCGAAAGAATTGGCACGAGGTTCGAGTGAGCCTTAGCGAACGTCTCGCGAACCGAAGTGACAAAGCAAATGTGCGAAGCCGGAGTGAGAGTCGCATGAGCGATCTCGAACGGAGCGAGGAGACGAAGTTATGCGATGGGGCCGCCCTCTCCTATATACTTTGACAAACTATCGATTAATTCTTTATTTCTACCAAAAATATATTTATCTGCATTCATCGCGAATGATTGATTAATTCTTCTAATTTCTTTTCTGTCGTGCAACGCTCGAAATTGGATCTTTTGATTTTCTCCAATCAATGAAATAGCAATTTTAGAGGTTAATGGCATCGATACTTCTGTGCTTGGATAACTAAATCCATTTGGCCCTGTAGCGTTTGTCCTTAAAACTGGGTTATCTGAGTTAATAAATGATGACTTTTCGTTTGTTATCACTGTGAAAATGATATTCCGCTTCGCAAGAATTCGCATCGCATTCTGATTTTCATATAGATTACCGATATTTATTAAAGTATCTAAAATATCGTTTTGCATTGCCTTTGAATCAATATAATCAACTAAAATTTCGGCTCCGTCATTTTTAAGTAACTCTTGTTTATAAGATTCTTTAACTCGACTAATAAATTTAAATGATCTTTTCCAGTGCCAAAAAATAAAAGCTACAAAGAACATCCTTAGATGACTAAAATTGCTTTTTTCTAATGCGGATCGATCCATACTTAAAAGACTATTTTCATGATCTTTTTTAAATTGAGCAAATGGATATTCTAATTTTTGCGAAAAGAATTGTTCTAATGAATGATTTTCGTTGTTTCTTTCATCATATTGCGTATATAAATTTCTTTCCCATAAAATATTATCTGGAGATTTTTTCTTACTAACTTTTTTCTCTTTTTCATAAATCCAAGTGAACGGATTTCTACCTAATTCATCGATGGAAGCTGGATCCAAGAAGCCATTAATTAAAATTTTTGGAACAAAATGATGTCTTTGGCTCATACATTAAATTTTCGGCCCTGTCGCATAACGAAATAGGCTTCTCGACGTTTGCGGTTCTGCAGCACGCTTAAGCGTGCGAAAGAATTGGCGCGAGGTTTGAGCGAACCTTAGTGAGCGTCTCGCAAACCGAGTGACAAAGCAAATGTGCCGAAGGCCAAGCGAGGGTTGTGAAACAATCCCGAAGCGCCGCGAGAAGCCGAAGTTAGACGGCGTTTCGTAGACGTTTATCCATTCTCTATTTATGGGCTAAACTTTGTTTTTTAAGGGGTAAACGAATATCACCAACGAATACGTACCTTATTTTACCATCGTTCATCATTTTATGAATCGACTGTCTACTTAATTTCAATCGTTTTGCCATTTGATCAACGCTTATTAAATCTGCAGCAACGGTGACTTCTGCATCTTTCTTAGCCTTGAATTCAGCAATAGCAGAATTAATGTGGTTCTGTGATCTTCTTGTAAAGATTCCATCCTTACACACTTTACAAAAATATCCGTCTAACCCAGTAATTTTAATCGAACCATAATCCTTAACTGAATAATTTTCTGTAACGTCAGATTTGAAAATCATACTTTCTTCAGCGCCACAGGAAGGGCAATTAATCCATTTTTTATCCTTCATAAATCCTCAGCTCCTTTGAATGAAATAATAACCGTGTTTTGATTTACGATTTGAATTTTGATATATGCTTTAATATTAATAATTTCTTTTTTATAAACATCCTGCCAAAGCCTATGATCATTGTGAGAAGTCATGGATTTATAAAAATACATTGATTCTAATTCAATTATTTCTTTTAGAATCTCTTCTTCAGAAAACCCAAAACGCTCAAAAGCAGTTTTTTGTGCATTTCGCGTAATTATATATTTATTCTCTGAAATCAGTTTTTTAACTAATTTTAAAGAATAATGGCATATCTTTTTCTCCATCCAACTTCATTATATTTATTAAATTGACAATGTCAACCAAATAAATTGAATTTTTACTTAAATAAAAGAAAACCCACGAAATGCCGTCTAACGAAATAGGCTTCTCGACGTTTGCGGTCCTGGAGCGCGCTAAACGCGCGAAAGGATTGGAACGAGGTTTGAGCGAACCTTAGTGAGCGATCACAAACCGAGTGACAAAGCAAATGTGCCGAAGGCCAAGCAAGAGTTGCGAAGCGATCTCGAAGCGCCGCGAGAAGCCGAAGTTAGGCGACGTCTTGTATTAACCGAAAAGATCTCGAAATATCGCCGCATCCCTCGAAGCATTATCATGAATTGGCATTAATTTAGTTAATGAGTATCCGGAACTATACATTATTTTTAATAGCCCCTTTACATGTGCGCCTGGAATATCAAATCTTAGCAAAGGTAATGAGTGATTATTATAAGATCGACTATTCCACATCCTTTCAATTGTTTTGATTTGATCAATTTCATCTTCGGCTTTTTGATGTTGCTTCAAATCAACGGTAAAAATCCCAGCTTGGTTCTTTAAATATGTATTATATGAGTATGAAGCAGGTACTAATTGAAGCTCATCTGTGATATCCGAATGTTGAAAAACGTCATCCGACTTAAATGCGAAAACGGATATTTCATCAGTTTCCTTTGATTTCCCTAATAAAGTCACATTATTATAATAATCAAATGCCGAAAGAAAAAGTGCGTTAAGCGGATCAAATGTCCAATCTAGAAATCTAGTGGGAACGCCGTGGTGTTGAGCTAAGGTAAAAACTTCCGCAAAATGAATCGGAAATATGAATTCCTTTTTATTTTTTATAGCATCGTTTATTTCATCGATGAATTTGTTAAATTCCTTACGCAATTCATAAGTTAAATTAACTTCTAAACCATTCCGGTCACAGATTTCCAGATAATTCTTCATTGCGCCAAATTCAGCAACCAAACGATTCGCCTGCGCGTGTTGAGGAAACAATGAATCTTTTTCTTGATACCATCTAATAAATTTATTTAGTTCACCGTCTCTAAACGCCTTTGGAATTAATCCCCAAGTGTTATCCCGTTGACCTCTATATATCCAACCATTGTGTCCTTGAATATAATGTTCAAGTCCATATCCAAATTTTTTTAACCAATCAGATACTGGACTGAAATAGTTTATAACTTCTGGTAATGAGCTAATTTTCTGGATTTGTATCATTATTCAAGATGTCGCCTAACGAAATAGGCTTCTCGACGTTTGCGGTTCTGAAGCGTGCCTAAGCACGCGGAAGAATTGGCGCGAGACTTGAGTGAGCCTTAGCGAACGTCTTGCAAGTCGAGTGACAAAGCAAATGTGCCGAAGGCCAAGCGAGAGTTGCGGAGCAATCTCGAAGCGCCGCGAGAAGCCGAAGTTAGGCGATGCGACCGCATTTTACTTGTAACTATCTTTCCTTTGGTCAACATCAACAAAAATAACTAAT
>NZ_NPDU01000115.1 GCF_002811985.1 Leptospira adleri
TTCCTTTAGCGCCAGAATGGGTTTGAGAGTTCTGATTTCCACAAGAGACTCGATGGAAGAAAAGAACGGAATTAAAATTCCGATCAATAATCCCCAAAAAAAGGAAGACCATCCGATCGTCGGTCTAAATCCGAGAATATCTTCTCCTGCAAGATCCGGAATCCAACCTAATAAGATATTTCCCAATGCAATTCCCAGAATGGATCCGATCAAAGAGAAAAATAACAATTCTCCTAAAACGATAAAACTTACCGTCCGAGGTCGGGCGCCGAGACATTTTAATACTGCGAGGGCGCCCGACTTTTCTCTAATTCCAGCACGACTCGCAAGAAGAATCGAAATTCCCCCCAAAAAGAACGCGGACAAACCCAATAAACTGAAAAAATCCAACGTGTTCGTTAAGAACTTTCGAGAACCGGAATTAGTCTCCGTTGAATCGTAAAGAGTTAAGTCTTTTTGAATATACTCTTTAAAATGAAGTTCTTTGTATTTGCTCGCGACGCTCGGATCCTTGAGTTTGATCGGAATCAAATAACTGATCCGAGAACCTCTTTGTTCCAAACCCGTCGAAGCCAACGACGAAGAAGTAATGATAGAAGTCGGAGCCATAGAAAGAAAACTTCCCGCGATTCCGGGTTCTTTGAGAACCTTTCCCTTTAATATAAAATTTCCATCGCCGAGAGATACGGAGGAACCGATTTTCAGCTTTAAATTTTTGATCAGACTTTCTTCGAGTAAAATTTCTCCTTCCTTGAGTTTGCGGTACGCACCCGGCGGTTCGGTTAGAATTTCTCCGTAATAAGGAAATTTTCCCTTCATCGTTTTGATCAGAGAAAGTGTGGTTTCGTCGTTCTCCGTATTTCGAAGCATGGAAGCGAATTGTACGAGTTCCGAGGTTTCCGATCCCTTTGGAAGACTTCGGGACATAAATTCTTTTTGCTCCGAGGTGATCGGAGAAGAAGTTTGAATCAAGAGATCGGACCCCATCAAGTTGCGGGCTTCCTTTAGGATGGACCGGCTCAATTCTTCTCTATAAGCATGAATCGCCGTAACAGAGCCGGTCCCGATCGCAATCGCCAATACAATCTGCAACGCGGAACTTTTTCTGGAACGAAAATCCCGAAGGATCGAATGAATCAATAATTTCAGTTTCATCTTTTTTTCTTTGAAACCTTTTTCTTCGCGGCCTTTACGGAGTTCACAGGTTTCACGGACACGTTCTTTTGAAACCGATTCTTCTTACCCTGAATTTCTCGAATGATTTTTCCATCGCTCATTTCGAGCACGCGATCCGCGAGATCGGCGACGGAATGATCGTGTGTAACGACGATCAACGTGGAGGAAGTTTTTTGATTCAACTCTGCGAGAAGATTCATCACCATCACGCCGTTCTTCTTATCCAAATTCGCAGTCGGTTCGTCCGCGAATAATATTTTCGGATTGTGAATGAACGATCTTGCGATCGCAATTCTTTGTTCTTCTCCTCCCGAAAGTTGTCCGGGAAAATTAGAAGCTCTTTCCTTCATGGAAACTTTTTCCAACCATAAGAACGCTTGATCCCTTATTTGAGCGGTTGTGAATTTTGAATTTAAAACAAGAGGTAAGGAGACATTTTCCAACGCATTGAGCGATTTGATCAGCTGAAAATTTTGAAAAATAAATCCGATTTTTTCTCCTCTCAGTTTTGCAAGTTCGTCTTCCCGTTTTTCCAAAAGAGGAATTCCGTCCAAGATCACTTCTCCCTCGTCCGGACGATCCAAACCTGCTGAAATAGCGAGCAATGTGGATTTTCCGGAGCCGGAAGGCCCTATAATAGCGATGAATTCTCCTTCTTCGATCTGAAAAGAGATGTCTTTTAGTACTTCGAGTTTTTTTCCGGAAACTGAATAGGACTTATTGAGATTTTTTACCTGTAGCAAACGCGGCACCATCCTTGTCTGGCTCTTGAAAGAAATATATTTCCATTCAATCGGCTTTCATACATTGGAAACATGCATTTAAAAAAGCATTCCACATAAAACAAAAGATCTCAATTTTTTTAAAAAAAATTCCACTTATTTCTGATGAGTGTTCGCTAATTTTTTTTGACTCTAAACTACCTGGTTTTTATAACGTAATCTCCGATCGGCCGGGAAGGGATGTTGTTGGATCACGTTTCTTTCCCGATTTATTGACACTCTGTAAATAAACAAATCAGCATGAATAAGTCTGGGAGCAAAATGCAGTTACTTGAAGAAAAACAAACAGAAGCGAAAGGGAATCATCTCTTGATCTGCACGGGATGCAGATCGAAGGTCACTCAACTCTATCAATACGATCTTTGTAAATCCTGTTTGAGTAAAACGTTTCAAAGATTGATCAAGGTAATTGACTCAGTAAGAAAATAAGGATCCAAATGCAATATCCGTTTCAGGAAGTAGAATCGTTTTGGCAAAATTTTTGGGAAGAAAACAATAGCTTTCAGACAAATATTCGCTCTTCTAAACCAAAATTCTACTGCTTGGATATGTTTCCCTATCCGTCCGGAGCAGGACTTCACGTAGGTCACCCGGAAGGATACACCGCAACCGACATTCTTTCCCGTTTCAAAAGAATGAAAGGTTTTGAAGTTTTACATCCCATGGGTTGGGATGCGTTCGGACTCCCTGCAGAACGTTATGCGATGCAGACCGGAGTTCATCCCGCGACTACCACAAAGAACAACATCGACAATTTTCGAAGACAGATCAAAATGATCGGCCTTTCTTACGACTGGTCCCGCGAACTTTCGACGACCGATCCCGACTACTATCAATTCACACAGTGGATTTTTCTTCAGCTTTATAAATCTTGGTACAACCCGGAACTCAAAAAAGCAAATTCTATCGACGATCTCGTCGAAAGATTCTCCAAACGAGGTTCTCAAGGATTAGACTATAAACAATTCAGCGTGGAGGAATGGAACCAATCGACTCCGGCGCAAAAAGAGAAAATTCTTTCGGACTTCCGACTCGTTTATCAAGCCGAAATCCCCGTAAACTGGTGCGAGGGCCTGGGGACCGTTCTCGCAAACGAAGAAGTGGAAGAATGGGTGGAAAAGGGATACGAAGTCGTTCGTAAACCGATGCGTCAGTATATGATGAGAATCACCGCCTACGCGGATCGCCTTTTAGAAGACCTTACGCTCGTGCAGTGGCCAACTTCCACGCTTGAGATGCAAAAAAACTGGATCGGCAAGAGCGAAGGTTTGGAGATTACGTTTCCTTTAAAAAAAGCGATCGGCGATCTCGATGGAATTCGAATTTTTACCACAAGACCGGATACGATCTTCGGAGTGACTTATATGGTCGTAGCTCCGGAACATCCGATCGTGGCTTCGATTACAACGCCCGAACAAAAACAAAAAGTAGAAGAATACCAAAAAGCCTCCGCTCTCAAAAGCGACTTGGATCGAACCGAGTTGAGCAAAGAAAAGACCGGAATTTTTACCGGCGCTTTTGTGATCAACCCTGCCGACCCTACGAAAGAAATTCCGGTGTGGATCAGCGACTACGTGTTATACGGATACGGAACCGGCGCGATCATGGCCGTTCCGGCTCACGATCAAAGAGACTTCGAATTTGCCAAAGCCTTCCATCTCAAAATCATTCCGGTAATCGAAGGTGAAATCTCCGAAGAGGCGTCCTTCGATTCTAAAACTTCCGTTTGTATCAATTCGTCCTCGACGGAAATTTCCATCGACGGACTGGATTATGTTTCGGCTTCTTCCAAGATCATTTCTTGGGCAGAATCCAAACAGATCGGAAAGAAAAAAATTCAGTTCAAACTCAGAGACTGGCTTTTCGCGAGACAAAGATATTGGGGAGAACCGATTCCATTGGTTCATTATCCTTCCGGAGTCACGAAAGCGATTCCGGAGTCGGAGCTTCCATTAGTACTTCCTAATTTACCCGAATTTAAACCTTCCGGAACGGGAGAATCCCCTCTCGCTCTTGCAAAAGAATGGTTGAGCTATAAGGATCCGGTTACCGGAGAAATCGGAACAAGAGAAACAAATACGATGCCGCAGTGGGCCGGTTCCTGTTGGTATTATCTTCGTTACATCGATCCTAAAAACGGTAAATTCTTCTGTGATCCGGAATTGGAAAAAAAATGGATGCCGGTCGATATGTATGTCGGAGGCTCCGAACACGCGGTCCTTCACCTTCTCTATTCAAGATTCTGGCATAAATTCTTATACGATATCGGAGTTGTCTCGACGAAAGAGCCGTTCGGAAAACTGGTTCACCAAGGATTGATTCTCGGGGAAGACAAACGCAAGATGTCCAAATCGCTCGGAAACGTGGTCAATCCGGACGACGTGATCAAAGAATACGGAGCGGACAGCCTTCGACTTTTTGAAATGTTCATGGGTCCTTTGGAGATGGTCAAACCTTGGAGCACGCGCGGCGTCGAAGGCGTTTTTCGATTCTTAAATAGAATCTGGAGATTGTTTCACGGCGGCGCGGACGAATCCTTTCACATCGACGACGTGGAACCCACACCGGAAGAATTGAAAATTCTTCATAAAACGATTCAGAAAGTTTCCGAAGACATTCCTAACTTTTCATTCAATACGGCGATTTCACAGTTGATGATCTTCGTAAACGAATTCACGCCCTTGGAAAGAAGACCGAAAAAAATATTGGAACCTTTCATTCTTTTGATCGCTCCTTTTGCTCCTCATATCGCCGAAGAACTTTGGAAGCGCGCCGGAAAAAAAGAATCCTTATCTCACGAACCGTTTCCGGAAGCGGACGCTCAATACTTGGTCGAATCCGAAATTCTAATCGTTGTCCAAGTGAACGGAAAACTAAGAGACGAGTTCAAAGCTCCCAAGGAAGTGACTCAAGCCGATGCGATCGCTTTGGCAAAGAATCTCGAAAAGATTCAGGGTATTTTAGAGGGAAAAACGATTCGCAAAGAAATCTACGTCCCCGGCAAACTCGTCAATCTTGTGATCGGCTGATCTTTTTTGAAAATGTAGGAACTCCTATGTTCTCAAAAAGACGGGATCGTCGAAGCGGGATGCGGTAGAAAACCGTAAGCTCAGAAGGTTTTCTTGAAAAACGTTTTGAGGAGTTCTTGCAAATTTGCTCCGACAAACAAGTCGGCGCGTTGTCACCGGAACCGACGACCCTTAAAATGTAGGATCTCCCACATTTTAAGGAATCGACGGCTTATTTCATAATCAGAAATACGAGTAGGCCCAAAACAATCACAACACCGGCAACGATGATCATCCCCAAAGAACCGCCGCCACCGGATTCTACTTTGGCAGGCGCAGGAGTGGAACCGGAAGTTTTTCCTTTCAGTCTTGCAAGTCGAACGGGACGTTCTTCAAATGCCTGCAACAGAACACCCGAAGGTCCTTTCGCAAAAATATGATATTCTCCCTTGCCCGCGGCGATTCCGATAAATTCTCCGACCACACTCTTAGGATTGCCGGCTTCGTCGAAACCGCCTAAGGTCTTTGCCATCGCCTTTTCATCCATACTTCCCATAGGCAACTGAAAGAGGAGCTTATCTCCTTCACTCAAATCGTCAAAGTCGATTCCTCCGACCGGAGAAAGAACCGTCTTGGCAAGAACCACTCTTCCAAAAGGTCTTTTAAACTGTTCAATTTGCCTTTGGACCGGAGTTTTTTCCTGACTCTCCGGAACTTGACCGAGCGCGGGTTCTTCGGCGGGACGATTGACGGCAGGAATGATTCCGGTGAACACGTTCTTAGCTCTGAACTTCAAGCTCGACATATATTCTACGTCCGCCTGGATTCTAACTATATTCACTTTTAATGATGTTTTGATTTGATTTTCTAAAATATTAACCAAACTCGAAGCGTCGTTTCTTTCCCAGTTCGGATAAGAAGTATCTAAAACCGCTTTTGTTAGTTTAGAATATACGATACGACCGATGCTGTCCGAAAGCCCGGGATCGAACGGTTCCGATTTCGCCGCTTCCACCATATCCAAAGCGAACGCGGCGGAATCCTCGAAACTGCGAATTTTACGAATCAAAGAAGAATTGGAAAACAGAGAATAGATTTCTATTACTTCATTTTTATATTTGCTTACTAACGCGACGACCGCACCACTTCTATTTTCAATATCGATTCTGATTTTTAATAGGAAAGCGTCTCTAATCTTTCCTTGGATCAATTCGACTGCTTGATCTTCCGTAACGACAGACTCAAGCGCGAGATTCATCAGGTTCGCTTGCTCCTGTAATTTATTAACTTGATTACTCGGTTCCATTCATCCTCATTCTGCAAAACTAGGTATCAAATTTTGGCCTCTGCCGAATTTCGATCTCCTAGGAATGTAATCCTCTCTTAGAGGAATTTCAACTCTTGCAACAGTTTGTGAAATACCTTTTCTACTGTAAATCGTAAACAAGTGTCTGTCAAATCCGCTCTGCGCAACTAAAATTTCAACCATCGTAATTCCAAGCCCGGCGCCTTCCGTTGAATCGCCGAACTTCATAAAAAACTCAAAAAGATTATCGAAGTCTCGAGAGATTCTAAATTTCTCTCTCACTCTCTTTTCTTCCTGATCCGTTAAATGAAAATTATTAAGAATTTTTAAGATGATACGATGTTTATTAAAAAAGAATGTTACTTTTATAGTAAGATCATGTTCTTTCATTTTTTCCCTATAAAATGGGAACTTTTTATCGCTGAGGCTGCTATGAAACGATTCCATTCCTCTTTGATAGTCTTCCATCGATTCGATGTCCAACTTCGATTCTTTAAAAAGAATCCTTTTGATGGCGGCTTTTGTCGCATTAACGATCAACTCTTTGGAGGAAGTATAAAGAAGCTCCGTCAAATCCAAACGATCGTAACGGGTCAAAATTCCTTGAATGATATATTTGAGTTTTTTCTCACCCTTAGGTGTTAACACATAGGTGATTAAAGAGATAGGAACTTCTTTCGAAATTGCAGAATCGACTTCCATCTGAAAGTCTGCTGATACATCGTCAAAATCCCTCATGGATTAGAGATAAGACGAAAAACTTCTGACTTTCGACGAAAAAAAAAAAATTAAGAAAAAAAGTCTTAAAAAAAATCTAAGAATCGTTTTAAAACGAGCTTTATCCCAAACGTAACAAATTTCGAATCAAATCGATTACTTTCTCTGCTTTTGGCTCGATTCTATGAATTGAATTCACCATTCTAGAATCCGTTCCTGCAATCTCGCCCGCATGGAATTTAAGCTTAAATTCGGTGAATTTTAGTCCGTGCGCGGTAGAGATTACGACCACATTCTCCCCTTTTGCAATCGTTCCCTTTTTCAAAAGTTTGTTTAAGGCGGCAAGAGCGACGCCCGTATGCGGATCATTGTACAAACCGAAAAGATCCGCCTTCGCGGCCGCGTCGGAAAGTTCCGCTTCGCTCGCTTGTTCCACGACTCCGTTGAACTTTTTCAGGGTCTTGATCGCCTTTTGAATCGAAACAGGGTTTCCGATTTGAATCGCCGAAGCAAGCGTCGTCTTCGCGGAGATCGGTTCGAAACTTTCAAAATTCTTTAAATACGAAAGATACAACGGGTTTGCGTGCTCCGCTTGTGCTAAAACGATTCTCGGTAATTTGTCGATCAGCCCGAGCGAAAGCATCATTTCGAAACCCGCTCCGAGCGCCGAAACGTTTCCAAGATTTCCTCCGGGAATCACGATCCAATCCGGAACCTTCCATTCCAATTGCTGCGTGATTTCGACGGAAATGGTTTTTTGTCCTTCGATTCGAAGAGAATTCATAGAGTTCGCAAGATAAATCCCCGCTTCGCGAGTCACTTCTTTGACGATTTGCATACATCCGTCAAAGTCCGTATCCAACGCGATCACCTTCGCGCCGTTAGATACCGGTTGAATGAGTTGCGCCTGTGATACTTTTCCGGCTGGCAAAAAGATAATCGCAGGAATTCCAGCTTTTGCGGCGTAAGAAGCAAGCGCGGCGGAAGTATCTCCGGAACTCGCGCAAGCCACCGCCTTGATGGGAACTCCGTTCGCAATCATCTGTTTTACTTGGGATAAAAGGACCGTCATTCCGAGATCCTTGAAAGATCCGGTGTGCGAGATCCCGCATTGCTTAACGTAAAAACTTCCGAGACCCAAGTCTGCGGTCAAACGTTCGGAATGAAATAGATGCGAAAGCCCTTCTCCCGATGTTACGATATTCTTATCTTCGATGTGCGGAAGAACCCATTCTCTCTTGTTCCAGATTCCGGAAGAATTCGGAAACTTCACCGAACGAAAACGGGAGTCAAAGGTTTGCTTCCACTCCTCGCCCGATACCGTCTTCAGAGCTTCTAGGTCGTGGGAAACTTGAAGAAGACTTCCGCATTTTCTGCACTCGTACACGATCTCGTTCAGATCGTATCGAGTTTTACAGGAATCGTTTATACATTCAAATTCGGCTTTGTATCGGGTGAGAGTGGAGACCATATTTTAGATAGAATTCAAAATGTCCTTTTTTTTGGTATCAAATTCTTCCTGAGTAATGAGACCTCCGTCGAGAAGAGACTTTAATTTGCCGATCCGAGTCGCCGCGTCTTCTCCCGCCGGTTTAGCTCCGGCCTGGTTTTGATTTTGGTTCATCATATTCGACATCATTCCGGCCATATTCATCCCCATTCCGAGTCCCATTCCGGCGCTCATACCTTCTCCAGCCGCGCCTCCCGGATTGTTTGCGGCTGCTTCCCCGATATCCAACATTCTTTTTTGCTGATACATATTCCCCATCGTTTCGATTTCGAATTTATCGGTGAGAACTTTCTGAATCTTTTGGAAGTTCGGATCGTTTTGATCAAAATTGATCGACTGAATGAAGAAGTCCACAACCTCGAGTCCGTATTTCTGAAAGTCCGGTTGTGTTTTGGTTTTTCCCGCCGCGGAAGCCTCTTCGAGATGTTGGGAGATCTGAGTGATCGGAACTCCGGTCTTTAACACGACTTCGGAAAT
>NZ_NPDU01000116.1 GCF_002811985.1 Leptospira adleri
CGTTTCAGACTTCCTATCCGACGAAAGTCGCAGTAGTTCCGATCGGTTATTACGAAGGAATCGATCGAAAACTATCGAGCAACGGAGACATGCTCGTTCTAGGAAAAAGGGCGAAAATCCTCGGAAGAATCTGCATGAACATGACGATGCTCGACGTAACTCATATTCCAGGAGCCGAAGTCGGAAGCGTAGTCACCGTCATCGGCAGGGACAACGGAGAAACGGTCACAGCGGACGATATCGCGGATAAAACGAATACGATCAACTACGAAGTCACCACTCGAATCGGAGAATCCATTCCCCGGATTGTTGTAGACTAGAAACTCTTTGTTTCTTAGCGTTACTTGTATCGCAACCGATTGATAAAAAACAAAAAAGGGGCCGCATGCAAGAGTCCTCCGCTACTTCTACAATTTCAAATCCAAATCAGATCGTCTATTCAACCAAAACTTACGACTGGCTCATCTCCCTTGTTTACAGAACGCGGGGTTTGATGTTTGATTCGATAGACGAATACTTCGAAGAATCCAATCACAATCGGATTCTCAAAGCCAATTATCCTACTGTGATCATAGGAAATCACGTGGAAGAAGGCGACGTTCCGGCGTTGTCCGCCGTTCATAGAGTGATCCAACCCAAAATCAAGTTCGCAATTCCGGCTAGAGAAGATATTTTAAGGAAGAATTTTTTAGTAAAAGAATTTCGTCCGAAAGGAACTCTCAAACTGATCTTCGGGTTGATCGACAAGACGAACGTCATCCCGGTTTTCTTAAGATATATCGGATGTTTTCCGGTGAAACGTCCTTTCCGCGACAACGCGAGAGAGCTGATCAAAAGCGGAGAACTTCGAAACATGGTCGATCAGGAATGGAGCACTCTGGTCGAAAGGGTCCGTTCTGGAAGAAATTTGTTTATGTTTCCGGAAGGAACGTTCAATCACGACGGTTATCTGAATCAGATCAAGAAGGGCGTCTACTATATTCGAACTAAAATCAAGGACGTTCACTTTATTTCCTTCACTTTGACTTACGATTATATTTCCGCAAAAAAAGCCCAACTTCATATCGCTTACGGCGAGAATTTCGACATCTCCGAAGAGGCGAGCAGCGACGAGGTGACCAACATCGTAAAAGAAAGACTGGGAAAAAACTACGTGGTCACGCCGGGAAATCTACTTTCCACAATTCTAATGCAGTTAAGACCCGATTCTTCTTTGGGGAAAGAAATTCTTTTCAGACGTCTGCAAACCTTGAGTGACGAACTTAAAAAAAGAACCAGAGGAATCCATATTTCGGGAAAATTATTCACCGATCACTTGGAAGAAGCGTTTCAGAACATTCTTAAAAAGGGATTGGATCATAAGCTCCTGAAACTCGACGGAAACGGGAACGTTTCCGGAACTGACAAACTGCTTCAAAAGGAAGGGGATACTAGAAATCTGTTGAAGAAGAACATTCTTTTGTATCACGCCAATCAGCTGACATATCACAAACCGGAGTTGGAAAAAATTCTTCCTTCTCTCGCTTAATCAAGGAACTCAAATTAGAATGGGATTTTGGAAACGTCTATTTGCGCCCAAAAAAGAATATCAAACCGCGGCAAAGGAATGGATAGAAAACACCGATAAGGTTCAAAAAAGTTTAAACAGAAGTTTGGACTTTCTTTTCGATTCCACTTTGAAAGAACTTTTGCCGGAAAGACTTTCCATCTCTCTAGAACCGATCGCAGGGATTCGAATTCCCGAGGAAAAGTTAAGAATCATTCTGCAGGGAATGGACGTTCAGACTTTGCTTCCTTTTAACTCGGTTTCAGAAGCTGTGAGTTTGGAAACTCAGGAAGCGATTTTGGAATTGGCGACCGGCACGGTCGCCGCTCCTTCGAAAATTTTTTTGATGAAAATTCTCAATCAGTCTCCGATCCAGGAAATGTTTTCGCAAGGATTGGAAAAGATATTAGTAGAATTTAATAAAAAGCTAAACCCGCTCGCGGGAGTTTTTCAGGCCGCGGGTTTTGAGAAACAGATCTCCGGATTTTTAGGAACTCTTCTTCCGGGTTTTACGGAAAGAATGGCGGAGATTCTTCATTCTTCCTCGGAAAGCGAAGCCGGAAAAACTTTGATTCGTAATACGCTGAAGATTCTTTTTCAATCCGGATTTTCGGAAATGGGCCATCTGGAATCCACGGACCTAAGAAAACATCTCGAGAAGTTAAGGGACGCGGTCTCAAAAGATCCGCTTTTGGAAAAGAGCGCCGAAAAGTTCTACGAAAATTTAAGAGATTCTATCTTAAACGAATACAGAGGAGAGACTCTAAAGGAATTTCTTGGTTACTCGGAAGAAGAATACGTTCGTTTTCGGGATAACGTTTCTAAAAATACGGCTGAAAACATCCTTGCAATTCACAAACAAAAACCGCTGACTGGGCTTGTATCCGGACTCCTGGAGGATGTGTTTGGATGAAAAAAGTGATCAATCAGATCGGGAAGGCCTTAGAATATTTAGATAAGTTAGGAACTGGAAAGTCTTTTCAACTGTTTCGATCTCTTGGATATGAAAAATTATATTCTCTCTCCGAGAAAGTGGATCACAAAACTCTTCTTTATATCAGCCAAAACCTAGACGAAAAGACAATCGTAGAATTCCTAAATCGAATTCCGGAAGAAACTTTAGTTTTACTTTTGTCCACGGTAAAGCCCGGAGATATTACATATTTTGCAAATAGCATTCCGATGGACGACTTGGTTCTTTTGTCCACTTCCCTGCCCGCTTCCGATATCGCCGAGATGGCTCTCAAAACCGGAAAAGAATCTTCCGCAGAACTTTTAAAAAATATCGGTCCGTCAAAGTCGATTGCATTGTTAAAAGAAGTCGGAGTGCAGAACTTTATCGAACTATCTTTGCAAATTCCAGCGACGGAACTAATCCCCGTAGTGCAGGAGTTGACTCCTGAGCAATCCGGGATTTGGATCCGCAAAAGAGGAGTCGGAGACATTCCGAGGTTGATTCAGGCCTTCGGAGTTCAGAACCTTCTTTTGTTTCTAAGAACTCTCGGGTTCGAGAAGAATCTTCATATCATGGGAGTCTTGGGATTGGAAGAATTGATCGAGTTAGCTTATACGATTGCAGGAATGAAACTTCCCGGACGTACCGCCGCCGAGAAGAAACCGCGGAAAAAATCTAAAAAGGTTTCCAAGAAAAAACCGGCCGTAAAAAAGAAAAAGAATATTAAATAATTAGATTATTCTTTTGTTTTTGGCTTTGATTGTAACATTTTGCGTTGATTGCTCCTCCTTCTTTGTCTTTGATTCAATCGGTTATTCTTCTTATAGCTTTCCGCGAATGTATCGCGCATTCTTATCTGAATTTTTAGTTTTGCTTTTTGGATCGTATTCTTGCGATTCGATGATTTTGGTCCGCTATGTATTTTTTTGAGCCGGTTTTATTTTTTGAAAAATTTCGATTTTAGGTCGGCTTTTGAGTCCGGAAAAGCAAAGCGCGGAACCGTAAAAGGTATGGAAATGCTTTCAATTCGCTCCGACCAATTCATTGAATCCTCTCTTACAGAAGTCAAAAACGACGTCGTCACAATTTTGATTCCGGAAAGTTATTATTCTACTCTCGATTCAAAAGAACAAAAGGACCTCAAAAAGAAACTCCCGTCGCTTCTGAGGAGATACGGAAAATTTCTGGCAGGTGCGTCCCGTTTGAACTCGAAAGCCGGGAAAATTCTCTATCAGAAAGATCGAGGAAAAATGAAACGGGTCAATTTCAGAGTCGAGTCCGGAATGTGGAATATTTTAGGAGTGCTCGCGTTGAGTCACGGCGTTTCTCGGTGTCTTCTTTTTAATTACATGCTGGTTTTGGAATCTTTGGAAGTAGGAGATTCTATTGTGGAAACGATGAATGCGGGAGGTCCCACGTTTCACAGGATTTACAGCTTCATCTGGCAATTGGATCTGCAAAACAAAAGGGTTTTCAGAAAATTAGAGTTCACCCCGAACCCAATTTTTCCGATTTTTTATGGAATGTATTGGATGAAACCTTCCTAGACCAAAAATCCAGCCCGCACTTAAAATCGATACGAGCGAGTTGCGATCCACGGCGGATGGCGACTAAGAGAAAAAATTACTCCGGCGAATCGAGATTCTTCTTCGCCTGAACCAATTCTTCTCTTCCTTTCTGAATCGTAATCAAACGTTCTTGAATCACCTTCAAGGAAGAATCCGGAAAATTCTTTTGAGACTCTTTGAAAAATTTAAGACTGTATTCTAAGATTTCTTCCATATCGTTGGACCTTCTGATCTTAGAATCCAAATAGAATTTCATCTCAGGCTTTTCGACTTCTCTCCCTTCTAATAAAGCGATCCGAATCTCCGACATTCGTTCTTCGTCTCTTTTTCTCTTTTCCTCTTCTTCCCTTGTCAGTTCTCGAGGAATCATACTGTTTCCCGGAAAACGATCCGCAAGCGGTTTGACCTTCCGAATCACTTCCTTTCTCAACCTTTCTCTTTCTTCGGGCGAAAGATTGGAATAACCGCCGCCTTCGGCGGCGGCCTCTTCTGAAGAACCCTCATTCGAAACCGAGTCCACATTCGAATTCTCCGTAACTCCCGATCTTGAAAAATCCAAAAAGTTACCGGACTCAAAAAGAGAATTCTCGTCTTGGTCGACCGTGGCGCGGCTCAATCCGCTCTTTAATTTCTCATTCTCTTTATCTCTGGAGAATCCGGTTTCTCCGTTATCAAAAACGAGATAAATCAAAAACAGTATAACGATTCCAAGGACCGAATAGATTAATTTTTTTTTCATTCTTCTTGTATCGGTAAAAAAATTCTAAAATTACTTCCGCCGTTCACTCTCGATTCCAGAGTGATTTCGCCGTTCATCTTATGTAAAATGGTTCTCGATATGGAAAGCCCGAGCCCGGTTCCGCCGATTCGTTTATTTCTATCGTTCGGAATTCGAAAGAATCGTTCGAATACTTTTTCAATGTATTTCGGATCGATTCCGACTCCCGTATCCTTGATGTTGATCTCCAATTTTCCGGCTCCGGATTGAATCATCTTGATTTCTATCTTTCCCTTTTCCGTATATTTGATCGCATTCACAAAAAGATTCGTAATCACCTGCGAGAATTCGAAGCGGATTCCCCGAATTTTCAACTTTTTCAATAGACCTATTTCGATTTCCAACCCTTTCTCTTTGGCGGACGGCCCGTTGGAATAAACAACTTCTTCGATCACGAGAGCGGGATCGAAATTCTCCACCAAACCCGAGTTATCGTCCCCTCTCACCTCTTCGAATTTCAAAAGATTCTCGATCAGATGATTCAATCGTTTGATGTTCTTTTCGATCACGTCCAACATTCCGCTCTGATCTTTGGATAAAGAAGAATTCAGTTCGTTTCTTAAAAGTTCGAAGTATCCCTGAATATTCGTCATCGGAGAACGAAGCTCGTGACTTATATTCGAAATGAATTCGTGTTTCGCCTGCTCCGTCTCCTTCTTATCCGAATCGAATAGGATATGGACTTGATAGATTTTTCTCGCCCTCTCGAACAAAGCGGTGATACTCAACGAAACCTGCATTTCGGACTTGTCTTTCAACCTCATCTTAGCCTGATCCACGCGCAACATCGTTTCCGCGGATTTATTGGGAGAAGACCACTCGCTCATCTCGCTCAAACCGGGGAACAAATCCTCAAGAGTCAGATTGTTGACGTTGTCTTTGCTGTAACCGGTCAAACTTCGAAAGTTATAATTTCCTCCGATCAAAGCTCCGGATATGGAGTCCAATAATATAACCGGTATCGGAGAGAATTCGAAAAGATAACTGAAACGATCCTCGGAAAACTGAAGCTCCATCGATCGTTTGTCCATCTCCAATCCCTGCATCATCAGTACATTATCGATCGCTAAATTATGTATTTCTTTTGCTCTAATCTCCTGAAAAAGATAATCCAATATGGAATTTATCCCCGTCCGTATCGCCGAAGCGGTTCCCTTGAGCGGAAGAATCGGCATCCTCGCCGTCTTTTTAGAATTATAAATATTGAGTACGAGATTCTGAAGATCCGTAACCAGATCCCCGAGTTCTCTTCTGTCTCCGGCCTTGCGTAAAAGAAGACTCGATTCGTTCTTATTGCTGAACTGCTCTTCCATAAGAGCGGTTTTTCGGGCCTTTAAAGCGTCCGGATATTGGGGAATCGGTTCCTTCGCTGCGATCTGGAGCGCTTCCATCAAAACGGGAGGCGGTTCCGTAAGGTGATCCATCGATCTCCAAAAAATTCTTCCGAGATATTCCAACTCCTCCGGATCAGCGGAAGGAGAAAGCATCTCTTTCAGATCCTGCGAAGGCTGTTTGAAAAAATAATGAAGCTGCTCCGCTTCTATCTTAAACTCAGGAACACTTTCGTGAATCGCGTGTTCCGTCGAATCGTTCGTATTTTCGATCAAGGATTGAATCGCTCTGGAGACCGCACTTTGAATCTTACCGATTCGATCCGGATAAGTTTTTGCGAATTTTCCGCTGAACGCGAGCATATTTACCGGAAGGCGATACGGCGGCAGATCCCTTCCGTCCGAGATTCGGAATCCGTTGTTTAAGAAATGAGATTCCTGAACGGAACCGATCAATCCCAGCGTATTCGTCTGCGAGAATTCGTATTCCAAAAGATAAGGTCGCGAAGAGACGTAGGCGCAGCTGATTTTTTTTCGGAACTTACTCGACTTTAAGAATTCCTGAGCGAGCAGCTTGTCCAGAGAAGAATTTTGCAGAACAGGAATCAAATACGGAGTACTGTCCAAAATCGAATCCGTGCTGGAATTGTATCTCGAATAAAACGAATGAATCATTCTCGAGAGAATCATTCCTCGATAGATCGATTTGTTCGGAGCCGTTCTTTTAAGATGAAGATCCAACCAAGTCGTAAACGGAATTTCGCCCGCTTCGATCTTTCCGGTACTCAAAAAGGCTAATATTGCGTCGTAGTTCTCGAGAATCCGCACTTGAACGGAAAGGCCTTCCTTTTCAAAAAAGCCTCGGGACTTTGCGTATAATACGGGGAATGCCGAAATTCTGGAAGTGATGGCGATTTCAATCACAGCGGCAGTATTTACCAGGCTTTCAAATTATCAAGAATCCCTTGAATTTTCATCAAAAAGAAAAAAAGGTCATCTTTTTTCAGAATTCTTCCGAGAGACATAATATGAGGATCGAAGAACTTCCCACCGTCCAATCCATTTTGAATCGAATCCGCGAGATCGAAAACCTCCCGAGCCAGTTTGTCCGGGAAGCCCCCGCTCCGATTCAAAAAACGCAGATCGAAGATTTTAATTCCATTCTCCAATCCGCACAAGAAAAGACAAACCCGGTTTCCGAATCAGAATCCATTAGGAACGTTCGAGGCGAACTCAAAGGCGTGGAACCGACTCTCGCCGAAATCATCCGCAAGGAATCGGAAAAGAATCATCTCGATCCGGCTCTTGTTCAAAGCGTCATCAAGGCGGAATCCGGTTTCAAAACGAATGCGGTTTCTCCGAAAGGTGCGATCGGTTTGATGCAGCTCATGCCTTCCACTGCGAATCTCCTCGGAGTCGACGATCCTTCCGACCCTGCCGAAAACGTCGCAGGCGGTACAAAATTCCTGAGCGATCTCTTAAACAAGTATAAGAATTTAGACCACGCCCTTGCGGCTTACAACGCGGGTCCGGGCGCCGTCGATCGTTACGGCGGAATTCCTCCGTACAAAGAAACTCAGAAATACGTGGCGAAAGTCAAAAAATTCTACGAAGAGGCTCAGTAGTATTTTTTAATCTCGGTTTCCAGACATCCGGTCAGAGATTTGCAACTCGCGGTTTCGATTCCGGAAAGACAAACCTGCATCTTATCGAAGTGTTTTCTACAGCCCCGAAGACACGAGTTTTCGATTTTCGCGGTTTGCTCTTTGACGACCATTCCGGGAAACAGTTCGGACACACATCCCGTCAATTTCGTACAATACGTTAGACACACTTCCTTCGATTCTTCCGAATAGAATTCGTTTTTTTGAATGGCCTTTCCGTATTTAAGGATCATCACCCCTATCATCAATACCAGTAAAACATAGACCGGTGCGTATCGGACCAAATGCCTAAGCGTGGAATTCATCGATTGACCGACTTCGAGTTTTCGGTAAGGATCGTTTCCGAACTGTAGAGTTGGATTCTATCATACCAATCCTGGTGTATTAGAATTTCCTTAATTCCCAAATCCCGTTTCCAAATCGACCAGGACTGCGCCGGAGCATATACGGTTGGAAGCGACGTTTTGGTTCTATAAACGACGACGTCCCTCTTCCCGTCCATACAGTTCATCTGCGCTCCCGGAAGCGAATGTTCCACGTTCGCGGAAGGCAACGCATTCTTGAACGTCAGAGCGACCCACGGATTTTCCGAGACGATACAAAGATTCTTACTCTCCTGAATTCTTCCGGTCAGAGGCACATCGGGAAGATTTACGGAAGGAATCAAAACGAGCTGCAAGTAAAACATAAACCCGGTGCCCAAAAAAAGCGTGAGCGCGGTTTTATATAGAACCGTTTTTTTCTCCGGTATCATCCAGAAGGCTCCCACAAGATTTGCGAAACCGACCCAGAGAAGATCCGCCCATGCCTCCTGTCCGGAAC
>NZ_NPDU01000117.1 GCF_002811985.1 Leptospira adleri
AATCTCCTCAGCAGGATCAATATCCAAGGAGAACAGGAACGAAAAAATCAGCTCCATTACGGATCTAATGCTCAGCTTACCAGCTTTACGTTTCACGTGAAACAAAATAACAAATGGGAACTTCTCAAAACCCACGAACTCTTTTACAGATAATCTTTTCTGAGCACTAAGAGAGTAGGATTGAGTCGCCGGCTTTTTCAGTCCCGACCTTCCTTTCGTCATCTTTCTTTATCTGAATGCAAATGTCTTCTCCACCAATGAAACGAAAAGCTTTTGCGTCGAACTCAAATTCTGCATCCTTAATCTCTACTCGAACATCCAAGTCGATGACCGCTTAGAGACAATCATAGAATTTTAAGTTGGAATGCTCATTCTTGTAATGAGGTTTGCGGAAAATTTTTGATTTTCGGAACAAGACCTCAATCGAGTTTTAAGATTGAAGAAGCTACGGTGACGTCTTCAAGATACAATCTTAGATTTTCGAGGAAGTATTTTTGAACGAAAGGAACTTGATATTCAGCGGAGAAAGAATTTTGATTCTTCACCTTTTGCTAAAATTCTAAGAAGATTTGAATTTGTGCGAGGCATGCCTATAATTTTAACGAGTTTCGCGTGAACAGTCCAAAGAGAATTTTCTTGTAGCTACCCATTGTTTAAGAAGCAATCGAAACCTATTTCGAAAAATGCCGAATGAAAGGCGTCCACATAATCGTTAAAAATGCAGCGTATTTTGCGAAACATTAGAGGCGTAATTTTGCTGAAGATCAGAATTCTTAAATGATCTTCTCGATAGATGAAGTGAAAAGTTAGAATCGCGAATTCTAAATGTTTCTTTGCAGGAAGCGCTACGAGAAATCAAAACGTTCAAAATTCTTGCTTCGAATATCATAGAAATCATCCTGAGTAAGGATGAAATCACTTATCAAACTAATTCGGGACCGAAGAATGCGCTTACCTTTTTTCAACAGCGAACCTCTTTCAGGTCGGAACTCCGGACTCTTTTTCAATAAGAACTTCTCTTCAATATTCGTCGTTTCGCTAGCTGCAAAACATAAAGATGATCTAAAAATTCACTCACGCTATCGATATCCATTTGCTTCTTTCTGAGTTCAATTCTTACTTCCGACTCGCGGCATCCAAAGCATCATCTCAATCTTTAGTTTTGAAAAGTTGGAACTCCAACGTTTTAGAAAAATAAGTCATTGGATTTTTCTTCTGAAAGAACCGGCGCATAGTTAAAAAGCGAAACGTCTTTTTTTGCGTCCGTTCACTCCAAATAAAAAAACCCGGATAAACACCGGGTTTTCAAAGCGTTTCATGTGAAACGCAGGCTAGGAGTTCCGACAAAATAGAATTTTCGGACTTACGACATCTCCGCTTCCTGTTTTTTTCTTCCTTTGATATGATAGAGAAGAAGGTCAATGTCGCTTGGATCGACTCCTGAAATCTGTGCCGCTTTCTCAAGAGTCATAGGCTTGTGCGTCTTTAATTTTTGGATCGCCTCTTTCTTTAAACCGGAAATCGTATCGTAACTCAGGTCCTCCGGAATGCTGAGATCCAGATACTTATTCTTCCATTGAATCGTTTCCAATTCTCTTTTGATATAACCTTCATACTTGATTTCCATTTCGAGAATATTTTTCTCCAATTCAGACCAAGATAGAACTTCCGGGATCATAAATTCTACATCCGTAATTTTGATCTCGGGTCTTTTCAAAAAAGAATCCAACTTCATCCCGAACTTATAGTTCAAGATTCCCTTTTGATCCAGGAGACTTTGAAATTCATCCGAAGGTTTTAAAGGAATCTGATAAATTTTTTCACGAACGGCGCTGACTCGTTCGTACTTTTCATTCATTCGATCGAAGGAAGTTTGATCAACGAGTCCAAGTTCATAGCCATATTTCATCAGTCGAAGATCGGCATTGTCCTGTCTCAAAAGAAGTCTGTGTTCCGCTCGTGAAGTAAACATTCTATACGGATCCTCTACACCTTTATGTACGAGATCGTCGACCAACACACCGATATACGATTCACTTCTTTTGAATAAGAGGGGAGGTTGATTCCTTAAAGAATTAAGAACGCTGTAAGCAGCGACCAAACCTTGGGCTGCCGCTTCCTCATAACCCGTTGTCCCGTTGATTTGACCGGCGTGATAAAGACCTTTGATCTTTTTAGTTTCTAAAGTCGGCTTTAATTCCGTCGGATCCACATAGTCATATTCAATCGCATAACCGGGCCTTAGAATTTCAGCATTCTCTAATCCTTTCAAAGAACGCACAAGTTTCCATTGAACTTCTTCCGGAAGACTCGTCGAAACTCCGTTGAGATAAATTTCCGCAGTCTCATATCCTTCCGGTTCTAAAAAGACCTGATGCCTTTCTCGATCCGCAAATCTTACGATCTTATCTTCAATTGAAGGACAATAACGCGGACCCGTACTCTGTATTTGTCCGGAATACATCGGAGAAAGATTCAAATTCTCATGAATAATCTTGTGAGTATCCGCATTGGTATAAGTGATATAACATGGAATCTGCTTTCGTGTAATTCTATCGGTGGAAAAAGAAAACGGAGAAGGAGTTGCATCGCCGTCTTGAATTGCGAGCACACTGAGATCGACTGAGTTTTTATGAATCCGCGGAGGAGTTCCGGTCTTCAATCTTCCCAACTTTAAATTGTATTTGGCAAGCGATTTGGATAATCCTTTGACAGTCGGCTCGCACATCCTTCCGTTCTCATTTTGATACGTTCCGATATGAACGAGCGAAGATAAAAACGTTCCCGTCGTTAAGATCAAATGGTTTGTAAAAATCTCAAAGCCTCTGCCGGTTTTTACACCGATCACCGAATCATTTTCGATTAACAATTCTTCCACCGTGTCTTGACGAATCGAAAGATTCTTCTCCGCTTCAAGAGTGTGTTTCACTTTGAGTTGGTATTCTTTTTTTTCAGCCTGCGCCCTCGGAGCCCAAACACTCGGACCCTTGGAAGTGTTGAGCATTTTAAATTGAATTCCAGTTTGATCGATGACTTTACCCATAAGTCCGCCAAGAGCGTCAACTTCTCGAACCATGTGTCCTTTGGCAATGCCGCCGATCGCAGGGTTGCATGACATTTGACCGATGGTATCTAAGTTCATCGTGATGAGCAGAGTTTTAGCGCCGCCTTTAGATGCAATGTATGCGGCTTCGGAACCCGCATGACCTGCGCCGACAACGATACAATCAAAACGATTTGGAAAAACGGATGTGGTCTTAGATTCAAGCATTGAGATTCAACTTCCTGAAAAGAGATTATAAATTTAAGAATGGGATGTTTCGCAAGTAACGAGCGCTTTTGTTGCAAGATGCAATCGACAAGAGACCCGACATATTGATTCATGGAATTATATCACTTATCAGGTTCCTGTTCTATGGCAGTATCCATCAAGAAACTATCCTATTTTGAAGGAAAAATCCTTCCCGAATCCGAAGCTAAGATCAGCATCCAGACGCACGCCCTTCAATATGGAACCACCGTCTTCGGCGGACTTCGAGGTTACTACGACAAAGATACGGATAACATCTATCTATTTCGTATCTTAGACCATTTTCAAAGGCTTATCAACTCGACTAAAATCATGCAGTTGAAGTTGGAAAAAACTAAAGAAGAATTGCGCGACATAACAATCGATCTGATTCGTCAGTGCGGGTACAAAGAGAACATCTATCTTCGGCCTTTCGTTTATACTTCAGCATTACAACTCTCTCCACGTTTCCATGACGTCCCGACCGAACTTGCGATCTACATTCTACAATTGAATGATTACTTAGATACGAAGCGCGGATTGAAAACTATGGTTTCCAGTTGGAGAAGATTTGACGACGCAGTAATCCCGACTCTTTCCAAAGTTTCCGGCGGCTATGTGAATTCAGCGCTCGCAAAATCGGAAGCCGTACAAAACGGATTTGATGAAGCGATCTTCTTAGATGCTCGCGGATTCGTAAGCGAAGGCTCAGCTGAAAATATCTTTCTCGTTCGCGACGGCAAGATCATCACGCCCGGAGTAAATTCTTCCTTGTTGGAAGGAATCACAAGAAGGAGCGTTCTTCAGATTGCAAAGGACGACGGAATCGAAGTCATTGAAAGAGATATATCTCGCAGCGAACTTTATATTTCCGATGAAGTTTTCTTCTCAGGGACCGGAGTTCAAATCGCATGGGTTTCCGAAATCGATCATAGAAAAATAAGCAACGGAGAGATGGGACCGATCACGAAAAAGATTCAGAGTTTATTCTTTAACCTTGTGATCAACAAAGACGAAAAATACAGACACTGGTTGACCCCGGTTTATTGATATAAAATGAGTTCTCCCACGTTTCATCTGGATGATATCTTAGGACAAGAAACCGCGCTTACGTTTCTAAAAAGATATTCTTCCAGACCTGAAATGATTCCTCCGTTATTGATTTTTCACGGACCCGACGGGACCGGAAAGGAATCCGCATCGGAAAGATTTATCAAACAAGTCCTTTGTTTTGAAGGAACTTCATGCGGAACGTGTGCATCGTGCAAAGCGTTCATGCACAATTCGCATCCGGATTACATTCGTTTTCCCGAAGAAAGCGGAAAGATCATTCCCATCGGAAGCGAGGAGAATCCGGAAGAATTCACCATCCGCTGGTTGATTCGTTCACGACTCAATTACAGACCGCATCTTTCCAAGTTTCGTTTTATAGTATTTCCTGATGCTTCTTTGATCGGAAACGAAGCGGAAACCGCACTCTTAAAATCCTTGGAAGAATCACCACCGTTTTCCAGATTCATATTCATCGTTAACAATTTAGATAAACTGAAAGAAACAATCGTTAGTAGAGCTATCTGTGTTCCATTCCAATATCTCAATCAGGAAGTTCTTCAAAAAATTCATTCTCAATTCAATCTACCGATCCTTCCTTTTCAAGGAGGAAGTATGCTATCCTTCGAATGTCCGAAGGATGTAATCGATTTAGTTCAGGAAAAAATCAAAGATAAAATCGAAACACAACTTGATTTGCTAAAATTAGAATCATGGATTCATTCTTATAAAGACGAACATCCCGAATGGAAGGAAAATTTTTCTTATAAGGAATTTCTGGAACTGGTAAGTCTTATTTTAATCTACGAGTACACAAGAACCGGATACGAAAATCATATCTCTAAGATCGAAGCGATCTTTCAATTCAAGTCGGAAATTCATAAAAAGATCATCGGATTGGAAACCCTGGCGCTTTCCAGACTCTTTTTTCACCTTTCTCTCTAAATGACATTCATTATTTTGAATATAGATTCTTATAAATAAACAAAAAGAACGTTAGGCGAAACCTAAATTGGACTCAAAATAACTTTTGCGACATAATTTATTATTCAATCCATAAACCTTTCCTTTTTTCGGGAGAACTTTCCGATTCCGGAATTTTCATTTGAGTACAAGAGTTCTTTCAAAAATAGTGTATTCTCATTCATCGAGCTCCGGGACTCCGGAGGAAAAGTGAAAAATCGCCCTATTCAATCGATTTGGATAAAATGATCCGAATCAAACTCGTAAAAATATCTCTCAAGTGAGATTTTTTGTTTTTATTTCTTTGGAGGAAGAGTTGAACCTAGTTTGGAATAAAATTTTAGAGGAAGTATCCAAAAAAATATCTCCTCAATACTTTGAAAGGTTCATTGATACCCTAAAATTAGAAACTCTTAACTCCGAAAAATGCACGATCATAGCTCCTTCTGCGACGATCAAAACTCATGTTGAAAGAAAATATCAAAGCATCATTGAAAGTGCGATCTTAGAAGCATGCGGAGATAAAATTCCGGTCGAGATTTTAATCGAATCTAAGCCGGCATCTCCTCTTCAGACGATTATTGAAAAATCATTCGACCAAAAAGATTTTCAATTCAATCCGGATTACACGTTCGAATCTTTTATCGTAGGCGATTGCAACCGCCTTGCATACACGGCCGCAAAGGAATGTGTAAAAAAACCCGCGGAGATAAATCCTCTTTACTTATTCGGAAGCGTCGGAGTTGGAAAAACGCATCTACTTCACGCGATCGGTTCCGAACTTTTGAAAAAAGATCCCTGGAAAACAGTTTGTTACGTCGACATCTCTTCTTTTATGAACGAGTTTCGTTTCGCACTTCAATCCCGAGAACTCATCGAAAGTTTTAAGATTAAATATCAATCCTACAATTGTCTTCTTGTGGACGATATCCAACTTCTCTCCACCAACGCAGAAAAAACGCAGGATGAATTTTTCGCTCTGTTTAATTTTCTCTTTGAAAGAAAAAGGCAGATCGTAATCGCCTCGGACCGACCCAGTTCCGAACTTCCCATTCACGAAAGACTGAAATCAAGATTTGTTACCGGTGTTCAGGCCGACATTCAATATCCGGACCGCGAGATCAGAAGAGGAATCGTAGCCCACCATTCTCAGATTATGGATTTAGGATTGAGTGAAGACATTCTTGATTTTCTTGCCGATCAAATCGAGGAAGATACAAGACTTCTCCTCGGAGCGCTCAACGATATTTATCTTTATAAAAAATCATATTCTTTGCTGTTCTTAAACCTAGAAAAAGTAAAGGAAATCGTTAAGAATCGTCTGTATCGTAAAAAGAACGTTGAATTTTCTCACGATCGAATCATTGAAGCGGTTGCAAAAGAATTCGGTTTAAACTCTTCCGAGATTATGGGAAAAAGTAGAAAGAAAGAACTCATCATTCCCCGTCACATCTGCTTTTATCTTCTGCATAACGTTTTCAAAGTCAATAAATCTCAAGTGGGCAGACTCTTCCAAACACAGCATACAACCGTAATTCACGGGGTTAGAAAAGCCGAAGACCTCCTTTCAAAAAACAAAGAGATGAGATTTTTAGTGGAACGGATCAGTTCACGCTATCGACTTCAATAAACATTTCAGACTTACAACTTTCAGTACAAGGCTATTCACACTGTAAATAACCTGTACATTAACTCTTAATTCCCTGTTTAATGGATTCAATAAATCTGTAAATAAGACATAATGCAAAATTACTGTCGCTTCAGAAGAAGAAATTTACGAAGAATTATGTCAGAAACGAAAATTCACTTTTCAAAAAGAATGAGACATATTTCAGTATTCAATAGGAATACGATTTTATGTACATATTTACAGGTACTACTCCTACAACTGTACAATAATAAGAATCTATTTAATTAAGTAAGATATTAGGAGACCTAAATTGAAAATCAAAGTAAACACATCTGAATTCTTAAAAGCGATCCATGCGGTCGAAGGTGTTATCTCTGCGAGAGAGATTAAATCTGTATTATCAAATCTTAAAATAGAAGCCGAAGGGAAAGAGGTATTTCTTTCAGCGACGGATCTTGAGATCTCTATAAAAACTTCCGTTCCGGCGGATGTCATTCAGCCCGGAAGTATTTCCCTACCGGCAAAACAACTTTCCAGTTTTTTTAAAACGATCAATTTTGAAGAAACCGTTCTATCCTTAGAAGAATCGGACGGCGAATCTTCCATTGCATACATTACCGACGCCTCCGGAAAAAATGACTACAAATCCAAAATTTCCGGGATGGACGCGGAAGAAATCAAAACTATTTCCAAAGTGAATTCTTCTCAAGTTTCCTCTTTTCCAAGTACGTTGATAAACGACATGATTCGTAAAACTTCTTATGCGATCGCGCATGAGGATCAGAGATTTATTTTCAACGGACTTTATATGATTCCGAATGAGACCAAGTTGATTTTTGTCGGGACCGACGGAAGAAGACTTTGTAAAATCGAAAGGACGCTTCCCGCTCCGTTGCAATTTAAAGAATCCATCATCGTTCCTGCAAAGGCTATCCGCGAAATTTCAAAGATGATCGCCACTTCGGAAACGGGTAGTATCGGTTTGATAGACAGCCAGATTTATGCGTCTGCCAATAACATCGAACTTTTGTGTAAGTTGATCGAAGGAAATTTTCCGAATTACGAACAGGTCATTCCAAAGAGCACAAAATTCTCCACTTCGATTTCCAAAGAAGAATTTCAAGTTTCACTGAGACAAGTTATGACCGCCGCCGAAGAACCTTCGAGACAAGTCAGACTTACTTTTACAAAAAACAATCTAAACTTCTTTGCGCAGACTCTCGGAGCTTCCGAAGCGAGCATCAACAAATCCATTGAATATTCCGGAGACGAAGTAACGATCGCTTTCAAAGGAGAATATCT
>NZ_NPDU01000118.1 GCF_002811985.1 Leptospira adleri
ACTTGAATTACTTTCAGGTGCGCTTTTTCTTCTTCTGCCCTCATTGGGGGGTTCTCCTTTTTTTGAATTTGATCGTTACAAACTCAATCGGCAAGGAGAGCCTTCTCATTCATTCTTAAATCTGCGAAATATTTTGGACGTTATCGTCGCGGCTCGCGAACCGAGTGACAAAGCAATGTGGCTTTAGCCCGGAGTGAAGGTCGCATTAGCGATCCTGAACGGAGCGAGGAGACGAAGTTAGACGACGGTGGCGAATTTAAGAAGAAATAAATTCTATAAAGTTTATATGTGAGTAAAAATTGCTATTTTTAGCTGAATCTAACTCGGAGTTATCGAAACTAAAGTCTTTCAATCCATCACGAATAATCTGGATAGATTTACTTTTAAAATCTGGTAAAGAATTTTTAATCGTTTCATAAACAATAAAAATATTTATCCCAGTATAATCATGAGCAATTCTATTTCTAAGCCCGATTATATCCTTCCACGGATATGAATATTTTATTTTCGTTTCATCACTAAGCTTATTACTATTTTCACCTATTTGAGCAAGAAGACTTAGAATTGCATTATAATTCATTTGATCGTTAGAATCGTAAAGTTTTTCCGGACTTTCTGCAAACCTTGAATAAATGAGAATTTTCTCAATATATTCAATAATGTTAAGTAGATACAAAAGATCGTTTTTTCTATTCTTTAACATAGACCATTTCTTTTTGGGCTCTATGAAGAATTATCGGATTAGCATATTTGCTAAGCACTAAATCAATTTTTCGCTCTATATTTTTTTCAAGCTCAGCTTTGAATAATAAAGCTGACTTATAATCAATATCCTGGTCCACCAGAATATCAATGTCCTGAAAATTAGAATCTTTCCTAGCAAAAGAGCCAAAAATCCCTACTCTTTCAAGATGATACTTAGACAGTAATTTAGAAGTTGTTATAAATTGCTGAAAATCCGCGATTGTCTGAATTGATGATGACATAGAAATATATAAAGACTATAGCAATTTAGATTTCAAGCTCAATTTTACCCTTCCAATTCTCTTTTCCTGCTATAGGAACCATAGTGTAATTCTCATGGGTCAAACTTTTCGCCACTGTTCGTCTAACGATGTAGGTTTTCCGACGTCGCTGGTCCCGAAGGGACGCGAAACGTTTCTTACTAAAATACATTACTTTTACAATGTAACTCCGTGAGCGAAGCGATGTGGCTTGCCCCGGAGTGAGGGTTTGCATTAGCAAATCCCGAACGAAGCGGAAAACCGTAGTTAAGCGACGTTCGCCTGCAAAAGCAAATTCCAATTTCTCCCTTGATTAGCAGAGCAAAAGCGCAAATAATTAGAATACTGATTTACCAGAACATCTTCATTGAGACAAAACCGAATAAAGACCTTCGGGTGAACCCATTACGATCAAAATCTTTAATCAACAACTAAGTCAAAAGATTTCAAAAAAACTTCGATCCAAGAGAAATACTGATCCCTCCCCGCGCTTTTGCTCTGCAACATTTTTAGCTGGATGCACTTAGGCGAATGTCGCTTAACGAAAGAGGCTTCTCGACGTTTGCGTTCCTGGAGCGCGCTAAACGCGCGAAAGGATTGGCACGAAGGCTTGAGTGAGCCTTAGCGAACGATCACAAGCCGAGTGACAAAGCAAATGTGCCGGAGGCCAAGCAAGAGTTGCGAAGCAATCTCGAAGCGCCGCGAGAAGCCGCAGTTAGACTGCTGGCGCGACTTATCGACAACTCATTGTATAGTAAAAAGAATATATCTTTTCCTGTTTATCAGTTAATTTTAGATTTAAATGAATTGGAATAGAAATTAACCGATTTAAATAATGAGATGATATAATTGATGTAAATTGGCAAGCGCTGCGTAATAGAAAATGGCCATTAAATTCCCGTTCATTTTCGATCAATTGAATTAAGCCTGGAAAGAGTGAATGACTATGTGCCGATAAATACGAATAAGAAATCTGCTCCCAAAAATTACCTATACCTATTCGTTTGATCAATTCTGAATACTGTGGTTTCCATTTTTTCAAGAGTGTTTTCTTTTGATTATGAATATTTAATTTTTCAATTAGATTATCAATTTGCCTTCCTAATATAATCAACAAACCGCTTTCATGATTCCTAATCCACATTTGTTCGGAACCAATTGGAAATTTTTGCCTGGTAATATAACCGTCACGTAAATACAATTTCAGACGTAAATCTTGCAGATCTAATGATTTTGCAGTTTCAAGAAAAATATACGAAAACGTCATATAATTTTCTAAAAGAGATCTATTCAACGTATGAATTGATGAGATTAGTATTTTAACTTGCTGCTCATTTTCATCAATTGATTGAATAAGCAGAAAAATCGATTGAAGTCTATATTGGAAGTCTAAAATAAAGGCGTTTTTAATTGAATCAGGACTATTGATAGACCATTCATGATTTTCAATATTTCGTTCTTTTAAATATTTATCATATATTTCAACTATAGAGCTTATATTCTCTTTAAATCTGTAGTCAATTGAATCACAATCAAAGTTCATTTATAGCGCTTGCGTCTAACGAAATAGGCTTCTCGACGTTTGCGGTTCTGAAGCGTGCCTAAGCACGCGGAAGAATTGGAACGAGGCTTGCGTGAGCCATAAGCGAACGATCACAAGCCGAGTGACAAAGCAAATGTGTCGGAGGCCAAGCGAGAGTTGCGATAGCAATCTCGAAGCGCCGCGAGAAGCCGCAGTTAGGCGAAGTGGTCCTAAAATTAAATATTCATTGCTACTGGCGCGACTATAGTATCATTTAAAACAGATTCACCTTCTTTTTCAATAAACGAAGTTGTGTCCTGCTCTATTCTGGTTAATAATTCTCTCTGTGATTGAGCTTCAAGAATTTGAACTACTTCCATAACAGAAAATTCCCTTCGCATCTCAAGTTCCTTTGCAACCTGCCGATCTGCTGGTGAAGGAAGTGCTGCTTCCTTAGGCTGCATGGCATCGGCCGATATAAATTGCTGAACTATCCTCCAACCCGTATAGAATAGTTCCATAAAAGCTCCATCATATGGTAGCGGACATATGATTAAATTCTTTTTATCATCTTTAATAATTTTGTCAGCCTTTCCTTGCGAACTCGGTACTATTCCAATTCTTAACCCTTTAGCTCCTTCTAAATGAGCTTTATTAATTTTTAATGTCGTACCTAACCATCTATCATTGTCTGTTGTTCCAAAGAACAAGTCAGCTTTCCATAAACCATTAATTGAATATGGGAGAGCGGCTCTTGTTTCCGGCCTATTAAAGGCTGCGGAAAGCATATTCATGTAGCCTTTAAGCTTCAAAGGTTGCGCTCTTTCTCCTGTTAATATTCTTGATTCATCAGTTAAAATATCTTTTGCGGTATCAATGATTCTACTTTTTCCATTCTTTTCGACGCCGAAAAGAATCGATCGATATTCACCACCTGGTAATTTACATTTTTTTGCAGCATCGGCTAATTTCTCGATTACCGCTGGATCCTTTCTACGAATCGCATCATGAACTGCCCACTCAAAACAAACTCCAATATCACCATCGCCAGGCCTATATGATCTTGGTAGCATTTTAAGTTTGATATTTTCATATCCACCTAACTCGTTTGCAATATCCTGTTTTATACCCATCAATATACCTGTTAAAATTGGCCTAACAACAGAAATCCTTGACAGTACTTCACTTTGAACAGGGTTAATTTGCTTATCTATTAAAAGTTTCAATTATTTCTCCTATAAAGTTATCTAATTCAATTTTATTGGGACCATTTCGCCTAACGAAAGAGTCTCCTCGACGTTGCGTCCGCGAACGCTTGAGCGTGAAGCGGTTGGCACGAGGTTCGAGCGACCTTAGTCGCGTCTAGCGAACCGAAGTGGCAAAGCAATGTGCGGAGTCGGAGTGAGGGTCGCATGAGCGATCCCGAACGAAGCGAGGAGACGAAGTTATGCGGCGTGCGATTGAACTTTAATTAAAATGAACTTTTTCAATGTTAATTTGGTATTTATTTTTATCTGCTACAGCTTTAAATAAATTAAAGCTATAGCCTAATTTTATGTATTCATTCAAACATAAATTCTGGATCTCATCGATATATTCTTTTGATGTTCTTAATCCAAAAATAATACCTTTTAAAGCATGTTTATTTAAGCTAATTAGATTAGAATTGTTCTTTAAATGGGAATCTCTTACAATGATTCGATATTCTTTCTCATAATGCCAATTCTTGTGTTTTGTGTAAAAATATTTTGCTACTCCGAATGGATCCTCATCAACTAAAAAGTAGTTAAATGCCTTTGGAAATTTGTATCGATATTTCACTGGTAATAAAATTAGATTCTCTCTAAAATGTTGTTCTTCGAAATTCAATTGGTTTTCTTCAACCTTCATCGATCGAATACTTTCATGAGTATAAGGTGAGGTATTATATATTAAGCAAACACCTTGGTGATTTTTTGCATAATGGCTCCACATTAATATGCTATCATTTACTTTTGAAAAACAACAGATTCGGTGCGAGTTTTCAAATTCAATGCGCTTTGCTTCATCAACTTCAATATTTTTATTCTGATATTCTTTTGCGCTTAGATCAGCAACAATATGACTACGACCCGTATTTTTGTATAGATTGTACCATTTAGTGTAGTCACCGAAAAGGAAGAAGTTGCTTTTGCAATCGAAAGGATCATTAAAAGACATTGGATCACTTAAAAAGATTTCGTGATTTTTAATCATTTTCTTCGTAAGTTCATCTGGATTTCTATACTTGTATAAATTCATAAGCATGCCGCATAACGATCCAGGTTTCTCGACGTTTGCGGTCCTGAAGCGCGCTAAACGCGCGAAAGGATTGGAACGAGGTTTGAGCGAACCTTAGCGAACGTCTCGCAAGCCGAGTGACAAAGCAAATGTGCCGAAGGCCAAGCGAGAGTTGCGATAGCAATCTCGAAGCGCAGTGAGAAACCGCAGTTATGCGCTGTTCCGCGAGCCAAAAAAAGCTATAAATTGCGCGCTAAGACTAAAAGCGAATCCACGCGCAATTCTCTTTTCCCCAAACTCGCCTAAACCCAAATTAAAGCGAAGCGGAATGGCGCATAACGACAAGAGTTTGCCGACGTCGCGTCCCCGAGCGCTTGTGCGCGAAAGGGTCGCGAACTTAATTTTACTAAAAATCTCTTCTATTACTGCTTAGTCAAGTTCGCGAAGCGATGTGTCGAAGACCGGAGTGAGTTCGAGCGAATCCCGCGAGTGACGAACGCAGCGGCAAACGTTAGTTATGCGCTGTTCCGCGAGCCAAGAAAAGCTATAAATTGCGCGCTGAGTCTAAAAGCGAAACCACGCGCAATTCTCTTTTCCCCAATCTCGCCCAAACTCAAATTAAAGCGAAGCGGAATGGCGCATAACGAAAGAGTCTCCTCGACGTTGCGTGTCCAAGCGCCTAAGCGCGCCGGACTTGGCACGAGGTTCGAGCGAGCCTTAGCGAGCGTCCCGCGAACCGAAGTGACAAAGCAATGTGCGGAGCCGGAGTGAGGGTTGCAATAGCAATCCCGAACGGAGCGAGGAGACGAAGTTAGACGGCGTTGTGCATTTCAACCAACTTGTTGCAACGGCTGAATGCTTTGTAATTTCTCTTTTAACTTCTCTTTTTGTTTTCTGATCTCTAAATCATTTTGCAAGTTAATCCAAAATTTATCAGACATCCCGAAAAACTTAGCTAATCTTAAAGACATATCAACAGTAACTTTTCTTTTATCATGAAGAATTTCAAGAATTGTAGAAGTAGAAACATGTAACTCTTTCGCTAACCGATATGGTGTTATTTCTAATGGTTCAAGAAACTCTTCCCTTAAAATTTCAGAAATTGTAGGAGTTGGAATCCTTTTTGATTTCATACTAACCTCACTTCAGTGATAATCTACGATTGAAACGTCAAAACAATGACCTTGAGAAAAGCGAAATACTATCCTCCATTGTCTGTTAATTCTGATCGAACAAAATTCTTTTTTGTCACCTTTTAAGTGCTCAAAATTATTAGAAGGGGGAATTCGTAAGTCTTCCTCTCGTTCTGCATTTTCCAATAGTAATAACTTAATTAATGCCCTACTTTGGATGTCAGGAGCGATTTTTCTTGAAAATTCTTGATTAAAGATCTTTTCAGTTTCCTTATCTCCAAAAGATTGAATCATTAAGCATATATTTCAATGGCAGATATATCTGTCAATCAGATATATGGATGGAATGTTGTTTTAAAGCGATTTTGCACAATGCCGTCTAACGAAATAGGTTTCTCGACGTTGCGGGCCCGAGCGCTTGTGCGCGAAGGGACGATGAGGTTCGCTCATCTTTAAGCATCAAAGCGAACCGAAATCGAGCAATGTGCCGAAGGCCGAAGTGAGCCTGAGCGGGAACCGCGAATGGCGAACGAAGCGAGAAAGCGAAGTTATCTGCCGTTTTTAAATTTTTAACATTTTCACTCAACATTTAGTCCTGATGTGTTTAAATTACCCAATGTTGAAGTGATATTTTGATGTTCAGTTCCTTCCTCATTATGTATGCCATAAATAAACGTAACATACACATTATATATTGAAAAATATTGATTTTTAGACTTTATTACACCTACTTTCTGGGAATAAATATTCTTTATACCGTATATTTGAACACCAGCATCTCCATTTTTTGATAATGCTGAAAATTGTATATTTCGGATATTTTTAAAATTATAATCTTTAAACACTTCGACTTTCTGTAAATCGATATCTGAGATGTTTGTTAGTTGTTCTATGCTATTGAAATATTTTAAAAACCAATTGTATGTCTTATCATCGATAAGACACCTATTGAGTTTATCCTTTGATAAAATTCGTGCATTATTAATTATAGAAGCCCCATAAAAATTATTATCCATTTGAAACAGTGAGTCATACGTTATGGAATATCTTAAATTAATTTCTCCCACACTAAGCCGAAGTTTTCTGTAAAAATGATAAGTATTATAACCAGTCAATGTATTTTGAAAATGAATTGCATATGCTAACGACAACAAGGGATTGTCAAATATGTAGAATCCACCATCACCGGAGTCGATAAAGTTTAATTCCAGTTTTGAATTTACTATATATTTTTGAAATAGCACATAGTCGTATTTTACTATATTCAAATTTGTTGCTTCCATTAATAATTTGAATATTACTGGAATATAATTTTGTTGTGGCTCTTCAAATTGTGAATATTGATAGATATCAATTCCTAATACTGATTTTTCGTTGATTTTGATTAGATCAATTAAGAATTCCTTTTCGTAAGCGGAATCGTTTTTTGAATATGAAGAATAATTATGTTCAACATCATGTATCTTCAACTGTTCTTCAATATTTTTCAGATTATGCTTGTTTATATCCATTTTGATTTATTCCTAATAACTTATAATTTGATATTGCTTGGGTTACGATTGGCTTAAAAAATGGCAGATAACGACCGAAGCTTGCCGACGTCGCGTCCCAGAGCGCTTCTGCGCGAAAGGGTTGCGAACTTCTTTTACTAAAAATGCGCCTTACTACAAATTAGTTCAGTGAGCAAAGCGATGTGTCGTAGACCGTAGTGAGACCGAACGGGAAACCGTGAGTGTCGAACGAAGCGGCAAGCGTTAGTTAGGCGACCGTTTGCCCAATCCGAATCACGGTGCATTGCGGGGACTGCTTGGGGCTTGAAAACTTTTCATTACAATGAAAGCAACTTTTGAACTTTAAAGTTTTTCCTGGAAAGAGAGGCCAAAACGGAGAAACAACCTTCACTTACTCAATTTTTGGATCAGAAATCAAGTAAGTCTAGTCCGGAAGAACAAGCCCCGCATTTTCTCTTTTGCCCCGTTTCGTCCCCGCCCCTTTTCCGTCATTGCTGGGCAAATGTCGCCTAACGAAAGAGTCTCCTCGACGTTTGCGGTTCTGGAGCGCGTCTAAACGCGCGGAAGAATTGGCGCGAGGTTTGAGCGCCCTTAGGCGCGTCCTGCAAACCGAGTGGCAAAGCGATAGTGTCCTTAAAGTTTCGCACAAATGAGAACTTGAGAAGAGCTCTCCTCACACGATCAAGCCATGAGCTTTAAAGTTTTTAACTCTTTTAATTTCTCCATGTCAACATACTTTTTAGTTCC
>NZ_NPDU01000119.1 GCF_002811985.1 Leptospira adleri
GGTTGTCCGTGAGAAGGGCAATTCCGGTCCCGGCGATTTTGCCTTTTTTTACATTTTCGAGAACGGCTTTCAGATTGGAGCCTCTTCCCGACGCTAAAAATACGATCTTTTTTTTGGGTTTTGTAAACAGACTTGCCAAGGAAATTCTATCCGCGTAAAATCAGGGTTGTTCGTCTTTTCACCCCTTGGAGGGCTTGGACTTTGGGTTATCGAAATCCAAACAAAGGTTCTTTGTTTGCAAGGTCGAGTCCCTTGGAAAATCAAATCTTTGGATTTGACCGGTGATCGGACATAGCTCGACAAAAAGCCTAGTTGGGTTCGAATTTGAAAATCCATACGGTTTGGACGACTCAAAAACGCGTGAAAAGTTTTGAGAGAAACCGTAAGAATGTTCTGACCCAGCATTAAGGAGGCAACCGTTTTTGTCGAAGAGTATTTCAGGAGAGATACATGTCACTTGCCAGAAAATCCACAGCGACCGTTGAACAATATAAATCCAACGAAATCTCGACTGTCAGCCAGGGAAAACTCATCGTCATGCTCTATGATGGGGCGATCCGTTTTCTAAATATCGCTCTGGAGAACAATACTCCTAGAAAATACGATGTGGTTAACAATCATATCCTCAAAGCGGGGGAAATCGTAACCGAACTCATGCTTGCTCTCAATTTGGAACAAGGCGGGGAAGTGGCGAACAACCTTTTAGGAATCTACGTTTATATCAAAAAACGTTTGCTCGAAGCGAATATGAAAAAAGATTCCGAGATCATTCAGGAAATTATCAAATACATGGAAGATCTGAAATCGGCTTGGGAAGAAATCGAGAAAAAAGAAAAGTCAAACGTCGTTTCAGCCCCGTTTCAGGGAAGTCGCGGAAGCGGATTGTCGATTCAAGGATAGAAGTTGTCCTCGGCCGAATTCAAACAAAACGCCCAAGGCCTTGCCGTTCTCTTTGGAGAAAAAATTCTTCTCTTGGATGAGCTCATTCGAAATCAGAAACGGCAACTGGAAGTTTTCGGTTTTGGAGACGGGGAGACGGGCGCGAAGATCGAGGATTCCAATCTGAAAATCGTGGACAAACTCTGTTCCCTCGATCGTAAGATTGAAAAATCGGAAGAGGGCGTTCCGCAGAATTTAGAACTTATCGAAATCACGGAAACTCTGTTTCAAAAATTGGAAGAGTCCAGACTTCTCCATTCTCAAGTGGAAGAAAGAATGAAGGAAATTCTAAAAGAATATCAAAAAGAATTGAACGTCGCTCAGGTTCAGATTCAACTCAAACGTCATCTCCATCTCAGACAAGACTATTGGAAAACGGGGACCTGTTAGAAAGAGCCCTGGAGTTTTTGGGTTTGAGCCCGGGGTTTACGGAAGAAGAACTCAAAAGTCGTTTCTATCTCCTTTCAAAAAAATACCATCCCGACACCGGAGAATTTTCTAACGATTCCCTATTCAAAAAATTGATCGAATACAGGGACGTTCTGCATTCTTACCTCGAAAAGGAAATATTAAAAAAAGAGAATGTGATTTCTTCTTCGCATCCATTTTCTCAAAAAGCGGATTACGACGTTTATAAACTTGCGCGGGAGAACTATGATTTTGCGGTTCACGAATACTACAGAATCACGGACGGAAATCCTATATTCTTAAAAGGAGAGGAGAATCCGGCTCTTCGGAAATTGAGGAATTCTTTGCAGATCTCGAAATCGGGTTTTGAAGAATTGATCCGGTCCTTTCCTACGAGCATTTGGATTGCCGACGCAAAAGACACGCTTCAAAAAATAGAAGTCTGGTTTAAGGAACCTTGAGAGAGTTGGACGGCATCGAAAATACAAACCCGGAAGTACTTCCGTTTGTGATGCTGACCACAAGAACCTGAGAACGCAAAGTGAGGTATTGACCCGAAGTAACGGTTACGTTCATCTTGCAGATTCGATTTGCGTTTTCACCCGTAGCCGGAGTCGCGAGCGGACCGGAGTTTGGACTGAGTTCGATGGAATATTCGAGCGGTTGGTTCGGAATTAGATTGAGAACTCCTCCCGCACAATCAACTCCTGCGTTCAAATCGGTCGGAAAGCGGGAATCGTTTTCCGTGTTTCCTACGAAGAGTCGATAACCGCTAAAAAGAAGTTCCGGGTTTCCCGCTCTCATTCTGAGTTCGTAACCGGTCGCGATCGGCACGATGCTGATCAGTGTCGGAGGCGTGGAAATCAGTCTTGTAGTAGAATAGTGGGGACATCCGTAAAAGAAGAAAACCACAGGAAGAAGAACTAGAATAGAAAGACGTTTCAAAAAGAAATATACTCCCGCCAGCCGAACTTCTCCGCCTGCTGATCCGATATTGAGAAGAGTGGAAAGCGTAGCTTGGGTGTCACCCGATTTTCTTCCGGAAGGTTCCACTTCAATTCGGAGAGAAGTTTGTTTCCTTTTCTTGTATTGCAGTGTTTGCACGCGGCGACCAGATTCTCCCAAGAATTAAAATCTTTCGGCCTTTCTTTTTTGGGAACTCCCTCCCAACGGCTTCTAGGAATCACGTGATCCAAGGTCAGTTTTGAACTGGGAAATTTCTTTCCACAATAGACGCAGTGATAGTTATCCCTTTGAAAGATATTTTCCCGGGAAACCCGATCCTTTCTCGGAGGAACTCTGAAGTAATCTCTGAGAAGAATGATCCGAGGAGCCGTGAATTTGAGTTTTTCGGAGCGAATGAGAAGATTTTCATCATCCTTGATCAATTGAGCTTTTTCAAGAATGATAAGGATAAGGGCGTCTTTGACCGACCGGATCCCGATGGGGACGTAACCGGCATTCAGCACAAGCACCGGCTGCGCAAGAATGTCCATAACTGGTCAAACAATAGACGAATGCGGAAAGATGTAAAGAAATTCTTAGGGAGCCGCCGATCGTTTCTTTCGAATCCAATACGTGAATCCGAAGAAAAGAATCGCAGCGCCCAAAATTCCGAAGACCGTTAGCTGGCCTTGGTGCACCCAGGTAAGAAGGGTGTCAAAGTTGTGAGCTCCGAAGTAACCGAGGTAAACCCAGACCGGAACCGAAATGATCGCCGCCATAAAATCGAGTGCGACAAAACGATAGAAAGAGATCCGATCCGAAGTTCCAGCGGTGAGATAGATCGGCATTCTAAGACCGGGCATAAAACGTGCCATAAACGTGACCCAGTTTCCGTATTTTCCGATCTTGTCCTGGACCTTGGCAAAACGTTCCGGAGTTACGATTCTCGAAATCATAGGAATCTGTAAAACTCGAATTCCATAAATTCTTCCGAGTAAAAAAACGGAAGCGTCTCCGATGAGAACTCCCGCCATTCCCACCAAAAACATAAAGTGAGGATCCGCTTTTCCGAGGCCCGCGATCACGCCCCCTGAAACCAAGGAAATATCTTCAGGCACGGGAAGTCCGAAACCGCAAAGAATCAATACTAAAAAGACGGCGATGTATCCGTATTCGGAGAAGATATGAACGAGAAGATTTAAGAATTCCATTCCTACTTGTGACGCCTTGGGTTTTAGGATTTCAGAGACATTAAAATCTGGCTCCTTTAAAATAGCAGTAAACAAACAAAAAAAGTAAGAAGACTTTTTTAGAAAAGTTACCGATTTTTGGGATAGTGTATTATTCAAGAAACGAATTGATCCAGAAAGAGGAAGCGGGTCTCGCTCCTTACGCAGTATCCAGCGCCGAAAACGGAGGAAGGGTTTACGAAGAAGAGGAACATTCCTATCGGCTTCCGTTTCAAAGGGATCGGGACCGGGTCCTTCACTCCAGCGCTTTCAAACGACTCCAATACAAAACTCAGGTTTTTATCTTTTCGGTAGGGGAGAATTATAGAAATCGAATGACTCACACTTTGGAAGTCGCGGGGCTTTCTCGGACGATCGCTTCCGCGCTGGGTCTCAATTCTCATCTTTCCGAAACGATCGCGCTCGCGCACGATTTGGGTCACACCCCCTTCGGTCACGCGGGTCAGGATGTACTTTCGGGTTTGATGAAAGACCACGGAGGCTTTGAACACAACAAACAATCTTTAAGAATCGTGACCGCGATCGAAAAAAAGTATCCGGGTTTTCCCGGCTTAAATCTTTGCAGAGAAACTCTGAAAGGTTTGATGAAACACGGAGCCGACTACGAAAATTCCGGAATGTTTTTATCAAGACAGGAAGAAGGACCTTCTCTCGAAGGAATGATCGCCGATCTTTCCGACGAGATCGCTTATACGAGCCACGATATCGAAGACGGTTGGGAAATGGGTTATCTTCATCTGGGAGATTTATCCGAAAATCGTTTTTGGAAGGAAGTCTATCAAGATTGTAAGGCGCGTTATCCGGAAGCGGCGGAAAAAATATTAATTCGAACCTCGATTCGAAATCTCACAAACGCGATGGTTTCCGATCTGATCCAAAATATTTCCTTTCAATTGGAATCAAACGGCGTAAGCTCCGGAGAAGACCTTGCAAAAATTTGGAAAAGAGGGATAAGAATCGCAAATTTTTCGGAAGACGTGAACTTCAAGTTTCGGGAACTCAAATCTTTTCTCTACGAAAGATTGTATCGTCACGAAGATTTGGTGAGGATGAGCGATTACGGAAAGAAGGTAATCGAATCCTTGTTCGATTATTTTCTCAAACATCCCGAAAAAATTCCGGAAACCTACAAGGAAAGAATCGAAGAAGAATCCTTATATAGAGTGATCAGCGACTACGTCGCCGGAATGACCGATCGATACGCGGAAAAGATTTATCAGTCGTTGCCGTGAATTAAATTCTTTGTTTGGTTTGAATCAAAAAGGAAATCTCGCACAATCGAAAATTCAATCGTTTTCGATTGATTGCAACTATTGATTGCGAGCCTGACTACCAAAAGCCGGTTGGTCTATCTTGTTGCGTATTTTTGAAGTAGTGTTTAAAATTTCGGTTTTAGTTTTCGGAGGAATTTTCAATTTCAACTTTGACGTCAGAGCCACGCCGCCATTTATTTTGCCGGCGCTACTTTCCTATCGACTTTTGTTTCTGCGGGTTTTGGCTCTGTTTGCTGCGGTGAGGCAGGCTTTGAACAGTAATTGATTCCGATCATGATCGGGAAAGGGCCTTCCGAACAGAAATTCAAAACTCCGATCTGAAAATTTCCGTCTTCACCTATATTGATCGCTCCTATGCTGAGTCCTTTTCCGGAATTGACGAGTCCGAGGTTGAGTCCGTATCCGTAATTAAAACCGCCTACGTTGATTCCCAATCCTTCGTTGTTGATCAGACCGATCGTCGCACCGCTGCTTCCTTTATTGTAGATTCCCGCCGTGATAAAATATCCGCCGTTGACCGCTTTGTTATAAAGCCCCACCTGGAGTCCTCCCGCGCCGGTCTCTTCGATTTTGTTGATTCCGCCTGCTTGAACGGTAAATCCTCCGTTTTTTGCCTCGTTGTAGAGGGAAAGTTGAGCGCCGTAAGTTTTTCCGTCCGAAAAATTGACTCCACCAACTTGAACACCGATTAGGCGATCCTTGACCGCGTTGATAACGCCGATATTGACTCCGTAGAGGTTTTTCACTTCTCCGTAGAGGAGATTGACTCTCACTAGTTCCGTTTCCGTTTTTGCAGGGGTTCTCACAAAGGACTTTTCTCCTCTAAGTCCGCCGATTCCGCAGTTTAGGTTTAGGGCGATCGCAGAAATAAAACCCAGTCGAAATATGATAAAAGAGTAATTTATTAAATTCTTATGTTTCATGATTATTTACAATAGTTGAATCCGATCATAACCGGAAATCTTCCTTTTCCGCAAAAATTGAGAAGCCCAAACTGCATCGTAGGTTCCTCGTTCTCGTCTTCGCCTGCCGAGTTGATCAATCCGATATGGACTCCGGTTCCCCCGTTGAAGATTCCGATGTTAACCCCGCTTCCCTGGATGTTGAGAGCTCCGAGATTGACACCGCTGGAATTTTCGTTTAAAGCTCCGATGTTGATTCCTTGGGACGAAAGATTCGTTGCGCCGATCATAAGTCCGCTCGTTTTATAATTGCCGACTCCGATTGTCAGGTCGTAACCTTGTTTATCGCTTCCCAAGTTGATGATTCCGGCTTGAATTCCCTTGGAATCTCCATTTGTGGAGTTTACGATTCCGGCTTGGATTCCAAAACCTTTATTTTTCGCGGCATTGACCACCGCTATTTGGAAGCCGTAGGTTTTTCCTTCTGAAAAATTAACGATTCCGAGCTGCGCTCCATACAGATTTTCCTGGACTTCGTTTAACAAACCCACGTTAACTCCGGCGAGAGTTTTGACCTCTCCGTAGATTAGGTTGAGGCGTAAGAATTCGGTTTCAGTCTTGGGCGGTATTTTCGTCGTTAGGCGGGGAGTCAGTGCGAGGCCGCAGTTGGATACGGCCACCCATAAAAGCAGCCAGAATAGCAAAGCGATGGGTTTGATTTTATTTTTCATGATTTTGGTTAGGAGGTGAGACGCAATTGGAGGCGAAAAAAAAAAGTTGTCAATATTATTTCAGACCAAAATGGATTTCGAATCCGTAAAAAGCGGCGCGGATCGATAAGAATTTATTTCATTTCCGAATCGCGAGGCTTTTCCCTTTTTAACGAATCCCTTGTCGAGTTCGAGTTACAATAATTCACGACGATCATAAAGGGAATCGGACCGTCCTTGCAAAAGTTTAGAATTCCGATCTGAAAATTTTCTTTTTCACCCAAGTTGATGACGCCTAACGATACCGCCGAACCCTCATCGTTCCAATTGATCGCTCCGAGATTCCATCCATAGCCGTAGTTGAAAAATCCAATATTCATTCTTCCGCTTGCAATATTGGCGATCCCTATGGAAAGACCGGCATCGCCTTTCATACGTCGATCTCTGCTTTCCGGGCTTTCTTCCACGGACCGCCTTCCCGAATCTAAAAAAAAGTTCAAATTGAGAGCGCCTATTTTTAGAAGTCCGTAAGCGGGGGTTGAATTGTTGACTAAACCGATTTGTATCCCCGAGGCCTTTGTAGCTCCGTTTATGATCCCGATCTGCGCACCGATCAAATCGTGTTCAACGATATTCGCGAGTCCAAAATTCAATCCGTAGACGTTTCCCGCTTCTCCGTAGAATAGATTGATTCTTACGAGTTCTGTCCTTGCATCTGCCGGGACTTTTGCTGTGAGACGAGGAGTCAACGCCACACCGCAATTGCAAATAAGAATCCAACCGAATGCAAGGATGGAAGTCAGCCCTAGTCTGATATTCATTTTCAAGGTTGCTTTCTGTCGTTTCAATCAGTCTCTACTTAAAAAACAATAGTTTGCTAAGATCATTACCGGTAGCGGTCCAAATTCGCAATAATTGAGAATGCCGATATTCAACGAAGTACCAAAAGCATCATTGAAAAATCCAATATTAATACCCTGGACGAATAGATTGAACAAGCCCACATTTACTCCTCCGGAAAATATATTGGCGATGCCGATATTGAATCCACCGTCGGATTCTACGTTCAATGCTCCGATCGTAAATCCGCCTAAAAGATAAATCGGCATATTTTTTTCCGGATTCAACATGGAAAATCTTCCGCCTGAATTCATTACACCCATTCGAATTGCGTAACCGACGCCGTCCAAACGATTGTACACTCCGATTTGAATCGGAATTGTACCGTTATTTGCTTTGTTTAGGATTCCAATTTGAATTCCGGTAAGATTGGATCTTACCTCGTTCGAAATTCCAACATTCAGTCCAAATAGGTATTCCGCTCTTCCATGGATCAAATTGATCCGAAGAATTTCCACATCCGATTTTTTCGGAATTTTAATGATGGGATTGTTCCTTTCGATCCCGCCGACGGCGCAGGCCGAAAGAAAGGATATGAATCCGATCCATATTAAAAATCGATAATGTATTTGAGTAAAACCTGATTTCACGGCGGATGTCTGTTTTTGTTTTAAGGGATACATCATGGATCGTTTTCGGAAACTCTTTCATTACAACAAGGAAACGGAGTTTCCTTTGATTCGTTTTCTCATTCTATGGAACCAAGGGAAGAACCGATCAACAGAATCGGGTTTGAAACGTTTCCGATGAAATCGAAACTCAAAGAAAGAGAATGGACCGGAAATAAAAAAG